>NZ_MQMG01000023.1 GCF_001908025.1 Geobacillus proteiniphilus
ATCCTATCCTGCGTGCTTCCCAAAAGGGAGCGACATTCCGTGGTGCACCAGGCTGCTGGGGTTCGTCTATCTTTCGGACTTTTCCGTACCATAGATACCACGACCTTATGACCTCAGCTACAAGGAGACTATTCGACAGAAGGGGATTTTCATCCTTCCGATGGTGACAACATTTTTTGTCACGGGAGTCTCCCTTGAAAGACAGCAAAAGCAAATTAGGAACGATACACTATTTATGCCCCTTCTTCTTCTTAGTTATAATAATGGATATGTCTGACAAAGGATGGAGAGGAGGAGCACTCATTGAAAACCTTGAAGCTAGGAACAAAGATCAATATTTTGATTTTTTGCATCATTATTCTATTAACCGCTGCTTTGACGGCTGCTGCCATCATCCAAATCAAAGAGGGAATCCAAAAAGAAACGCTTGAAAGAGTCAAATCCAGTCTTTCCTTGGCCTATCGCTATCTTGACGAAAAATATGAAGGGAGTTGGATTGTAAAAGACGGAGCGCTTTATAAAGGAAGCGAGAAAATCAATGGCAACAATCAACTCGTTGACGAAATCGGAAAACTAACGGGCGGAACGGCAACGATCTTTCAAAATGAAACACGGGTTGCCACCAACATTATCGTGAACCATCGACGGGCTGTTGGCACAACCGCGCCGCCAGAAGTCGTGGAACAAGTGTTAAAGAAAGGGAACACCTTCTTCCGTGAAGTGAATATTTTACATCAATGGTATCAAGCTGCATATATGCCTATCAAAAACGATCGCGGAGAAATTATCGGGATGTTTTATGTTGGGATTCCCCAAACATATGTGGACACAGCCGTGTCTTCCCTTTTGAAAACATTGGTCCTTTCTGCAGTCATCATATTCGTGATTGCATCAGCAGCCGCAATATGGTTCTCGCGTCGCATCCATGCTCGATTGGCCGCCGTCTCTAGCGCCCTCCAGCGAGCAGGGAATGGAGACTTTACTGTTGCCATCAACGACAGAACTCGTGATGAAATTGGACAAATTGTCGAAAGCTATAACAAAATGAAAGACGATCTTTCTCAAATGCTGACCCGAGTCGCGGATGCATCAGAGCAAGTCGCCGCGGCTGCAGAGGAACTGACAGCGAGCGCGGAGCAAACAGCCTTGTCAACTGAACAAGTTTCTGTCGGCATCCAAGAAGTCGCCAGCAGAGCGGACAGCCAAAGCAGCCAAACCGATGAAATCGCCGCCGCCATGGAGCAAATGACGCAGGGCGTCTCGCAAATCGCGGAGCGCACGACAGCCATCGCCCACTTGTCCGTCCATATGACAAACTTAGCCGAAGACGGGAAAACATCTGTAGAAAAAAATGCCGAGCAGATGCAGGACATTCATCAAGCCGTGCTCCGGTCAGAACAACTGATTCACACGTTGCAGGAGCGGTCAAAAGAAATCGAAGCGGTCGTCCACACGATTCATCAAATCGCGGAGCAGACGAATCTCCTTTCCTTAAACGCCGCCATAGAAGCGGCGAGAGCAGGAGAACATGGGGCGGGATTTGCCGTCGTGGCCGATGAAGTGAGAAAATTGGCCGAACAAACGCAAGCAGCGACAAAACAAATTACCCATTTGTTGTCCAGTATCCATCAAGATGTAGAGAACACATCAACGAGCATGGAAGATGTGATGCAAAATGTTCAAGACGGCATCGATGCTTCACAAGAAACAGCAGAGAAATTCAACACAATTTTAGCAAACTCGAAAACAATCTCAGCCCAATTGGAAGACGTATCAGCATCCGTACAGCAGCTTTCAGCAGGCATACAAGAACTGGATTCAGCCGTTGCTGAACTAGCCGCTACAGCCGAAAAGACGATGGAGACGTCCAAAACAATGGCCCATTCCGCCGAAGAGCAACTCGCTTCCATGGAAGAGATTGCGTCAGCAGCCGCTTCATTGGCGAATGTATCAGAAACGTTGCAAGAAATGGTGCAAAAGTTTACGATTGCACCAAAAAACTCGCTTGATTCAAACGGGTAAAACAAAAAATGTATATGTTTTACATTCACCCTTTTTCTTTCTAAAATAAGCCATTTTTGATCATTCTGATTCAACCGGGTTCGACAGTGGCCGGGCAGACAAAATGCCTCTCATCCTTTGAGACAGAAAGGTTGGGAGGCATTTCAACCCACCCCATGGTGATTTAGGGGCAATGTTTAAAGAAGGCTTCAGCCCCAAATCTGTAAAGCACTGCGCTTATTTGACCGTCAGTTTGGTTCATGAGCAACTGAAATCGTTCTGCGTGCTTCCACAATCCTCTGCAGCTCTTCAATAGATAAATTCCCCCGATGCAACATCGCATGGCAATTTGGACAGACCGGGTGTTTTCGAACAATGCGTTTTCCTAACCTTCCTATTTGAGCGTTGAAAGGGGAATGACTCGCTTTGTTTAAAACGCGCGCTAACTCTTTTCCCGATGCGCGGCAATCTGGGAAATAATATAAGGTTCGAATCAATTCCACATCCTCTTCATGGAAAACACTTCGATCGTTTAGCATGGACAGCCATTGATCCGCTGATATCGCCAACGGCTCGTCATAAATTTTCATCGCCATCCCCCACAATGCAAAATCATGATTGGATCAAGCGAACAGCGTCACCGCTGTCCGCTTGACGAGAGCAACGCTTCTTTGACCAACTCCATCGCGTGTCCATCGTTCGGGTCATTCGTCCCCAACTCGCCGCGGAAGGCTTTCTGGAGAACGGATTGTTTTAATAAATCGAGCTTTTCCTCCACTGCCAAAACGAGTTGTTTTTCGTTCTCTAATTTTTCTAATAAGTTGTCGAGTTTCTCGGCGATGCGTTTTTGTTCGTTTAGCGGGGGGAGTGGGAAAGGCAGACTTTCAATGAGAGCACCACTTATATTTGGCTGTGCTCCACCATACGCCAATTTCGAAATTTCTGTCGAGGAACTAATCACAAAATAATTTCTATACGCTGCATATAAAATGTTATCATTAATCGTTTTGATATTTCCAACGCGTTGGTTTTGCATAGCGATTTCGTCCGAATTATATATACCTATTTTCCCAGTAGTAGCCCCAGACATTGCGATTAATAAGTCGCCTTTGCGCACCAAAAACTTTTCATTGTAGAGCTCCCTAGGAACCCTAACAGCGGTTTCGGGAGTTGTTTCCATACCATTTAAATCGGATATTCGAATTATTGGTATACCCTCATCAGAATAATCAGTGCTTTTAAATGCATATCCATTAAATAACTTGGCAACAACTCCAAATTTCACCCACACCCAATTCCCCGGCACCTCATAAGGCCATTGTTCTTTCGGAATGACGTCTTTTTCACTTAGATCATCGGATGTTTCCAATATACTTTTCTCGCTCGGATCATTTGTCCCTAATTGCCCTTTAAACGCCTTCTCCAAAATTACCGCCCGCCGCTGTTCGATCGACTCCTTCACTTCTTCAATCAGCCGCTTTGCTTCGTCGATTTTCGCAAACAGCCGCTCAATTTTATCGGCGATGCGTTTTTGTTCGTTTAGGGGGGGGAGTGGGAAAGACAGACTTTCAATGAGAGCACCACTTATATTTGGCTGTGCTCCACCATACGCCAATTTCGAAATTTCTGTCGAGGAACTAATCACAAAATAATTTCTATACGCTGCATATAAAATGTTATCATTAATCGTTTTGATATTTCCAACGCGTTGGTTTTGCATAGCGATTTCGTCCGAATTATATATACCTATTTTCCCAGTAGTAGCCCCAGACATTGCGATTAATAAGTCGCCTTTGCGCACCAAAAACTTTTCATTGTAGAGCTCTCTAGGAACCCTAACAGCGGTTTCGGGAGTTGTTTCCATACCATTTAAATCGGATATTCGAATTATTGGTATACCCTCATCAGAATAATCAGTGCTTTTAAATGCATATCCATTAAATAACTTGGCAACAACTCCAAATTTCACCCACACCCAATTCCCCGGCACTTCGTACGGCTGCTCGTCTTTGGGCACGAGCGCTTCTTCGAGCAGCTGTTCCATCGATTTTGGTTTGGCCTTGCTCATCGTTCTGACACCTCGAGTCGTTCAGCGACGTGGAGCATTTCGGTTTTTGCCGGTTCGTAGCGGGTCGGGTGTTCGGCCGCTTTCAGTTCGGCAATGACTTCATTGAGCAGCGAGATGGCGAGCTCTAATTTCTCCACCGCTTCTTCAGCCGAGTCGATCGGGTCGGGCAAGTTGTCGTACACGGACAGCGATTCGTCGGCGATGAGACCGATGTCGAGGCTGTCGCCTTTTTTGGCGATGTCGTCGCGGGTGAAGACGTTCCACCGTTCATCGTCGACTTGATGGCGGTCTTCGGCGGTGTAGGCTTTCATAAATCCGGCGAAATGGTCTTTCGTCAGCGGATTGCGCTTGCCAAACGACGGCATGTTCGTGCGAAGATCGTACACCCATACTTCTTTCGTGTTGCCCGTGTCTGTTTCCCCGCGGGTGAAGAACAAGACGTTCGTTTTCACCCCTTGGGCGTAGAAAATGCCGGTCGGCAAGCGCAAGATCGTATGGACGTTGCATTTGTCCATCAAGTCGCGGCGGATGTCGGCGCCGACGCCGCCTTCAAACAGCACGTTGTCGGGCACAACGACCGCGGCGCGCGCCTTGCCGTTTGGTCTGAGCGCCCGGTAAATGTGCTGGAGGAAGTTCAGCTGCTTGTTTGACGTCATAAACGTAAAGTCGGTCCGTGTCGCCCGTTCCCCGCCTTTTTTTGTGCCAAACGGCGGGTTTGTCAAAATGACGTCATACCCTTTCAGCTGTTCGCCAAGGGGAGAGAGCGTGTCGCCAAGCAAAATGTCGCCGTGCACATCATGCAAGAGGGCGTTCATGACCGCGAGGCGGTGCGTGTCGCGGACGAGCTCGACCCCGGAGAACGCTTCATATTTCTGGAACCGAATTTCTTCTTCCGATAAATCAAAATAGTCGTCCGTTTTCGCCCGGACGTGGCGGCTGGCGGCGATCATAAAGCCGAACGTCCCCGCCGCCGGGTCGTGGCAGCGCTCGCCGGGCTTCGGGTCAACGAGTTCGACGATGACGTCAATCAGCACGCGGGGGGTGAAATATTGCCCCGCGCCTGATTTCAATTCGCTCGCGTTTTTCTCGAGCAGCCCTTCGTACAAGGCGCCGAGCCCTTCTTCTTTCGCGTTGTACCAGTCAAGCGCGTCGATGGTGCGGATGATTTTTTCCAAGTTTTTCGGCTCACGGATGTTGGACGTCGCTTCGGTGTAAATTTGCCTTAACAGTTCGTTCTCTTCCTGCCCAAGCGCCATGAGCAGCTGTTGGTAATACGTTTTCAGCTCGATTCCATCCTTTTTGGCGAGCACGTCCCAACGGTATGGCTCGGGGATGATGTATTCTTGCCCGGTTTCTTTCATCATTTTCAAAAACAGCAAATACGTCAGCTCGGTGACATATTGGTGGTACGTGATGCCGTCGTCGCGCAAGACGTTGCACAAGTTCCACAGCTTTTGGACAATTTCTCGGTTGTTCATCTCTAGGCTTGCTCCTTCTTGGCGTAGTTGTACAAGTTTTCATTAATTTCGCGCACGATTTGCGGCAATTGACCGCCGAAAATATTGTTCAGCTGCTTAAAGCCGCCGTGGCTTTTAAACGGTTCGTAGTCAAACGCTTTTTCCGGGTCGGGATGGAGGACGTATTCTTGCAGCAGCTGTTTTTCGATCCGCTCAAGCCATTTCTTTTGCAGCGGCGGCCATGGTTTCATCCGGTAAATGGCGTTCATGGCGCGGCGAATTCGTTCTTCATGACTGATGAGCGGGTCGCCGAGCGCCTGTTGGCGGATGAAGGCGATAATGTCGGCGGCGATGTCCTCATTTTTCGCCTCCCGCCATGCCGCCTGCAGTTTTTTCTCGGAAAAGCCTCTTCGGTCAAGTTCCAATCGCAGTTGTTTCAACTCTTCCCTCGTCAGTTCGGACGGCCGCTGGCAGACAATCATCAGCGCCGGGATTTTATTCATGTTCGTGCGGATAAATTCACCGAACGCCTCTAAATAGTCGTCCGGTTTTTCCGCATTGCCGTAGCCTCGTTTGACGCCAAGCAGCTTGTCTTCATGGTGGGAAATGTATTGCTTGCGCTCGCGGTACCGGTTTTCGTCCAAATAGCGGAACATCGATTTATATTCTTTCAGCCCGTCTTTCAGTTCATCAGACGGCAGCGATTTCAGCCAGTCGATGAATTCATCGACCGTTTTTCCGCCGGAGAGCACGCGGAAATCTTCGTGCTGCCTGTCGGACCACGTCCGCTTTTTCCGTTGCATCTTCGCAATGATTTGTTCTTTTTGGTATTCCAGATGGGCGGTCTGTTCAAGCGGTTCGAGTTCATCGAACAGCTCCGTCAGCGTCGCCTGCGGGCGGGCGACGACCGGTTTCATGCTTGTATACGGCTTTAACGTTTCGTAAATGCCGACGGCGTCAAAGATGTTGAAATGGTCTTTCCCAATCTCATCGCACCGCCTTGTCGCCCGGCCGAGCATTTGTTCATACAAAATGCGCGAGCGAACGCGGCGCAAAAAGACGAGGTTCGTAATCGCCGGCACATCGACCCCTGTCGTTAACAAATCGACCGTCACCGCGATTGTCGGGTATTTTTCGTTTTTAAACCTGCGGATCGCTCCTGACGGGTCTTTGATCGATCCGGTGATTTTCATGACCGCATTGTCATCGAACTCTCCGTATATGCGCGCAAATTCTTCTTTCAGCAGCCGGACGACGAGATCAGCGTGATCGTCCGTCGCGGCAAAAATGAGCGTCTTCCCTTCATCATCCGGAGCGATATAGTTGACGAGCTCGCGAATGATGACGCGGTTAAAGCTTTCCGTTACGACTTTCGTGTTAAAGTGCGAAACATCAATGTTCAGTTCATCCTCCAAATACTCTTGCGACACCGTATGGGATACGGCGTCGTAGACATCAACCGTCTCTCCTTTCGCCCACGTAATCCCTTCCCGTTTCAGCACCGTATCAAACTGATACGGCGGCTCATGGTCGACCAAATACCCGTCGATGACCGCCTCGCGATACGAATACGTAAACACGGGCGGGCCGAAAATGTCCGTCGTATGCAAGGCGGGCGTCGCGGTCAAACCGATGCGGACGGCATCGAAGTAATCGAGCACTTGCCGATACTTGCTTACATAATCGCGATGGTCTTTAAACTCCAGCTCGATTTCGTTCATTTCTTTATCCAACGTATAGCCGCGGTGGGCTTCGTCGACGATGATGCAGTCATACTGGTCAATCGGCGGAACGTCTTCGGGACGGTCGTTGTAAAAAATGCGCTTCAACATTCCTTGAACGGTGGCGATATGCACTTTCGTCTCCGGATCGGGCTTTTGGTCGTACAGCGACTGCAAACCGTAAATCTCGGCAAACGTCTGAAAGTGCTCCATTCGGCTTTCTTTAAACGCCGCTTCCGCTTGTTCGGCGAGCGCTTTTCGGTCAACGAGAAACAAAATGCGCCGAAACCGTTTCGCTTTGAGCAAGCGGTAAATCAAGCCGATCGCCATGCGCGTTTTTCCCGTTCCCGTCGCCATGGCGACAAGCACGCTCCGGCGCTTGTCTTCAAGCGCCCGCTCAACAGCCTGAATCGCCCGCACTTGGTACGGCCGCAGTTTCAAATAATCGAACGTCTCATCGCGCAGCCGCTGTTCGGATCGTTCAATGTCTTGTTCCAGCAGCTGTTTCAACCCGTCCGGCGTATACCAGCCTTGCAGCGGGCGCGGATGGTTCGTCGATTTCCGGGCGTCCAAAAACCAAATGCCGGACTTTTGTTCAAGCTGTTTCACGTACGGACGGCCGTTGGTGGCGAACAAAAATGGAACGAAATACTCCCCCCACGGCTCGTGAATCACTTCTTGCCCATGGCGCACAACGAGACGGGCGTATTGTTTTGCCTGTTCGATATCGGCGGGGATGTCTTTGCTTGCGCGTTTCGCTTCAATGAGGCCGACCAGCTCCAAGCCGATAAAAAGAGCATAATCGGCAACCCCGTGCCGAAGCGGCCATTCGGCAATCGCCAAATTCCGCCCCTTCTCTGGCCGCGCGCCTTTGGCAAAGCGCAGTTTTTCCGAATCAGCCTCCCAGCCAGCCGCCCGCAGCTGTTCATCGATGATGAGGCGCGTCTCTGCCTCAGTCAGTTCGAAATTCGCCACCGCCCGCCGCGAATAGTCACGCCGCTTTTGTTTTTCCTCGGCACTCGTATACAGCCCCGTCTCGCGGATGTGCGAAAGCTCCGCTTCCAAGTCGGCAAGCCGCTGTTTATACGATTCGATGAGCCGATTCAGTTCATCCGTCGATTCAGACGATGGCGGCAGCGGCTCTCGATACTGGGGAGCTTCGAACGACCAGTCGCCGTACACTTCCATAAACCATACAGCTAGGCGAAACGCCATGTGCAATAGCGTCTTTGCCTCATGCACGTCCCCATAATTGGGATCATGCACCGCTTGATTGCCTTTTAAGCGGATCATCGTGAAGATGTCATATATCTCTTTTGGGATGATTTGTTCATACAGCAGCACCTTGAGGCGGTCTTGCTGATCGGTGCCGCGCTCTTCGCGAATGCCTTCGAACGCCAATATGTATTTCGTCATCGCCTCGGCCAACTTGCGCAGCTCGCTGATCGCCACGTTTGGGTTTTGATGCACATGCCGCTCGGCCGTCTCCCCTACCCGGGCAAGCACATCCCATTTTCCTTCTAGAAATTGAAAGTTATGCGCCATGTCCATCCCTCATCTTCGTCTCTTTTGCAACTTTCTTCTTTTGTTATTATCATATCATGAAAAAAAGCCCGCTGAAAACGGGCTGTTTGTGTTCACCGGCAGAGCAATAAAATTCGCAGTGTCATTGCTTCAAAGATGTGAGAATCAACTCGCGATGGCAAGGAAAGAGCAGCGCCAATGAAACATCTTTTAACAAATTCGAAATCTTTGATTGCTCATGATTTCATCAATCATCTCATCTATGTCATCCTTACGTTTCCCGCTAGTATCCAAAAGATGCTTTCGATCGAATCCTGATGCATGGAACTCATTCAGCAAAATGAGGCAGCGTTCCCCCATTTGTTGCTCGGGGGCCCTCATCTCATCCCTTTGCCTTAACGTTTTCCCATCTGCCCACAAAACAACATACATAACCGTTACGTTTAAATTCTTTACATTTTCATACAACCATATCACTTCATGAGGAAAGGCAATATAATCCACTACCACATCATTGCCGTATTTTACAAAATTTCTTGCAAGACTTAGAATATTATCCCAAATTAATGAAAGCTCTTCTTTACTTTCCCACGGTTTTTTCCGTCCATTGATATGCATATGGCTGATGTCATCGCCCGAAATATACGCACTACGCTCCAACTTGTTCGCCAATGCTGTTGAAATTGTTGATTTGCCAACCCCAGCGGGGCCTGATATGACATAGACTGTGCTTGTTTGATTATTTTTCATATGCATCCCTTTTTACCTATCTTTCAACCAAATTTTTTATAGAACGATCGACTTCTTTTTGACACTCCGCACGCCTAAATCCGTGGGATTCTTGGGTCATTCGCGTCCTCATCCATTTCTGGTTCGGACAACGCCCAAGTTTAGGGGTGTGTCATCACCCCGTCCCATCGGGTTAAGCTGTACCCCCATGGGCGGCGCACCTGTGACCAGTGCGCTAGGTTAGGAGGCGAAACCCGAAATCGCTTTGGCGATGTTGATCGCGCCATTCAAGTCGGCGTGGAGGGTGTATCCGCATTGTTTACACTGAAAGTGGATGCCATTGCGATTTCCCTTTTCCCGATGTCCACATTTACACGTTTGGCTCGTGTAGGTTGGATCCACCCACTCCACCCGAATGCCTGCCATTTCCGCTTTATAGGCAATCATCGTTTGCAGTTGGTGAAATGCCCAAGCATGAAGGCTTCGCCCCGCTTCTTTGGCCGATTTGGCCCGTTTCCGAATCCCCGTCAACGCTTCCATCCGAATCACGCCAACACCGTTGGCGAGGGCAAAATTCACGAGTTGACGGCTGATTTTGTGATTTTGATCCTTCATCCAGCGGGACTCTTTACGGCCGATTTTGCGAATCATATGGAGCTTTTTGGCTTTGCCCAACGTTCGCCGCAAAGCCGCATAGCGTCGGCGCACAAAGGCGCATTGGTTCCCTTTGAAAAACAACGATTTCGTTCCCACGCTGGCCACGGCGATATAGCGAAGTCCCAAATCAACGCCCATTGCCTTTGTTTCGTGCTGTGGCTTCACGTCAAAGGTGATCGCGATCGCCAAATACCATCTCGTTCTCTTTTTGTAGAGCTTGGCGGCCCCTTGTTTGGCGGTTCCGTCCAACAGCCGCTTCAGCCACCCTTCTTGATAGGGGCGCGCAACCACTGGCACGCCAATTCGCTTCTCCAGTGTGGGGAAGGAAACCGTGTAGAACGCTCCTTTCTTTTCCACCTTCACGTTTTGATTGTTAAAGCAACACCAGAATGTTCGGAACTTCTTTGCCTTTTGTTTTTTCTTTTGGGACTTCACTTCTCGAATCGTCTGATTGACGACGGCGGAAGGAAACCGCTGCGACGAAAACGTTTTAAAAATTTTGCTCGTCGCTTGATTCAGTTCGGGATGATTCAACAGCCAATTCGCAAACGCGGTATTCACTGCTGTCATCCGTTCATACATATCTTGTTTGGCTTTCGTTGGCTTGTGCAGCTCCAGCCTTAGGGTGATCGTCGGCATGGATTCACCCCCTTTTCTTTTGAGATTCCACATAACGTTTTATTGTCTCACTTGATACATTCCCTGCTGTACTAACGAAGAAAGAGCGTGTCCAAAGACTCGGCAGATGAGACAAGTGTTGAAATTCTTGTCTTAATCGTCTGGAAGTCGCTCCTTTCACTTTTGCCATCATATCTGATGGAGAATCAGAAGGGAGGCAATTCAAGAACAAATGACAATGATCAGGCATCACTTCCATAGCAAGGATGATCCAATCATTCTCCTGGCAAATTTCTTCTACTAACTGCTTGAATCGCTCTTCCACTCTGCCCACTAACACCTTTCTTCGATACCGTGGACAGAAAACAAAATGATAGTTAATCAACGATACAATTGTTTTCGTTCTTCGATATTCTTGTTCCATATTATTAATTGTATCGGTTTAATGGTTATACTGAAACGCCATACCGCCAAGATACGGTTGCTTTTGCCATTCTTGTATCGGTTTAATGGTTATACTGAAACCCTTAAAGATAAACATTGTTGCGCTAAACAATCCCATTAAGGGATTTACCGAGCAACACCGTCTTTCATCCCACGATTGAAACCGTGGGCTTTCATACGGTTTTTTCTGTAAATGTTTTCGCTAAACATAGTCTCCCACATACAACCCAAACATTCAAATTAAAAACGACAACATAAACAAAAAAATCCCTTTAAGCCTTGCAGCTCAAGGGATTTCACTTGATGATTCCGACTGGGCTCGAACCAGCGACCTCCACCCTGTCAAGGTGGCGCTCTCCCAGCTGAGCTACGGAATCATATGTTGTTGTTCACTGTTAAACACATTTTTAATTATATAAACGGGAATACAGGTTGTCAACTATTTTTTTAAAAAATGAGTGTTCACCGTGAAAAAGGGGAAGCTCGTGCCGCCCCCTATCAAAACAACCCGCTCTCAAACGGCTCGAGCAAAAGCGGGGTGTACCGGCGGCGGGCGGATTCGTACTGCGTGATGATGCGGCAGCGCTGCTGTTCGGCAAGGGGGGCAGGGAGATCAGCTCGGTGGCAAGCTGCAAGCTGGCCGTCGAGATGACGCAGCGTTCAAGGGCGCGTGAGACGGCGAAGTCGAATGTTTTTATTGGCACAGCTTCAACAAATCCTCAATGTGCTCGTTAACGTGCAAACCGCTTTTCAGCAACGGCTGCCAGCTGTTTCCCTCACGACAATAGAACCTCCGACCATTTCCTCTGTCTTGCATCCCGTCAGCTTACTGCTTACCCATATGAAACGGGAGGAAAAAGAAGTGTATCAACCGATCGTTCATAACGTCTATCACGAGCGCATTGATGGCAAGGGATATCCGGACGGCTTAACAGGCGACGACATTCCGTTGTTTGGCAAAATCATCGCGGTGGCCGATGCATTTGACGCCATGACTTCGGATCGTCCGTACCGTAAAGGGATGGATATTCATCAAGCGGCAGACATCTTGAGAAAAGGAAAGGGAACCCAGTGGGACGGCGAACTCGTCGATCTCTTTTTGAAACACTTAAAAGAGGAGCGGCTGTTGTCAACCTCAGCGGCATCTTGACCCGCCCGCCGAGCTGTGAAGGCTTGGCGGGCTGATGGCTATGTCGTTGAAACCGATGGCCGCTCTTTCACAAACGACAGCGCCTGCTCAAAATCGGCGATCAAATCGTTGACATCCTCCAGTCCGACGCTCAGCCGCAGCAAGCCGTCGGTGATGCCGCGACGAAGCCGCTCGTCTTTCGGCATGGCGGCGTGCGACATTTTCGCCGGGTGCGATAAAATCGACTCGACCGCGCCAAGGCTGACGGCGAACACGGGCAGGCGGACGTTGCGGACGAACGTCCGGGCCGCTTCTTCATCGGCCAAGCGGAACGACAGCACGGCGCCAAACCCGTCCGCTTGATGGCGCTGGATGTCATGGCCTGGGTGGTTCTCGAGCCCCGGATAATACACTTCTTCGACCTTTGGGTGACAAGCCAAATATTGGGCGATGGCGGCCGCTGATTCAGATGACTGCTTCAGCCGGACGTGGAGCGTTTTTAATCCGCGCAGCACAAGCCACGCATCTTGGACGCCAAGGACAGCGCCAAATGCGTTTTGCAGTTTGTACAGCTCTTTTCCCAACTCTTCATCTTTCACGACCGCCAGCCCGGCGACGACGTCGCTATGGCCGGCTAAAAACTTCGTGGCGCTGTGAAGGACAATATCGACGCCAAGGTCAAGCGGCCGCTGCAGCGCCGGCGTCATGAACGTATTATCCAAGAACGTCAAACAGCCGTGCGCTTTCGCCAGCTTGACGACGCCTTGAATGTCGGTCACTTTTAACAGCGGATTGGACGGCGTTTCCATATAAATGACTTTCGTGTTCGGACGAATGTTTTCCGCTACTGTGTTTAAATCCGTCATATCGACAAACGTATGCTCGATGCCAAAGCGGGTCAACACTTCCGTGATCATCCGGTACGTGCCGCCGTAGACGTCTTCAGTCACGAGGACGTGGTCGCCTCGGGACAAGAGCAAAAACGCCGTCGAAATGGCGGCCATGCCAGAAGCGAAGGCGAATCCGCGCACGCCGCCTTCTAACGCCGCGATCGTTTCCTCGAGCGCCTCGCGCGTCGGGTTGCCGGAGCGGCTGTAGTCGTATTTGCCGAATAAATCGAAATCGAACTGATGGAACGTGGAGGCGTGCTGGATCGGCACGCTCACCGCCCCCGTCTCGCGGTCGACTTTCCATTCGTTATGGAGCAGTTTCGTCGAAAACGCCCATTCCCGTTCCATCGCTTACACCTCTTTCATGTTTTTCAATGCCTGCGCCAAGTCGGCGATCAAATCGTCAGCGTGCTCAATGCCGACCGAGAAACGGAGCAGCCGGTTGCAAACACCGTTTTGGATGCGGATTTCCTCAGGAATGTCCGCATGCGTCTGCGTCGCCGGGTACGTGATGAAGCTTTCGACTCCGCCCAGGCTTTCCGCGAACGTAATGAGGCGCAAGCTTTTTAAAAACCCGTTCACCCACTTTTCATCGGCAATCCGGAACGACAGCATCCCGCCTCTTCCCGGATACAACACATCGGTGACATCTTCATGTTCGCGCAAAAAGGCGCTGATGCGCTTGGCGTTTTCTTCATGTTGGCGCATCCGCAGCGCCAGCGTTTTCATCCCGCGAATCAACAGCCACGAATCAAACGGCGACAAAACCGCGCCGATGGCGTTCTGATACTCGGCCAGGCGTTGACAGAGCTCCTCGCCCTTGGCGACGACAAGGCCAGCCAAGACGTCGTTATGGCCGCCTAAATATTTCGTGGCGCTGTGGATGACAATATCGGCGCCTTGTTCGATCGGGCGTTGAAGCACCGGTGTATAAAACGTGTTGTCAACGATCAACAAAAGCCCGTGCCGCTTGGCGAGCTCGGAGACGGCGCGGATATCGGTCTCATGCATAAGCGGGTTCGTCGGTGTTTCCAAGAAAATCGCTTTCGTTTTTTCGGTGATACACGCTTCCACCGCAGCGAGATCGGTAAAATCGACGTAATGGAACCCAAGACCGTACTTGCGCCAGCCGCGCTCAAACAGGCGGTACGTGCCGCCGTAAAGGTCGGCCGATACGAGAAACTCGTCTCCGCTCTCAAACAAGGCGAGCACCGTCTGAATGGCGGCCATGCCGGAGCTGAACGCATAACCTTGGTCGCCGCCTTCCAGTCTCGCGATCGCTTCTTCGACGATTTTGCGCGTCGGGTTGCCGGTGCGGATGTAGTCAAACCCGGTCGACTCTCCGATGCCGGCATGACGGTAGGCGGTGGAAAAATAAACCGGCGGGTTGACCGTCCCCGTCACCGTTTCGCTCCGGTTGCCAATTTGCGCTAACAACGTCTCCAGTTTCTCCATCTCATCTCTCTCCTTCTGCTGAAAATTCCATCATGGATCAACGGCCGACCACTTAATGCCCAACGAAGCACCACTGTCCGTTGGGCAGCGGCCAAGCGCCTTCGTCCGAAACCGCCTCGCGGTTGATGGAAGCGGCCGCTTGAGTAAATAAAAAAAGTCTTCTAAGAAGAAGACTTTTCCATACGCACATGGTCATGCTTCTTCTTATCTGCCGAATTGAATGCTCAATTCGCTGGATTTAGCACCTGGCCGCCGGGCGGCTGGTTGCTGAAGCTTCATTGGGCCAGTTCCCTCCGCTTCTCTTGATAAGAATGGGACGCGTATTCAATTTTTTTAAATTTAATAAAAATGTAACGCATTCCCCACGTTTTTGCAAGCCATTTTTTTGTCAGCGGTGCGATTCGGCAAATTCGCGAAAAATTCGAGCCCTTCATTAACATCTTTGGGCGCAAATATGTTACAATAACAGATGAACTTACGCTTTCATGGAGGATGGTCATGGCGACAGCAACAGGAACGATGCGCGACTGCAAGTTGTACAGCGGAGAGCTGCAAGAAGAAATCGAACTGCTCATCTACTTGCCAAGCAATTTTTCGCCGCTTTACAAATATTCTTTATTAATCGCGCAAGACGGCAAAGATTATTTTATGTATGGAAAAATGAAAACCGTCATCGAAACGCTGATGGCAGAAGGAACAATCGACCGGACGATCGTCGTCGGCATCCCGTATCGGAACGTCAACGACCGCTACGAGAAATACCACCCGGAAGGACGAAAGCACGAAGCATACCTTCGTTTTTTAGCCCATGAGCTCGTCCCGTTTTTGGACCGCGAACTGCCGACATACCAAATGGGCAAAGGCCGGGCGCTGATCGGCGATTCGCTCGGCGGAACGGTGTCGCTTCTAGCCGGGTTGTTGTATCCGCATACATTTGGGAAAATCGCCATGCAGTCCCCCTATATCGATGACTCGGTATTGGCGCGCATCCGCTCATTCCGCGATCCATCGCTCCTTTCGCTTTACCATTCTGTTGGCACAGAGGAAACAGCGGTGAAAACGACGGATGGCCATGTGCGCGATTTTATCACCCCGAATCGAATGGCGCGGGACTTGTTTATGGAAAAACGGTTTGCTTATACGTACCATGAGTTCGAAGGCGGCCATGCGTGGACGTATTGGCAGCCGGATGTCCCCCGAGCCGTAGCCGCTGTTTTATCATTATAGGACAAAACGGAGCAACTTCAAAGATGTCGAAGCCGCCGCATCCATTCCGTGCGTTTCCTGTGCATGGAAAAAGAACTGGTTCAAGGAGGGAAAACAAAATGAAGTACGGCATTGTGATCTTTCCGCCAAAACGGATTCAGGACTTCGCCAACTCGTACCGGAAACGGTACGACAGCCATTACGCCCTCATCCCGCCGCATATTACGCTGAAATACCCATTTGAAGCGGATGAGGAGCAAATAAAAAAAATGGCGAAAGAGTTGCGCCGCATTGCGGCGGAAACACCTCCCATTCCGATCAAAGTGACGAAATTCAGCTCGTTTTACCCGACAAGCAACATCATTTATTTGAAGGTGGAACCAAACGACGTGCTCGAGCGCCTTCATGAACAACTGCACAGCGGCTTGTTCGCCGGAAAGCCGGAGTTTGTGTTCGTGCCTCACATTACGATCGGCCGCGATTTGCCGGGCGCAGAATATGCGGACGTCTACAGCCAGCTGAAGCTGCAAGATGTGCACTTCGAGGAGACCGTCGACCGCTTCCATCTTCTCTATCAGCTGGAAAACGGCTCGTGGACCGTCTATGAAACGTTTATCGTCGGAGGAAAGGAAACGGTCTGAGATGAACATTGCGATTGGCACAACGCAAGATCGCGCTTTGTACGAAGACGCCTTGCGCGTCCGCCGGCTCGTATTCATTGAGGAGCAAAACGTGCCGGAAGACGAGGAAATCGACGCATTCGAGGACGACTCGTTCCACCTCGTCCTGTATGATGGCCAAACACCGGTGGGTGCTGGGCGACTCCGTTTCATTGACGAAGGCGTCGGCAAAATCGAGCGCATTTGCGTCCTGCCGTCCTACCGCGGCCGCGGCGCCGGACGGATGGTGATGGAAGCGATCGAACAGCTGGCGAAAACAAAAGGGGCGAAAACGGCGAAACTGAACGCCCAGACGCACGCAGAACCGTTTTACCAAAAGCTCGGCTATACGACCGTCTCCGGCGTCTTTATGGACGCCGGCATCCCACATGTCACGATGGTGAAATCGCTCGAATGATGGCCATAGAACAGCCTCGTCTACACTGATCCAAGGCTTGGGATCATCGAACATCGTTTCGCTCTCCTGAGCCAAGCAGAGCAAAAGGGAGCTGTGCGCACGCAAGCTCCCTTTTGCTTACTTTTTGTTGTTCAGCATATTGGCGATCGTATTGAAATCAATTTGCTTGCCGTTATGGACGATCGCCTTGACGATTTGATCCTCAAGTTCTTTTGGCACTTTCCGGTTGGCAATTTGCGCCACCCGCTTCACCACTTGGCGCACCGTTTTTTCATCGCTGAAATTGGCGTTTTGCAGCGAGTTGGCGAGCTCAAAAACGTCTTTCATATTGACACCTGTTTTCTTTTCGATGTTTTTAAAAAATTGCTGATCCATCGTTCCGCCTCCTTCTCCCTGCTATATCGTATGATGCTCCCGCCTCGGCGTGCATCAAATTAGGGAAAGAAAAATACGAGCCGCTCCGTGGCGCCGAAACGGCCCGTATCCCTTTCGCTTTTTCCGTTAGGCGACAAATGCCGCGCCGACAATAATCAACAAAATGAACAACACGACAATCAGCACAAAGCCACCGCCATAGCCACCGCCATAGCCGTAGCCGTAAGGATAACCATAACCGCAGAAGCCCATCATAATGTGCACCTCCTTCTCCGTTTACTGTATCGTATTCACCGGCTTAGCGGGGCGTATGGGCGCAAAGGCCATTTTGTCATCCAAATCGGCGGAACAGCTCGGCAAATTCCCGCTCCTTTTTCGCAAACCATTGCTCGATGTAGTCTAAGTTGCCTTGCACACTTTTTAAAAATCCATTGTTCAATTTTTCGATTTCTTGCAACTGTTTGTTAAAGTCCTTTCCCCATTGTTCAAACAGGCGGATGAACGTTTCATGCCCTTCTTTGCGTGACGCAACCCAACCTTCGAGCGCCTTTTCCAGTTCTTTGCTCACACTTTCCCCCCCTTTCTTACTGTTGTATGCAAAAACGACTGCCCGAGGTGAAGGCATCCCCGTTCTTTTTTTGCCTTGCCATATGATAAAGTAAAGATGAACGTCAACATGAAAGGGAGGAAACGAATGTGAAACGCATTGAAACAGTGGAGCAATTCGAGGCGGTCATTTCCGGTGATAAACCAACGATCATCAAGTTTTACACAACTTGGTGTCCGGACTGCGTGCGCCTCAATATGTTCATCGATGACATCGTTCGCGACTATAGACAATATGATTGGTTTGAAATCGACCGTGACCAGTTTCCGGAACTTGGCGAGAAATACCAGGTACTTGGCATCCCGAGCCTGCTTGTCTTCCGCAACGGAAAAAAAATTGCTCATCTGCACAGCGCTGACGCCAAAACGCCGGAAGAGGTGCGCGCCTTTTTGCAGTCCCTGCCGGAGTAAGACGGGGCGGCATCCTTGCCTCGCCAGAGAAGAAGGGCAACAAAAAGAGGCTGTCCGAGAAGGAAGCTTTCCTTCTCGGACAGCCATGCGAATGAACAGACAGCTCCTTATGGATCGCCGATTGTGGAAACGGAAGCCGTCAATATTCAATTTCGTCGTAGTCTTTCGGCTGGCGCGTCAGCTGCGGGCTGTCAAACATCAATTCAATCGAAATTTCCTCATCGGTCGTCCGCGTCCGCTCGGAGCGGTCGTTTGGTTTCAATTGGACTTGAATTTCCTCATCCGTCGTTTTTATCCGTTTGTCTTCCATCGTCTTTTCCTCCTGTGTCATCAGTTTCGCAAGAGCGGTTCGACTTTTTGCACAAGCTCTGCCATTTTTGCGGCGTTTCGTTCATACAGCGCCTTCGCCTCTTCGGAATTCGTCTGCAACGCATACAGCTCCAGATCAGCCTGCACTTTTTTCATCGCGGCCAAGAGCAGCTTTTTCTCCTGCGGCTCGGCAATTTGGATCTTATCATCGTACAAATCGATCGTCAGCTGTCCGTATGAATCGACTTGGGCGAGAAACACATTTTCAATCGCCACTCCTTGTTTGTCAAGCTGTTCCTTCAGCCAGCCGCGGCCAAGCCCCATCGTAGCGAGTGGCTCATCCAAAATCATGCCGTCCATAATGACCGTTTGCGGCTCTTTTTCCCGCGGTGGGTTTGGGAACACATCTCCGACGGTGAGCGGCTGCTTTTCCCGCTTCAGCAACACGTTCAAGTCGCCGTTTGGCTCAAGCACCGCAAACTCGACGTCGGCGACGCGGAACACATCTTTTTTGCGCAACTGTTCGAGCAGCTCGTCAACCGTATATTTCTCCCGTTTCAAGTTTTCCTCTAAAATTTTGCCGTTTTTAATAAAAACCGTGGAATTGCCCTCGACAAAATCGCGAAATTTCTTGTTGCGCAGCGAGAGACGAGCGACAGCCACTGGAAACAGCGACCAAATCAAAATGCTGGTGATGCCTTCTTGCAACGAAATCCCTAAATCAACCGACATCGTTCCAGCGATATCGCCGACGGTAATGCCGACGATGTATTCAAAAAACGACAATTTTGATAATTGCTTTTTGCCGAGAATGCGGGTAATAACAAATAACCCGATTAAAATGCAAATCGAACGAATGGCGGTTTCTAACCATATAGGCATCGATCATGCTCCTTACTTTCCGTGGTATTGCGGCTCTTCGAACTCGAGCCGGCCGATCCGGTCTTTGATGTCCGCGATGATCTCCTCTGTCGCAAGCATCGCTTCATGAAACGTCCGCTGCGCCGTTTCATCCTGGGAAGTGAGCGCCAGCTGTTGCAGCCCAGCGTGAATGCCTTTTAAGCTCGCCAACGTTTGTTTCACCTGCGAAGCAACGGTCATGGAAGATCCCTCCTATCCTTTCGGGCGGAACAAGAGCGCCCCGATAAACCCAAAGACGATCGCCGCGGAGATGCCGGCGCTCGTCACTTCAAACATGCCGGTCAATACGCCGATAATGCCGTGTTTTTCCGCCTCTTGCATCGCGCCGTGAACGAGCGCGTTTCCAAAGCTCGTAATCGGAATCGTCGCCCCGGCGCCGGCAAAATCAATGAGTGGCTCATACAAACCGAATCCATCCAAAATCGCCCCGACGACGACGAGAATCGTCAACGTATGCGCAGGTGTCAGTTTAAACACATCCATCAAAATTTGCCCGATCACGCAAATCAGCCCGCCGACGACAAACGCCCAAAAAAACATAGCCAACACGCTACGCCTCACCTCCATACTCGATCGCCACCGCGTGGGCGATGCATGGAATCGTCTCGTTTTGCTGGAACGATAGCGGCGACAATAGCGCTCCTGTCGCGACTGCCAAAATGCGCTTCAGCTCGCCGCGCCGCATCCGTTTGATGAGATGCCCGTAAACGACAACGGCGGAACAAGCCGCTCCACTTGCGCCGGACAAGACCGGCTGCCCATCGCGGTAAATGAGCAGCCCGCAATCTTGGTAGCGCTCTTCATCGATGTCAATGCCGTGCTGACGCAACAAGTCAAGGGAGACTTGGCGGCCGATTCGCCCTAGATCGCCGGTGACGATCAAATCGTAATACGATGCATCGATTTGCATGTCGCGCAAATGCGCCTCAATCGTATCGACCGCCGCTGGCGCCATCGCTCCACCCATGTTGAACGGGTCGGCAAGCCCCATATCTACAACGCGGCCGATCGTCGCCGCAGTCACGCGTGGCCCGTCGTCCCCTTTCGAGCTGACGATCGCCACGCCTGCTCCCGTCACTGTCCACTGCGCCGTCGGCGGCTTTTGCCCGCCGTATTCCGTCGGGTAGCGGAACTGCTTTTCGACGGCGGCATTGTGGCTTGAGGCTCCGGTTAATATATAGTCTGCCCCGCCGTAGTTCGTAATAAAAGCGCTTAGCGCCAGCCCTTCCATCGAGGTGGAACAGGCGCCAAAAACACCGAGATACGGCATGCCGAGCGTCCGGGCGGCAAAGTTCGTCGGGGTCATTTGGTTGATCAAGTCGCCGGCAATGAAAAATTGCACTTTTTCTTTCTCCAGGCCGGCTTTTTCCATCGCCTGAAACGCTGCTTCTTCAATGAGCACGCGGTGCGCCTTCTCGTACGACTCCTCTCCGAGCCATAAATCTTCGTGAAGAAGATCAAAGTCGTCCGCGAGGCGGCCGTTCGCCTCAAAAGGCCCGCCGACCGCCGCTGTTGCGATGATCGCCGGCTTGTTGGCAAACACCCATGTTCGGTGCCCTTTGAGCATTACAATCCCCCCCACTGGGTCGCAATCGTTTTGACAAGGGCGATAACAAAGGCGGCAAACGTACCGAACAAGATGACCGATCCGGCGAGCTTGAACATGTTCGAGCCGACGCCTAACACAAATCCTTCCGTCCGGTGCTCAATCGCCGCCGAGATGACGGCGTTGCCAAACCCTGTCACCGGCACGGCGCTTCCCGCCCCAGCGAATTGGGCGATCCGGTCATAAACGCCAAGCCCAGTTAAAATCATCGACAAAAAGACCATCGTCGCCACCGTCGGATTGCCTGCCGTTTGCTCGGTAAAGTCAAAAAAATACATGTAAAAATAAGAGATCGCCTGTCCAATCACGCAAATGATTCCGCCAACGAGAAACGCGCAAACACAGTTGCGAACGATAGGGCGCTTCGTTTCCCGCTCTTTTTCGAATAAATGATATTCCTGCTGAACCGGGGTCAGCTTTTTCCGTTTTTCATTCGCCATAATAACACCTCTTATGTCTGCTCTTTGCTTAGCTTTTCAATGCGCCTGATTTCCCGATTGACTTTTCGTTCATCCCAGCGTCGATTGTCCATGTTAGCTTTTAATTCCTTCGTCTTCCAAAAAATTTTCAAATCGCTCGAGGAAACAACGTCATAGCCAGGAAACAGGTCGCGCAGTTTTTGGTCAATGTCTTTCTCAATTTGTTTTCGACTCCACCGCTTCATATGGGGAATTTGATAAGCAATGAGCAACCGATCCCCGCTGTTGACCGCCACCACGTCCCGAACATCGTCGCGCCCGCGCAAATAGCTGGCCGCCCGCTCGGCCGGACCTTGGTTCAGCTCCGCATGTTTCGCCGTCCCGGACGTTTGGGTTCTCAGCAGGTTTGCCCCTTGCAGCGATTGCTTTTGTTCCGTTTCTTCTTTGGCGCAGCCGCCGACCGCGATCATCGCAACGACGGCCGCCAACCACCATTTTTTCATCTTCATCAACCCATTCGTTTTTATGTATTTCCGCCAAGTCGGGAAAGGTTGGCGTGCTGTGCCAACCTTTCCGCCTAAACCATCCCATTCGCTTCTGCGAAGGTTATTGTTGTTTATATTGTGGCTCTTCGTTTTGAATTTCTTGCATGCGCGAGTTCACCAAATCAATGACCGCCTGCGTTTGTTGGGCAGCTTGTTGGTAAAGCTGTTTCGCGGCTTGGTTTTCGGTTTGCAAAGCAAACGTTTCGAAGCTCGCTTGAGCCGATTTTAACCCCGCCAATGTTTGTTTCACTTGTGTTGCAACCGTCATGATTCATGTCCTCCTTATATGGTGTAAGATTGGTGGTGACAATGTTTAGAATGGTTTTTCGCCGCCAAATTATAATTGTCATTTTCTGCAAAACGTTCTCCCGCCTTTCCCGCCTTTCCGGGCACGAAAAGGGCGCCTTCTGCAGGCGCCCATACGGTTTACGACTTGTTATCAACTTTATCGGAATAACCGCGGCCGAGCGACGGGTTGTTTAAAATACCGGCCATCACCAAAATGCTTAAGAAGGCATGGTACAGTTGTTCATATTTGCCAAGATCAATGTCGACGCCGAATGTCTCAAGCGCAATCACGGCAAACGATCCGATTGCCAGCCAAAGCCCGTAATTTTTAAAACGCTCCACCGTTTGCGTCCCCCATTTGCTTTATGGCTAGATCCACGAGAACGGTCTCCGTTCTCCTTCGTTTCGATCATGACCTCCTTCAACATGTTCTTCCTTATCCCGGTCCTGCACATCTTCAGCAGCTTCCATTTCCACATCATCGCGGTGCGGGAACAACCATGGATCGCGGATGCGGCCGCGCGGCATAATGACGATGTCATCGGCATGAATGATCAATTTATCGACATGAATGACTTTCGCTTTTTTCCGATCCGACATGCCCTTCCCCCCTTCCTTTCGCCTAGTTGCACTGTTAGACTATGCAAGGAGGCGAAGCGAAGTATAGGCATCTCTCACGGATTTCAGTTATTTCTTGATGACTGCTGGCCGACCGCAGCCGCAGCCGCTTGGGCGCCGCACAGGCTGCGTTGTCGAAGAGAGCACCCTTGTCACCGGTTTCGACGGAGTTGGCTTCTTCATTCCTCATCCCCCCATCCCGAAAAAAGTGTAGCCCTCGCCGATCAACCAATTTATGTTCAAGTCCATTTCCGTACGATTCGTCTCTAATCGAAACGGCATAAAAACAAACAATGTCTAACGGCGAGAGGAAAAATGAGCGGCTACTGCTATTGTATGGCTTGGTGAGCCAAGGGTGCCTCTCATTTTTCTTTGTTTCGCTCCGGGCGGGGCATGATGGCATTTTCTTGCCTCAGTGTGCGGAAAAACCAGCTGTCCGGCCGTTCGTCCTCATCCACCTTGCCTGCTTCTTCGATCCATGGAGATTGCAGCAGCTGACGGCGGAGTTCGTCATTTTCCTTCGCCAGCTGTTTGAGCTGCTCGTAGCGCTTGGCGCTTTGGTAAGCTAGTTCCTTTAACACAATGTTTTCGGCTTCCACCTCTTTCAGCCGGCGCTCAAGTTCAGCAATTCGCTCAGTGAGCCGCTGTTCACCCGTCCCCCTTCTCTCTGCGTTCATCGCCCCGTGTTTGTCTTTCATCATTCGACATCTCCCCCTTTGATTCATCGTTGTCTGCGCCCACCAACAAAAAATCCGCATCTGTCCCAACACATTTACCTAAGCCGTTCCATAGTATACAGTAGTCCCAAACCACCAGGCGTTGGGGAACAAATGAACGATAGGAGGAACGAAGAAAATGGGTCATCATCACCGTCGCGATACAGAAAGAGTATGCATCAGAACGCGCAAAATTTACGACTGGGTGACGCGCCAAATCGATGTACCATTGCGAAGCTTCAGCGGCGAGGATTTGGAAGCGATTTTCCCGATGGACCACTGCCGGCGGGAAGGAACGATTTGCGATTTTTTGGGAGCGCAACATACAAACCCGCAACACTTGACGATCCGCTGCTTCCTGACGGACGCCGATGGAAACCCGATCGACTCGGTCGTTGACCAGGACGCATTGATTTGCCAGGAAATTACGCAGCCAAACGGCCGGCAGTCCGTAAACGTCACCCTTCCTTCTGGGGAAACGGTGACGCTGCAAAAGGTCAAAGCGCTCGTCAAAGGGCATGTCGTCGTGCAAATTGTCAGCCCAACCGGCACGGTCATTTGCCAATCGAAGCCAATTCCGTTCGCTACAGCACAAACGTTCATCTTGTGCGCCCCGGAAGGCACGCAGCTCAACTGCCATATTTCGTTCTTCGAATGCGACACGAGCTTAGTCTGCACAGACAACTTTGCTCAGCTTGATGTTTCCATCACCTTATGCCTTGAAGTCCAAGTGGAAGCTGACGTCAAAATCGAAGTCGAAGCTCGTTTCTGCCAACCGCGCGAAGAATTGGCCGAAGCCGTGCTTTGCCCGACAACCAAGTTCCCGCCGCAATGCCCGGACGTATTCCCGGCCATGTAGCGTCCTGCACCGTTCAGGCTGTTGTTCCAACAACAGCCTTTTTTATATGGCATGCGCCCGCAATGGATACATAAGATGAGAATGGAAGGGGTGGAAACCGTATGAAAAACAAAAACGACCAACATCTCCGTCTGCAGCAACAAATCATCCACTACCGGTCAGAAGCGGCCTCATACCGGCAACAAGTGCAACAGCTGGAGGCCGAGTTGGCCAAGGAAAAAATGCGCAGCGCCTATTTGAAAGAGAAGCTGCGTGAAGCAGAAACAACCAACGTTGAAACGTACAAGAAAAAAATCGCCGCCTTGGAACGCCAGCTTCTCTTATGTGAAATCGCTTTGGAAGAAGCAGAGCACAATGTCTCAAAGCGGGCGCCAACGTCCGATCTTAAGCAAACTGCCTCAGTGTTGGCGCTGTTTCACTATTCTGTCATCGTTCCGACGCATCTTGACGAGGAAGAGCTGACCATCATCGGCGATTTCATCATTCGCAATCACGGAACGGCGCCGCTTCACCATCTGATTATCTGCCTCCGCCTTTCGCCTCCAAAAACAGCGGTGCTCAGCGGGAAAATCATTTTGCCAAACAGCGTGCAGGCCGAGCAGGAAGCGCTGATCTCCAATAGCGCGGAAAGCTGGACGTTCACCCAAGAAAACTGGCGCGAAAAAGTGCGGCAAAGCGGGGAATACTGGCTTGCCCCGCTTTATGACGCCCCGCTCGAACCAGGCGGGGAGCGGCGCTTTTCCCAGTTTGAAATCACTGTTCGCCCGTCCAGCAGCACCCGCTCATTGACGGTTGATGGGTTCGTGTATTGCGCGGAACTTCCAAAGGGCGTTCCTGCCGCCAACCATATCACCATTCAATGGTGACCCGCTCGTTTTCCGCCTTCATGCCGCCCAGCGGCGCACCTGCTGTTTTGGCCGGCCGGTTTGGGCCGGCCTCCGTGATTTCAGACAATAGCGGTTGGGCGTTTCCTTCCGTCAACAGCATCCCGACAAGCTTCGCGGCTGTTTTTGCATCACCGGCTGACGACGGCTTCCATCCACACCTACGGCCATTCCTTCAGCGAACGTTGCCCAATCAGCAAGAGCGGTTCGCTGTCCATTTTTTTGACCAAAACGACGCCCGCCGGCATCCCTCATCGGCTGTGTCATGACTGCAATAGCCGCCTTTCTCCTTACGTCAGCCATTTGCTGACGATCGTCTCAATGATCGCCGCCCCGCCGGCAATAGCTAGAAGCACGATGAGCGGCTCAAAAACGTTCGGCCAAAGAGTCAGGCCAATGTAACAAAACGCCGCACACCAGATCCCCGTGCACCAGTAGCAGCTCAGCAGTTCGCCAAACCAGCGACGCAGCCCGTTGCCCTTGAAAGAAAGAAATACTTGTTTGCTTCCGTCCGGAAGTTCCTGCTCCGTCCATTCGTGAAATGGACGGCGAACCCAGGCGGTGATCGTGTCATATACGATGAGCCGTGTCAGGCGAAAGATGGCTAAACAAAGAAGGACAAATGAAAACGGATCGTCCATGCTCCCCTCCCCTTTCCGTCGGTCATGACCGCCAAAAAAAAACCGATTGCCTCTTGTCGTTCCAACTTGGCAGCCAGCGAATTCTCTTTGGCGCGGACGTTTACCCAAACGCTCTCCTACGCCAATCATATGATGGAGTATAGGTTTTTAACACAAGGGACAAGAAAGGAGGCGACGCGATGTACCATGTATTTTTCGACCGGCGCCCAACCCGCCCCCGCCTTCCACACGCTCTTTACGAACAGCTGACTGCACTTCCGCCCAACGTTGAAATCAACGTGCACACCGCCAACGAGACGCATTACAATGCGCTCTTTCTCGGCTTCGAGCCGCGGACGAACAACGTCTCACTGTTGGTTGACCGCTTTTATAAAGATGAGGGGCGCTCCCTTACGATCGATGCAGCCACGATCACCGCAATCGATCTCCCTGTTTCTATGCGGCCGGCTTCATCCGTCGATCCGGATGACGAGGAAGAATAACCAGGAAACAAGGCACAGCCGGCTGACGCCAACCAGCGCGGCCGGCGCTTATTTTTTGGCGGCGCCGTTTTCTCATTGACTAGTGCGCTTGTCTATATATTCTCTTCTTCTATTACATACACTTTTACTAATCGACAATGGATGCTAGGAGGAACTGATCTTGGCTTCGAAACGATCTCGCTTGTTGTTTGACATTTTAAGCAGTTACGACCTGACTGGAACTGAAGTCGATATCATGAAGGAACTGAAAAACGAAAAAGTATGGCTTGTGCGAAACAAGAAAACGAGGGAACGGTACGTGCTGAAACGGCTGAGCGAAGACAAAACGAATTTTCCGATTTTGCTTCATTCAAAGCTGTACCAAGAAGGATTTCATGTCCCAAAAATCTTCCAAACGAAAACAAACCAATATTACATCCACCGAAAAGGCCATTACTACTATTTGATGGACTACATCGTCCCAAGCGGAACGAAGCCCTCTTTCCAACAACGGATCGAAGGGCTCGCCCGCTTTCATGCTCACAGTCTGTTTGCCGATTGGATCGGCCCCTGCCCTTCATCGTTTCCGGAGCCGAAAGACGTGCTGAGTGCGCATCGGCAAAAAGCAGCACAGTTAGAGGAGCAGGCAAAGGCCATTGATCATGGTGACGCTCTTTCTCATATAATGGAACAGATGGCCCGGCTCGCCAATCAAAGTTATGCATTGCTTGAAAAAAGCAACCTAGCTGATTTTTGCCGCGCAGCAAAAGAACGAAAGGCCATTTGCCACGGGGATTACAACAGCAACAATCTGTTATTGATGAAAAACAACGAAGTCATGATGATTGACTTTGACCGCGCCTACTATGGCCTCCCGCTTGATGATTTTCGCTTTTTGCTTATTTCTTTGACGAAAAACCCGAAAAACGATGCGGTAAAACGAACGGGGCTGCTATTTGACCTTTATTTCTCCATTTGTCCCTTGTATGCTCCATACAAAAGTGTCTATTTGGCTGATGCCATGTTTCCGCACGTGTTTTACAGCGAAACGGTCGGCCAAGAAAAGCAAAAGCGGGCGGTAAACAGCCCATCGTCCTTGAACTTGCTCACCCGCCTCGCCGAACAAGAAAAGAAAAAGTTCGCTTTTTTGTCTGATTTCTTCAAAAGCGAGGGATAAGAAATGATAAGAAAAACGATCGCCCACTTTATCCACGAAAAAATGAAAATTAACCAACGCTTTATTTACAACCAAATGGTTCATTTAAAAAAATACCGCCCGATCATGATCGGGTCATTCGCCGATGACGGCAGCCATCCGTTTCCTCTCATCAACTATTATCACCTCAACGACATCGATAATTTCGGCCGCTTCGCCAAAGAACAAAATATTGTCGCCATTCATGCTCACCATGGAAAGCATGCCGTCGAAATTCTCCCGCTTTGCATCGCCCATCGCATTCCGCTTGTCGTCAGCATCCGTGGCCGCGATGGATCGGCGAAACATCAAAGCTTGCGGCGCAATCAAAAACGGTACAGCCTGCTCAAACAGCACGGGGCGCTCTTTCTTCCTGTCTGCCGCTACCTCGCCAATGAACTGATCACACTAGGCTTTCCGCCGAAAAAAATTCATGTCCTCTATGGCGGCATCGAGCTCGATTTATTTCCGTACCGAGAGCGGACGATTCCTGAGAACGGAGACATCATCATTCTCTCGATCGGCCGGCTCGTCGAGAAAAAAGGCTTTTTAACGCTCGTGCGCGCCTTTAGGCACGTGCATGCAAAACATCCGCGCTGCCGCCTCCGCATTATCGGCAGCGGCAAAGAGGAAGAAAACATCCGCCGACTTGTCAAGGAGTTGGGGCTCGACCCGTTTGTCAATATGCTTGGCGCCATGGACGCCGCTTCGATCGCTCGCGAAATGGAGCATGCTCATCTATTTTGCCTCGCGAGCGAGACCGCTTCTGATGGAGACATCGAAGGCATCCCCAACGTGTTGAAAGAGGCGATGGCAAGCGGGCTGCCGGTCGTCTCAACGAATCACGCCGGCATCCCCGAGTTGATCGAACACAAACGCACCGGATATCTCGCGCCGGAAAAAGACGATCACGAGCTGGCGAACGGCATCCGGTTTTTTTTGGAACATCCGGAGCAAATCCCGGCGTTTACCAAGCGGGCGCGCAAAGTGATCGAACAGCAGTTTGATGTCGCCAAGCAAATTAAAGAGCAAGAACGGTTGTATGATTGGCTGACAAAAAAAAACAGGTGATTTGCACCTGGTTTTTATTTTCCTTTCCAAACAGCGGAAAGAAGCGCCATGTACCCGTCAGCCGTACCGATGTCAAACCGCGTTCCGGCAATGAGCTTCCCTTGGCATCCCTCTCCTGCTGCCAGCAAGCTTCTTGTCCCATATCCAGCCGCGGGGATGATCGCTTTTTTGACCTTTGCTTCCCCTTTGTCATATCGCATTCGCTTCGGAATGACGGGGAAGGTTGTCCGACGAAAATAGGCCGCACCATTTCCAGCGTTTTAGGCGCTTGCCATGTAGCAAACGAAGCTTGTCCATTAATACGCTATAAAAGCCGGAGATTTCACGAAGGAGGCCTATTAGCATGAACATCTGCATCATTGGCGCTGGCTACGTCGGACTAACCACCGCTGCCGTCCTTGCTGAACTTGGGCATGAAGTGCATTGCATCGATCATGATGAACGGAAAATCCGCCTGCTCAATAACGGGGAAGTTCCGTTTTATGAGCCAGGGCTCGAAGAATTGATTGCCAAAAATGATAATTATTTGACGTTCAGCGGCCGCTGGGATGATATCAAACGGGCGGCCGTCGTTGTCATTTGTGTCGGCACCCCGCCGCGGCCCGACGGCGGCACCGACTTACGCTATATTGAAGCGGTGCTCGACCGCTTGGCAACGACGATCAAATCGTACAAAACGATCGTCACGAAAAGCACTGTCCCTCCGGGGACGAATGAATGGATGCGTGCCGAGCTCATCCGCAAAGGAGTGAAACCGCAGTTGTTCCGCATCGTATCCAACCCAGAGTTTTTGCGGGAAGGGTCGGCTGTCTACGATATGTTTCACCCAGACAAAATCGTCGTCGGACTCGAACCGGATGATGACCAATCGCTTGCCGTCATGCAGGCGGTGTATGCCGGCATCAATGCCCCTTACCTCACAACGAGCCTGACCGGCGCGGAACTGATCAAATACGCCGCCAACGCGTTTTTGGCGACCAAAATTTCCTTTATTAACGAAATGGCGCGCATCTGTGACGCGTTTGCCGTCGATGTCAATGACATCGCCCGCGGGATCGGCCTCGACCCGCGCATCGGCCCACACTTTTTGCGGGCCGGCCTCGGCTATGGTGGCTCCTGTTTTCCAAAGGACGTCAAAGCGCTCGAACATGCGGCGCGCTCGCGCCAAGTGGAGCCGCATTTGCTGAAGGCAGTGCAGACCGTCAACGCCACCCAGCTTGACGTTTGCTTCCAAAAACTCAATGAGCAACTTGCCCCATTGACGGACAAAAAGATCGCCGTGCTTGGCATCTCCTTCAAGCCGAATACAGACGATACGCGTTTTTCCCCCGCTGAAGCGCTCATCCGCCGATTGAGTGAAAACGGCTGTACGGTTGCCGCCTACGACCCGAAGGCAACGCTCTCGGAGCCGCTCGCCCGCGTCACACAAGTCCAGTCGGTGCACGAAGCGATCCAAGGGGCGGATGGCTTGGTCATCGCCACCGATTGGGACGAATTCCGCACGCTTGACTGGGGGCAAGTGAAAGCGGCGATGAATGGGACGTTCGTGTTTGACGGTCGAAACTGTTTGGATCGCCATGCAGTCGAACAAAGCGGTTTGCGCTACATGGGGGTGGGGCGCCCGTGAACATTCTCGTCACCGGTGCGGCCGGATTTATCGGCTCCCATTTATGCGAAAAACTGCTCAAAAACGACGAGCATCATGTGATTGGCGTCGACGGCTTTCTCGGACCGACGCCGGCGCCGCTAAAAGCGAAGAACATTGCCCATTTGCAGTCTCATCCACGGTTTACCTTTCTTGAGCTGGATTTGTTGACAGCCGATTTGCCGTCCTTGCTGCAAAACGTCGAAGCGGTCTACCACTTAGCCGGCATGCCCGGCGTGCGAACGAGCTGGGGGACGGAGTTTGCCGCCTATGCTGCACACAACATTTCCGCTACCCAGCGGTTGCTTGAGGCATGCAAAGACCGGCCGCTCAAACGGTTCATCTACGCTTCGACCTCATCCGTCTACGGCGAGCGGAGCGGCCCGTTGTCGGAAACGCTTGAACCGGCCCCGCTCTCCCCATATGGCATTACGAAGCTCACCGGCGAACATTTATGCCGCGTCTATTTTCGCGAGTTCGCCGTACCGATCGTCATTTTGCGCTATTTCACCGTCTATGGCCCGCGCCAGCGCCCGGACATGTCGTTTCACCTCTTCATCCGCCAGCTGCTCGCTGGACAACCGCTCACCGTGTTCGGCGACGGAACACAATCGCGCGATTTCACCTATATTTCTGACTGCGTTGATGGAACGATCGCCGCGCTCGAGCGGGATGGCGTCATTGGAGAAACGATCAATATCGGCGGAAAAGAACGAGCATCGGTCAATGAGGTGATCCGTCTGCTGGAAACGCTGACGGGAAAACAAGCGATCATTCAGTATACCCCCGCCGCCCGCGGAGAGCCGAAACAAACGTGGGCCGACTTGACAAAAGCGGAGCGGCTGCTCGGGTACAAGCCGGTTGTAACGCTTGAGGGCGGCCTACAAAAAGAGATCGAATACATCCGTTCGCTGTATGAGGGTGAGCATTCATGAAAATCGCCTATATCTGCACGGAAAAGCTGCCCGCCCCGGCAGTGCGGGGCGGGGCCATTCAAATGATGATCGATGGGATTGCTCCGTTGATCGCCCGACGCCACGAACTGACGATTTTTTCAATCGCTGATCCGCTTTTGCCGCCTGAAGAGACAGACGGAGACATCCGCTACATCCGTTTTCCGAAGCCGACATATGAAACGGATGTGGCACGTGCGCTGGCTGCGTACAAATTTGATGTCGTCCACGTCTTCAACCGTCCCATTCCGCTTTTGGATTACCGTACATCGGCCCCGCAAAGCGCCTTTGTGCTGAGTCTCCATAACGATATGTTTTCGCCGCTGAAAATCACAGCAGAGCAGGCGAAGCGGGCGCTAGACGCCTGCACCTTGCTGACCGCCGTCAGTGAATACATCAAACGGACGGTGACAAACCGTTACCCAATCGATCCTCAGAAAGTAAAAGTCGTTTATTCCGGGGTCGATCTTGCCCAATACATCCCCGTCTGGACGGAAGAAGGCAAGCGCATCCGCCAGGCAGAGCGCCAAGCGTACGGACTCACCGATAAAAAAGTTGTGCTGTTTCTCGGCCGGCTCAGCAAAACAAAAGGACCGCATTTGCTGATTCAATGCTTGCCATCCCTTTTGGTCCGCCATCCCGAGGCAGCGCTTGTCATCGTCGGCGGAAAATGGTTCGGCGACACCGGACGAAGCGAATACATCGACTGGCTTCATGAACTCGCGGCGCCGATGGCCGATCGCGTTCTGTTTACGAATTACGTTCCGCACAGTCATATCCCCAAACTGCTCTTAATGGCCGATGTGTTTGTATGCAGCTCGCAATGGCACGAGCCGCTCGCCCGCGTTCATTACGAAGCGATGGCCGCCGGCATTCCGGTCGTGACAACCAACCGCGGCGGCAATGCCGAAATCGTCCGCCACGGCGAAACCGGCTTTGTCATCGATGACTACCAAAACCCGCACGCTTTTTTTGAAGCGATTGATTACATGCTTGTGAACAAACATGAAGCGGAAACCATGGCGAAAAAGGCAAGAACGCTCGTTGAACAGCAATTTCAATTCCACCATGTGGCCAAGCGGTTTGAAACGGTTTATATCGAAGCATGTTCCTCCCTTTCCCCAAACCAATAAGGGCTGTCTAAGAGAAATGTTTTCGGGACAGCCTTTTTCTCTTTCTCCGATGAAATCAACCATGCCGCTCCTTGTGCATCTATCCCCACTCGTCACACTTTCGCCGCCCCCCAGTTCGTCAAACTGCAGAGGCTTCGGGAAATATCCTCTATTTAATGAGCTTACCCAGTCCAATTTCGTTCTCCATACATATCCTAGTAGCAATCACACATATTTCGCTTCGTCCATTCCCAAATACCTGACAGGAGGGATAGCATGAAAGACATCGTTATTGAACCATGGCTCGTCGATGAAACGACCCATGAATTTTTTATCCCTGAGTATATGATCCAGCTGGCAGAGGAAGTGCTGAAAAACTACGATTTATCCGTTCAAAACATGCAAATCGTTACGACAAAACCGGACAAGGGAGGAGCGATTTGGAAGCTCGAAACGAAATCAGGCCCGAAAAGTTTGAAGCTGCTGCACCGGAGGCCGACAAGGAGCCTATTCAGCCTAGGAGCACAAGAATATTTAGTGGAAGTGCGCAAGGCAAGAGTGCCGCCAATTGTAAAAACAAAGGATGGAAAAAGTTATGTCGAGGCAGGAGGAAAACTATGGTTTGTGGCGGAATGGATTGAACCGTTGACGCCAGTTACAAAGGATTTGGAAGGAGCAAGAAAGCTTTGTTATGCCCTTGGTGAATTCCATCGGCTAAGCAAAGGGTATGTCCCCCCAAAACAGGCGGAAATGGCTTCGCGGCTGCACAAATGGCCAAAAAACTATGAAAAAATGATTACGAAAATGGGCTGGTTTCGGAACATTGCCAAATACTACCCTGAAATGCCGGCAAGCCCACCGTTATTAGAGGTAGTTGACCGATTTGAAGAACAGGCGCGAAAAGGCATGGAACGATTCCTGCAATCCAGCTATGTTGAATTCGTCAAGCAAGGAACGGCTCATTGGGGGTTGGTTCACCAAGACTACGGTTGGTCCAACGGCCAAATGGGCGCGGACGGAATGTGGATTATTGATCTCGACGGAGTTGCCTTTGACCTTCCGATTCGTGATTTACGAAAACTCATTAGCGGCACAATGGCGGATTTATACAAATGGGATGCAACATGGGTGCGGGAAATGATTCTAGCGTACCACGAAGCAAATCCAATCACACCTGAATTATACGAGCTTTTGATGATTGACTTGGCCATGCCAAACGAATTTTATAAAAATATGAAAGAAGTCGTCTATGAACCGGAAATCTTTCTCAATGAACAAACAGCACAGTTAATTCAAACGATTGTCGAAACCGACCAGTCAAAGTGGCCTGTATTGGCAGAAATCGAAAATGACTGGAAAGGAGTGGGATAAATATGAGGATTTTGATGGTTTGTACAGAAAAACTCCCCGTTCCCCCTTTATTAGGCGGGGCCATTCAAACGTATATTTCCGGCATTCTTCCACATGTAAGCCAATTCCATGATATTACCGTTTTAGGCATCAGCGATTCGTCGCTTCCCGAGCAAGAAACGATCCATGGCGTTCACTACGTGCGCGTACCGGGAAAAATATTTGAAATATACCGGGAAAACGTTGTTCGTTATGTGGAAGCGAACAAGTTCGATCTCATCCATATCTTTAACCGCCCCCGCCTTGTTCTGCCCATCCGGCAGGCAGCGCCCGACGCCAAAATGACGTTAAGTATGCACAATGATATGTTTCAACCGGAAAAAATCGATCCAGAAGAAGCAACGGCGGCCATCGCAGAAGTGGCCTACATCGTAACAGTGAGCGATTATATTGGCAATGTCATCCGCAGTCTATATCCGCAGGCATCGCCAAAATTGCACACGATTTATTCTGGAGTAGACAGCGAACGATTTTTGCCGGGAAATCATCCAAAAATGCAGAAAATACGCAACGACATTCGGCGGGCACATGGGTTGGAAAACAAAACGGTCATTTTGTTCGCCGGAAGGCTGTCGCGCAATAAAGGGGTCGATAAACTCATTCTAGCATTGCCGGAGCTGGCAAAAAAATTTAAAAACTTAGCCCTGGTGATTGTCGGGAGCAACTGGTTTAGTGAAAATGACATTACTGATTATGTCGCATATGTAAGAGCACTGGCGAAACGAATGCCTGTCCCCGTTGTCACGACAGGCTTTGTCCCACCGAATGAAATCCAAAATTGGTTTGCGGCGGCTGATTTGTTTGTATGCACCTCGCAATGGCAGGAACCGTTGGCGCGCGTCCACTACGAGGCCATGGCAGCAGGCCTTCCGATCGTAACGACCGCGAGAGGCGGCAATCCGGAAGTCATTTTCGCCAATGAAAACGGCCTTATCGTAGAAAATCCGGAGGACCCAAGTGATTTTGCCGACAAGATTGCCCAAATATTATCGGATCAATCATTGATGAGAAGAATGGGAGAAAAAGGCCGGCAGCTTGCTGGTTCGATGTATCATTGGGAGCGAGTCGCTTCCGAGTTATTGGAAGTTTGGGAGCAGGCGGAGAAAATAGAACAAGCTGTAGTGAGTGAAGAACAAGCAGCCGGCATGACAATAGAACCGCTGAAAGAAGATGCAACAGAACAACTGAACCGGCCAACCCCTAAAGCGGATGCAAAAGAAAAAGTCCACTCGAAAAAGAACGCGGCAGCGTCATCCGACAAAACGAAAAAGGGAAAAGCCAAAAAAGAGCGTGCCATATCAATGGAAGACAATCAACAAACAGCTAAACAAAAAGAAGCTGCGGCAGAGCGAACAGAACCCGTGAAAAGCGCCCCAGCTCCTAAACAGCCCCAAACCGGCCGCCACATAAAACCTTTTACAATTACAAGCGGCAACCAACAAACGCTGGACGCGTCGCCTAAAACGCATTTGAACCGCAACCAAGCTCAAGCGAAACATGACACAAAACATTTTACGATTGCAAGCTCACACTAACACGAATCGAAAATCGCCAACAAAGAAAATGACGGACATCCAAATTGAACGCTCCCCCATCTACGCTTACGCTTAGAGGCGGGAGATTCTTGGGAACACCTGCCCTACGGCAGATGATTCACCAAGCCATCCCCGTGCGTCCCACGGTTTGGCTGCCTTACGAAGACAGCAAACGAAGCCCCTCATTCAAGATATTCCGGGCGGCGTTCTCGTCCCGGTCGTGTACTGCCCCGCAGTGCGGACACACCCATTCGCGGACATGCAGTGATTTCACGTCGGCCTGCCGGCGCCCGCAGCATGAGCACCATTCATCCCCCACTTACGCTCACGCGTGGAAGTGGGGGTCTTCTCGGTTCAAGATGATAAAATAAACCCAGACATTATCCTCGATTTATTTTCATATGTAGATTAAATACCGTGGTAACTTCTAAATGCAGAAAGAACACGCTGAAAATCATATGGGTGCATCATGCCATAAAATTTTCGAAATCTAGTAGTAGTAGGTATTTCATTATACCAATCATATTGAACACAAGAAGGTGATCGTAAACCAGCATATCTCCAATGAATAATTTCTATACGATGAGGAAAACGTTTAGATTTCTTTGATCTTGTAATCTTCAATCCAATAGCAAGTACACGACTGCCTCTGAAACCCAAAATAAGAACAGGACGATAAGCACCGCCCTGCCCTTCTTGAAATTGAAAATAAATATCGTATATTCCTCCTGGCACCATCAGTCTTCCAACCACCGTCGATGAACAGGATTATTCGGATCAACAATAACAACACCGTTGGAATTAACATCGAGTATATCACCAGGAGGTAGTCGATCAAAATTGATTTGCGAACTTAAAGCAGCATTCATTTGTGCATATCGAACTTGTCGAAATCGTCTAGAGCGAAAGGATCTGGATTGTTGAAATCCTTTTCTTCTCCTAACAGGAGCTTTCAATCGCCGATTCTCCTTTCGTTTCATATGCCATCACCACCTGAAAAGGGTAGTAATAGCATATGTAATATTAAGCAAAAAATTTATAAATTAAACATAAATGGAAATTTATTCTTCAAGCCATTCCAAGTCATCTGGATCATTTTCATCCAAAAGAACCCGACCTTCATCATCTGCTTTAAATACCTTGATTTTTCCAGTTGCAATTAATGATTGAGGATTTGACCTTTTAGTCTCTGTTGTTGGGGTCATATCTTTACACTTTTTTCTTTATTTTTCACCATCCAAAAAACAATTTTGGTGATACCAATTATCCCCATAAATCAGGTGATTTATGATGATAAGTTGTATATAATTATATCATAATCCCCACAAAATGAGGTGAGTCCCCCGTAAAAATTTCTATAAAAGTAATATAGGGGAGTATGTATTGATACATCAAATGTTAATCTGTTTAATTTTCTGGTTTGCATAAGATGTATCCTAGGAACTTATCCAAGATTATCTTAATTTTTTAAGTAATCTTGGTTTTGATACAGAAAAATAAAAAAGAGAAGTCAGATTAATTCTAAATCCAACTGAACATAATCTAAACGCTGTTCCATACGCTTACGTTTATGTTTTACATATAATGAACCGCAGTCTTTTTGAACGCTCCCCCACCTACGCTTAGAGGCGGGAGATTCTTGGGAACACCTGCCCTACGGCAGATGATTCACCAAGCCATCCCCGTGCGTCCCACGGTTTGGCTGCCTTACGAAGACAGCAAACGAAGCCCCTCATTCAAGATATTCCGGGCGGCGTTCTCGTCCCGGTCGTGTACTGCCCCGCAGTGCGGACACACCCATTCGCGGACATGCAGTGAATTTCACGTCGGCCTGCCGGCGCCCGCAGCATGAGCACCATTCATCCCCCACTTACGCTCACGCGTGGAAGTGGGGGTCTTCTCGGTTCGAGATGATAAAAATGAGAATACAATCCCACAGCAAATGAGGGAAACAAACCATAACCATCCCTTTCCCGGCGCCGCAACGCATTCAGGCAAAGATGCGTTTCAACGCAAGGAAATGCGTTACTGCACAAACCCGATCATCGTCACCGCGAGAAGCTGCGCGCGCCCGATGACCGTTTCGTTTCCCTGTTCATCGGCGATCGTCAACTCGGTCGCCGTGCACTTCTTTAATATGCCTTCATAGCTCTTATCCTTCATGACAAATTGGCATTTCAGCGGCGGCAAATGGCCGGGCAGCTCCGCCAAAAAGGCCAGCCGCTCGTCGAGCGCCATCGCTTGGAATTCTTTTTTGGCAAAAAATTCAGTCGGTTCCTCCTCGCCGCCTCGTTCATCGTTGGAATTTCCTTCCTCTTCCTGTTGCGTTCGGCTAGTCCACATAAACGTTTCTTGCATATGCGCCGCCGCCCGCATCGCTTTTGGCTGCACAATGTAAAGCAACGGCTCCGTCTCCACAACGTTTTGTTTCCGCACGTCGATCCCCCTTTTCCATGCTTGCCTTACCTTATATATGTATGCCCGTGATCTCAATAATTGCCCAAGTCAAGCAAAAAACAGCCGCTCCATCAACAGGAACGGCTGCTCGCACGTTTTTAATATCCTAAAATGTGGTATCCCGAGTCGACGTGAATAATTTCCCCGGTGATGCCGCGCGACAAGTCGCTGAACAAAAACAGCGCCGCATCGCCGACTTCTTCTTGGGTCGTCGTCCGGCGGAGCGGAGCGCGTTCTTCGATTTGCTTTAAAATCGAGTTGAAATCGCTCACCCCTTTGGCCGACAGTGTGCGAATCGGTCCAGCGGAAATGGCATTGACGCGGATGCCGTATTTGCCTAAATCGTTCGCCAAATATTTCACGCTCGCATCAAGCGACGCTTTCGCCACACCCATAATGTTGTAGTTTTGCACGACGCGCTCGCCGCCTAAGTACGTGAGGGTGACGATGCTGCCGCCTTCCGTCATCAGCTCTTTCGCCTCGCGCGCAACCGCGGTGAGCGAATATGCGCTGATATTGTGGGCGAGCAAAAAGCCTTCGCGGCTGACGTTCATATATTCCCCGCTCAAGTCTTCTTTATTGGCGTAGGCGATGCAATGAGCGACGCCGTGGATGACGCCGACTTGTTCTTTGATTTGCGCGAAACATTGAACGATGTCTTCATCTTTTGCCACATCGCATGGCAGCAGAAGCGAACGTTCGTCCCCAAGCGTATCCACAAGCGCCCGCACCTCTTTTTCAAACCGCTCTCCGGCATACGTAAACACCAACCGAGCGCCGGCAGCGTGAAGCGAACGAGCAATGCCCCAGGCGATGCTTCGTTTGTTCGCCACCCCCATCACGACATATGTACGTCCTTCCAACGATAAGACCATTCGTTCATCCTCCCAATTATCATTTATTCTTAGCACCAGGTGTTAATTCTATTATAGGCGATGCGGCGGCCGATGTAAATGCACGCTTCCCTTTTGCCTTCCGATTCCTTCATGCTGGCGGCGGTTTTTCCCACTTTGCAAAACCGGCGCGATTCGCTAATATGGTATATGGCACATTTGAATGGAGAGGATCGTTCCATGGATCATGATCGTTTTTCCAAATCGAAGCTGGATTACCATATGCTGTTCCTTTTATTCTTGATGGCGGTCGTCAGCGCCATCGCCATCCATAGCGCAGAACCGATGCTGCCGGAGAAACTGCAAAACGTCAACTTCGCTTCGAAACAGCTGCAATGGTACGCCATCGGCGCTGTCGTGATCGCCTTGACGATGATCATTGACTATGATCGGCTGTTTCAAATCGCTTGGTATTTGTATGGATTCGGGATGTTGCTGTTGCTTGGGCTGGAATTGAACGTCCCAGGATCAGTAACCATTAAGGGGGCGACGAGCTGGTACCATCTACCTGGAGGCAACTTTCAACCATCCGAGCTGATGAAAATTTTTATGATCATCGTCCTAAGTCGCATCATCGTCAACCATCGGGAAAAATATCCCGAACCGACGATCAGCGATGATTTTAAATTGCTTGGCAAAATCGCTTTGACCGTCTTGCCGCCGCTCATTTTGCTCGCCAAGCAGCCGGACATGGGCATGTCGATGGTGTTTATGGCCATCACCGCCACCTTGGTGCTCGTTTCCGGCATCCGCTGGCGCATCATTTTCGGCATTGTCCTTTCCGGTGTAACAATGGTGGCAGTCGTTGTGTTCATTTTCTTTTATTTTCCTGATTTCTTCCATAAGTACATTATTAAAGAAGATTACCAGTTGAACCGGTTTTACGGCTGGCTGGCTCCATATGAATATTCCAACGAACAAGGCTTCCAGCTCATCCGTTCGCTTATGGCCATTGGGTCAGGGGAACTGTATGGGAAAGGATTGGGCAACTTACAAGTCTATTTGCCGGAGGCGCACACAGACTTTGTGTTTGGCGTCATCTCAGAACAGTTCGGATTTGTCGGCTCAAGCATCGTCGTGTCTCTCTTTTTCCTGCTCATTTATCGCATGATCCATATTGCCTTGGAGAGCAACGATTTATATGGCAGCTATTTATGCGCCGGCGTCGCGGGCATGATTACGTTCCAAGTGTTCCAAAACATTGGCATGACGATTGGACTTTTGCCGATCACGGGGTTGCCGCTTCCGTTCATCAGCTATGGAGGAAGCTCGCTGGCGACTTATATGCTGGCGATCGGCCTCGTCTTAAACGTTCATTCGCGAACGCGGAAGTTTATGTTCGCAAGCGATGAATAAAGCCGCTTGCTGTGTCCGCAGGCGGCGTTTTTTGTCGCCATCAAGCTCAACTCCACTTCTTTGTTTCCTGGCCGCGGGCTCCGCCGTTTGGGCGTTGCCCCCGCAAAAGCCGCGATGAGACGGGCAAAACCGCCGCATCTTTTCTTTTCCTGACTGAACGGACATACTGGTAGTACAACCACTATGGCGAGAAAGGAGCACATTCGATGCAAGTGGACATCATCGGCGACATTCATGGCTGCTTCCGTGAATTCGCCGCATTGACGGAAACACTCGGCTACCATTGGGACGAAGGGGTGCCGATTCATCCCGACGGACGAAAGCTCGGCTTCGTCGGCGATTTGACCGACCGCGGTCCTGAATCGCTGAACATGATCGAGATCGTCTGCGCCCTTGTTGAGCGAAATTTGGCTTACTACGTGCCAGGCAACCATTGCAATAAGCTGTACCGCTTTTTTTTAGGACGAAACGTGCAAATCGCCCACGGGCTTGAGACGACCGTCGCCGAGTACCGCTCCTTGCCTCCAAGCGAACAGGAGATGATCCGCCGCAAGTTCATCCGCCTGTATGAACAGGCGCCGCTGTATGCGGTGCTCGATGAGGGGCGCCTTGTCATCGCCCACGCCGGCATCCGTCACGACTATATCGGGCGGACGGACAAAAAAGTCAAGACGTTCGTCCTGTATGGGGACATCACCGGCGAAACGAACCCGGACGGGACGCCGGTGCGCCGCGACTGGGCGAAACGGTATCACGGCAGCGCATGGGTCGTATATGGCCACACGCCGGTCGAAAAACCGCGGTTTGTCGGGCGGACGGTCAACATCGACACCGGCTGCGTATTCGGCGGCACGCTGACCGCCTTGCGCTATCCGGAAATGGAAACGGTCTCCGTTCCTTCCTCAATGCCGTTCGTTCCAGAAAAATTCCGCACGTTCTCCTAATCAGCGCACCGTCTGCGCGCTGCCTCGATGAGGAGCTCCATATCGTCAGGAAGCGGGGCGGAAAATGTATACCAGCGCCCGGCAAACGGGTGAAAAAACGACAGCTGCCGGCTATGAAGCGCCTGGCGGCCGATCATCTCCCGGCTTCCGCCGTACAGTTCATCGCCGGCGAGCGGGTGGCCGAGATAAGCCAAATGGACGCGGATTTGGTGCGTGCGCCCCGTCTCCAGCCGGAGCGAAACGTATGTATAGCCATAAAGCCGCTCCAGTACACGAAAATGAGTGACAGCCGGCTTCCCGTCTTCCCGCACTTCGCGGGCAATGATGCTGTCGCTTTGGCGGCCGATGGGGGCGTCAATCGTCCCTTCATCCTCGACGATGACGCCATGGCAAATGGCCTCATACGTGCGCACAACGTGCCCTTTTTGTTGCAATGCCGACAACAAATGATGAACATGGCGGTGCTTGGCGACGAGCACGAGCCCGGACGTGTCGCGGTCAAGCCGAGTGACGATATGGACGGTCGAGTCGAGCTGCTGCTTTCGATAATGGTGAAGCAAGCCATTGGCGAGCGTCCCGCCCGGATGGTGGCGCGACGGAATCGTCGCCAATCCCGCTGGTTTGTTGACAACAAGGACGTAATCGTCTTCATACAGAATGTCAAGCGGCATCGGTTCGGCGTCCATCCAATCGCTTGTCCGCTCCGGCGGAAAGACAACCGACAGTGTCTCGCCGGCGCGCAGCATATGGCGGACGGTGACGGGCTGCCCGTCAACCAACAGCGCCCCGCCATGGAATTTAATATCGGTAAGCGCCGTCCGCGAAATGCCGTTCTCTTGCAAAAACTGGCGCAGCAGCTTTCCGTCGTGCTGTTCATCAATGGAAAAGGTCATGGTAAACGGCGGCAATGTTCGTCACCTTTCTGACTAAAAAATCTCCGTCTTTTGGTCATCGTGTCCATCCGCCTTTCTTTAACGCCGCTGCAACGGAATCGGCACCGTGCCAAAAGACCATCACCTCGCCGCAAACGGGAAGCCTTGCCTAACCAAGGAGGCGGGCTTTCCCTCAGTCGGCGATAAACGAGTCGCGCACCCGCCGCCAAAACGGAAACGGCCGAAAGCGGGCGAAACGCACCTTTTCATCGGCCACCCGACATTGAATTGACTTCACTTCTTTATGCAACAGTGACAAATGGTCGATCGTAATTTGAAAATCGACGTGGTTGACCGGCTTGAGTAAACACGTATGGTGCGCCGGCAGCACGAGCGGCGAGCCGATCGTCCGAAAAACGCGGTTGTTGATCGACGCCATCTCGGTCACTTGAATCGCCTCAAGCGAAGGATGCAAAATCGCGCCGCCGAGCGCTTTATTGTAAGCCGTGCTGCCGGTCGGCGTCGAAATGCACAACCCGTCGCCGCGGAACCGCTCAAACAAGTCGCCGCGAATCTCGACATCCATCACGAGCGTCCCGCTGACGCACTTGACTGTGCATTCATTGAGCGCTAAATACTTTGCCTCGCTTCCGCCGTTGAGATAGCGGATCGTCACCTCAAGGAGCGGGTATTCGACCACTTGGTACGGCGTCTTGGCGATGGCGATGACGAGCTTTTCAAGTTCCTCCGGCACCCAGTCGGCGTAAAAGCCGAGATGGCCAGTATGGACTCCGACAAACGCCGTCTTGTCCAACCGATGGCAATAGCGATGGAACGCATACAACAGCGTTCCATCGCCGCCAACCGAAATGACGAGATCAGGTTCCTCTTCATCGTAACGCAAGTCAAAGTCAAGCAAATACGTTTTCATTTTTTGCGCCAAGGCGTTCGATATGTCGTCGCCTTTGGACGTGATGGCAAACACGAGCGGCGCGTCCATCCGTTTCATTGCCCTTCTCCTTTTGCTTCTTGTTTTCGGGAAAAAGCAGCCTGCGCTTCTTGAATTTCAAAGCGGATTTTCGACATCTCCTCATCGAGACGGTAGGCCGCCTCCGCGGCGCGCTGCAACCGAACTTTGATATCTTCGGGGAAACGTCCGCTGTACTTATAGTTCAACGAATGCTCAATCGTCGCCCAAAAGTTCATCGCCAACGTTCGAATTTGAATCTCCGCCAAAATGTTTTTTTCACCGCGGATCGTCTGCACCGGATAGCGGATGACGACATGGTACGAGCGGTAGCCGCTCTCTTTTTTTTGCGTGATGTAATCGCGTTCTTCGACAATCGTAAAATCGTTGCGCTGGCGCAATAGCTCGACGACGGTCTTAATGTCATCGACAAACTGGCACATGATGCGCAACCCCGCAATATCTTGCATCTCTTCCTCGAGACGGTCGAGCGGGATGTTTTTCTTTTGCGCCTTATCCAAAATGCTGGCGACGGGCTTCACCCGTCCGGTGACAAACTCAATCGGCGAGTGCGCTTCGATCATCTCGAATTGGGCGCGAATGCCCCTTAGCTTCACTTTCAGCTCCTCAACCGCCTGCTTATACGGAGCTAAAAACAAATCCCAATGGTTTACCATCGTACCACCTGCCTACATGTTTTCAATCTCCCGCGGCTAAAGTCAAGAGGGCACAACCGCGCCTCTGCCTTGCTGCTCGATGGAACCGCTCATCTGCCGAATTCACCGGGCCGCTCCCTGTTCTAACGCGCCGAAAGGGAAGCCACCGGCTTATTGCTCAAAAAACACGTCTTGCACCGCCTGTTCAAGCGCCTCGCCATAGTTGGCGTTGCCGCGAATATTTTCAAGCAAATAAGACAGTTCGTCTCCAAACTGTTCAAGCTCGACCGCCGCTTCCCCACATCGAAGCCAGACCGGCTCCCGAGCGTCAAGCGCCGCCTTTAACTCAGGCCACCATGGCTTCGGAACCATGACATATAGAAAGCGGTCATCGGTTTCCAAAATGTACGCAAACGCCAACGCATCCGAGTCGACAAGCATATGGCGTTTCGGCGTCACGCGGGCAAGCGGAACCGGAGCATCATTGACATACAGCCAAAGCCGGCCGCCTTCCCGCTCCGCCCGCTGAACAATCACTTTTTCGTTCATGCTTTCTCTCCTTCCGCATCAACCATCCGCCCTTTATTTTACCATATTCACCCTATACAGACGAAATAATTGATATTCGCCGAAAAACAGCTGATAATAGAGGGAGACGACTATCCTGTCTGAAGGAGATTCACGATGCATCAAGAAATCGAAATCGAATTGAAAAACTTGTTAACGGCAGCGGAGTTTGCTGCCGTCTGCGCCGCCTTCCGCCTCGATGAGGGCGCTTTCCGCCGCCAGGAAAACCATTACTTTGACACCCCGTCATTCGCCCTGAAAGAACGAGCGGCAGCGCTGCGCATCCGGGCGAAAGAGGGACGCCTGACCTTGACGCTGAAACAAACGCAGGCGGACGGGACAATTTTGGAAACCCATGAGCCGCTTTCGTTATCTGAAGCGGAAGCGTTGCTTGCCGGTATGGCGGCGCCGCGCGGGGCGATCGCCGATTTGCTTGCAGAACTGGGCATCAATCCACACGAGGTGCGCTGCTTTGGCTCCCTTGTCACCGACCGCGCCGAATGGCCGCATGAAGGCGGCACGCTATGCCTTGACCATAACCGTTACTTGCAAAACGAAGATTACGAACTTGAATATGAAGTGGATCACGCGGAAGCGGGTGAAAAGCGGTTTTTGCGCCTGCTTGAGGTGCTCGGCATCCCGCGCCGCCCCGCGCCAAACAAAATCGCCCGCTTTTATGCCCGCATGAAGGAAATGGAGGAAGGACGATGACCGTTTCGCCATTAAAGCTGCTCGTTGAATGGCAGGCGCTCAATGCGTTCTCACCCGGACGCTCAAGCCTGTTGCCATCGCCGGCTTCATCCTTGTTTTCAAGCTTGCTTGCCGAATCTCTCAGCCGCGGGGAGGAATCATCTGCCGAGGCGCCTCAAGCCGCCTCAAGCGGTCAGCCTCCGGCGCCCGCCGGCCATAGCGGCGCACCGCTCGAACATGAAGCGGGCACCGCAATCAACGCATCTTCTTCCATCGATGCCTTGATTGCGGCGGCAGCGGAAAAATACGATGTTGACCCGCAGCTCATCCGCGCCGTCATTCGCCATGAGTCAAACTTCCGTCCCGATGCGAAAAGCCCGGCTGGAGCGCTTGGACTCATGCAGCTCATGCCAAGCACGGCAAAAATGCTCGGTGTGGACGATCCGCTTGATCCGGCGCAAAACATCGACGGCGGCGTAAAATATTTGCGCCAGCTCCTTGGCCGGTATAGCGGCAATATCACTCTCGCCTTGGCCGCCTACAACGCCGGACCCGGGAACGTCGACCGCTATGGGGGCGTGCCGCCATTTGCCGAAACGCGGGCGTATGTCGAACGCGTGTTGAAAAGCTACCGCACATAAACGAGCGGCGCTCGAGTCACTTTGTTTGAGATCCATGCGTGCTGTTGATAAAATAGCAATCAAACGACAACGAATGATTTTCAAACAAAAGGAGCATCCGCGATGGGAGAACAATGGCAAACCCTTTATGAGGCGATCGGCGGAGAGGAGACGGTTGCGAAACTTGTCGAAGCATTTTACCGACGCGTGGCCGCGCATCCGGACTTGCAGCCCATTTTCCCTGACGATTTGACGGAAACCGCCCGCAAGCAAAAACAGTTTTTAACGCAATATTTAGGCGGACCCCCGCTTTACACGGCAGAGCATGGACACCCCATGCTGCGGGCGCGCCATCTCCGCTTTGAAATCACGCCAAAGCGGGCGGAAGCATGGCTTGCCTGCATGCGGGCAGCCATGGACGAAATCGGCTTGTCCGGGCCGGCGCGCGAACAGTTTTATCACCGGCTTGTACTCACCGCCCACCATATGGTCAACACCCCAGATCATCTGGACAGAAAGGAGCATATCCTTGAGTGAGAAGTTTGCTGGGAAGACGACGGCGCCCGCCTGCTACCCTTCCCAGCCGCTAGGCAACACGAACAAACCGCTCGAGCTGTATTTGTTTATCGATCCTTTATGCCCGGAATGCTGGGGGCTTGAACCAGTCATCAAAAAGTTGACAATCGAATACGGCCGTTTTTTTACCTTAAGGCACATATTAAGCGGAACATGGGCGACATGGAGCGCGCGCAAAGGAACGAAGCCGGAGGCAATGGCCAAAGCGTGGGAGTGGGCAGCGTGCCGCACCGGCATGTCATGCGACGGCAGCGTTTGGCTCGAAAACCCGATTTCGAGCCCGTTCGCCCCATCGCTTGCCATTAAAGCGGCGGAAATGCAAGGAAAGCGGGCTGGCCTTCGCTTTTTGCGCAAGCTGCAAGAACAGCTCTTTCTCGAAAAGCAAAATGTCGCCGATTTGTCGGTGCTCGCCGAATGCGCCGTCGAAGCGGGCTTGGATGTCGATGAATTTCTGCGCGACATGCACTCGCCGGGAGCGGCGAAAGCGTTTCAATGTGATTTAAAAATCACCTCGGAAATGGACGTCGACGAAATTCCGACGCTTGTGTTGTTTAATGAAAACATTGAAGACGAAGGCATTAAAATTTCCGGATGCTATCCGTACGACATCTACGTCGAATTGATCGCCGAAATGCTCGGCTTCCATCCTGAGCCGTCCTCTCCTCCTCCGCTGGAATCATTTTTAAGCCATTTTAAATTCGTCGCCACAAAAGAAGTTGCCGTTGTGTACAACTGGACGATCCAAGAAGCGGAAACGGAAATGAAAAAGCTGCAGCTAAAGCAAAAAGTTGAGCGGGTGCCCGTCAAACACGGAACATTTTGGCGCTATATCGATGAGGCTCGTCCCTAGCAGCAGGGACGGGCACAAGAAAAAGCCCGGCTGACGCCGGGCTTTTTCTTGTGCCAAGACAACAAAGGGGATGGGAGAAATTGTTCACGGTCAAACAAAGGGGTATCAGGTTTTGTCTTCCGTTCACAACTTTATCTTAACAAATGGTCGATCAAATTAGCAACCCGTTTGCTCGTTTGTTCACATTATTGTCATAATTCGCCCTGCGTCATGATCAGGCAGACAAACAGCATATAATCAACTAAGGCAAACGGAAAGAGGAGGCCATCCCCATGAAGCAGCGCATCGTCTTATCTCTTTGGACAGCAGCATCCGCTGCCGCATTTATCCTGAACTTGTTCGGCCTCATGCGGCTCCTTCCGCTTTGGGCGACCATGCCGCTTTTGTTTCTCTCCTTGCTTGGCCTGGCAGCGACATGGAACCGCCGCCATCAGTTTCGTGGATTTCCGTCAAAACGAATGCGGCTGTAGCGTCGCATTCGTTTCATTTCTCAAGCAGCCGCTCCATCTCTTCCAGCTTTTCGGCAAACACTTGGCACGCTTGGCGGATCGGCTCGGCGCTCGTCATGTCGACGCCGGCTTTTTTCAGCACTTCAATCGGGTAATCAGAGCTGCCGGCTTTCAAAAAGTCGATGTACCGTGTCACCGCCGGTTCGCCTTCTTCCAAAATTTGTTTGCTGAGTGCAATCGCCGCGCTGAAGCCGGTTGCGTATTGGTACACATAGTAGTTGTAATAAAAATGCGGAATGCGCGCCCACTCGAGGCCGATTTCTTTGTCCACGACAATATCATCGCCAAAATACGTTTTATTTAAGTCGTAATAAAGAGCAGTCAACATTTCGGCCGTCAACGCTTCACCTTGTTGCGCCTTCAAATGGATCAAATGCTCAAACTCAGCGAACATCGTCTGGCGAAAAACCGTGCCGCGGAACCCCTCAAGATAATGGTTGAGCAAATAGAGCCGCTTTTTCTCATCATCGATCGTTTTCAGCAAATAGTCGTTCAACAGCGCCTCATTGCACGTCGACGCCACTTCGGCGACGAAGATTGAATAATGCGCATACGGATACGGCTGCGTTTTGCGCGTATAGTAGCTGTGCACCGAATGGCCAAACTCATGCACAAGTGTAAACAAATTGTTCACATTGTCCTGCCAGTTGAGCAAAATGTACGGATGGGTGCCGTATGCTCCCGACGAATAGGCGCCGCTTCGTTTTCCTTTGTTTTCGCGCACATCGACCCAACGGTTGTCAAGACCTTCTTTCACGATCGCCACATATTCCTCGCCAAGCGGCGCTAGCCCTTCAAGCATATATTGCTTCGCTTCGTCGTACGTCACTTCCATTTTCACATCTTGGACAAGCGGCGTGTACAAGTCGTACATATGCAGCTCATCAAGCCCAAGCACTCGTTTGCGCAGCCGTACGTACCGGTGCAACAGCGGCAAATGTTCGTGAATCGTGGCGATCAAGTTGTCATAGACGCTCTCCGGAATGTTGTTCGCATCCAACGCCGCTTCCCGCGCCGAGCTGTAGCGGCGGATGCGGGCGAAAAAGTTGTCTTTTTTCACCGTGCCGGCAAGCGTATTGGCGAACGTGTTTTGAAACTTCTCATACGTATGGTATACGGCGTAAAACGCATCGCGGCGGACGCGGCGGTCAGTGCTTTCTAAAAAGCGGATGAACCGGCCATGCGTTACTTCGACTTCCTCGCCGTTTTCGTCGATGATCGTCGGAAACGTCAAATCAGCGTTGTTCAACGCGCTGAACGTGTCGGATGTCGCCTGCATCACTTCGGACGCCTGCGCCAATATCGCTTCTTCTTCCGCCGACAGCACGTGCGGGCGCTGGCGCGTAATCTCGTCTAACGCGTGCGCATACAAGCGAAGCGGCTCGTATTGTTCTAAAAACGAGCGCAGCACCGCTTCATTGATCGCCAAAATTTCCGGCACGATAAACGCCATCGCGCTCGATGCTTCGCTGTACAAGCTTTTCGCCCGGGCGTCGAGCCCTTGGTAAAACGAGTTGGTCGTATCTTGGTCATAGCGCATATGGGCGTATGTATACAGCTTGCCTAGGCGCATCGACACTTCATCTTGGTATTGCAATGCTTCATACAACACTTCCGGCGATTCGCCAAGCCGCCCTTTGTATTCGCCAAGCTTCGGAATCATTGCCTTCACTTGTTTGAACTCTTCTTCCCAGGCGTCATCGGTGGGAAAAATGTCCTCAAGCCGCCACGTTTCCTCAACCGGAATCTCGCTTCGCAGCGGCAGCGACTTTTTCGCTTTCTTTTCCTCCACCGTCATCATTCCTCCTTATACAAATAATCGATACACGAATTATTATTCACCATTCCGTTCATCTTTTCCTGTTTTCTGCTCATTTTTTCCACTCCTCCGAACTCAAGCGATGACCAATAGCGGCTAAGCGCTGACGTTTGGCGAATTTGATCAAGAAGCGCAGCATCTTGATGAATCATCTGATCGACGGTCGACGGAAACGACAGCGGCTTCACCAAATGAAGTCGGCCGCCCTCTTCGCGGCGGAGATAGCCGAGCAGGCTCAACCAATGCAAATACTCGCCGACGGCCTCACGATACGTATCCCGGCCGACAAGCGGCAGCCGGCGCGGAACGAGGCGGCCGGTGCGGATTTTGTCGTCGAGCCACTGAAATAAAGACGCTGCCGTTGCCGGCCGTCCGGTCTTTCCTAGAAGAAACAAAAGGACATACGTTTGCCAAATGAACGGCGCCGTCTCCCATAAATACCCGCGCGGCACTGGCCAGCCCGCTTCGGTCGGAAACAGTGACGGAACGATGCCCGCCTGGTAAAAATCAGCACAAATGCGGCGCACGGTTTGGTTCGGATAAAGCGGAAACGTCCGCCGCCATTGTTTTTTTCGTTCGAGCCATCGTTCCCAAAACGCGGGCGGAAGCGGCTGTGGACGGGGGGTCATCCAATCGGTGAAGGACAGGGAAGAAAGCGGAATCGAATCGATAGCGGTCAACGTGCGCTGCACCGATAGCGGCAGCGGGCGGAAAAGGCGGATGAAGCGCTTCGTCTCTGGGCTGTAGTACCATATATGCGGAACAGCCGAATGCGGGGCACGATGGGCGAACAGCCACTGAAAGCGGGAGAGCTGCACTTCGCTCGAATATTTCGGTGAGCGCCGCAAGTGATGGGCTCCTAACACCCACAACGGGCGGATGCCGAGGCGACGGTAGCCGTCATTGCGTTCGCGAAACAGCGATTCATCGATCGTGGAACATTGGTATTCGAGGGCATAAAGGTGAGGGCCATGGCGGAACAATACGTCAGGACGTTGCTTGATGGCGGGCAAATACGGCTCGAGCTTCGCCTCGGTGCCTTGGCGAATGAGCCACGCGAACAAGTCTCGCTTCCCGGTTAAGTGGCGCTCCGACTCCGGCTCGTGCTCGACCGGGCAAGTCGCCCCTTTGCGGTGGGCGAAATGCGGCAAACGGTAGCGGCCCGATCGGAGCACCACTTCTTGACGGCATGCGGGACAAAAAAACGGTTCCTGTCGTTTCAGGCGCATCAGCCCCTCTCGTTCCCATCTTTCCGCCCCGGCAAGCGAAACCGGCCTGCCATCAGCTGAGAGAGCGACAAACAACATGATCACTTCCTTTCCAGTGAAAAATGGTTGCCTGTGGGCGGGAGCAGCTGGGATGTTCTCTGCTGTTCCCCCTTAACCGTCCGGTTCTTCCCTTTTATTCGTCGACCATCGCCGGTTTTCCTGCCCTGAGCCAGATTGCGCCGAAAAAAGTCCGCCGATTCGGCCGGACTGGTGTTACAAGCGGTTTGTTACAACAGAGGCGACAACAGCCGGGAGACCGATTCAGCGACACGCACCCGGAACGGGCGCTGTTGAAACTGTTCGTAATCGATCATGGAAGCGTGGCGAAAATCTTCCAAAAAGTCGCGGACGAGTTTATGAATGCTGTCGGTATAATACAAAAAGGCGTTCACTTCAAAGTTTAAATGAAAACTGCGCATATCCATGTTCGCCGTGCCGATCGAGGCGAGCTCGCCATCGACGACGATGACTTTGCTGTGCAAAAACCCTTTCTCATACTCGTAAATTTTCACCCCAGCCTCGAGCAGCTCGGGAAAATACGAGCGCGAAGCGTAAAAGACAATTTTTTTGTCCGGACGCTTTGGCGCCAGCAGGCGAACGTCAATGCCGCTTAACGCCGCCACTTTGAGCGCCGTCAAAATGTCCTCATCCGGCACAAAGTACGGCGAGGCAACCCAAATCGATTGTTTCGCCGACGTAATCATGGCAAAATACAGCTGTTTGATCACTTCCCACTTTTGGTCCGGACCGCCGGCGATGAGCTGCACCCCGCCTTGCCCTTCCTCGACGATGAGCGGCGGCGACAAATAGTCCGGCGTCAACAAGCGTTCCCCCGTCATGTAATACCAATCTTGCAAAAAAATGAGCTGGAGCGTCCGGACGGCTTCACCGCGGATCAATAAGTGCGTATCACGCCAAAATCCGAAATATTTGTTTTTTCCTAAATACTCATCCCCGATGTTCAGCCCGCCGACAAAGCCGACGCCTCCATCGATGACAATGATCTTTCGGTGATTGCGGAAATTGATCTGGTTGCTTAAAAACGGCAGGCGCACTGGCGAAAACGGGATCATCTCGACTCCCGCCGCGCGCAACTCCTCGATATAGGCGTTTGACAACTTCCAGCTTCCAACGGCGTCGTACAAAAAACGGACGCGCACCCCTTGGCGCGCCTTTTCCATCAAGACGCGCTTCAACTGTTGACCGATTTCATCATGACGGACGATATAATATTCTAAATGAATATGGTGTTCCGCTTTTTCCAGTTCGGCAAAAATGGCCGAAAATGTCTCCTCACCGTTGGTCAACACCGCCGTCTGCGACGCGAGTGAAACCGGATGCTGGCCGATGCGATAAGCAAGGCGCAAAAGCGGACGCTGATGGGGCGCCATCGGCAGCCGCTCGACGGCAATCGGCGACGGCTCTTGGAACTTGAGCAGCACCGCCTCATCAAAATCGGCTTTCTTTTTATAGCGCCGTTGTTGCCAGTAGTTGCGTCCGAACAATAAATAAAACAAAAAACCGACAATCGGAAAGCTCCCCAGCACCGCCAGCCAAGCAATCGTCTGCGCCGGCTTTCGATTCTCAAGAGAAATGACCAGCGCGATAAAGATGACGGAACAAGACATCAATACGCTGAAAAGACCAAGCAGCTTCCCTTCCCAAAACCCGTTCGTCAATGCCAGCAACGCGCC
>NZ_MQMG01000024.1 GCF_001908025.1 Geobacillus proteiniphilus
GTATATCTACAATGACGAATCCAACCTTGAACATCCCTGCGATGCTCAATGGGATGATCCGTGTGGAGTTTTCATAAAACTTTTGACCTTGCCTCTACAACAAATTATAAACTGAGAACAATTGATTTTCCATGTATTTTTCCTCAAAAAGCGGAATATATGATTAGTTTATGTCAAAAATCATTCAAAAGTTCTTGATCAAACTCATTTTTTCCTTAAAAATAGGAATTTATTGCTATATGTTGCCCTCTTCCCCTATAAATTTTTAACTAAGAAGAGGTCAGGGATTCGAGTGAGTAAACTATTTGTTGGTGGAATTCAGGAATGATCCCCGATGATCATTGCGAACGAAAGTTCGCAATGATCATCGGGACTACCAAGCGAAGCACGGCAGGATCCAACAGCCAATCTCATGCAAAAAGGACTCTCTCCCTGCTATGATGATTGGGAACATCTACCCAAAACAGAAGGGAGAGAGTCCATGAACATTCAACAATATCTTGCCAATGGCCTTTATTAGAAGAACTGGAGAAACCATTCATCCGCACCCTGCCAAAGCTGCGGACTTTATACCCTACAGCGTCGCACCCATGCCGGGCGTACACAAAAACAGAGAGTCCATTTAGGACTCTCTGCCTCTATCAAATTACTTAACTGTAATTGTAGTTCCAACTTGAATCGGATTTTGAAGGGTGCTTTGATCTTTAACAGCAGCGTTGTTCACGACTTTTACTTTCAAAGCAGACAGCAAGTTAACATCAAGGGTTACATCGCCAACCGCTTTGGTCGTTCCCGTTTGAACGAGAATATCCGTTCCGGAATCAAACGCATTATTTCCGTTTACATCCAAGTACAAGCGGTTGTCCGCAGTGGTTGACTCATTATTGTCAGCACCTTTATCTACTTTTGCTTTAAAGGTGACGACATATTTGCCAGCGTCAGTCCCCGTGCCGTCATCAAACTGAACGATGTTGCCATTATATGTCGTTGCAACTTCCACGCCATTGATCACAAATTGGAAATCAGACGGCGTAGTAGCTCCAACGGAATTCACCGACTCCGAGAATCCGAGAACGAGCAATCCATTGCTGGAAATGGTTGCTGTTTTCAGTTCTGGTGAAACATCGTCATTCAAGCGCACGTTTGCCACTTTCGGATCGGCGATGTTTCCGGCTTTGTCCTTGATGTTGTTGATATTCAATGCATATTGGCCGTCTTTCGTGATCGACTTCGCCGGAATGTTCAAAGTCACTGTGATGTTTGTCGCTGCGCTGCTGGAGCTGCCGCTACCATGTGCAATCGTTACATAGCTTCCAGACGGCAGCGGTTTGCCGTTTAACAAGTAGTTGTTGACATCTTGAACTGTGGCCAAGTCCAAGCCGACGTTGTCCGTCATCGTCAGCGAGATTGTCGTGCCGGACGTTTGGCTTGTTGCAGCTACAGCCGATACAGATCCTTCATTCACCACTGGCTTGGAGCTGTCCGAAGAAGCGCCGACGGTGACTGTCGTAACAGCTGCTGCGTTCCGGTTTGCCTGCGTGGACAAGTCTTGTACTACATCATTGCCGACACGCAATGTATACGTTCCAGCGCTCAAAGAGCTGCTAAGCGGAATAATGACTTCTGTGTTATCATCATTGTTTACTGCAGCACCGCCAGCATTCAAACGGCTCGTGACATCTTCGCCTCCAGCTGTGATCAATCTGAAGTCGGAGCCAATTTTCGCTACGTCCTCATTGAATTTCAAAACAATGGCGCCGTTCGTATACGTATTGCCTGCATATTGGCCGCCAGCAGCAACATAAGAAGCACCAGCCACTGTCGGGCGAGCCGTATCTTTCGTCAATGTAATGCTGTGCGTTGTAGCTGATTTCGCATTGCCATTGACATCTTTAATGCCATTGCCGAGCACAAGCGTGCCTGAAAATACACCGCTGTCGTTAAACGGCACTGCGCTTCCCAATGCCAGACGAACCGTCTTTCCAGCTGTCCCCGATTTAATGGTCGCTGTGATCGTGCCGCCTTGCGGATTGCCGTTCAAATCAAGCACGCGCGTATAACCCGCAAAGGTCGATGCATCCATTGCTTTGTCAAACGTCACTTCGATGAGGTTATCGCGGACCACTTTGACATCTTGCACAGTCGGCGCCACTGCATCACTGGATACAGTAAACGATTTCGTCGTCGGATTCGGCTGTAAGAAATTGTTTGCGTAATCTTTAAAGTTGAGCAATGTCAAGTCATATGTTTTTCCAGCTTCAAGCGCTTGAGCTGTCGTCAAGATGATTTCATTCGGATTCGACCCATCTTGAACTGACGCAGCTTGACCGCCGACATACGCAATCGCGCCGCTTGCTTGCACAGGCTCGCTAAATACAAGCGTCACTTTTGTCGTCGTAGATTTCGCCGTGGCTTTCACTTCTTTCAATGTCGGTGCCACTGTATCTTTGACAACTAGATTCGTGGAGTAAGAGTCTACTGTTTTTCCGTATTTGTCTTTAATATTTTCGACGATGAATTTGAACGGTGCATCATTGACTACGCCAAACTTATTGATAATGCCCGACGTTGTCGTGATAGTAACCGTTTTTCCGTCATCGGACCACGAAATGTCTGCTGAACCATCCAACGTCGCGAGAGTGCTAGCACTGGAATCCGAGCTTTTTTGGATTTTATAGTTGTTTTTATTGCTGGCTGTCGATCTGTCAACCGCTTTATTAAATTTAATTTCAATTTGTTTGGCGTTCACTACAGCAACACTTTCGACTTTGAAAGGCAACGCCGCTTCATATGCCGCATTGGCGTCTTGCGCTGCTTTTTGCAGTTCGGTTTTGAACGCATCGGTTACTTTCGATACATATTGGTTGACTTGGTCAAGCGCAGCTTTCGCTTTGTCCAAGTTGCCGGCTTTGACAGCGTCTTGCGCTTCACGCGCTTTCATCGAAACCGTGATGTCATAAACTAAGCTGTCGCGCAGTTTTTGCGCTTCGGCTTTGAATTGCGAACGAAGCAGGTCGCGCGTCGATTGGCCGTATACGCGGTCGAGGATGACGGTGCGCGTTTTGAGCTCGTACGAAATTTTGTGATAGAGCTCTTCTGCTTTTTTCAAGTCTTTCGCTTCGACAGCTTTCGCCAAGTCTTGACGCAGACCGTCAAGTTTGACTGCGTAGTTGTAAGCGTCGATGTACGTAGCCACGCGCGCTTCGCCCGATTTCGGGTTGGCTTTGAATACATACGTTTCGTATGTAGCTTGCAAGTCAGCCAAATACGCGTCTTTTTTCGCGCCGCCGGCTTTGTTCACAACAGCGACAGCGTTTGCATACGCTTGTTTTGCTTTGTTGTAGGCTGCATACACATCGCTGATGTTCGGGAGTTTACCCGTTTCCGTTACCGTGTGGCTGTACGTATAGTATGCTTCTTTAAATTGCGCTTTCGCTTGGCTGACGACCGTCGCAACGTCCGTTGCTGCTTGGGAAGCATGCGGGTTGGCTGCGACGAAAGCGCTCGCTGCTACAGCGCTGGCTGTGGCGAGTTTGACTGCTTTCTTTTTGTCCATAAAGCCCAAAATCCCCCTTCGTTTTTATGAAACTTTAGAGCAATGGGTACTAAACGTTTCCGTTTAGTAGATTCATTGCCTAAAAGGTGCTAACATCAACCAATATCATCCTTGACGGCTAGATGCTGGGCTGATTAGAAAGCCTAGCATCTGTTGCTAGCACTTGAGCATAATTCCTCAATGCTCCACGTCTCCTATAATAATACATTTTTCTTCTAAATTCTAGCCCTAAATACAAATTTTTTAGAGAATATGCCATTGAAATTATTGCCATCGATGGCGACATTGATATGAATATGCTGGAAATCAGAATGTTAGAACGATATTTTTGCAGATTGATGGGTTTCGTTGGAAACCATTTTGTACAAAAACATCAATCGTTTTTCTTCACCGTGACGTCCATCGGTTGGCCAAGCGTCATTTTGACAACGTCATAGCGGTCATTCAAGTACAAATCGAGAAAGCGGAACTGGCCTGGAAATTGCTCTGGGCTGTTCGTGATGGAAAATTGCAGCTGCATCGCGTAGTCGCCGCTGTTGGCGAGCTGTTCGGCGATTTTTTCGATCTCTTCCTTCGGCACGTTGTACGCTTTCAAGTAAGAGATCGAGTCGGCGATCGCTTCGGCGTTGTCGTTGAAGAAAATGGAGAGCGTCACCGTTGCGCCGTCGATGCGGCCTTCAAGCGGCAATGACATATTTTGGCCGTATAAATACCAGCCGAACAGACGATTTCCTTTTTGCCGCTCAATGACGAACGGGACGGATTCATTTCCTGCCCGAAGGATGTACTGCCCTTTCAATGAGCGGGCGACAAGGGCGAGAAGTTCGTCTTTTGTGAACGGCACGTATTGGATGGCGTCCCCTTGCTTGGCATACAGCCCGCCTCCGAGGCTGTAATAGACGGCGCCGCCTGCCCGTTTTTGGCTGTAGACGCGATACTCGCGCCCTTGTTTCGCCGTCATGGCGGGCTGCCATGCCGCTCCGTTCAGGTGGTATAGGGGCGTGTCGCGCAAAATGACGACTTTGCCGATCATGCCTTGTTTCCATTGAACTTGCCCCCATTGGACGGCAGCGTCAACCGTTTGCCCATTTCCTCCGAGGGCGATGGCGGCGGCGAGGCAGATGGCGGCCGCCATTTGGGATGCATGTTTCATCTTCGCGTTCCTCCTCGTTTTGCTCATCGTTGTCGTTCCAGCATGCTAAAAGAACCGCTTCGCCCCCAAGTACCGCTGTTTCCAATACGATTGGTCGAGGCGGCTGATCGTCACGCCGGTCGAGGCGCCGCTATGGATAAACTGGCCGTTGCCGATATAGATGCCGGCGTGCGATGGACCGTTGGTGGTCGTGGCGAAAAAAACGATGTCGCCGACTTCCGGGGCGGAAACCGATGCGCCTGCATTCCACATCAAGGCGACGGTGCGCGGGATGGGGACGCCTTGTTGCTGGAAAAGGTAGAAAATGAAGCCGCTGCAGTCAAACCCCTCTTCCGGCGCATCGCCGCCCCAAACGTATGGGGTTCCGAGCAGCTCAGCCGCATCGGCGACGAGTTCGATGACGTCCAGCTTCGCCGCAAGGGCTTGTCCGATCAGGCGCTCATATGTTTCGCCGTCAACGACGCCGGTCGCTGGGAGTTTGGCCGCTTGTTGGAAACGGCGGACGGCATCGGCGGTGGCGGTGCCGTAGTAGCCGGTGATGGCTGTGTAGAAGTAACCGAGCTCTTTCAGCTTCGTCTGAATGCGCTTGACGTCTTCACCGAGCGCGCCGATTGAGAGACGAATCGCCGGACGCTCGCGCTCGATCGGTGCAGGCGGGGGTGTTTTCTCTTTCACTGCGCTCGCAAGGCGGGCGGCGGTTTGGTTGTCGACCGCGCCGGTCACTGGCAGGCCGTTGTCGCGTTGGAAGCGGCGGACAGCGTCGGCCGTCAGCACCCCATAGTAGCCCGTGACTTCCGAATAGGTAAAGTAGCCGAGTTGTTTGAGCTGTTGCTGCAGCTCGCGGACTTGGTCGCCGCGCGCCCCAACAGTCAGCGTCGCAGACGGTGAGGGCGAGGAACCTTCTTCTTTTTGCTTCAGCCGTTCAAGCGTCGCCCGATCCGCCCGCCCGGTGGCGGGAAGCCCGTTCGCCCGCTGAAACTGCTTCACCGCATCGGCCGTCACCGCGCCATAGTAGCCGGTGATTTGTGGGTGGCGAAAATAGCCGAGCTGTTTCAGCCGGCGTTGCAAATCACTGACGGCCGCGCCGCGGGAACCGATGGCGAGCGTGTCGTTTGACGTAGGCGCGCTTTTGAGCTTCGCGTAGGTGGCGTCATCGACGATGCCGGTGGCTGGCAAGTTCATCGCCCGTTGGAACGCTTTGACCGCTTCTTCGGTAATGGCGCCAAAGTAGCCGGTCGCTTGCGGATACGTGAAAAAGCCTTTTTCTTTCAAGCGCTGCTGGAGCTGTTTGATTTCAGGGGAACTCATGCCTTTCTTCCATTCCGCCGCTTGGCTCTCGTCCGGCGCGAGAAAAAAGGCCGAAGCCATCGCAACGGCGAAAACAACGTGATTTGGTTTCACGGATGCGCCCTCTCCCTTCGCCGTCTGTTTCGTTTTTCATCTTTCATTGAGGCCTCATGCGGGATAGTTCCTCAGGCCGGCTTGACGTCCCGCAGCCAAAAATAGTAATGTTCTATATTTTCAGTATAACGGACGAAAGCCATGAAAGGAAACGATTTTTTTTATTGGAAGAAGGAAGAAGTTTATGCGCCGGAACGGGGCGTGCTTCGCTTCGGAGGCGACGGATACGTGAACAAATACGACACGCGTCGATCATCGACAAGGTAAATCGACTGCAGCACTTCATAAATGAGCTGTTTTTCCATCGCCAGCCATTCGTCAGCGCGGATCGGGATGTATTTTTGCCTCGGTTCGTTCCACTCGTAGAGGGCGACGGTAAACTTTTTTTGGCGAAGGTCGAGCTTGACGATAAACATGTACAACTGGCTCGTGCATTTAAACACAAAATAGAGCTGAGCTTCGGACGAGCACGTGATCGTGCGAAACAGCGCCTCGCCTTCAGACGAAAATCGCATCCGTCCACCTTCGTTTTTCAGCGAGCGCAGCGAATCAGTGAAACTGGCCGGGGCGATCGTTTTCAGCCGCACGGAAAACGGATTTTTCATTTCCTTAATATAGATGTGGTACATTTTTTGGGCGTGTTTCTCCCCGTTTCGTTCACAAATGACAAAATCGGCAAGATAAATGTTCACCTTGACCCCCTCTTTTTGGTTCGTAATTTCCCATTTTTAACTAATTGTACTATGTCCTTCCTGGACAAAAAAGATGCCGAACGACGGAATCACTGACAAATCCGTTCTGATTTGGAAACAAAGAGAGAAATGGGCTAAAAAGGAACAACCATTGGCTCCATGCTTTTCTATCTTTAAAGAGTAATGATGAAAAGCGTGGTGACGAACGATGACAAACTTGGGAGAAACGCTCAAACAACTGCGGAAACAACGGCGCTGGACACAGGAAGAGCTGGCCGAGCAGCTGAACGTGTCGCGTTCGCAAATCAGCAAATGGGAAAACGGCAGCTTGCTTCCGGATGTGCAGTCGCTTGAGAAGCTATGCCAGTTATTTGACGTCAGCGCCGATTTTTTGCTTGGCGGCGAAACGCGCCAGCGCGAGCTGTTGCGCGAAGTGACGGACATGTACGGAACGGCGGACGTGCATGAAACGGCGCTCGCGGCGTTGGACTACCTGCTTCAGAACCGGGAGATGAGCGAAGCGGTGTACGCGCTCGCGAAGCTGCCGGATAAAAAGCGGAAACATGTCGAAACGATGATCGTGACGATCGTGAAAGAGTGCTCCGAGCTCATTTAGCTCCCCCATGCTGAAAAAAAGCGCTAACAACGACGTGCTAGCGCCATCCGTTGGGGGAGTGTTTGGGGACACGTTCTTTCTCTTGGGGATTCGCTTTGAAAGGCATGTATGGGGAAACGACTATACGTGCTCCGGCCATTCTGGTTTCTTTCCGGAGTGGAGAAATTGGACGGACTCCGCGACGACTTCGGTGACATAGACGCGTTGACCGTCTTTTTTATCGTAGCGGCGCGTTTGGATTCTCCCCGTCACCGCCACCATCGATCCTTTTCGGCAATAGTTGGCGGTATGTTCCGCCGTTTTCCGCCATAAAACGCATGGAACGAAATCGGCGTCAATCCCTCCTTCCGCGTTGCGAAAATTTCTCGCCACCGCCAGCGTGACAGTTGTGACGGCAGCCCCTTCGGCCGTGTAGCGAAGCTCGGGATCTTTCGTCAACCGGCCGACCAACACGACTTGGTTGATCATGTGTTGGCGCATCCCCCCTTTCCTCCACCGCACCTTTATGATAACGAATCTCGTTTTGGGTCGTAAAATCGCGATTTTTGCATTTTTTTGCGCACTCTATGGATACAATCCAGCGAAAAAGGCGAAATCTTCGTCGACAATGGCGGGGCAAAATGGCGTTTTTGCCATCTGGCGGAAAAAAATGCAGATCGTTTTTCAGCAGCAGGGGCGGCATCCCGTTTTTCTCCCCTCGTCCGCCTGTGCTATAATCTTGAATAAGACAACGGTAACGAGGTGGACGAGATGAAAACGTTCAAGCTTGTCGGGCTCTCGGTCATCGACGACGACATGCACCGCCAAGACATCCCGTTTATTGACGGGCTGATCATCAACAAAGAAGACGGGCAAAACCGCTGGCTCGTGGAGGCGTATTTGGATGACGACTATGAGCCGATGTTTGTGAGCTTGCAGCGGCGTCCGGAGTTTCAACTGCAAGTGACGATCACCCACACGAGCAACGACCCGGCCAACATGCTCGTCGCCGTCCGTTCGATCACGAAAATGAACGGCCATATCAGCGTCTTGATGGAAGGGCTGATGATCCCGCGGCGCACCCATTTGGCGGAAGTCGTGCTGGCCGGCCTTGTCGAGAAAGGGCTGCAAGGCGAGGCGCTGCTTCAGGAGTTTCGCCAACAAATGAATGAACAGATCGGCCTCAAGGCGCCGCATGAACGAAAAAGGTAAAAGGCTGGGGGACGCGCTCTCCAGCCTTTTTGTTTGCCTTCCTGCAGGCAAGCGGATCATCCTCTTGGAAACGCCAGGGCATCAACCCGGACCGGGCGGGCGGTGATGATGCAGCGTTTCGGAGCGCGGCCGATGAGGCGAAACGGGTAGCACGTCGTCACCGTCAGCGTCGGGCGCGCTTTCTCAACCAAAACGGTTCGGTCGTCGTCATCGACGATGCGGATGTTGACGATGCGGTAATGGATGGCGGCGCGATCCGTCCGAATGATGAGCGCATCGCCGATCTCGAGCTCGCCAAAGCGGCGGAACACGGTATCGCGGTGCCCGGATAACACGACATGCCCTTTTTCCCCCGGCCAATCGCTCGCCGGATAATGGCCGACACCACGGCGCAATTCTTGTTCACGGACGCCTTCATACACCGGAATCGCCGCCCCGAGCTTCGGAATGGTGAGTTCGCCAAGGTAGACGCCAAGCGGCGCGTCTTTTTGCACCGAACGTTCCGTTGGAGGGCTTGCGGTCGGCGGTGAGGAAGGCGCAGGGGCATCCCGCTTGACCGCCATCCGGCCGACGGTGTACCAATAACCGTTCCAGCCGGCCGTCGCCGCCCCGATGACGATCGCCGCCAGCGCCGCCCATTGGGCGGCCCGGCGCTTCCACGAAAACCGCGTGGGCTTGCGCTCCACTTTCCTTCACCCTTTCAGCCGCCCGACCCGCCGGTAAAGAAGGAAACCGGCGGAAGCGAGCAGCAGCCCGGCCAATGTATAGGTCAAATACGGCGACGCCGTCTCCGGCAGTTTTTCCCCATACATCTTTCCTTTCATCTCTACAGCGAGCAGCCCGGCGTCAATGCCTTTCTCCCCCGCGCGGACGATGTAGCCCGATGTCAACATCTCCCGCGTTATGGCGATATCGGCGACCTCCTCGCCTTGGCGGTTGTACAATCGAACGCGGATCGGCTCCGCTCCGGCCGCCTTTATGTCCGGCACGTCCGCCTCAAGCTCAAGCAAGCGAAGCCCCTCTTCCCACATCGCCCGCAGTTTGCGGCGCTCTGTTTCCGTCCACGGCCCTTCCGTCTCCGCAAACGGGCGCAGCCGCTCACGAAGCGCCGCCAGCCGCCCAGCTAACTGCGGGTCGTCAAGCGAGGCAATATGGCGGGTGAGGGCGCGCACTTCTTGTTCCGTCATCCCAATGGCCCCAAGCAAGTCGTTGATTTGCTGCATGGCGGCGTTGTGCTGCGAGTAAAAACGGATGGCCCGGTCTAAGTCTTCGACAAATGTGTAATCTTGCACCGTTTCGCCAAACTGGCCAAGCAGCGCCTCGAGCTCCTCGACCGTCAGTCCGTGCCGGCGCAGCACGGCGTGAAGCCGCTCGTCGGTGATGGGCGTGCCGAGCCATTGTTTCAGCTCATCCATCGTGCGAAAATCGGCGGCTGTCAAGCCGTATTGATCCAAATAAGCCAACAGGTCGCTCACCGTCCAGCCGACGTCCTCGGCGTACTGCTCAAGCTCGCTTCGGCTGATGGCCGCCGCCTCAGCCGGAAACGAAGCGAAAACAGCGACAAGCACAGCCATTCCTAGCCATTGCCGCATTCGTTCTTCCTCCCTTCCGCTTTCTTTGGCGTACATTGGTAGTATTTTCCGAACACGCCGCTCTTATGTACGCCAACCAGCGAAAAAAGAAGAAAGCCCGGCTTAGAGCGCTTGAACGCTCTCCCACCTACGCAAACGCTTAGAGGCGGGAGATTCTCGGGGACACCTGCCCCACGGCAGGCTGCCAGCCAAGCCATCCCCGTCTGTCCCTGCGATTTGGCTGTCCCAACGAAGTCCTTCTTTCAAGATATTTTGGGCGGCGTTGGGGAACATCCATGATGGAAGACGCTGATTCATTCCCCCCTTCCGCTGATCGCGCGAAAGTGGGGGCTTCTCGGTTCATAAGAATAGGCGCCCGAGTTTCGGACGCCTGTTTCGCGTTAGGAAAGGTGGCTTACGGTTGCCTGTTGGAAGTAGGCGTTGTACAAGGCGCGAACCGCCTCGCTGACGACTTCTTCTTTAACGCCGAACATCATGCTCACTTCGGACGAACCTTGGTTGATCATCTCCAAGTTGATGTTGGCGTTGGCGAGCGCGGTGGTCGCTTTCGCCGCCATCCCGATCGTTTTTTCCATCCCTTCGCCGACGACCATAATGAGCGCCAAGCCGTACTCAATCGTCACCTCATCGACTGCAAGCTCTTCGCGGATGCGGGCGAGGATGCGCTCATCTTTTCCATCCGCGAGCTGATCCGCCCGCAAAATGATCGACATGTTGTCGATGCCGGACGGCGTATGTTCGTAGGAGATGCCTTCGTCTTCTAAAATTTGCAGCACACGCCGGCCAAAGCCAATCTCGCGGTTCATTAAGTATTTGCTGATGTTGATGCTGCAAAAGCCGGTGTCGCTCGCAATGCCGGCGACCGGTTCATCGATATGGTTGCGCTTGGCGACGATCCACGTGCCTGGAGCGGCCGGGTTGTTTGTGTTTTTTACGCAAACGGGAATGCCGGCGCGATAGACCGGCTCAAGCGCCTCGTCATGAAAGACGGAAAATCCGGAATACGACAGCTCACGCATCTCGCGGTACGTGATTTCTTTCAACTTGCGGGCATCGGCGACGATCGATGGGTTGACGCAATAAATCGAATCGACGTCGGTAAAGTTTTCGTACACGTCCGCTTTGACGCCCGCGGCGACGATCGAGCCCGTGATATCCGACCCGCCGCGCGGGAACGTGACGATATGGCCGGATCGGGAATAGCCGAAAAATCCCGGGATGACCAAAACGCCGCGCCGTTCGCGCAGCTGCTTCAGTTTGTCGTACGACTCCGGCAGCACTTGGGCGTTGCCCGGCTCATCGGTGACGATGATGCCGGCTTCAAGTGGGCTGACGTAGCTCGCCTCAAGCCCGCAATCTTGCAAATAGAGCGCCATGAGCCTTGCGTTATGGTCTTCGCCGCTCGCTTTAATGGCGTCAAACAACCGAGGCGGCTCGCTTCGATAGGCGCTGATTTTCGACTGCAAGTCATCGACAAGCTCGGCCAAAAAGCCGTCGGCTTCCAGCCCCAGCTCATTGGCAATGTCAGCATACCGCTTCACGATCGCTTCCATTGTTTCCTCATGCGGCTCGCCAGCCACAACTTGTTCGGCCAGCTGGATGAGCATATCGGTCACTTTCACATCGTCTTTGTACCGTTTCCCCGGCGCCGACACGACGACGATGCGGCGCTCGATATCCGAGCTGATGATATCAGCCACTTTGCGGAATTGCGCGGCGCTCGCCACCGAACTTCCACCGAATTTAGCTACTTTCATCGTTCATGACCCTTTCTGTCGAAAGTCTCTATATTTGTTTATCATATCACATTTTTCCGCTCTTGAAATCATTCATTTTTTAGAAATTTCCGCGAACGTCCAAAACCGCCGCCATCGCCGGCCATGATTCCCTATCAAACAGATGAGACCATGTCGGAAAGACGGCGCTGCAACAGACTCCCCGCCTTGACGAACGGATGATGGTTCAGCGCAACGCCGTTTTTCCATCGTCCTTCCTTGATGTTTCCGAAAACGGCCGCCGCCTCACGTTTGCGCCACATTGCCGCAACGGACGTTGGCGATCCCTTCTTTGCAGACGCCGTACGGCAGCCACGAGCAGTCGCGGCATAACTCGTCCAAATCATCCGGCTTGACCCGTTCCGCCGTCCGCCGGATCAGTTCGGACTTCCAATACACGTTGCCCGGCTCCAAGCCTAAATGGCGAATGACGTTTCCATCGAGCGAACGGACGTGGGCATCGGAATTCGGGCCGGCTTCGCATGTCGTTTCTCCATGGTGCGGACAGACGAGGCACGCCTCATCGAGCGCCGCGACGACTTCAATCGGAAAATCATCGTTTTCATCGCGAATGCGGGCAACGATCTCCCACATTTTTTCGACAAACGACGGGCTGTAGCCCATGCCGCGAAATCCGTGCACACAAAGCAAATGATGGCCGCGCAAACGCAACGGTTTCATTTTCTCTCCCCTCCCTTTCTTTCCTTTGGCGGGTGTTGGTCAAGGGCGAATCTGGCTCTGAGAATGCCCTACGATGCCCAACGGGATGGCTCGTGTGGAGTTTTCATAGAACTTTTGACGCTATCTTCTTTCCTCTCTTCAAACATATGCCGCCCGGCCCAATCGTTTCTATCGTTTTTGACTCCATCATACGTCAACTCTTTTCATTGAGCAACTGGCACCTCGATAACCAGCAGCGGACAGCTAAGCGACATCCCTTTCAGACCCATGCATCGTCTATGAAACGGTGGGCTCCCGGTCTTCGCCCAAACCGCAGTTTTCCTCCGTCAATTCGGAAAAATAACGGATCTGCTTTATACAGACAGCCGTCATGATACAATGAGAAAGGGAACGATGTTGCTGGGAAAGGACTGGCTGATCATGACGAAAGAAGAATTGGCACGCTCGCTTTCCGTCTTGCTTCATGAGCTGACGAAATCATGGCGGAAAGAAAAAATTCATTCCGATGTGCTCGAAATCATTATGAAGCTGCGCATTCAAACCGATGACGACGAGCAATACGTTGCCGATCTGCTCGGCAACATCGCGTTTGCGAGCGAATCGGCCCATGCGCTAAAGCAAATTTGGGGCTATATGCTGCGCGAGCAAACGTTTTTGTCGCCAAGCACGATCGAGGCGATGCTCGCTGACGCCCAGCGCGCGATCCACCGCCGGCTGGCGGAGCTTGTCGCCCGCTATGAGCGCCCGTTTTTGTCCATCGATGACCCGATCGAGCGAAAACGCCGGCTTGAGCGCTCCTACGGCGCGCTTCTTTTGTTCAACCGGATTGCCACCGATTTTTTGCTTGAGTTCGTCCGCGAAGAAAACGAAACGGCAGCGAGCGTCTTTTTCGCCGCCGATCCGAATGAGGCGATCGAAGTGTTCCATCATCTTTGCAGCGTCTGCGCGAGCCGCTGGCTTGAAGGTCTTGAAGTCGATTGATGGCCGAACCGTCGATTCAAGTCCTTGAAGCTAACCAAGGGTGCCCCAAAAGCGGCGGGGCGCCTTTTCTCATCACCATCTATACTGCCGCATTGGCATTTTCGATTTGACAGTATTGTCCAGCCATGCTAATTTGACACTCCACACGCCTAAAGGCGTGGGATTCTTGGGTCGTTAACGCCCTCATCCATTTCTGGTTCGGACAACGCCCAAGTTCGGGGCTGTGTCATCACCCCGTCCCATCGGGTTAGCATGTACCCCAATGGGCGGCGCACCTGTGACCAGCGCGCTAGGTTAGGCGCTCAAGCCTGAAATCGCTTTGGCGATGTTGATCGCGCCATTTAGGTCGGCGTGGATGGTGTATCCGCACTTTTGGCATTGGAAGAGGATGCCGTTGCGGTTGGCTTTCTCCCGATGACCGCACCGACAGAAAAGAGGCGTCAAGGAAGTGCTTCTTGGCGTCTTCGATGGGCTTCCGGGGCTGGAGGAAGCCTTTCGGGCGGTTTATCCGAAAGCTGACGTACAGCGTTGTGTCGTTCACAAAGTTCGTAACACCTTAAATCGTGTTCGAAAAAAAGACCAATTCGAAATGGCGGAGGATCTGAAACTCATTTATCGATCTCCGAGTAAAGAAATCGCATTGGAGATGTTTCGACAGTTTGAATCGAAATGGTCGAGCAAGTACCCAAGAGAAGTGCAATCTTGGGCCAATGAGTTGGATGTCCTCCTCACCTTTATGAATTATCCAAACAGTATTCGAAGTGTAATTTACACGACGAATGCCATCGAACGATCAAGGAGATTCGGAAACGTCTAAAACCGATGAACAGTTTGAGCAGTTTAGAAGCCGCGAAAAAAATCGTGTATTTGACCATTCAAGAGTTTAATGAGAAATGGGCAGAGCGAAAGTGGAGAGGATTTGCCGAAGCGCAGGAAGCCCTCAAGCGAATGTTTGAAGAACGTTACAATTAACCAAATACTGCAAATCACAAAGTAAGGGGATTCTCCCTTTCCGCATAGTAGACAGAATATTCTGTCTACTATGCGGAGGAAAGCCACTCTTATCTATTCCAAATCCATTGAGAGATACCCTATCTATCTTTCATTACACAAAATTCTTGACTGTACCGAATATTTATAATATTATTTACTTTGTAAGCGAATACAAAAACTCAAATGAAGGAGGAATCGGGGATGATCTACGCACAACCAGGCCAGCCAGGCGCGCTTGTCACATTTAAAAAGCGCTACGAAAACTTCATTGGCGGCAAATGGGTGCCGCCGGTCGACGGCGAGTATTTCGAAAATATCACGCCAATCACCGGACAGCCGTATTGCGAAGTGCCGCGCTCGAAAGCGGCGGACATCGAACTGGCGCTTGACGCCGCCCATGCGGCCAAAGACGCATGGGGACGCACGTCTCCGGCAGAGCGCGCCCGTTTGCTGAACAAAATCGCCGATCGGATGGAAGAAAACTTGGAAATGCTGGCCGTCGCCGAAACATGGGAAAACGGCAAGCCGATCCGTGAGACGCTCGCGGCTGACATTCCGCTTGCCATCGACCATTTCCGCTATTTCGCCAGCTGCATCCGCGCGCAAGAAGGCACCATTTCGGAAATCGATCATGACACGGTCGCCTATCATTTCAAAGAACCGCTCGGCGTTGTCGGACAAATCATCCCGTGGAACTTCCCGATTTTAATGGCGGCCTGGAAGCTCGCGCCAGCGCTCGCGGCCGGCAACTGCGTCGTCTTGAAACCGGCGGAGCAAACACCGACGTCAATCCTCGTTCTCATCGAACTCATCGAAGATTTGCTTCCGCCTGGCGTCGTCAACATCGTCAACGGCTTTGGCTTAGAAGCCGGCAAGCCGCTCGCCTCGAATCCACGCGTGGCGAAAGTGGCGTTCACCGGTGAAACGACGACCGGACGGCTCATCATGCAGTACGCCTCGCAAAACATCGTGCCGGTCACGCTTGAGCTTGGCGGCAAGTCTCCGAACATTTTCTTCGCTGATGTGATGGACAAAGACGATGACTTTCTTGATAAAGCGCTTGAAGGCTTTACGATGTTCGCTCTAAACCAAGGCGAAGTGTGCACATGCCCGTCGCGTGCCCTCATCCATGAGTCGATTTACGACGCCTTTATGGAACGGGCGCTTGAACGCGTCAAGCAAATCAAGCAAGGCAATCCGCTCGATACGGAAACGATGATCGGCGCCCAAGCCTCCTCCGAACAGCTCGAGAAAATTTTGTCATACATCGACATCGGCAAACAGGAAGGCGCCGAACTTTTGATCGGCGGCGAGCGGAACATGCTCGAAGGAGAACTGTCCGGCGGCTATTACGTCAAGCCGACCGTTTTCAAAGGGCATAACAAAATGCGCATCTTCCAAGAAGAAATTTTCGGCCCGGTGCTCGCGGTCACAACGTTTAAAGATCATGACGAAGCGCTTTCGATCGCCAATGAAACGCTGTACGGCCTTGGCGCCGGCGTCTGGACGCGCGACATCAACACCGCGTACCGGTTCGGCCGCGGCATCCAGGCTGGCCGCGTCTGGACGAACTGCTATCACATTTATCCGGCCCACGCGGCGTTTGGCGGCTACAAAATGTCCGGCATCGGCCGCGAAACGCACAAAATGATGCTCGACCATTATCAACAAACGAAAAACTTGCTCGTCAGCTATTCGCCGAAAAAACTTGGCTTGTTCTGACATTGGTCCACCTGCTCTTCCACAGCAAAAGGCAGCGCCGACGCGTTGCCTTTTGCCCACTGTTGCATCCGTCACCGCCAAAACCACGCAAACGCCTTTTGATGATGGAATGGAAAACGACGCAACAACCGTTCCATTCGACGAATCCAGCAAAGCTGCTCTAGGCACCTGTCTTTGACCGTGATGCGAAAGGAGGTGCATCCGATGCCTAATGAACCGAAAGTCATCGCCACCGAAGCGGCGTTAAAATTGATTGAAAAATTAAAGGCGAAATACGGCCCACTTATGTTCCATCAATCCGGCGGCTGCTGCGACGGCAGCTCGCCGATGTGCTACCCGCTCGGTGAGTTGATCGTCGGCGATTCCGATGTTTTGCTTGGCGAAATCGGCGGCTGCCCGTTTTACATCTCTAAGGCGCAATACGAATATTGGAAGCATACGCAGCTCATCATTGACGTCGTCCCCGGGCGCGGCGGCATGTTTTCGCTCGAAGGTCCGGAAGGCGTCCGCTTTCTCACCCGCTCCCGCGTCTTCGGCCAAAGCGCGGATGCGGGCGCAACGTAACCAGCCATCGCGAATCGTCACCGTGAAACCGCCATGCGCCGGGCATCACGTCGATGCGAAACCGCCTGGCGAAATGGGCCGCACGGAGCGAGCCGCCGGCTTCCATTGGCACCTCACCCCCGGATGCCTCATCGCTCCGGGGGAGTTTTGTTCGTCGCCGCCAAAAAGAAAGGCGGCCCGCCGCCTGAGCGAATGAGGCGCGGTCCGCCGTTTTCTTTTCTTCATTCGCATGCCGCTAGGCCTTCTCCTCTGCCTGCTTCAACTGCTTCATCGCCTCGGTCCGATCAGACAAGGTGATCCTTTTCAAACCGAACACCAACAACAAGCCCACAGCGATAAACACGAGCCCGAACAAAAAGACGGATTGCAGCGAGTCGACAAGCGACTGCTTCAGCACCGGCACGAACATGTCGCGCAGCAGCGCTGGAATCTTGGCCATCGCTTCCGGACTGAGCAGAACGGAATACAGCCCTTGCGGATCATCATGGATCATGCCGGCAAAGCGGTCGACAAGCCCTTTCGCCTGCGCCGGCAGCGCTTCGAGCTTTGGCATGAGCCGCTCGTCAAGCAAGGCGCTCGACCGGTGGTTCATGATGGCGCCAAGCACCGTCATCCCAAACGTCCCGCCGATCGAGCGGAAAAATTGGCTTGAAGACGTCACGACGCCAAGCTCCGATTTTGGAAAGCTTTCTTGCAGGGCGAGCGTCAAAATCGGCATCACGAGCCCTGTGCCAAGACCGAGAATGATCATATACATCGTCGCCGTCCATTTCGACGTCTCGACATCCATCGTGCCAAGCAGCCCGAATGCGGACGCCATAACGGCCATGCCGATGATCAGCTGCGGCTTCACCCCGATCCGGTATACCAGTCGACCGCCAAGGACGCTGCCGATGATCATCGTGATCATCATCGGCGTCATAATCGTCCCGGATTGGGTGGCGCTCACACCGACAATGCCTTGCATAAAAAACGGCACAAACATAATCGCGCCAAACATGCCGACGCTCATGAAAAAGCCGATGCCATTGAGCAGCGTAAACGTCCGATTGCGGAACAACCGAAGCGGAATGATCGGCTCCTCCGCCCGTTTTTCCGCCCAAACAAACAAAGCGAAAAAGACAACCGCGGCCGCAAACAACGAAACGATTTGCCACGACCCCCACGGATATCGGTCGCCGCCAAAGGTCAACCCCAACAACAAGCTGACGACGCCCGCCGTCAACGTCGCCATCCCGGCGATGTCAAATTTCACCGGCCCTTCGGCTTTATATTTGCTTAACCCCATCGCAATCAGCACCGTGGCGAGAATGCCGACCGGCAAGTTGATGTAAAACACCCAGCGCCAGTTCAAATGGTCGACGATAAAGCCGCCGATTTGCGGGCCCAGCACTGAAGCGAGACCGTACAAACCGCCGAACACCCCTTGCCATTTCGCCCGCTCCTTGCCGGTGAACACGTCACCGATGACAATCATCGCCATCGGCATCATAATCCCGCCGCCCAGTCCTTGAATGCCGCGGTAAATGATGAGCTCGGTCATATCGTTCGCCATGCCGCAAAGCGCTGAACCAGCCATAAAAATGACCAACCCGCTCACATAGACAATCCGACGGCCCAATAAGTCGGCGAGCTTGCCGGCGATCGGCACGACCGTCGTCGACGTCAACATATACGCTGTCGTCAGCCACGTCATAATCCCCAATCCGTGAAGCTCCCCGACGATGCGCGGCATCGCCGTGCCGACGATCGTCCCGTCTAATGCCGCAAACAGCATGGCAATGATCAACCCGGTAATGAGCAACGGACGATGACGAATGGTGCTCGCTGGCACTGTTAACGCTTTTTCCATGGTTCTCTCTCCCATCCATTGAGTCGTTGATACGCTTCCATTTCTTGGCTCAGTGCGTCCAAAGCCGACGCAAGTCGAGGCGCCTGTTGATGGCGCAAATACAAAAGCAGCGCTTCAACGATATAGGCGCGCGGCGGCTCATTGCGCCCAAGCACTTCCTCCTCCAGCGCCGCTACGGCTTCAAGCACATCGTTCGCCTGCTTCGGATCGAGCCCGTTGGCGGCCTCCCGGACGGCGGCGAACGCCGAAACCAGCCGCTCCCGCTGACGCTCGCGCTCACGCTCCTCCAGTTTCATCCATGGCGCAAACGACTCCTCGGTCAAAAGCGGGCGCTCATCAGCCGTGAAGCTGGCAACAATCGCATCAATGCGCCGCACGAGAAAACGAGCCGCCTCGTCCGCGTCAAACGCCTCTTCGCGAAAAAAGAAGTAAAACAAATATTGTCGGATGATGCCGTTGGTTATCATAGCGACATCATACACATACGGACCGACTGCCTCTCCGTACACCTCCGCCAGACGGGTGCAATACCATAAAAAAAGGCGCCCATGCTGGCGGAACATATACCGTTCCACTTCCGGATTGACTTTCGGCAATTGCTCCGACATCATCATACGCAAAAAGTCTTTGTACTCGCGAATGTGAGAAAAATGGGCGGCCAGCTGGCGAGTAAACCGTTCTTTTTCCGTCCCTTCCCCGCCGTCCGCCATGAAATCAGCGACCATTTTTTCGCTGTAGTAGCGGAGCACCGCCAGCAACAAATCTTCCTTCGAGGCGAAATGGTGATAAAACGCTCCTTTGGAAATCCCCCATGCCTCGACCAAATCTTGAATCGACGTCTCATGATACCCTTTTTCGGCAAACAATTTCATTGCCGCCTCAATAAATTGGGCGCGCCGTTCATCCATGGCAACGACTCATTCCTTTCCCATTCGCTGTCATCCATTGCCGATACGACGGCAACACCGCGCGCGGTTTCACGAAATCAACCCGTACGCCGCGCTGTTGCAGCCATTCAACCAACCGTCGAACATCGGTCATTGTCCTCGCCTCCATATCCCATATGACCATTTGGTCAAAACGATTATAAACTACTGTTATAAAGGTATGCAACTCAAAAACGATATTTTTTGACCAAACAGTCATTTTTCGGCCTGAATTTGCCGAACAATCAGTCAACATCCCTGCCTTCAAACAAAAAAAACGGCCCCACCGCCTGATTGAAGACGGTGGACGGCCGTTCTTGCTATTCGTTTGCCGCCGCTGCGAGCGCCAAAGCGCCCGCGATACCGGCGTTGTCGCCAAGCCCTGGGAGGACGATGTACTCATCGATCTTCTCGAGAATCGCTTCGTGCTGAATATAGCCGCCAAGCAATTCCTGCACATGACGGCGCACAAGCGGCAGCACGTGCGTCTGCTTCATGACGCCCCCGCCCGTGATCACCTTTTTCGGCGATAAAATGAGGATGTAGTTGGCGATCGCTTGGGCAAGATAAAAGGCTTCTAGCTCCCATACTTCATGGCGGTCAGCCAATTCCGCCCCCTTTTTCCCCCAACGCCGCTCAATCGCGGGGCCAGACGCCATGCCTTCCAAACAGTCGCCATGATACGGGCAAATGCCGGCAAACGCGTCATCCGGATGACGGCGGACCAACATGTGGCCCATCTCCGGGTGAAGCAGCCCATGCAGCAAGCGGCCCTCGACGATCGCGCCGACGCCGATGCCGGTGCCGACCGTCATGTACAGGCAGCTGTCAAGCCCTCGCGCCGCCCCCCAGCGCTGCTCGCCGAGCGCCGCCGCATTGACATCCGTGTCAAAGCCGATCGGCACGGGAAAATGCTGCTTCATTGTGCCGACAAAATCAAACTGCGCCCACGCCTGTTTCGGTGTGCTCGTAATGCATCCGTACGTCGGACTGTCCGGACGCAAATCGATCGGGCCGAACGATCCGATCCCAATCGCCTCGATGCGGTGCGGACGGAAAAAGTCGATGACGTGCGCCATCGTCTCTTCCGGCACCGTCGTCGGAAACACCGCCCGTTCATGGATGTTCCCATGTTCATCGCCGATGGCGCAGACAAATTTCGTGCCTCCAGCTTCAATGGCTCCTAGGATCATATGTACGCCTCGCTTTCTTCATCTGCTCTTTTCTTGTGTCTATCTTACTAGAAAAAGGGAGAAGACATCAATGGCAAAAAGCCGCTGATCAGCGGCTCTTTGAAACATAGTGCAATCGATTCTATTGTCTGCTGGGTTTGTTGATCTACACCGCTGATTGGCTCACCCCTTCACCGAGCCGGCAAGCAAGCCGCGGACGAAGTATTTGCCGAGGAAGGTGTACACGAGCAACGTCGGCAGTGCGGCCAACAAAGCCCCCGCCATTTGCACGTTCCATTGGACGATTTGGCTGCCGGATAAATTTTGCAAGGCGACCATGATCGGCTGTTTGTCCGATGTCGTGATCGTCACCGCGAACAGAAACTCGTTCCAAATGTTTGTAAACTGCCAAATGGCGACAACGACAAAGCCGGTGATCGACAGCGGGAGCATAATGTACCGGAAGATGCGGATAAACCCCGCGCCGTCGATTTTGGCCGACTCAATCATCTCATCCGGTATCGCGGCGTAAAAATTGCGGAACATGAGCGTCGTAATCGGAATGCCGTAGACGACATGGACGAACACGAGCCCCGGAATCGTGTTGTACAGCCCGATTTCGCGCAAAAACTGGATAAGCGGAATGAGAATGCTTTGATACGGGATGAACATGCCGAACAAAATGAGCGTAAAGAGCGTATCCGCTCCTTTAAACTTCCATTTCGACAGCACGTAGCCGTTGAGCGACCCAAGCAGCGCGGATAACAACGTCGCCGGCACGACGAGCAAAATCGAATTCCAAAAGTTCGGGGCGAGCTTGTCAAACGCCGTCGCGTAGCTGCTCCAGTCAATCGTTGACGGCAGCTTCCACATATCGGCCAATGTCACTTCATCGAGCGGCTTCAAGCTCGTTGTGACCATGACATACACCGGCAACAGGAAAAACACGCTCATGACGAGGGCCAATAAATACAAAAACGGCCGCGCCCACACGGATCTCGCCATCACGATCCCCCCTTGCGGCTTGAGATGAGATACGGAACGATAAAGATGGCGACCGACAGCAGCATCACGATCGCAATCGCCGCGCCGTTGGCGTAATAGTTGCCGCGGAACGTCGTTTCAAACATGTACACGCCCGGCACATCGGTGACAAAGTTCGCCCCCGGCCCGGTCATGGCGTAAATCAAGTCGAAAATTTTCAGCGAAATATGGGCCATAATGATGATGACGCTGACGGTGATCGGTCGTAACAGCGGCAAAATGATTTTCCAATACAATTGAAACTCGGTCGCCCCGTCCATCCGCGCCGCTTCCCGCACTTCATCTGGAATGGCGCGCAGGCCGGCGAGATACATCGCAACCGCAAATCCCGTCATTTGCCAAACGGCCGCCACGACAACGGCAATGATGGCCACTGGGATGCCAAATTCGATTTTGCCCCAATGGAATCCACCGAGAATCGTTGTGTCGGTATACCATTTAGAATCCAAGTCGAGCGGTTTTAAAAACAAATTGACGCCGGTTGACGGGTTGAACAGCCATTGCCACACGACCCCGGTGACGACAAATGACAAGGCCATCGGGAAAAAGAAAATGTTGCGAAACAGCGACTCGCCGCGCAGTTTTTGGTCAAGCAAAATGGCAAGCAATTGTCCCAACACAATGACGGCGGCGATAAACAACACCGTAAACACAAGCGTATTGCGCAGATCCGCTTGGAAGCGGAAATCATGAAACAAATACAGATAGTTTTTCAACCCGGCAAACGACCAATCCGGCACGAGCGAATTCCAGTTGCTCAAGGACACATACCCCGTCCAGCCGATAAACCCGTATACAAATAAGAAAATCAGTACGACCGACGGCGCCAAAAACGCCGCTGCCAGCCAATGATCGGCCGTCCATTTCCGCTTTTTCCGCACCGCGGGGACACCTGCTGTCTTCTCGGCTGGCGTGATGCTGACCGTTTCCACCATCATCCCTCCTCATGATGACGAAAAGGGGAAGAGAATGGCTCCCGTCCCCTTTTCCCGATTACTTCTTCAGTTCTGTTGCTGCTGAAGCCAACGTGTCGATGAACGTCTTCACATCTTTTTGCGTCACGAAAATGTTGACAGCCTGATTCACCTTCGTGACAAACCCTTCCGGCGCTGCTGAACCGTGCGCTAAGCTTGGCGCCAGCTCCGCTGTTTTGAAGTCTTGCATCGTTTGTTTGCCGTATTCATCGTACTTGGACGGATCCGCATCGATGCGGGCCGGGATGGAGCCTTTCAGCGGGTTAAACGCATCTTGTCCTTCCACCGAACCAAGCACTGCTAAAAATTTCTTCACATCGTCCGGGTTTTTCACACCTTTCGGCAAGCCGAACGTATCGGTGATGACCATAAACTTGCCTTCCGTATTCGGCACCGGCACATAGCCGAAGTCTTGGTTCACCTTCAATTTCAAATCGTTGACAAAATAGCCTTTCACCCAGTCTCCCATCACGTACATGGCCGCTTTTCCTTCGGCAACGAGCTGGGCGGCGTCTTGCCAGTTGCGCGAGCTATGGTCTTCGTTAATATAGTTGAGCATTTTCTTAAACGTCTCAACGGCTTGTTTCACTTGCGGATCGTTAAACGAGACTTCACCGGTCCAAAGCTTCTTGTAGTTTTCCGTTCCGAGCGTGCCAAGCAGCACGTTTTCAAACAGGTGCGTCGCAACCCACGGCTCTTTGTCGCCCAATGCAAGCGGCGTAATGCCTTTTGCTTTCAGCTTGTCAGCCACTTGGAAAAACTCGTCGAACGTTTTCGGCGGCTGGAGTCCGTTATCGGCAAAGATTTTTTTGTTGTACCACAGCACGTTGCCGCGGTGAATGTTGACGGGCACGGAGTAAATGTTGCCGTCCTTGCTCACCATGTCAATCAACGCTTTCGGGAATTTGTCCATCCAGCCTTCTTTTTCATATAAATCGTTGAGCGGCTCCATTTTGCCGGCGGCCACCCAACCTTCATTGAGTTCCGCTCCGCCGTGCACTTGGAACGTCGATGGCGGGTCGTTCCCTTGCATGCGGCTCGCTAAGACCGCCTTGGCGTTCGTCCCGGCCCCGCCGGCGACCGCTGCGTTTTCGACTTCAATATCCGGATATTTTTCTTGGAACAGTTTGATGAGCGCTTTTAAGCCGTCTTCCTCACCGGCTCCGGTCCACCAGCTGAAAATCTCGAGTTTCTCTCCCGCTTTTTGGCTGCCTTGTTTGGCGTTATCGGATGAAGAGTTCGAGCTGCTGCAGCCCGACAGCGCCATCCCAATTCCAAGCGCAAGCGCCAGCCATGCGGATGCTTTCTTTCTCATGATTCTCCCCCTTTGCATCTGTTTTTTGAAACCCCTTTCAATGTTGAGTGTACCATGCGCTACTCATCAAACTGCGGCTTGATTTCTTCACTTTTTTGCGTTTTTCTTCACTTTTTTGTTTTCCGTTCTCCTGTCGGGCAAACGAAAGTCTCGCTGGTACAGCTAGCGGCCATTTCGCTTCAATGGCGCGAAAAAAGCCCGTCTCCCCATCAGGGGGCGGGCTTCGTTTCGGACGCCGGAAGAGGGCGGGGCAACCCACTTCGTTTGCGGGTTTGCGGGACTTGCCCGTTTGCCTTTTGACTCGCCATCCACCTTCCTTGTTGGAGACAGCACTCCCCTTGTCAGCGCGCCAGTACTTTTTTCCGGTATTCGCTCGGCGACAGGCCGGTCTGCTTTTTAAAGACGCGGCTGAAATAGTTTGGGTCGTTGTAGCCGACGAGAAAACAAATTTCTTTTAAGCTTTGATCAGTCTCAGCCAGCGCTTCTTTCGCCCGCTCGATGCGCACGTTCGTCACGTAGTCGATAAAGGTGATGCCAAAATGCTCTTTGAACAGTTTGCTGAAGTAGTACGGACTGATGCCCGCTTGTTCAGCCACTTCCTCAAGCGTCAGCGGCTCGGCGTAATGACGGTCAATGTAGTCTTTCGCCTTGCCGAGTTTGCCATACGCTTGCTGCTGGCGCCAAGCCTCGAGATCAGCGGCGATGCGGTCCAGTTCATCAAGCGCCGCCCGCTTCAATTCTGCCGCCGACCGGCAGGAAGCAAAGGAAGCGAGCCGCTCGTAACGAATGCCCAGCTCCGATAGAAGACGCCCGAGCCACACAAAGGTCTCTTCCGCTTTGCGCCCGGCGGCCGGCAGTGAATGAGAAGAGGCCAGTTCCTCTATATACGTCAGACAGATCATCCGGGCTTGCTCGATGTCGCCAAGGCGCAGCGCTTCAAACAGCCGTTTATCCCGTTCCGCTCCCCCGCCGGCGCGCGTCGCTTCCGCCGGCAGAAACCCCACTTGCGCTTTTTGCCGGTCGGCGTAATAATGTGCGGCCGACAGCGCCTCATAGTACGAGGAACGAAGTTGGTCAAGGCGGGAAAACGGGGAGCCGAGCCCGATATACAGCGCGGCGCCGTACCGGGCCGAAAACTGCCGCGCCAAATCGAGCGCCAATGCCTGGATGACGGGCTTCCAGGCCGGCTCGCCATCGTTTGGGCTGCGGAAAAACAAGACCGGCAGGCGCCGGTTCGCCATCCGCCCGATCCAATAGCGCGTTGGCGCCTGCCCGCTAAGCTGCTTGTCCAGCCATGATTTCCATTCGTCAGCCACCCCTGCATCCGGGAACTGAATGACGAGGAACATCCCCGACGCAATCGAAAACGGCAGCAGCTCCTTCCACCGCTCCCACTCATCAGCCGATACGTCTTCTGTCATGAGGACGGACAGCCATTCGCTTTCCACAAGCGTCTGCAACCGGCGAATCTGCTCCTCGAGCTGGCGGTTGCTCTCCTCGTGTTGCCGCTTGGCCGCCACTTCTTGGCTGACCCGTTCCAAAGCCGAAATGACCTCCTCCTTCCGGCTCGGTTTCAATAAATATTCCTTGACGCCAAACCGCATCGCTTGTTTCGCATAGTCGAACAAATCAAACGCCGACACAATAATGAACTCCAGATCGAGGCCGTCTTGGCGAATCGCTTCGATCGCTTGCAGCCCGTCAAGGCCAGGCATTTTGATGTCAATGAGCATCACATCCGGACAATATTGCTTGGCAATGTCAATGGCCTCGCGCCCGTTGGCGCCCTCGGCGACCACCTCGATGTCCGGAAGGTGGTCGTTAATCATTTTGCAAAGCGCTCTTCGCTCCAACGCCTCATCATCGACGATCGCCACTTTCACCGTTCATCCCCCCTTGCCATCTTGGCAGCCATAACCGCACCGTCGTTCCTTTTCCTGGTGCAGACTCGATTTCGGCCACATCCATCACTCCGTAAAACAGCTGCAGCCGGCGAATGACATTGTGCAAGCCGATGCCGGTCGAATGGCCGCGCCCTTGCTCGCGGCGCGCCGGCGGTTCTTCGCCGCGGATCAACGCATCAAGCTCCGCTTTCACCTGCTCATCCATGCCGACACCATTGTCGCGCACTTCCACAACGACCCGCTCGTTTTCGGCGAAAACGGACACGGACAGCTCGGCTCCCTGCTCGTACGTCTCAATGCCATGGATGAACGCATTTTCAATCAGCGGCTGCAACGTGAGCGGCGGAAGCGGTTGATCGAGGCAAGATGGTTCCGCCTCTAACGAAAACTTGATCCGATCAAAAAACCGCGTCTGCTGGATGAAGAAATATTCACGGGCGATGCGCACCTCATCGGCAAGCGTCACCGTCCGCTGCAAATCGCCCAAGTTGTAGCGCAAAATGGCCGCCACCGCTTCAATCAGCCGCGACGTTTGCTGGGCGTTCTCCAAGTACGCCATCTTCGCGACCGTGTTCAGCGTATTGAATAAAAAATGCGGATTGATTTGGCTTTGCAAGCTTTTGAGTTCCAGTTCCTTCACCAGCCGGTCGAGCTCAGCCTTTTGTTTCATCTCCGCAATCAGCTGCTTTAAATTGCGGCGCATGTCATTAAACGTGATCGTCAACAGCCGCAGCTCATCGTTGGTCATCGGCTCAATATCCGGCCCGTCCAGCCGCCCGTCAGCGATGGATCGGGCAGCGCGCGAGAGAAGAATGATCGGCTTCGTTAAGTGGCCGGAAAAGAACACCGCCAGCAAGGCGCCAAGCAACAACGTCGTGACAAACAATCCCATCCCCATATAGCGGAAATAGCGGTTGCGCCGCTCCACTTCATCGTACCGCCGTTGGTAGGCCGTCAGCTCATCGTCAATCAAGTTTAACGTTTCCTCTTGCAAAAAGGACGCAATGTTCATCGTTTCATGCAAGTGGGACGAGTACAAGCCAATATTTCCGGCTTGAAAATGATAGACCGTCAGCGCCGCCTCCTCCAGCAAACTTTCAATCATATGTTCATAGTTTTCCGCCGCCAGCCGGTCGGACAGCACTGGCAAGATGGCGCCGAGCTGCCGGCGGTGTTGCTGCAGCCAGCGGAACTCCCGCTCATAAGCGCGTGCATACCGTCCTTCTTTTTCCGAGACGTACGCATTGAGCTGTTCCATCATTCGGTTTGCCCGCTGCGACACCTCATTCAGCAACAACAATCGGCGCATCCGTTGATCATAATCGCTCATCATCTCTTCGCTCGTCTGATACAAAAGAAACACCGCTCCGTTAAGCAAAAGCAAAAAAACGGTAAAACAAAGCAGCATCTTCGTCCGAATGTTCATCTGGATTCCACCCCGCTGTCACCGGCGCTTTGTTGCCTGCATCGCCCTGCCGCTTCAAGCCGAACGTGTTCGAACGTCAAGGACGGCCGTCTCTCATGCTTTAGCGGCGTTCGCCAACCTTCCTCCGCTTTCAGCCCCCTCCCTACGGAGGCCTGGCAGGCACCTTCATGGCGTGTTGACCTCATAATTGCGCGCCGGGCGCAGCGGCAAGTCTTTTTTCCGAATGACTTTCGTCTCCGTATTCGTCACCGCCGGCACGTCTCTCCCGGCAACGATCTGGGCCATCATGTTCACGGCCCGATATCCCATTTCATACGGCTCCTGCACCACGGTCGCCGCAATCGTTCCTTTTTGCAAATAGCGGATCGTCTCAGGAAGCGTATCAAAACCGATAATATACGTCTTTTGCTCCCGGTGAAACTGCTCGACCACCTTGGCAACGCCAATCGCATCAAGCGCGCTCGTGCCGTAAAACGCATTCACATCCGGGTGCTTTTTCAAAATCGTATACGCCTTTTCCGCGGCTTGCACACGCGTAATGTGCGACTCTTCGATGGCGACGATGCGGATGCCTTTTTCCTGTCTCACCGCATCCTCAAATCCGCGCACTCGCAGCTGTTGGTGCGCCGCCGTCAAACTGCCGGTAATAATCGCAACCGTTGCCTTGCCCTTCGTATCCTCAGCTAACGCCCTTCCTGCGAGAAAACCGGCATAATAATTATCCGTCCCCACATAGGCGACACGTCGGCTCGTCGGGGCATCCGTATCGATCGTCACCACAGGAATATTCTTGTCCGTGATTTCGTTAATCACCGGGACAAATTCCGCTTCCGTCAACCCTTGTGTGATGATTCCATCGACTTTCGCTGCCGCCGCCTTTTTTAAAATGCGCAAATGCTCATCAATATTCGCCTGCCGCGGGCCGATATACTCGAGATCAACCCCCAGTTCTTTCGCCGCCGCTTTCGCTCCTTTTTCCACCAACCGCCAGTAATCATTATCGAGTTCCTCCGGCACAAGCACGAAATGGTATGCATCTTTTGTTTTTGCCGGAACCCGTTCCTTCTCTGGCTCCGGATATGCATACACGTTCCAAGCGCAATAGGCGGTGAAGGAAGCGCTTGCAAGCAGCGCGGCGATGCCGCCGCCGTAAAACAGCCGTTTCCACCAATCGCGCATCTTGATCCCTCCTACCGCCATTGTACACGAATGACGGGGCGCTAGCCTAGACAAAAGAAAATGGATGCCGTGTCTCTCCCTTCTTCCCGCCCTGCCGCGGCCGCACAGCCTCTGCTTCTCGATGGCAGCAAAAGCTGTATAGATGCAACGAAGAAGTTTAACATATCCTTGACGGAAAAGCGGTTTGTCCATTTTCGACTGTCGAAGGCAAGCCTGTGGCTTGCCCCGTCACGCCAAGGCGTGACGGAAGACCGAACAACCGCCTGCTTCACAGACCCATATATGGGTCTGGAAGCGGCGTTGTTCGGTCGCCCGACAGTCGATCAAATACTTGGTAAAAGCTGCAAATGGTAAAGCTTCAAATTGCATCTATATGAAATACAAATAGGGTTCAGCCCGGCCGGCATCATCCGCCATGCGGCAATGGCCATGCCCATCATCAAGCGCAGAGTGAGCAAAAAACGCCGTTCCGAAACAGGCTCGCTGCATCGGAACGGCATCTCCCCATTTTTTTACTCTTTCAACTTTTCCACTGCCTCCACCGGCAACCCGGTCAACTCACAAATCGTCGGCACGTCGTACCCTTTCGCCAACATCCGCTTGGCCACGTCCATTTTCCCTTTTTCCATCCCTTTTTCCATTCCCTGCCGCTCGTATGAGATCAGGAGATCGTTCACTTTTTTCGCTTCCTTCGTTTCCATTTGGCTCACCTCGTTTCGCAATTGGATTTCCTCTTGTTCGGACAGCGTCAAATACGTCTCGAAAAACCGAAACAACAGCCGCTGCCTCGCCTCGTCAAGCTCCAGGCGGACGAGCAGGCGCAAAAATTCTTTTTTCACTTCAACCTTTTCGCTTTCATTATACCCCATTTTGCTTAACAAGGCGGCGGCAACCGGGTTGTCGCGGCGAATGTACTCGCGCCATGGCAGTTTGCGAAGTTCAACAGTAAGAAAGCGGAAATCGACAACGGTTAGGAACGGAAACTTGATGGTGAACGAGGACGGTTCATCGCGGTGTTCGTCATAGCTGAAGATGGCAATGGGAAGAATGCGGCGACGGTATTTTTGAAACAAGCGGCTGACATAAATGAACATGCGCTCGGGAAACGTCGGCTGCGTGTAGCTTTGATGTTCGATATGCACGATGATCAGCCCGTCTTCCCCCTTCAACTTCGTTTCGACCAATAGATCCACACGGTGCTTTTCGCCGGCTACCACATCCGTAAACACCTCTTCGGACAAAAATGAGACGTGGCGGAAGTCGATTTGTTCATACACGTGCGGGAAAAAAAGAAGCAAAAACTCTTCAAAAAACGTCGACAACAACTCCTTAAACAGCCGGTCGTGGTCGATTCGTGTTTCGGACACGGTCTCCCTCCTTGTGATATTTGAACTTCCTTTATTTTATTCGCCGCGCCTTGGGCAAAATCCTGCCGAAAAGGCTGGTGAAAAAATGACCGGAATCGTCCGCAATCCCTTAAACAATCCGCCCGGGCCGTTTGTCTCCTGGCCGATCACCCCGTACTTGAGCGGAATGCGCTCGTCTTTCGCCCGCGCCTCAAGACCTCCGACGCGAAACTGCGTCGTGACAAAGTCAGCCCCGTCAAGCGCCCGGCGGCGATCCAAAGTCAAATGAATCTCGATCGGCACGCCAGCTTTTTCAACCATCCGTTTGGCAAGTGCGCCGACGATTTCAAGTTTTTCTTTGCCTTCCGGAATATCGACAAGCCACAATTCCCCGACCGGCAATTCATGATAACGCTTGATCAACCCTTCGACCAATTCCGGCGTGTAGCTCGATCCGCCGCCGATCGTCGCCATTTTCAATCGTTTATCCATATTCCTCTTCCCCTTTCGCCCTGTTGGGCATGGTATAATCAATGTAGGAATCAACCAGTGGGCTTGAAAGCGCCATCCTTTCCCAGCCATCGCACGTTCCGTCCCATGAAAGCGAGGTGTCCCGATGTTCACTCCCGAACAAATCGCCCAGTTTTCCGAGCTCGATTACGCCATTTACGACTACGTGATGAAACACCCGCATGAAGTCGCGTACATGCGCATCCGCGAGCTCGCCGAAGCCGTCCATGTCTCGTCGCCGACTGTGCTCCGTTTTTGCAAAAAGGTCGGATGCGAAGGGTTCAGCGAATTTAAGACAAAATGGAAGCTGTATTTGCGCGAGACAAAGCGAACGTCAATCATCAACAGTCAAGAGGCGCTTAAAGAATTTTTCGAGCGGACGCTGACCGCCGATTACGAGCGGACCATTCTGGAGGCGGCAGCCGCGATCGCCCAAGCGGAGCACGTCATTTTCGTCGGATCGGGCAGCTCGGGCATTTTGGCCGAATACGGCTCCCGCTATTTTTCCGCCTTTCAAAAGTTTTCCGTCTACATCAAGGACCCATTTTTCCCTATTTACGGCCATTATTTCCACAACTGCGCTGTCATCGCCTTGTCGGTGTCTGGAGAGACGTCATATACGCTCGCCCAAGTGCACCGACTCAAGGAAAACGGCAGTACGATCATCAGCATCACCAACCGGAAACATTGCACACTCGCGAACATCTCGGACTACAACTTGACATACTACACCACGCCGGAGCGGATCGGACAGACGGATGTCACAACCCAGCTCCCGGTCATCTACTTGCTCGAACGGTTAGCGAAAGAAATGTATCGGCTGCTGGGACGGAAGACGGAAACGATCGGAAAGGACAGCAGCCCAACCGTTTGAGCCCAGCTCCGCTGATCGCGGCAACGCCATCGCCTTGTTGTTGGCTCCATCTACTATTACTAAACCGCGCCTGAGGGCAAAAGTAAAGGGAATGGCGCCCCGTTGTAACAAAAGGAAAACGAAAAACAACTTTTTCTATGTTGTAACGCTATGTTACAAGGGCGAGAACGGGCTGTGCATACAAGGGTTAGCGGACAATGCGTTTGTTTTTTTAAACTCAGCCTTGACACTTTTGTGTTGTTTGAGGCGCGCTTAGCGGATTTCTCCTTTGCACCGCCCGCCGATCAAAAGAAAAATCCCCGCCAACAGGCAGGGATGCAGAGCGTCCGCTATGATCAAAAAATTTTCCCCGGATTGAGAATGCCGTTCGGGTCAAACAGCTGTTTCAACCGTTTCATCCAAAGCACGGCGTCTCCTTTTTCTTCACGCAAAAACGCCCGTTTGCCAATGCCGATGCCGTGCTCTCCCGTGCACGTGCCGCCGCGCGATAAGGCATAGCGGACGATATGGGCGTGCACGCGTTCGATCCGCGCCATCTCATCCGCATCGTTCGGGTCAAAGGCAAGCACCGTATGGTAATTGCCGTCGCCGACATGGCCGAAAATCGCGGCGGTCATATTCTGCTCGTCAACGAGCCGACGTGTATCGGCGATCGCCCCCGGCAGCTCGGACAGCGGCACGCACACATCTGTTGAGAGCATCGCCTTGCCTGGATAGGCGGCTTGAATGGCGAACGCCGCATGGTGGCGCGCTTCCCAAAGCTTCGCGCGGGCGAGCGAGTCGGTCTCGACCACAAACGAAACCGCCCCCTCCGCTTCGCACAATTCGTTGACAAGCTTTGTTCCGTCCTCGACGCTTGATGGGCTGCCGCTCAGTTCGATAAACAACGTCGGTTTCACCGGATAATCGGTTTTTTTGTACGCATTGACCGCCGCGATCGTCGCCTCGTCAACGAGCTCGATTTTCCCCGGACCGACGCCGGCTTTCAGCACGGCAAACGCCGCTTGCGCTGCCGCCTCGAGCGATGGGAAGCACGCTTTGATAGCGTTTGTCGCCTCCGGAATGCCATGCAGGCGGACAATAAGGCGGGTGAACACGCCAAGCGTCCCTTCCGACCCGACGAACAAGCCTGTCAAATCATAGCCGGCCGACGATTTCACCGCCAAGCTGCCCGTTTGAATGACCGAACCGTCAGCGAGCACCACCTCAAGGCCAAGCACTTGATCGCGCATGACGCCGTATTTCACGCAGTTCGTGCCGCTCGCGTTCGTCGCCGCCATGCCGCCGATCGTCGCGTCCGCCCCCGGATCGACCGGGAAAAACAACCCATATCGCTTAAGCGCCTCATTCAGTTGCAGCCGCGTTACTCCCGGCTCGACGATGGCGAGAAAATCGTCCGGGCGAATGTCGATGATGTTGTTCATCAACGTCAAATCCAAGCTGATGCCGCCCGCAACCGGGATGACATGCCCTTCCAAGCTCGTGCCGGCGCCAAACGGCGTAACAGGAATGCGGTGCTCGTTGGCAAACGCCATCACCCAGCTCACTTCCTCTGCCGTCTTCGGAAAGACAACGACATCAGGCGCATGCGGCGCATGGTAGGCGATGCCTTTGCTGTGGTGTTCGAGCACCGTTTCATTGACGCTCACCCGCTCGCGGTCGCCGATCAATTCAAGCAGTGATTCGTATACGCTCATCGTTCTCCCCCTTATCGATGGGATCAGCGGACGTACCGCCCATCGGCTAATAACGCAGCAACGTGTGAATCCCTTCCGCAATACGCTCGGCGTTCGGCAGCCAATCATCTTCCACCGACGGCACCGGATACGGCGTGTCGTAGCCGGCGATGCGCACGATCGGGGCCGAGAGAGCGAATAGCGCCCGCTCGCTGATCAAGGCCGCCACTTCGGCGCCAAATCCCCCCGTTTTCACCGCCTCGTGAACGATCATCACCCGCCCTGTTTTTTCCACCGAGGCAATGATCGTGTCGATATCAAGCGGCTGCAGGCAGCGAAGGTCGATCACCTCCGCATTGACCCCTTTCGTTTGCATCTCGGCGGCAAGTTTGGCGACAAGCGGCACCGTCGGCCCCCACGTGAGGATCGTCACATCGTCTCCTTCTTTGACGACCCGCGCTTGGCCGAGCGGAATCGTGTACGGTTCTTCCGGCACCTCCATGCGAAACGCCCGATACAGCTTCATCGGCTCCAAAAACAAAACCGGGTCTTCATCGCGAATGGCGGAAATCAATAGCCCTTTCGCATCGTAAGGATTGGACGGCATGACCACTTTTAAGCCCGGGGAATGGGTAAACAGCGCCTCGAGCGCATCCGAATGCAATTCGGGCGTCCGCACCCCGCCGCCGTACGGGCTGCGCACAACGATCGGGCACGAAAACCGTCCGGCGGAGCGGAAGCGGATGCGTGCCGCCTGGGCCGCAAGCTGGTCCATCGCCTGGTACACAAACCCGAGAAACTGAATTTCGGCAATCGGCCGCATTCCGTTGATCGCCAAACCGATTGACGTGCCGATAATGCCCGATTCCGCAAGCGGCGTATCAAACACACGCTGGTCGCCAAATTGCTCAAGCAGCCCGTCCGTCGCCCGGAAGACGCCGCCGTTTTCGCCGACATCTTCGCCAAGCACGATGATGCGCGAATCGCGCTCCATCTCCTGGCGCATCGCTTCATTGATCGCTTCAATCATCGTCAGCTCGGCCATTTATCTCACCCCGCTCCGTTGTTTGCGCCGCATCACTTCTTCTTTTTGCTCGGCAAGCAATTTTGGCGCCTCGCTGTACACGTAATCGAATACATCGACAATCGAACCGGACTTGCTGGCGATGGCCGCCTCGTACGCCGCCGTCACTTCGTCATTCACTTGGGCGACAAGCGCTTCTTCTTGCGCTTCCGTCCATAATCCGCGCCGTTCCAAAAGCACTCGCAGACGGTGAAGCGGATCTTTCGTCCGCCATGTTTCAACCTCTTCCGGCCGGCGGTATTTCGTCGGGTCGTCCGCCGTCGTGTGCGGCCCAAGCCGATAGGTGAGCGCCTCGATCAACATGGGACCCTCGCCGCCGCGGGCGGCTTCAACCGCTTGTTTCATCGTTTCATAAACCGCCAGCACGTCGTTGCCGTCAACGAGCACTCCTTTCATCCCGTAAGCGAGCGCTTTTTGCGCGATCGTCCGGCTTGCCGTCTGTTTCCGGTACGGGACGCTAATGGCGTACTGGTTGTTTTGGCAGAAAAAGATGACCGGCACGTTGTACACCGCGGCAAAATTCATCGCTTCATGAAAATCGCCCTCTGACGTCGCGCCATCGCCGAAATAAGCAACCGATACTTGCGATTCGCCTTTCAATTTCGACGCCCACGCGCAGCCGACCGCATGAAGCGTCTGCGCCGCGATAATGATTTGCGTTGGGAAAATGTTCAATCCTTCCGGCATCCGCTTTCCCGACAGGCGGCCCTGCACATAATGGAAAAACTGCTCAAGCGGCATGCCATGCATCAAGCAGACCGCCACTTCGCGGTAGCTCGGGAAAATCCAGTCGTCTTTTCGAAGCGCAAGGGCGCTTCCGATTTGCGCCGCCTCTTGACCGCTAAACGGGGCATACGTCCCGATCCGCCCTTGCCGCTGCATGCGAAGCAGCCGCTCATCAATGACGCGCGCCCGCCGCATTTCCCGGTAGGCACGAAGCAGCCACTCATCGGAAAACGCCGCTAACTTCTCCTCATCGCCGTTTCCGTTTTCATCGAGAATTTGCACGATCTCGACCTGCAGTTCGTTTGGATCCAACATGCGATCCCCTCCCATCGTTTCGTGATCGAGCATGATCTTCGTTCGTTCCTTGCCGGCGCAAGAAAAACGAGGAAAGTGATGAACAGCAGCGATTGCTTCAACAAAATGTGTCCTTACATTTCAGATGGAATTTCTCAAGTTGCGTCACCGACCTTCAAAAGATATCGAACACCTCGGCGCCGCCTACCGCACGTCCAACAACAGCACTTCCGGATTCTCCAAATAGTGCGCCACCGTCCGCATAAACCGCCCGGCCGGCTCTCCGTCAATGACGCGGTGGTCAAACGTAAGCGACATTCCCATCATGTCGCGAATGACGATTTCATCATCCACAACGACCGGACGCCGTTTGATGGCATGCACCCCTAAAATGGCCACTTCCGGATAGTTGATGATCGGCGTCGCAAACCAGCCCCCGCCCGCCCCGGTGCTCGTGATCGTAAACGTGCTTCCTTGCAGCTCCTCAAGGCGAAGCGCCTGGCGGTGCGCTTTTTCTGACAGTTCGGCGATTTCGATGGCGAGCTCGCGGATCGATTTTTGATCGGCGTCACGGATGACGGGGACGACGAGCCCAGCTTTCGTCGCCGTCGCGATGCCGATGTGATAGCGCTTTTTCAGCACGATTTCATTCGTCTCTTCATCGAGCGAAGCGTTAAACATCGGATATTGCTTCAGCGCCCTTGTCACCGCCTTGATGACAAACGGCAAATACGTCAGCTTGATGCGTTCTTCCGCCAACTGACTGGCAAGGTGCTTGCGGATTTCCACAAGCTTCGTGACGTCCACCTCGTCCATGCCGGTCACATGCGGCGCCGTGTACATCGATTTCACCATTTTTTCGGCGATTTTTTTGCGCAAGCCTCGAAGCGGGATTCGCTCTTCTTCTTCAAACACCGCGTCCAAACTCGCGATGGACGTCCATGCGGCTATACTCTCCTGCCGTCCTCCGGCCGCACTCGCGCTGCCGGTCGGCAGAACGCCGGCTTCGTTCGCTTCCCTTCTTGCCACCTCCGCCACCGCCGCAGCTGCTTCCCGTTCTCTGACATACCGCTCCAAGTCGGCGAGCGTCACCCGGCCGCCTTCGCCCGTTCCTTCCACTTCATCGATCGGAACGCCCATTTCCCGCGCCCGCTTGCGCACAGACGGCGCGGCAATCGCCCGCTTGCGCGCAGGACGAAGGAATTCTCCACGCAGGGCAGGCACAGGCTCCCGAGCCGAACCGTCGGCCGACGCTGCTTCGGCCGTGACCGCCGCCTCAGTTTCCACGACAATCAACGGCTCCCCAACCTTCACCGTCGCCCCTTCCGGCCCGGCAAGCACCACCACTTTCCCCGCCACTGGCGTCGTCATTTCGACCATCGCCTTATCCGTTTGAATTTCGGCAATCGGCTGATCGGCCTTGACCACATCCCCTTCGCGAATGAGCCAGCGGATGATTTCCGCTTCATGCAGCCCTTCGCCGATGTCTGGCAATTTAAATTCGTAGATCATGCGATATCCCCTTCCCCTTGTTCTCATGTTGTGATTGGAAACAAAAACAATGGTGCGGCATCGATGGTGTGGCAATCATGAGGCAGTATAACGGTTAAGCGCTTACAAAAAACGTGGTAAGAACTCATTTTTTCTGCCAAAATATCAAATGAATATTTTAAATTTTCTAACCTACAAGGTTTATGATAGTATATAGATGTTCAAGCTGTCAATATAAGGAGAGCGGACATTTTTCGCCTGCTTCGACAATCATCGACAGCCGTTTCCATTATCGCAAAATAATAACTCCCGGTTCGATTCGCCCCAAACATCGAAAGCTGGCGGAAAACGATACCGGTTTCATCGGTGGGGAGGCCGCTTTTTGACGACATCCCAGAGGGCTGGTGAAAAACGACCGATTTCGCCGAACCCGTTGCTTTCGGCTGAAAGAGAAGCGTTGATTTTACAGGACTTCTCAATTTGAGAAGAGAGTCCGTTTTCCGCGACTTTTCACTAAATCACCAGCCTTCTAGAAGGCCGATGAAAAATGGCTGTCACGCGCAAATCAGCGGCATTTTTTCAAAAAAGAAGTTGGTTCTACAAGGTTTCCCTAATTGGAGAACGGACCAGTTCAACGGTATTTTGCAATACATCACCCGTCTTATAGAGGAGGAATCGACATGCGTCTCACCACGATTCACCATATCGCCATTATTTGCTCGGACTATGAGCGGTCAAAACGATTTTATACGGAAATTCTCGGATTTCGCCCCATCCGGGAGCAATACCGCGCCGAGCGCCGCTCGTACAAACTCGATTTAGAAGCCGATGGCGGCATTCAGATTGAGTTATTCTCCTTCGAAAACCCGCCAAAGCGCCCAAGCTACCCGGAAGCGTGCGGACTGCGCCATCTTGCTTTGGCGGTGGACAACCTCGATGAAGCCATTGCCTACTTGCGCCAACATGGCATTGATACCGAACCCGTCCGTGTTGACGAAGCGACCGGAAAACGGTTCACCTTCTTCCAAGATCCGGACCGGTTGCCAATCGAACTATATGAAATATAATGGGAAAGGCGCATCGGCTAAAGATCAATGCAAAGCCTCGTCGGTTGATTATGGTACAATGATGGTCGATGACATCAAAGGGGGAATCAACATGGTCCGATTTGCTACAATCGGAACGAACTGGATTACAGAAGCCTTTATCGAAGCCGCGCGTCTCATTGACTCATTTGAGCTCGCCGCCGTCTACTCGCGGACGGAGGAAACAGCAAAGCGGTTTGCCGACAAAGTCGGGGCTCCGCGGACGTTCACCGACTTGCAAAAGCTGGCCGAAAGCGATGACATTGATGCCGTCTATATCGCCAGCCCGAACGCATTTCACGCCGAACAGGCAATTTGGCTCATGAATCACGGCAAACACGTCTTGTGTGAAAAACCGTTCGCCTCGAACGCCAAAGAAGCAAAGGCGATGATCGAAGCGGCCGAGCGAAACGGCGTCGTGTTGATGGAAGCGATGAAGTCAACGCTCATGCCGAACTTTGCGTCCATCCGCGAGCACTTGCCGAAACTCGGCCGCATCCGCCGCTACGTGGCGAACTATTGCCAATACTCGTCGCGCTATGACGCTTATAAACAAGGAACGGTGCTTAACGCCTTCAACCCCGCTTTCTCGAACGGGGCGCTGATGGACCTTGGCGTCTACTCCCTGTATCCAATGGTCGTCTTATTTGGCAAGCCGGAAAACCTCAAAGCGCATAGCGTCAAGCTCGAATCAGGGGTGGACGGCGAAGGCTCGATCGTGCTTCATTACGGGGACATGGACGCGGTCGTCTTTTATTCGAAAATCACGAACTCGCACTTGCCTTCGGAAATTCAAGGGGAAGACGGAAGCATGATCATCGACGCCATCCATACGCCAGCGAAAGTCGAAATCCGCTACCGCGACGGGCGCATCGAGGACATCACCGTCCCGCAAGATAAACCGCCGATGTATTACGAGGCGGAAGAGTTTATCCGTTTGATCGAAAGCGGGGAACGGGAGTCTGCCATCAACTCGCACCGCCATTCGCTTTGGACGATCGAAATCATGGACGAAGCGCGCCGACAAACTGGGATCGTGTTCCCGGCCGATCAGCGGTAAGGAAAAAGGTTCCAACCTAGTCTGCAATGAGGCTCGGTTGGAACTCTTTTTCTTTCTGTCTCATTGGATTTCCTTGGCTTCCGATAAGCCATGGCTGTTACCTTCTGCTAAAATACGGACCAAGCCATCCGCTTTCATGCGTGACGACAAACGTCCAGTTGAACCCACTGTCAACCACGTAGAGATCCATCCTGCCGTTTCCCGCGGCCAAGTCGGCAGCTTTCAAGCTAGAAGCATCCTCCACTTTGAACCCATCATCATGATGTTGAAAGAAAAGATAGCAGCACGTTTTCTCTTCGCGATCAAACGCCATTTCCGCTTCTTCTCCTGTGAAACAGCCTCTCATCCCATAGCTGAACACGTGCCATAAGTAGCCGTTGCCCCCATTGCAATTATGAAAGTGGATGCTCCGTTTTTCTTCGACGGTCAAATGGCCGGCAAATACTTCTTCCCACCGTTGCCTCCATTTCGCTCCGACGCCAGATTGTTTACTGATTTTGATATTTCGGCGCACTAGCTTATGAAAGAAATCCATTCAGTTCTCCCCTCAAGTAATGGAATAAAATCCTTCGCTTCCCATCCGCCTCGCACTCTATGCACGGCAGTCTTCCCCGCTCGCCCTGTTCCCATGCACCGGCGCTGTCTCTATTCTCCCGTCTCGGCAAACCGGCGGATGCGCGCGCCAATTTCATCGCGGACGCGGCGGAACACGGCGAGTTTCTCCTCTTCCGTCCCTTCCGCTTTCGCCGGATCGTCGAATCCCCAATGGACGCGCTTCACATGCATTGGTACGACCGGGCAATGGTCAGCCGCATGGCCGCACAGCGTCACGACCAAATCGGCGCAATTCAATATATCCGGATCAATGACGTCAGACGTTTGGTTCGAAATATCGATGCCGACTTCCTTCATCACCTTCACCGCGTTCGGATTGAGGCCATGCGCTTCAATCCCGGCGCTGTACACCTCCCATTCGTCACCAAGAAGTTGTTTCGCCCAGCCTTCCGCCATTTGACTGCGGCATGAGTTTCCGGTGCATAAGAAATAAATGATTTTTTTCTTCATCGTTGATTCCCACCTTTACTTTGATGTTGGAGCAGCAGAGGAAAAATACTTTCGCTGAAACGCCAATGCTACGTTGACAAGCGCCAGCATCACCGGCACTTCAATCAGCGGGCCGATGACCGCCGCAAACGCCGCGCCCGAATGAATGCCAAACACCCCAACCGCCACAGCAATGGCCAGCTCAAAGTTATTGCTCCCCGCCGTAAACGCCAGCGTCGTCGACACCGGGTAGCCAGCCCCTAACTTTTTCGCCAAAAAGAATGAAACAAAAAACATCACAACAAAATAAAGCAGCAACGGAATGGCAATGCGCACAACATCGAGCGGCAAGCTGACGATCATATCGCCTTTGAGCGAAAACATCACCACGATCGTAAACAAGAGCGCAACGAGCGTCAGCGGGCTGATTTTCGGCACAAACACCGTGTCATACCATTGCCGCCCTTTCGCTTTGACAAGCACAAACCTTGTCGCCATGCCGGCGAGAAACGGGATGCCTAAGTAAATAAACACCGATTTCGCCACTTCCGCCATCGTGATCTCGACAACGGCTCCCTCAAGCCCGATCCATCCAGGAATGACCGTCACAAATACGTACGCATACAGCGAGAAAAACAGCACTTGAAAGAGCGAGTTGAAAGCGACAAGCCCTGCCGCATATTCCGCATCCCCTCGCGCCAAGTCGTTCCAGACGATGACCATGGCGATGCAGCGGGCGAGACCGATTAAAATCAAGCCGATCATATACTCCGGCTTGTCAGGCAAAAAGATGACCGCCAACAAAAACATGAGAATGGGGCCGATCACCCAGTTTTGCACGAGAGACAAAACGAGCACTTTCACATCTTTGAACACGCGCCCCATCTCTTCGTAGCGCACTTTCGCCAGCGGCGGATACATCATCAAAATCAAACCGATCGCAATTGGAATCGACGTCGTGCCGACTTGCAGACGATTCAATCCATCCACCAGCCCCGGAGCCCAAATCCCGATTCCAATCCCGGCCGCCATCGCGAGAAAAATCCATACCGTCAAAAAGCGATCTAAAAACGACAACCGCTTCGGTTCGCAACAATCCACCATCATTCACCTCGTCATTCCACATCAGCACCCGCAGCGGACCGCGGGATTCGCTTTTTCGATTTTGCGGATGTTTTCATCTTGATCCGGAACGTACGACAACACCGCTTGCAACAATGAGTAGTATTCGCTTTGCGGCCGGAGCGAATAATACACCCATTGCCCTCGCCGCTCCTCTTGGATCAGCCCAGCATCTTTCAACTTGCGAAGATGCTGGCTGATCGCCGGCTGGCTGGTCGAAAACACTTCAAGCAGCTCGCACACGCAGCACTCCCGCTGATTCAAAATCGCCAAAATCGTCAGCCGCGTCGGATCGCCGAGCAGCTTCAACACCCGAGCGGCCGCTCCTATCTCCATTGCGAGTTGCGGCATATCACCCCTCCGTTCATCATCATATAATGATTTACTTATATAAAAACGAACATCCATCATGAAACGGCCACGCCGACCAATGAAATGGTTTCCGTCAATCAGTATATAATTAAATGCTTATATAAGTCAACCATGATGTATCGACAAAAGCAAGAAAAGCGGGCGTGCCGCATTTTTCCGCCGCACGCCCGCAAATGTCAGTCCATCCGCTTTTTCGCCGCCGACAACAGATCGATCGCCTTCGTCCCCACCCCGACAAACGTCTCCAAAATCGCCTGCGCCCCGGCGATTGAAAAGACAAAAATAAACGGCATGGCGATCTTCGGGATGAATAAATACCCAAGCGCGAGAAAAACCGCGCTCCACACCCCCGCGCACCAGTAACAGTTCAACAAATAGCCGAATTTCGATTTCGGCACTTTCTTGATTTCCGTACTCCCGTCCTCGTGTTGGATTTTCTCTTTTTTCATGAACGGATTGCGAATAAATTCCGTGATTTTATCAAAGACGATCAAGTGGGTGAACCGATAGCTGGCTAAAATGATCATGATGTACGTCATCCAGTCAAGTTCGCGAAGCATGGCGGGTCCCTCTTTCTCATTTTTTCCCTAATGTAAATGAAAAAACATTCACTTTACGACTTCCTCTTGTCGGACAAGCGTTCATCACGTTATGCTATGAGTAGTTTTATCTGGCGGGGGAAATTTTATCTCACATTTCACACCCTCTCGACAAAAATCGGGAGGATTTTTTCGTTCCGATGTCGAATCAATTCTTGATACACAAGGAAAGCAAAGGAATTTGCACACCACGGATGTTCGAATTCGGACGATTAATGAAAGCTCCTATTTGAATATCCATAAGCACCATCTTCAAAGATCTTGACCTTCTCCAGCTGATGGACCGTCTGATTCCGGTTGATCCTCAATGCCAAACCCAAGCCAGCGATGTGGTGGGGCTGCTCATCTTGGATATCTTAAGCGGCCGGCAAGCGCTGGTTCATCGAAAACGGTGGGCACATGACATCGATTGGCTCAAGCACGTCTAACAGGATAAAGAACGACTAGCGATGGTAAAAAAAGGATTGCCATCACTAGTCGTGTTGGTCAAAAAATTATTCCGAAAAACTAAATGAAAAATCCTTTGTTTTGACCCTGTTAAGGTGCGAAATGTGAGGTATAATATTGACAGGCTGCTCATTGAACGATGTATCTAATTTTATAAATGTCCTCTAGCACATCATCAATTGATTGAATATTAAAATACCCATGGTGTTAGTTGAGCGTCAGAGCTCAACTAACACCACGGATAAAATTCCATATTATTGCCCTTGAACCAACTCGAGCGGAACGGGGATAAATTTATCCACTTTCTCCCCTTTGTGAACGCGAATGGCGGCTTCCACAGCCTTTTCGCCAATTAATGCCGGTTTTTGCGCGACCGTCGCCGCCATTTTGCCTTCTTTCACGGCTTTGACTGCGTCATCTGTCGCATCGAATCCGACCACAAGGACGTTGTTCATTCCATGCGCTTGCAAGGCCTCCAACGCCCCTAAGGCCATTTCGTCATTATGGGCAAAGACCGCTTGAATGTCTTTATGGCTTTGCAAAATGTTTTCCATGACTGATAACCCTTTGGCCCGGTCAAAATCTGCCGCTTGTTTGGCCACAACTTTCATATTGGCTGCTTTGTCAATCACTTGGTGAAATCCTTCTCCACGTTCACGAGCCGCCGAGGAACCAGGAATCCCTTCCAATTCCACAATGTTTCCACCGTTTTTCAAGTGGTCGACAATAAATTGTGCCGCCATTTTCCCACCGGCCACATTGTCAGAAGCGATATGGGTGACCACTTTCCCGCCGTCCGCGCTACGGTCGACGGTAATCACTGGAATGTTGGCGCTGTTCGCCGATTCAATCGCAGAAGTCACGGCGCTCGAGTCCGTCGGGTTGACCAAAAGCACATCGACCTTTTGCTGGATCAAGTCTTCAATATCGTTAATTTGTTTCGCCGAATCATTTTGGGCATCGACCACAATCAATTCTGCCCCTTCGTCCTTGGCGGCTTTTTCAGCCCCTTCTTTTAATGTGACAAAGAACGGGTTGTTCAAAGTGGAAATGGACAAACCGATTTTGACTTCTCCGTCATGTTTCGTTTTCCCTTTGTCGCTCGATGCGTTGTTCTGGTCGAGCGAACATCCACCCAACACGCCTCCCGCAAGCAACAATGCCGCCAATAACCCCACTGCTTTTCTCATTTTGATTCCCCCTTGTTTTTTGATAAAATCTATCATGCTTCTTTGCGGCGGTCTAACAGCACCGCAAGAAGAATGACCGCTCCTTTGATTACTTGCTGATAAAACGACGACACATTGAGCAAATTCAATCCATTGTTCAATACACCGATAATCAAGGCGCCGACTAACGTGCCGAAAATCCAGCCTCTTCCTCCTGACAAACTGGTGCCGCCTAAGACAACGGCCGCAATGGCATCCAACTCGTACGCCGTTCCCGCTGTCGGCTGCGCGGAATTCAAACGGGAAGTTAAAATGAGCCCCGCCAAAGCAGATAACGTCCCTGTTAGTGCATACACATATATTTTGAGTCGATCAACGCGAAGTCCCGATAGACGGCTCGCTTCTTCGTTCCCCCCAACCGCGTACGTATGGCGGCCAAATGTAGTCTTTTTCAATACCACATACAAAGCGATATAGACCATGAGCATCAATATAATAGGTACGGGAATGCCGAAGAAATAACCGCGCCCCATCATCTGAAACATGATGTCATCAGACGCAAACCCTGTAATCGGGCGACCGTCCGTGTAAACGAGAGTCAAGCCGCGAAACGCCGTCATGGTCGCCAGCGTGGCAATAAAAGGAGCCACTTTTCCTTTAGTGATGATCACCCCATTCAACACTCCCATTACCATACCCGCTAATAGGCCCACCAGTATAGCGACAAAACCATTAATTCCTTGCGCCATCATTCCTGCTGTGATAGCGCTTGATAACGCCAACACCGAACCGACGGATAAATCAATGCCTCCCGTTAAAATGACAAACGTCATGCCAAAGGCGATGAGCGCGTTAATCGATACTTGCCGCAGGAGATTGAGCCAGTTGTCCATCGTCAAAAAGTCATCGCTCAATATGGAAAGCACGATGCATAGCAGAAACAATCCGATGAGAGGCCCTAGTTTTTTCACATCCCATTTTCGCTTTGCTTCCATCATCGATTCCCCCCTGTCGCCGCCCGCATGATGGTTTCTTGATCCAGGCCGTCGTTTTCCAAGATCGCTTGCACTTTCCCTTCATGGACGACCATGACGCGGTCGCTCATGCCCAATACTTCCGGCAGTTCAGAAGAGATCATAATGATCGCGACGCCTTGGGCGGCCAATTCATTGATCACTTCATAAATCTCTTTCTTTGCCCCGACATCCACGCCGCGAGTCGGTTCATCCAAAATGAGAATGCGCGGGTTCATCGCCAGCCATTTGCCGAATACGACTTTTTGTTGATTCCCGCCGCTCAATGCTTTCACGGGTAAATCTGGGGAAGAGGCTTTAATATTCAACAGGTGGATCAATGACAACACCACGTCCCATTCTTTCGATGACTGGATGAATCCCGCTGTTGCTAATTGTTCCAACTTCGGCAAGGTCAAATTCTCATGGACGCTCATCTCGAGGACGAGTCCTTTTTGCTTTCGGTCTTCGGTAATCATGGCGATGCCATGTTCTACGGCTTGTCGCGGAGAACGGATGCGCACAGGGCGCCCGTCGATATAGATGTCTCCTTCATCGAATGGTCTGGCGCCGAAAATCGCTTCCATGATCTCGGTTCGCCCCGATCCCATCAGTCCCGCCACACCAAGCACTTCACCGGCTCGCACGGAAAACGATACATTCTCAAACAACCCTTTTTTCGTGAGCCGCTCTACGCGCAGCCGTTCTTCTCCGATCGTGACGCGCCGTTTTGGAAAACGTTCCCCAATTTGCCTGCCGACCATCATTTGAACAATTTCATCGAAGTTCGTTTCCTTTACTCGTTTCGTTCCGATAAACTGGCCATCGCGGAGAACCGAAATCCGGTCGCAAATGGTAAAAATCTCTTCCATCCGATGAGAAATGTACACGATCGCGACGCCTTGCTGCGTCAATGTGCGAATGACAGAAAATAAAGCCTGAATTTCCCGTTCCGTCAGCGCCGCTGTCGGTTCATCCATAATAAGGCACTTCGCATTCGTCGAAATGGCCCTGGCAATTTCGATCATTTGCTGTTTTCCGACAGACAACCGACCGGCGAGTTCTCGTGGGTCAAGGTCCATCCCTAATCTCCGCAAATAGGAAGCGGCCTGTTGCTCCATTTCTTTATAACGAATGACACCCGTTCTCCCGATTTTCGGCTCGCGGCCAAGAAAAATGTTTTCGGCCACCGTCAATGTTGGAATGACATTCAACTCTTGATGAATCACGACAATCCCGTCGCGTTCCGCCTCTTTCGGATGACGGTAATGCACTTCGCGCCCGTTGACAACAATCGTTCCCCCATCCCGCTCATAAATGCCGGTCAACACCTTGATGAGCGTCGATTTCCCCGCTCCGTTCTCTCCCATCAACGCATGCACTTCTCCAGGAAGCACTTCAAAATCAACGCCATTCAGAACGATATTGCCGCCAAACGATTTTTGAATCGACCGCATTTCAATCAAGGGCCTCATCGTTTCTGCCCTCCTTTTCCTTCAGAAATCTTTCTATGAAAAGTTCACACCGGAACGCAGAATGATATTGGCATAGGGAGTTGCCTCCCCCGTTCGAATCACTGCTTTCGCCTGCTTCGTCATCACTTTGAATTGTTCGTGGGGAACAAACTGCACAGGCACACCACCCATTCTTGCCCTGATGCTTTCGTATAGATCCGGATTCTGGTCTTTGATCTCCTCGGCTAGTACGATTGCTTCAATTTCCAATTCATCAACAACCGCATCCAATACGGATAAAAAGGGCGGAACCCCTTTGACGAGAGACAAGTCGATGCGCGCATTTTCATTCGGAATCGGCAGCCCGCAATCGGCAATCACGATCGTATCGGTGTGCCCGAGCGAGGCAAGCAGCGTGTTCAATTCTTTATTCAAAATCCCGCGTTTTTTCATCACTGACTCTCCTTCTGTTTGGACAAAAATGACTCGACCTCTTGCCGTCTCGGCATCCCAGCTTGCGCCCCTAGTTTCGTCACCGACAAGGCCGCCGCCGCATTGGCAAACCGACACGCTTCATCAAGCGGCTTCCCTTCCGCCAGCGCCACGGCAAGCGCACCGTTAAACGTATCGCCCGCGCCCGTCGTATCCACGACTGGAACTTGGAAACTTGGAATGAGCCGTTCTTGTCCGTCTTGCCAAATGCGCACCCCTTTTGCCCCTTCGGTGACAATCAGCTTATCGGCAAACGCTTCTTCGTCCATCTTGTCAAACAAAATAGTCCGTTCATGTTCATTGGGCGTCAAGAAACTCGCCTGCTCGAGCACCGACGGCGGCAGCGGCTGGGCTGGAGCTGGGTTGACGATGACGCGCACGCCATGGCGATGAGCGATCGAAACCGCCCGTTCCACAACGGAAAGCGGAATCTCGAGCTGCAATAAGCAAACATCGCTTTCGGCGATCACGGATTCACATGAATCGAGATCTTCCGGCGTAAGCGCATAATTCGCCCCAGGAACGACAATGATCCGGTTGTCCCGCTCAGAAATCGTAATGGAAGCAATGCCTGTATGTTCATGTGTAACCGGTTTCACATGATCGACGGAAATACCTTCGTATCGCAGCAAACGGACGAGCTCCTTGCCGAACGAGTCATCGCCAACAGCGCCAATCATCCGAACGTTGGCGCCGAGGCGGGCGGCGGCCACCGCCTGGTTCGCCCCTTTGCCGCCGGGAGTGGTGAGAAACTGTTCGCCTAAAATCGTCTCTCCTTGATTGGGAAAGCGCACCGCCACAGTGACTAAGTCCATGTTGATGCTGCCGATCACCGTAATGGTTGGTTTGTTCATGTCGTTTTCCTCCTTGATGTCGACTGTCGCACCATCAGTTGAACCGGAAGTTGATAATGGAGCTTCTCAAGCGGCTTCCCCTCAATTTGTTTAATTAAAATTCTTGCCGCCATGGCCCCCATTTCGTAAATAGGCTGAGACACGGTCGATAGTTCGGGTGTTGTCATTTCCGTCAGCGGGATGCCGTCGTAGCCAATAATGGCAATATCATCCGGAACCCGCAGCCCGCATTGCTGAACCGCTTTCAAAGCACCGACCGCCATCGCGTCGTTGCCGGCAAAGATCCCGTCCATATCATGTTCAGCCAACGCGGCCATCACCGCTTCTTTCGCCTGCTTCAACTGGTAATTCCCTTGAATGACGAGCTGACGATCTCCCAACCCTAACGCCCTCATTTCATCTTGATAGCCGCGGAAACGCTCCATGGCGTTCACCACGTGGTTGGGCCCTTGAATATGGGCAATCCGCCGGCAGCCCACTTCATACAAATGCCGCGTCGCTAAACGAGCTCCCTCGTAATTATCCGCGACCACCGACGGATAACGCTCATGCAACGGACGGTCGAGCACGACAATCGGAACATCCCATTCCTCAACTTCTTCCGGCGCTAACTGATTAGTGGTCAAAATGACGCCGTCCACATATTTTTGCTTTAACACTTCGATGTATTCTCGTTCTTTTTCTACTTTCTCATCCGAATTGCATAGAATGACCGTATAGTCATAAATATTCATCACATCTTCCACCGCGCGAACGAGCTCGGGAAAGAACGGGTTCGTAATATCCGGGACAATCAATCCGACGGTTTTGGATGTTTTTTTGAACAAAGCTCTCGCCACTTCATTCGGTTTATAATTGAGCTCTTTCATCGCCTGTCTAACCCGTCTTTCCGTTTCCTCATTAACATATCCATTTTGATTTAGCACCCGCGAAACGGTGGCGACGGAGACACCTGCACGCTTTGCCACATCACGAATCGTTGCCATGTTCGATTCCTTCTTTTATGTCTATGTGTAACCGGTTACACATAGTATATCCTATTTTTTGTGCGCCATCAAGCTATTTTTTGCGCTGATCCTCATGTTATACGCTCTTTTCCATGTGAGCCGTGTTGTGATTTCCCAAGAACATGGTTATAATAAGAATAGAAAAGCATACGATACAAAACAGGACATTGGCAACCGCCAATGCCCTGACCAACACGCACGGTTGCTGCAAGAAGTGCAGTCGCCCAGAAACAGGCAGAAGTAACCCACCCTCACCTAGGCCGAGCAGGGTGGGTTACTTTTCTTTTGATACCGCAATGACTGCTACGACCAGCGACGCAAACGAAATCATTAGCGACAACGCCTCCGCAACAGTCATCATCCAGCAGCCCCCCCTTTCATCAAGGGAGTTGCCACTGCCCACCCTGCATCAAACCGTGCATCTTTATTCGATCATTTTTGTTCCTAGCAACCAATATGTCTTGGAAAATTTAGGACGTTCGGTCATTGCCTAACGTCCCTCTGCAAGCTTCTCACTTTTCCCTCCACCGTTCGCTCGCTTCATCCGCCCGTTTCGCGGCCACCATCATGCTCATGATGACGAGCATCACGAACGAGCCGACAAACATTCCCGCGATAAACGCGACCATGACTCTCTCTCCCTTTTCTCGCAAACTTGTTATTTGCCATTCTTTCCTTTTACATCTAAGCCGATACATCGGGAGAGCTTATTCTATTATACGCCGCGTTTGACCGCACGATGCTTTGTCCTTAACCAATGGCGGCAAACAAAGACGATCAAAAGCGCAATCAGCGCCCCGCACGAATCAATCGCCACGTCTTTTGGCGTCGCCGTCCGCCCTGGTTCAAACGATTGGTGCCACTCATCGGTCGCCGCGTAGGCGGTCGCAAACAGCCAAGCGCCTGCATACGCAAACCGCTTGGGCGACAGCGCCCGCCATACAAGCGCGGCCAAAATGCCAAACTCCGTCAAATGCGCCGCTTTGCGAATCAAAAAGTTCAAAAATGACGGCCCCTCTTCATCCCCGCCGCCAAACGACAAGTACGATAAAATCATCTGCAGCACATGCGCCGTATTCGCCCCAGTGAACCAGGAAGACTCGCTGAACGTGTAAATGACGACACACCAGAGAATGACGGGGAGCCAGCGGGAAAGGAAATCTCTCATCGTTTCACCTGCCAACAACCTTTTTACCAACAAAACAAGGGGCCTAAACAACAAACGAAAGTAGACACCTTGTTCGCTAAACCCTTTACCATCATAACAGGAATGGTGATATTTTTCCATTTTCTTTTTTCAAAGCTGCTTCACCATTGTTTTAAAATCGTTCGCTCACAGGCTGGGAAGAAGACTTCTTTTCCGTT
>NZ_MQMG01000025.1 GCF_001908025.1 Geobacillus proteiniphilus
TCCCATCGCTTCAAATGAGTTTGCACTGCTGGACGCCACCGCGTGCGGCGCCGGCTTCTCATATAGGCTGAAAAAATTGTCATCCCTTTGTCATCAACGTGTCTGTGAAAAATCGCCCAGTTCGTCAGCAATAAATTGGCGCTGGTCTCCAGCTCGTTAGGAAGCCCTTGAAATGGAGAACCAGACATCATGAATGCAAGCTCTTCCTCATATCGCTCTAACGCAAACGAAAACACATCTTCCATACATTTGGCCACTTCACGGTCAATTAGAGACTCTATCGGTACTGCTTCTTTCTTCCCACAACAATGCTTGTACGTTTTCCCACTGCCGCATGGACAAAGATTGTTTCGCGATGCCTTCGCCATATAGCTACCTACTTTCTTTGTATCATAGTCATTGAACGTTCTCCCCATCTACGCTAACGCTCGGGCCAGCCAAACACTTTGGGGAGACATTAACGATCAACGTGTGATGGAACTGCTTTCAGCAATACATATCGCAAGCACTTTGGGACTTCCGCCGCTCATGTCGAGAACATCGATTCGCATTCCATTTTTTATGCCTAACCAAAATCCTGGTTCTTCACCAAAAGGTGCCCTTGACTATTTCAAAACATGTCATCGTTCCTTCTCCAAGGAGAAATCAGCCAATCCATGATTTTCATGCCGGTTGACACTCCGCACTCCTAAAGGCGTGGGATTCTTGGATCGTTCGCGTCCTCATCCGTTTCTGGGTAAAACGAGAAAAACCCTGCTTATCAAGCACACGTTGTGGTGATGGACCAAAATCCTAAGAATATGACTGGCTCTTACCATTGGTCTTGCCTGCATAATGGAGAATCATAGAGGCCGAGCCGAGAGAAAAAAGCGCCCCGTCATTCGTCGGGACGCCTACGGACGGCGAATCAAACGGGACAACGAGGCAAGCATGCGCTCTTGAAGCGCAGCCCGTTCTTTCTCCACCTTGTCCGGCCACTCTTTCAGCGCCTGAAGCCACGGCTCCAAGTACGGAGAGAAAGAGGGCGGGTACACGCGGGCAAGATCGCTCATCTTGCCGTTGCGATCCACCACGGCGACGATATACATCCCCTGCAAAAGATGCGGCTCTGCTCGCTCCGGAACGTCCCATGTCACCGTTCGGTTATGGACAAGCCAATCAAGCACCGCCTTCCCCCGTTCCACACGCTTGACGCGGAAAAAGGAGAAATCGACAGAAAGGGGAATAGGCAAGCCAAACAAATGAGCAAGCTGCCAAGCCATCAGTTCCTCATTCGCCTTTCCTCTCTCGCCCCCCCATTCATCCAGCAAAGCGAAGCAATGTTCCAATTCGCTTCTAACATCTTCCAACACGGTGCAAACGACGGTTCGATGCTTCGTTCTATAACGGCGGTCCAGCCAATCGGCCAACTCAAGCAGCATATCGAGCGCTTGGCTCACCGCTTCCCATGGAAGCGAACTCCATCTTGCAGGGATTTGCTCGACGATGCATTGCTTCCAGTCTTCTTCTCCTACGTCCTCCCACGATGAAAACAGCCGCCCGGCCATATATTCACACATGAGCAAAACAACGACCAAACACGCCTCTTTGACTTCTTTTTCTCCGCTCACGACCACTTCGTTATAAAACGCCAATACGTCATCGGTGAAAAACATCCCGTCCCATTCCGTGCGGATCAACAATGTCTCGGTTCTTTCCGGACCAATCCACTTCATTTTCCATAAGTCCGAAAGACGATGTGATGTGCCAAACGGAGATGGGGGCAATCCATAACGGGAGCGAATGTGATTCACTCCGATGAGCACCGGCAAATTTGCCCGTTCTTGCATGTTAAACAAATGGAATTCATACTCTTTCAGCCACTCATCCACTTCCTGCACACGCCCCTCGCGCGCCATTTCGTGAGGGGTTTTTCCATTCCATTTCTCAAGCGGAGTGTGAAGGGCTTTTTCCATTTGAACATCCAATCCGGCCAGCGTCCCCATCCAAGGGGGAGAGTCTGGATCTGAATCAATATGAAACGAAACGTTTTCTATCCCTTTGCGGCGCAAAATGGCTTCTGTCCGCCGTTTTCGTTCTTTTGGGGAATACCCAAACGCCTGCAGCAGCGACACGAGCTGTTCGGCCGTCCCTTCCTCCTCGGTAGACAACACTAGACGCGACCGATGAGCGGATAATGACCCGCCTAATTCAAACACATGAATCGGCTTGGGGGAAATCACTCCGACATAATGGTACACATTGGTGCACCATGAACCTTCCACTTTCTCCCCATCGTCATGATCAATCTGAGCCCGTCCGATCGAAGCGAGCTTCCTCATTGCCTCAGCGGCTTCCTTACATTCGTATTCATACGTCCACCGCGTTCGCTCCTCTTGCACATCGTCCGCTCTCGGAGGATAGCCTGCATCGACGATATCGAGAAAATGTTCAACGGCTACCTTGTCATACGGCCAATCGGTTTGCGTCAACAAGGCGCGAATGTTCTCTTCCGCCCGTTCCACGCCCTTCGGATCAACAATCGATGATACACCGCAAACATAATAGCCGCCGTCAAATGGCTCCAAAAAGGCAAACATGCCGCCCCATGGGCGCACAACCTTCAATGTCTCGCAATACGGCATGAGAAGTTTCTCACCCGTCAGCCGGTCGACCGCCACTCCTCCTTCATCATGCAAATCGACAAATTGCACAAGGCGCGGCACAAGCCGAACCCAGCGGTCCAACATTTCTTTGAGCTCCGGAGACAGACGGCGCCCTTTTTCCTGTTGAAACCATTCAACGCCGCGCAATCCATTCGGATAACGATGGAGGAAAAAACGCCAAAGCGTCTCAAACACCTTCAACTCTTCACGATGATCCTTTTGTTCGATCATTTGGCGAAATATACGGTTGACCGCTTCGCGTTCATCATAAGACAGCGCTTCATCCAAAAACCGCTGCACCATTTGCGACAGCTCATATTTTTGGTCAAAAAAGCGGCGCTGCCGCACCCGCTTGATTTCATGCTCCTGCTGTTTGTTCATGCAACACTTCTTATACTTTTTCCCGCTTCCGCACGGGCACGGGTCATTCCGGCCGATTGCCATGCAAGATCCTCCCTTCTAATCTTTCCTTTTCAAAACGTCGACCAAGATGTTAAAAAACTGGCGGAATCGCGCACAAAGCCGTTTTTTCCCAAGCCTTCATGGATTCGGCCAAAACGATCGTTCTCCGCCGCCTTTTTCGGAGTTTCACCAATGGAGCGCATCCCATTCCCTGTTTTTGCTTATAGAGGGCTTGGGTTGAGCCCAATGATGTTTGAATGACAGAGCCCTTGTGGAACCGGCTTTCCTTTCTGACGAAATGCCGCTGACTTGCGCGCAGCGCCCGTTTTTCTGCCAGCTTCTAGATGAATCGCGTGACGTACTGAGATCGGCCAAGGAAGATGTTGCCGTTTTTCCGCCAGCTTTTAGATGAACCCCCGATCGGTGAAGATCTCCCACGCTACATCGCGGAGTTCTTTACGCAATTCTTTTTCATTCACTTCCTCAAGCAGGCCTTCATTCCTCCACGAACGGATGGCGCGGTCAATATGACGGTTGACTCGCTTCTCGTCCCATCCTTCACGCATCAACATCAGATCGATGTCATCGATCCATTCATTGATGCGCGCATCAAGCTCATCCCCTTCCTCTTCGAACCAGTCTTCCTCCCAGTCATCGAGCCATTCCTCGTCGTCTTCATCATCAACAGCCATCAGGAAAAAATCCAACGCCGCCGATCGCACATCTTCTGGCATCACGTCATACCGATCGGCGATGTCTTCCACCTCCGATCCTTCCGCCTTCATCAAATGCCCAGCCACATAGCGGAGCGCCGCCGCGTAGACGGGAACCGAATAAGGGAGGCGGGATGTTTTTCCGCAATAGATCGCCCATATGGCGAACGCTTGATTGAGCAGCGCCGCTGGCGCCTCCGGCTCGTTTTCATCGAGCTCGCGAATGACGGCCGCTTGTTTCGGATCATCCCATTTGAACTGTTTGGCGAACTGCCAAAGCCACTCCAAGAGCACATCGGAAAGCACAGCGACGAACCGATCGCGCATCCATAAAGCCGATGGCTGACCGCTCCACTCCCCTTCTTGTTGAATCGCCCGAAGCAATCGATCTTTCCCTGACGCCGGGAGCGGAAACACCGCTGTGAAACACGTGAACACGTCTTGGTACGGCACAAGGAAGCCGAACACCACATCTCCTTTTTCGATCACGCTCGGCCATTGATCGGAAGCCAATAAATGAACGATCTTTTCCTCTCCCGTCAACAAATCCCGGACAACGGGGCGATTTTCGTCATCATAGCCGATGAACTCGCCAAGCGACGGAACGGCTCCTTCCCACCTCTCGATGTGCGCTTGAACGGACGAGCGCCACCGCTCCCAATGACGGCTTTTCCGGTAAGCGGAAAAGATCGTTTGTCCTGTTTCATCAAGCGGCCAACAAAACAACATCCAGTTCACCGCCATGATCTGCACGCCAAGCTCGAGTTCCTCCGGCATCTCATCAAGCGGGAACTGGTCTAAAAGCTCCTCCGCCTCCCTCTCATACCGTTGCAAAACAAACTGACGCATATCATTCATGCATTCGATCAACTCGCGGTCAATCAATGACGAAATCGAAACCGCCTCTTTTTTTCCGCAACAATGCTTGTACTTTTTCCCGCTTCCGCACGGGCATAACGCGTTCCGCGGCGTTTCCGCCATATTCGATGCACCTGCTTTCTTTTCCATTTGGACTTTTCCTATTCCTATTATACCATCATCGATAGACGTTCAACCATCACCAGCTTTCTTTCTATCAAAACGCGTACACGTTCAAAAGCTCGCAATGTCCTTTCATGCCGGCTCGAGAACAGACGCGTTTTGTCACATTGCCCCTCTTTTTTCGACACGCTGTAACATGCTATAATTAGATGATAAGGAATGGAACGGAAAGGACGGACCGACATGTTGCAAACTACCGTTTCCAAGCCGCTTTTGCAACAGGCGGCTGGGGAATTGCTGAAAGAATTGCCGTTTCCCATTTTCCACAATCTCATTCAAAAAGGGCGCGACTTGTCAAGAAACGGGTTGGTCTATAACGTGATGGTCATCAACAGCCATGAAGTGGAAGGGGTCGTGTCCGACAAAACTCCTCATGACGTCATGGTTGATTTGTCCAACGTCACCCGCCGCCATCGCTGCCCGTGCGGGACGGAAGGGCTGTGTCCACACGTTTTGGCGCTGTTCTTTTATGTATACGGCAACGTGTTCGACGTTGGGGAGCTGTTCCGTCTTTGGAAAAAAGGGCAAATCGGCGCGTTGCGGAAAGAATCCGCTGTCCATGAACCAAAAACGCCTGCTCCAAAACGTGCGGGGAAAACGGCGGGCCTTTCGATCACAGCCAATGAAACGGTTGAAGATTGGCGGGGCCAGTTCGAGAAACAGTATGAAGACTTTTTCTCCCGCCATCAAAATGGCCAAAACTGGCCGTACCGTTTAGCCTTCCAGCTGCTCCCGAAACTTGGCAAAAACGAAGGAAAGCAAGCCGGCGCCCGTCCGCTGCGGGAGCTTCATGCCGCCCTCTTTTTGTTGGAAAAGCTTCGGCAGTACGGAGAGGCGCAAGGGTGGAATGACGTCGTATTCGCCTCTTACGGGCACTTTTCCTGGCAGCAGGACGTCAACTATGTCGCCGACCGCGCCTTTGACGCCTTGGAAAAATTGTCTGATCAATCGCTGCCGCGGTCGCTCAACGCGTTGATTGAACAGACGATTCCGTATGTTCGTGATGTATTGTTTTTGGACGGTGCGCTGTCATCATTCGGCTATGACTTTTACACAACCGCGTGGGAATCGCTGTTCACCAAGCCAACATGGCGGCAAGAGGAACGGGCCGAACTCCTTCGGCTCGCCAAAGCCCGAGACGACATCCGCGCCGCTATGGCGGCGGCTCATCTTTCCTTTTTGCTTGGCGAAGACGACGAAGCGATGGCGCTTTACCGCGCGTTCCCCGATCAGGCAGGCTTGTTTTTGGTGGAATGGATCGAGCGATTCATTCAAAACGGCCTCTTGAAACGGTTTGAAGCCGTTTGGGAAAAAGCAAAAGACGATTGGCCGCTTTATCTTTCGCATATACCCGCTCCCATCCGAAGCAGTTTTTTGGACGAAACGGCGCACTGGTTTGAAATGTACGCCCGCCAACGAAACCGCTCGGACGCATGGGAAGATTTTTTGCAGCGCAGTCTTCCATACAGCGTCAACTATTATACCAACTTTTTGTATCGGCAAGGGCGCTACCGAGAAGTCGTTGACCTGTTTTTATGGGCGAACATCACCGCCGATGAATTGCATCCACAGCTGCTTAAAACATTGCAAGCGCGCAATCCAGAACTCGTGATGCCGTTATATCACCGGGCCGTGATGAGGCGGCTGGAAGAAAAAAACAGGGCGAGCTACCAAAGGGCGGTCCGCCATTTGAAAATGCTGCGGACCCACTACCGTTCGATGAAGCGGATCGACCAATGGGAAGCCTATCTCGAACAACTGCTCGCCAAAACGGCGCGCATGCGCGCGTTTCATGAAGAATTGAAGAAAGGAAAATTGCTCTCATGAACGTGTTGCAGACGATTCGGCTTTCGTGCAAGTGGGACGAAGAAGATCAATGCTTCGAACTCTCAAGCTCCACGCCTGTCTCGTCATGGGCGTCGACTTTGTTCGCTTGGCACGAAGAGACGTTTTACGGCACCTTGCTCGATATCGACCATGACGGTGAAAACGGGATCGTGCGGCTGTCGCCGTGGCAAGCGCTCACCCTGTTCGCGTTGCGTCCGCACTCGCGCTTTTCCGCCATTGAATGGGCAGACGAGTTCACCGCCCGATTGGAAGAGTGGGCGAAACACATTTGGAACGGTTTGCGCGAACGCCGCTTCCTTCCAGATGCTTCCTTATGGAAAAACACAGGCGGCGCATGGAGCGAAGCGAAACGCACCCGCTGGCGCGGCGCGGATGACGATCCCGATCCGTTCGTCGCCACATGGCGGTCGCTGGCGATTGCCGACTGGCTCTCCCGCGATCCGGAGCTTCGCGGCATTTGGGGCGAAATCGTTCGCGCTTATTCATTGATCGCCTCTCCCAGCGGCCAATGGACCGGAACGGAAGACGATTGGCTCGAACAAATCGGCTGGCTCGGCGACCGGCCGCCGTTTACGGTCGGGCTTCGCCTCGTCGAGCCGCCCGAGGAAGGCGACGTATGGACGCTTGAAGCGGTGTTAATCGCCATCGACGACAGCGTCATCACACCTGCGAGCGACATTCCGCGCGCCTGGCGCCCGTATGAACCATCGATCCAGCGCGCCCTTCGCCGCATTTGCACGATCGTGCCGTGGCTTGGCAATGGGAGCGAGTCGTTGCTTCATGAACTGTCTGACGAACAAGCGTGGCGCTTTTTGTCCGAAGACAGCTTAAAGCTGACGGAAGCGGGTGTGCGCCTCTTGCTTCCCGACTGGTGGCACGACATCCGCCAGGCACAGCTGTCGATCAAAGCGAAACTGTCGCCTTCCGTCAACGCGGAATCATTATTCGGCCTTGAGCGCCTCGCTGATTTCGATTGGCGCGTCGCGACCAACGGGATTGAGCTGACGGAAGAGGAGTTTGCCGCTTTGGCGGAACAAAAGCGGCGCCTCATCCGCCTGCGCGGCCAATGGCTCATTCTCGATCCCGCCCTTGTCCGCCGCGCGCAGGCGCTCATGGAAAAGGCGAAAAAAGAAGGCGTACCAATCCACGACATCGTGGCGCAAACGCTGCTTTCAGAAGCAGAGGAGCACGAAGAGGCAGCGGACGAATCGATCCCGATCCACATCGATGTCCATGATCAATTCCGGGCGTTCATCCGCCAGCTCCAACAACTGGATGGATTGCCGAAAGCGAATGTGCCGCCGTCGTTTCGCGGCACGCTCCGCCCGTATCAGCAGCGCGGCGTCGACTGGCTCGTCTTTTTGCGTCGATTTGGCTTTGGCGCCTGCTTGGCCGATGACATGGGGCTTGGCAAAACGGTGCAACTGCTCGCCTATTTGACCTATGTAAAAGAAATGGAACGGCCGGACACGCCGGCCTTGCTCATCTGCCCGACCAGCGTGATCGGCAACTGGCAAAAGGAATGCGCCCGCTTCACCCCAGACTTGCGCGTCTACGTGCACCATGGACCGAACCGGGCGAAAAACGATGCGTTCGTGCAAACGGCAGGCGAGGCCGATCTCGTCATTACGTCTTACAACCTTGCTCATTTGGACCAAGACGATTTAAAACAGATTCATTGGCATGCGATTTGCCTTGATGAAGCGCAAAACATCAAAAATGCACAAACAAAACAAGCGCGCGCCATCCGCCGCTTGAGCGGAAAACATAAAATCGCCTTATCCGGCACGCCGGTTGAAAACCGTCTCGGCGAACTTTGGAGCATCTTCCACTTCCTCAACCCGGGCTACCTCGGCAGTGCGGCCGAGTTTGAACGCCGATTTGCCGGACCGATCGAAAAAGAAGGCGATGCCCGCAAAAAAGCGGCGCTGCAGACGCTCATCCGCCCATTTCTCTTGCGGCGGACGAAAACGGATGAAGCGGTTGCGCTCAACTTGCCGGATAAGCTTGAACAAAAAGAATATTGCCCGCTCACAGCCGAACAGGCTGCCTTGTACGAGCAACTCGTCAACGACACACTCGAACGGGCCAAGGAAGCCAGTCCGTTTGCGCGGCGCGGCTTGATTTTGCAAATGCTAAACGGTGTTAAGCAAATTTGCGACCATCCGGCGCTGTATTTGAAAGAACGCCGCCCCCGCCAGCTCGTCGAACGGTCGCACAAGCTCGAAAAGCTCATCGAACTGATCGAGCAAATTCGCGCCAACGACGAATCGTGCCTCATCTTCACGCAATACGTGCGAATGGGCGAGATGATCCAAGAGCTGCTTTCCGACTTGTTTGATGAGCGGGTGTTGTTTTTGCACGGAGGCGTCCCAAAACAAACGCGCGACCGGATGGTGGATGAGTTCCAAGCGAAAAAAGCGCCGATTTTCCTTTTGTCGCTCAAAGCGGGCGGAACTGGGCTCAACTTAACAGCCGCCAACCACGTCATCCATTTCGACCGCTGGTGGAACCCGGCTGTGGAAAACCAAGCGACCGACCGCGCCTACCGCATCGGACAGACGAAATTCGTCCACGTCCATAAATTGATCACCATCGGGACAATCGAAGAAAAAATCGACGAGATGCTCGAACAAAAACAAGCGCTCGCCGACATCATCACCGAAGGCGAGGCGTGGATCACCGAACTGTCCGATGACGAACTGCGAGACTTGCTCGCCTTATCGGCCGCCGCGAAAGGAGGCGCTTGAGCATGGCGGGAGAAAAACCGAAGCGCAAGAAAAAAACGGCGGAAAACCCATGGGAGAAATTGCTGAAGCGAATGGAAGAAAAGCTGAAAGAGCGGGAAAAGCGGCAAAAGCAACCGTAAAGGGACATCACGCGGGCGATGAACGTCGCCCCGATCCCGTTGGACACAGAAAAGATCCATGGGCAACCTTTGCCCTTCACCCAGGCATGAAAATGACCCATCAAGACGCGTGCATTTTCACGGAAACAGCGTGGGAAGAATCCCACGCTGTTCGCTTTCAAGCAGTCCTCTCGGCATCTTGTCAACGAAACAATTCGGCCATGTCGATTTCGAGCCCCGAAAAATACACGGAGCGAACCGTTCCCGTTTTCACTTGAACATCCGCCTGCTCATATAGCCGTTCCTCATTAAGCACATACACCGTCACAGCCTGCTTCATCGGATTGACAATCCAATATTCATGGACGCCGCACGCCATGTACAAATTGAACTTTGTGACAAGATCATGCGCCTGGTTCGAAGGACTTAAAATCTCGACGATCAGCGGCGGAACCCCAATGTACTTCGTTCCATCCAACCCTTTTTCGCCGCCAATGACCGTCAAATCGGGAACCACCACATTTCGTTCCTTTGTTTGCTCGTCGATCAGCTCCACATCAAGCGGCGCCGCCAACACATAGTACGGCTTTCCTCGAAAAAACAAACTGAACTGAAAATGAAGTCGACTCGAGATGAGCTGATGCCGAACGCTTGGGGACGGGGTCATATACACGGCCCCATCAATATACTCTAAACGATCATCGCTTTGTTCGCGCAGGACCCAATAGCGCTCATACGACACACCAGAAGCAAGCGGCAAAGACAACGAAGGCCCCTCCCCATTCCTTTTTTCTCAGTATACCGGATGGCTTCGGAAGGGGCAATGGGAGAAGGAAAATGGTCTTCCCTAGAGGGCTGGTGAAAAACGGCTGTCACGAGCAAATCAGCGGCATTTCGCCAAAAAAGAAGGCTGATTTCGCAAGGTTTTTCTAATTCGGAAATATCTGGAACTAGCAGCATTTTGTACTAAATCACCAGCCTCCTAGAAGGTTGGTGAAAAACAACTATTTTCGCCAAATTGATGGTCTCCGAGTGAAGAGAAAACAGCATTTATGAGGTTTCTCAATTTGAGAAATCGTTTTGTTGAGCCGCGTTCCTGTTACATCACCCGCCTTCTAGGAGAGCAACGTGACTCCAATTGCCGGCGGCTATTCTTGTCTATCCTGCGAACAAGTCACGTTTATGTCAAACCGAAGCCCTTCGCACAAGGCAAGAAACATGGCCGGCCAAATGTGAAAAAGGACCGGCCGCCAACCTTCCTCATCAAGAGAAGGTCTGTCGCACCGATCCTTTCGCTAAACGGAAGCATACATCCGATCGAGCTCTTGCGCTTCGTATTTCGCAAACGGGTCGATGAGCGAAATTTTTTGCGCTTCGGCATCGCCAACGCCCGCGTACAGCTCGGCGGTGCCGTCGCCTTTGCGGATGAGTCCGCCGCTGAAAACGACGTTCGCCAAATCCGGCCGTTTCGCCGGCCCGTCTAAAAAGTGGGAGCGAAGCGCAAGCAATTCCAGCTCCGAACGCTCCATCGTCTCGGGATTCAACACGAACACCATCGGGTAGTAATGGCGGTTGCCTTGCTCATCAAAGCAAGCGATATGGCCGAGCGCCCCAACAAGCCCGTTTGAAAGCAAATGCGCCTCATTCACGCCGCCCCATTCTTCATCCGTAAATTGGGCATCCAAAATCGGCGCTGCCTCGATCACGTCCGGCGTCAACTCATCGAGCGAGAAAATGCGGGTGAAACCGATTTTCCCGCGGCCGCCTTTTTCCCCTTGTGGTCGGGTAAACACGCCGATCGAGCCATCTTTCAACTCGACGAGGCGAATGTCTTTCATCCCATCCGGCCCTTCGGCGAACTTTTCCAAGCGGCGAATGTTCGGTCCGCGGTAAAAGACCGTCCGCCAGCTATGCTCGCCAACAAACACCGGATGCGGAAACGTCTCCACGCCGCCAAACACAAGCTGACCGTGAATGCGCGACACGAACGGGTCTTGCAAGGCGAACACTGGCGCCCCTTCACGAGGAATCCAAACGCCGTCGCGCTCGATGAAAAAGTACACTTCCGACTGCTCGCTGTCGCGCGACTCGACGCGCCCAGCGATCACCCATTCTCCTTCATCCAAAAACGGTGCGGAAATATTATAAACGTCTCGATCCCCGACACCCGCAAAGCGGAGTTTTTCCGGCTCAAACGGCTGTGGGGCCAGGCGGAATTCATCGACTAATACTTGACATGTCTTTAATGTTGGCAATTGGAATAACATGATCATCCCTCCAGGCGTTGCCAAAAACGCCGTATGCATCGCTTTTGGCCATTTTCCCTGAACAGGTTCGAACAGGAAACGATCTCCAACTTCCTTTCATGCCAGTCCAATCAATCGGACATGGATGGCTGCGCCACCTCCTAGGCTAGGCAAGGAAGTCAATGAAACTGGTTTGTATGTTATATTATAATATGATATGAGGGATTGTGAAACACGTTATTCTTTGCCAAAAAAAGAAAGGCCAAGCGTCTGTCAAGGCCCTTTTTTTCTTATTTTTATTTAATATGAATCAACCATTCGGATAAATGACTCGTCGATATCAACGACCACAAATTCCACATCCTCAACCGGCGCGAGCACCTCGCGAAATAACCTAGCCACTCTCGCTTTGTCAAGCCGGCCGACTCCGGTCCCCAACGCCGGCAGCGCCACCTTCTTGATCCCGTGTTCCCGACAGTGCGCGACAAGCCGCTCAAGACACGACCGGACGATCTCATACGACGTCGCCCCTGCTGGCTGCTTCATCGTCACAAGATGAATCACACCCCGAAACGGCAGCGAGCCTGCCCCTGTCACGTACAAATCGCCCGGCTGTGGATCTTGCGCTTGACAGACGCGGATCGCTTCCTCTTCAATCACGCGCCCGCCTGCCCGACGGATCGCCGCTGCCACCCCGCCGCCCATCGGTCCAATGCCGTTGGCGGCATTGCAAATGTACTCGACCCCTTCAACCTTCGTCAAATCGCCGACCATCGCAGAAATCATCGTTCATCCCTCCTTGCTTCGCCTCTCGGCTATTTTGCGCAAAAAATCACAAAGGACAACGACATGGTTATGTCATTCGTCTTTTGCCGCATACAACAGCGTCACCATTCCGGAAAGCGACAACAGCTCATCCACAAGCTCCCGCTTCGTTTCCTCTGTTTCCAACTCCCGCTCATACGCCCGCGCAAACTCGGCAAACCGCTCTGGCCGATGGCCAAACCATTGCCGCAGCGCTGGACTCGGGGCAATCTCTTTCATCCAGCGGTCGATGCGCGCCTCGGCCTTTGACACCCCGCGCGGCCAAAGGCGGTCGACGAGAATGCGGGTGCCGTCATCCTGTCCGATTGGGGTATGAATCCGTTTTAGCCTGTAATGACCCATACCGGTCGCCTCTTTCCTGCCCTATACGTTTACCTCGTCCCACTTGGCTTTTACCACTAATGTCCCACCCGTTCTCCTCAACATTTTTTCCAGCTTCATCAAATAAGTCGATTTCAAAGCAGGCGTTCTCACACGGGTAGTCACGATTCTCCCTTCGAATCGATATCCAGGCAACCATTTCCCTAACTGTTCGATTGTTCGGGCGATCTGGTGTACAGCTTCCTCAAGGTCAGACCCTTTTAGTTCGATGAAAAATGCCCGCCCCCCTTCGATCACTAAAAATAAAAAGTCGCATTTTACCCCCTCTTTAATCAAACAACCGTCTACACGGTATAAAGCCACCCTCTTTTCCCTCTTATTGACGAAACGAACCCCTCTCCCGTTTTCCTCAACAACTGCTAATTTTCGACAGTCGCAATAGTGTAAACAACTTTCCCAACCTACAACCGCCATGTTTACTCCCCCGCTTCCTCCGCCTCCATGAGTTCATCAAGTACGCGGTTGATCGCAGATGATGCTTCATCGATCGCTTCGGCCTGTATGAACTGTAATTCATTATCAATAATGCTTCGATAGCGGAATCTCCCTCCTTCACTCTCCAGCATGTAGGCCTTTACCCGCTCTGGAGAAAGGCGCAGCTTTCGGTCCACAATTGGATGCGCACGTTGATCCAGTTTGTTTCCGATTTTGGCAGCGTACAAATAAATATTAAAAGCAGACAAAATGTACGGGCTATGAGTCGTAATCACTAGCGTACTATTCGTCACATTTAGCAACAACGCAAATAAGGCAACCATTTCTTTTTGTGCGTTCGGATATAAGTGTGCCTCGGGTTCTTCAATCACCATAAACACTCGCTGCCGTTCCAGAATGATTGTAAATATCAGCAGCAAAATCCAAACGACTTCCTGTTGTCCAGAAGATGAAAATTTCAGTTTTGTATACTCTCTTTCATTAAAAAAAATCCTTTCCCCATAATCAGAGAACATGTATTTCCCTTTCATCACGCCTTCGATCATCTTGATGGCCAGTCGGATTGCCTCAAAGTCAATTTTTTCTGTCGAGAATTTTTTTCGATCTTCGATGATTTCCTCAAACGAATGCGAAAACATCTTCTTTAGCAGATTAATTCGCTCGATAAACTGTTCTGTCAACACATCGAGTTGCTGCGGGTTAATATCCTGAAGCTGATCCGACAATGTGGCAACTAAACTCCTCCCTGCAGGGATAAAAATGGGTGTTTTGGAATCGCCGAATACCTCAGCGATCGCTGCTTTGACCTTTTCCAACACATTTTGCTGCCGCACTTTCCACGAGGAGACATTCCAAAAATCATCCAACTGTTGTTCTTCGTATTGCATTTCCTTTTTCATCTGCACAACATGTTTAAAATTTTCCTGAATCTCCCGTTTTAGCGGATCGCTGAAATGGATTTGTACATAACCGTCCTTTAAATCAAGACGGACAAACTTTTCAACATCATACTCATAACGAATATGAAACGGTTTCATATGTTTGGTTGTGCCAAAGTACCCAACAAATTTTCTCCGAAGACGTTTATTGAACTCAAAAAATGGGTTGTTTTCTTCCGTTTGACGTACTGAAAGCAAATAGTTTACCCATTCATCAGGAATCGATTGAAAGAAAAAAATCAATTTGCTGATCGTACTTTTTCCGCTCGCTTGGGGGCCAATCAAAACGGTAACATCCGTGATCTCCTCATCAAACAGCTTCACAGGACCAAAATGTTCAATCCGTATGCGCGCCACATCCTACCCTCCTTTTTTGTCTCCATCCTCTGAAAAACGACTAACAGTCATTAAGAGCATTTCAACACGAACGACTTATTTTTGATTAGCTGCTCTTCGATCCCTTCGCCTCTGCCACCACCCGCTCCAAAAACGAAAGCAAGTCATCCCGCAGCTCCTCGTTTTGCAGGGCAAACTCAATCGTCGTTTCGATAAAGCCGAGCTTTTCGCCGACATCGTACCGCTTTCCTTCAAATTCATAGGCAAACACGCGCTGAATTTCATTCAACCGCCCGATCGCATCGGTGAGCTGAATCTCCCCGCCCGCGCCGGCTTCCTGTTTCTCTAAAAACAAGAAAATTTCCGGCGTCAACACGTAGCGGCCGACGATCGCCAAGTTCGACGGCGCTGTGCCCGGAGCTGGTTTTTCCACGAAGCGGCGCACTTGGTAGCGCCGGCCTTGCTGCTCGAGCGGGTCGATGATCCCGTAGCGATGCGTTTCTTCCTCCGGCACGCGCTTGACACCGATCACTGAGCTGAACGTTTGTTCATACTGCTCAATGAGCTGCTTTAAACAAGGCTTTTCCGACTGGACGATATCATCGCCCAACAACACCGCAAACGGCTCGTCTCCAATGAAATTGCGCGCGCACCAAACCGCATGCCCCAGCCCTTTCGGCTCTTTTTGGCGAATGTAGTGGATGTCAACCTTCGACGGCTCTTTCACTTTCTCAAGCAGATCCAGCTTCCCTTTTTGCTTGAGCATCTGTTCCAGCTCAAACGCGTAGTCAAAATGATCCTCAATCGCCCGCTTCCCTTTCCCGGTGACGATGATGATGTCTTCAATGCCCGAGGCGATGGCTTCTTCGACAATATATTGAATCGTCGGCTTATCAACGATCGGAAGCATCTCCTTCGGCATTGCCTTCGTCGCCGGCAAAAACCGCGTCCCAAGCCCGGCCGCCGGAATGATCGCTTTGCGCACTTTTTTCATCTCCGATGGTTCCTCCTCTATCCGATGATCATCTGTTCTTTCGAGTCATGGCCAGTGTCTTTCATTGCCCAGCCGCAAACCGCTCTGCCGACCTGACCGATGAATCGGCGTTGTTTTTATTATACCAAATCCTGTTGAACGGAAAAGAAACGAAACGACGCAATGAACGTTGAACGCCCTCCCACCTGCGCTCACGCTTCGAGATGGGAGATTCTTGGGAACACCCGCCCCACGGCAGGCTGTCAACCAAGCCATCCCCGCCCACTTCCGCTCACGCGTGGAAGTGGGGGTCTTCTCGGCGCGAGATGATAAAAGCATGGCTTTGTTGGCGGCTTAGAAGGCTGGTGAAAAACAACGGATTCGCTCGATTTGTGAGAAATCACAAGGAATGAAGTCATGGTGTTGCAAGGTTTTTCAATTTGAGAAACACTGTTGGAGAGCAGTATTTCCCCTTACATCACCGGCCTTTTAGGCAGCCAGCCTCGGAGCGCGCGGACGCCGCTTGAGGGAGTGGGCAAATTTCCCCGCATCAGCACAAAATGAGGGAAATATCCCATGCACCGTATGTTCGCGGCAAACCAAAAAAGAAACGCCCGGCCATCCAGGCGTTTCCGTTCTTACACCGCAACGTGCGGGCAACTTCGCTTTCATACTTTCACAAGCGAATCCAAAATCTCGTCCAGCTTCAGCTCGACGCACGCCATCGACGTATCGGCGGCGCCGTAATACATTTTCACAATATCACCGTCAACAAGCGCCCCGCATGAGAACACGACGCGGCCGAAAAAGCCGTTCACCTCATAGTCCGCTTCCGGCTCAACAAGCGGCCGCTCCGAGCGGGCGATAACTTTTGCCGGATCGTTCAAATCGAGCAGCACCGCCCCCATGCAATAGCGGTGGTCATCCGACGCACCGTGGTACAACTCGAGCCAGCCGTGCTCCGTTTTGATCGGCACCGCCCCGCCGCCGATGCGGGCGCTGTCCCACTTTCCTTCACGCAGACCGAACAAAAAGCGGTGATTCCCCCAATGAAGCAGATTCTCCGACTCAGCGATCCACACCTCGGGGCGGCCGTTGCTTCGCGGCACTGGGCGATGGAGAGCGTAATATTTGCCGTTGATCTTCTCCGGAAAAATGAGCACATCTTTGTTTTCCGGAGCGAAAATCATGCCGTGGTGCGTCACCGTCCGGAAATCCGTTGTTGACACCATCGCCTCGCCAACTCCTTTTGGTGAGACGGCGCTGAAATAAATGTAATACGTGCCGTCAATGTACGTAATGCGCGGATCTTCAATACCGAATGTCTCGAGCTCATTCGATGGATAGACGAACGGGCGGTCGTCGATCGTAAACCGCCGCCCGTCTTGACTCCGGGCGAGGCGCAAATAGGAGAGCGACGTCAAATACAAAAACCGCTCCGCCCCCGCCTCTTTGATCACCCGAGGATCGGAAAAATCATAGCGCGGATCGTCTTTGCGAAATTCGTAAACATCGACCTTCCCCGTCTCTCGATTCCATACCGGTGCTTTCACGATATTCGGGTCATCCGACACCGGCCGCTCCGCCACCCGAAGAAGCAGCAGCACTTCCCCTTGAAACCTCGCCACCCCAGCGTTAAACGCCCCGATGACTTCAAACCCGTCGTGGTGCGGCGGCACATCTTCCGGCGTAATGAGCGGGTTTTCTTCGTAGCGGTAAATGTGCATCGTCACCCCTGCCTTTCGTATTTCGTAAATGGATCAACGATTGTTAGTTTTTGCGCTTCTGCGTCACTTGTTCCAGCGTAAAAATCGGCCGTGCCGTCCCCTTTGCGAATCAGTCCGCCGCTAAACACGACATCCGCCAAATCCGGACGCTTCGCTGGGCCATCGAGGAAATGGGCTCTTGTGGCGATCAACTCCATGTCCGACGCTTCCCCCGTATCCGGATTGAACGCAAACACCATCGGATAATAATGACGGTTCCGCTCCTGATCGAAACAAGCGATATGGCCAAGGACGCCGACGAGCCCATTGCCAAGCAAATGCACTTCGTTGGCGCCGCCCCATTCTTCATCGGCAAATTGACCGTCAATCAATGGGGCATTCTCAATCGCCTCCACCGTCAACTCATCGAGCGCACCGATGCGGGTGAAGCCGATTTTTCCGCGTCCGCCTTTTTCCCCTTGCGGACGGGTGAAGACCCCAACCGACCCATCCCGCAGCTCAACAAGACGAATGTCTTTCATCCCGTCGGGACCGGTGAAAAAATGCGCCAATTCATTGATCGTTTTTCCGCGGTAAAACACCGTCCGCCAATACAACTTCCCGTGAAGCACGGGATGCGGAAACGTCTCCACGCCGCCAAACACGAGATGCCCGTGCACCCGCGAAACAAACGGATCCTGCAAAGCAAACACCGGCGCCCCTTCCCGCGGCACCCATGTCCCTTCACGCTCGACGAAAAAGTATACTTCTGATTGCTCGCTGTCTCTTGCCTCCACCCGTCCGGCAATGACCCACTCGCCATCGTCTTCAAACGGCGCGGAAATGTTGTACACATCCCGCCCCCCAACGCCGGCAAACACGAGCTTCTCCACCCGAAGCGGCTGAGGAGCACGCTGAAATTCCTCAAGCAATGTCTGGCATGTTTTCCTTGTCAGCGTCCTTGTCTGCATAACGTCTCTCCCTGCTCCCTCTTCCTATCATGATGTTTTTATTATTTTAATATGAACTGCATGCCTTCTTTAAAATTCTTGCTAAACAAAAGGAACAAAATCAAAATCGGCAGCGTGAGAAGCACTGAGGCGGCGTACATCGGCCCCGGATAGCCGCCGTACGGTCCAAACATTTGCGCCAACAACACGTTTAACGTCAACATCTTTTCGTTATTCACAACAAGCATATCCCAAAGCAGTTCCACCCATCGCTCCATGAAAAGGAACAAGAAAATGATCGTCGTAATCGAGCGCGACATCGGCCAGACAATGCGGCGAATGATGGTGAAATGGCCCGCTCCATCCATCTTTGCCGCTTCGATCAATTCATCGGGAATGCTGCGGAAAAAGTTCGTGTACATAAAGATGGCCCACAAGTTGACGGCCTTCGGCAAGATCATCGCCCAATACGTGTTGTACCAGCCGAAATACCGGACGATCAGAAACAGCGGAATAAGCAAAATGATCGATGGATAAAACATTTGAAACAAAATCGCGTTGTTGACCCATTGTCTCCCTTTAAATTTCACTTTCGACAACGCATATCCAACCATCACCGCCGTCACAAGCATGAGCAACGTTGACGCCGACGTGACGAGCAAACTGTTGAAAAACGCCCGAAGCCACGGCCGCGGCACGACATCTTCGCCGCCTTGAAACAGCCATTCATACGAGCGAAGCGTCAATGACGACGGGATGAGCTTTCGGTCGACCTCATTCCATGGGGCAAGAGAGCCTAACACCATATACAAATACGGAAACACCATGACGAACAAAACGGCAAACGCCAAAACATAAAGCAGTCCGACCTTCCATGTTTTACTCCCAGCCATGTTTGCCACCCCATTTTTCCAAAACCTTGCGAAAGACGAAAATCGACGCAAAGGTGACGATCGAATTGATAATCGCGACCGCGGTTCCGTAACCCGCATTTAATTTTTCAAACGCCTGGTTGTAAATCTCGAGCTGCCACGTATGGGTCGCATACTCCGGCCCACCGCCTGTCAACACATACGGTTCGGTGAAAATGCCAAACATCAAACCGACCGCCAAAATCGTCACTGTATAAAACGAAGGGTACAGCATCGGAATCGTCACGTGCCAAACCCGCTTCCAGCCGACCGCCCCGTCGATTTCGGCCGCTTCATACACTTCTTTCGGGATGCTTTCCAAGCCGGACAAAAACAGCAGCGCATAATATCCGACAAACTTCCACGCCATCATGAGCGCAATGACGAGCGGGGCTAAGATGGGCGAGCCGAGCCAGTCAATATCCCAGCCCAACGCGTCCCGCAAAAATTGATTCAATGGGCTGTTGTAGGAAATGACGCCTTTGACGACAATCGACGACGCCACCCCCGACGCCAAATACGGCAGAAAATATCCAACGGCAAACAATCCTTTCCACCGAGGCAGATGGTGAATGATCAGCGCCAAAAACAGCGAGCCGGCGATGACGATCGGCACAAACATCAACATAAACTTGTACGTCACCCAAAACGCCGCCCGCACGCTCGGGCTGAAGAAGGCGTCAAGGAAGTTTTGCATTCCCACCGTCTCATATTCGGGAGAAATTAAATTCCAATTCGTAAAAGCGAGATATAACGCCCAAAACAGGGGGATCAAAAAGAAAATAGCGGAATAGATAAGGTATGGGCTGGCGAGCAGCCAACCCACTTTTGCCGCATGTTTATTCATGTTATTTTAACACCCCATTGATCGCCTTTTCCATGTCCTCCCACGCTTTTTCTGGGGTTTTCTCGCCTTTGACGACCGGATTCAACGCCTCTTTGCCGATCAGCTCTTGAAGCTCAACCATTTTGGCGTTATCCATAGGCGGTATGGCGTTCGGAATGTTTTCCGCATACGGTTTCAGCTGCGGATTTTGTGCAAAATAGGAGACAAACGCCTCGTTCGTCGACAAGTCGTCCCGCGCCGGCGGCAAGTTCGTTTCTTTCAGCCATTCCAAATCGTTTTGCGGATCGGAATACACCCATTTGACGAAGTCGAACGCGGCTTGTTGCTGTTCTTTCGTCGCCGAAGCGTAAATGACCAGCCCTTTTGTATCGGCGAACGTTTTCGCCTGCGACGGGTTCATGCCATCAGGCACAGGCGGCATCGACAACACGTATTTCTCGTTAAACTTCATTTCCGGAAACTTCTCAGCCCAATACGGAAACGTCCACGGCCCTAAATCGGACATCACGGATGTACCGCTTTCAAACGGATCTTTCGTCTCTTTCGTCAACACGAGCTGATTTTTGCTTAAATCAGCGAAGAACTGGAGCGTCTTCACACCCGCGTCACGATCCGCACTCAACTTGTTCCCATCGATGAAATGCGTCCCATTCGACGCCGCATTGTAAATCATGAAGAAGTCAAACCATCTCGCCCACCACGTCGGTTTGACCAAGTCGGCTCTCGCCCATAGAAACTTGTTCGGATATTTTTCTTTCAGCTTTTTGCCGACTTCCATGACTTCGCTGTACGTCTTCGGCGGAGCGTTATACCCCAACTCTTTCAGAATATCGATTCGCCAACCGAACAGCATGGCGTTTGAGTAAATCGGCAACACATATTGATGGCCGTCGGCAAACTTCCATGTTGAAATCGTGCTTTTCATTTGCCGTTTGCCGATTAAATCATCAAACCCTTCAAATTGATCCAGCGGCACAATCGCCCGGCTGTCCGCCAGCTGTGCGGCAAACCCGCGGGAGATGTTTTCGGAAATGACCGGCGCATTTCCCGCGGCAATCGCCGACTGAATGCCCGCCTCCGAAGAAGGGCTTTCCGGCATCGGCGATACTTTGATTTTCACGTTTTGATGCTCTTCCATATAGCGATCCGCCATCTTCTTCCAGAATGCCTGCTGCGTCGGATTCGGCGCCGCCCAAAAATCAATTTGTACGGTCGATCCTTCCTTCTTCTGCCCTTGTTCATTCCCGGTCTGTCCTTGACAGCCTGTTCCCGCCACCGCAGCGGCAAGCAACAACGAAGCCAGTTTGAACCACTTGCGCTTTTTCATCGTCCATTCCCCCCTTGTATTGATGAGCAGATGTAAAAACGCTTACATAAACAGTCGCTTCAGACAACGCCTCTCCTCCCCATGACAAATCATAGAGACAGACAAACTTGTCAACTGAAAATGAATGTTTGTAACGGTATTTTATAACATTACAATGACATTATTTCATGATTCAACGAAATAGTCAACTTCTTTTTGCGGAAAAGACAAGAAAAAACCGTGAGTTTAGACGCAATCCATCAACTTGACAAATAACAATTGTAACGTTACAATATCATTCCGTATATATTTGTTCCGAGGTATTGAATGTCTTTCGTTTTCACAAGGGATATACTTGAACTAGAGAAAGCAAGCAAACGCTGCGAAAGCGGAGCCAACCTTCAAGATTTCGATGTATACTTGAATGATGGAAAGCGAAAAATCGCAACGGCCGTCCTTGTCGACGCCTCAAATCACCGAAAGGCAAAAATAGCGAACAAGTGGAGGTAACGAATGAAAAAACGCGTCACCATGCAAGACATCGCCGATCGACTGAACATTTCCAAAAACTCGGTCTCGCAAGCGCTGCGCGGCAAAGAAGGGGTGAGCGAAGAAACGAGGGAGCTTGTAAAGCGCACGGCCAAAGAAATGGGGTATGAATATCCCGCCTCCCGCGCGAAGTCGCGCGGCAAACCGCCGAAGCAAATCGCCCTCATCGCCTCCGACCGCACGTTTTCGCTGAAATTTTTTGGCGAAATCTACTTAAGCATTGAACAGGAAGCGCTGTCACACGGCATGAAGCTGCACATCCAATCGGTGAACAAAGAACAAAAAGAACGGCTTCTTTTGCCTTCGTTCATCGAGGAAAAACAAGTCGACGGCGTGATCGTCCTTTCCCACATCAGCACCGAGTACATCCAACAAATCGTCGCCACCGGCATCCCGACCGTCCTGGTCGACCATCACCATCCGAACATTCCAGCCGATGCGGTGCTGACAAACAATCGGTTCGGGGCGTATGTGGCCGTCCAGCATTTGTTGGAGCTCAACCATACTGACATCGCGTTTGTCGGCGACGTCAACTATTCGCCGAGCTATCAAGAGCGGTATGAAGGGTACTTATTGGCGCTGAAAGACTATGGAGTGAAACCGAACGAGGAGTGGATGTTCTGCCACGCGCAAGAAGACGAAACGGTCATCGCAGGCTACATCCGCGAGCTGAAGCGGCAGCCGACCGCCTGGTTTTGCGTCAATGACGGGCTTGGCTTTTTCGTCAGCACCGGCCTGCAGCAGTACGGGCTAAAAGTGCCCGATGACGTTTCCGTCTGCAGCTTTGACAACGGGCAGCTGTCGCAAATCGCGACGCCGAAAATCACGACCGTCGACATCGACCTGAAGCGCTACGGCAAACGAGCGGTGGAATTGTTGCGATGGCGGTGGGACAACCCGAACGAACCATTTCAGGAAGTGCTATTGTCTACGAAACTGATCAAACGGGAATCAACCGCAGCGAAACAGAAGCGCTAGGGCGGGGCTGGCCTTTTGCCTCGCCTGTTTTATGAGCGGCGTGTGGCGATTCATTTCCATTCACTTGAAGCCGCTTTGTTTCATTTCCTCAATCTCCGTCACAGACAATCCGGTCAGTTCGTGAATCGTTTGCGCATCAAAACCTTTCATCAACATCCGTTTCGCAATGTGCCGTTTTTCTTGTTCCGCTCCCTCTTTGCGCCCTTCCTCCCGTCCTTCCTTTCGGCCTTGAATTTTTCCCTTTTGCTCGTACGAAATGATCAATTCCAGCACGCGTTCTTTTTCTTTCGTCTCCATTTGTTCCACCTCGCTTCGAAGCTGTTGTTCTTCTTCATCGGACAGCTTCACATACGTTTCAAAAAAGCCCATCAACAAACGCTGTCTTGCCTCGTCTAGCTCGAGACGCACCAACATGCGCAAAAATTGCTTTTTCAGTTCCACTCGTTCATTTTCAGTATAACCCATTTTGCTAAGCAACGCAGCCGCCACCGGATTATCGATGCGGAGAAACTGACGCCAGTTTTGCTTGCGCAACTCCACATGGAAAAAGCGAAAGTCAAGCACATTACCAAACGGAAAAGAGAGCGTAAATGAGGATGGTTCATCGCGGATGACATCGTAGCTGAAGACGGCAATCGGAATGACCGGAGTGCGGTATTTTTCAAACAAGCGGCTGAAATAAAGAAACATTCGCTCTGGAAAAGACGATTGGATGTACGCTTGGTTTTCCACATGAACAATGATCCATCCGTCTTCCCCTTTGAACTTCGTTTCCACCAGCAAGTCTACCCGATACTTCTCCCCAGCCGTTACGTCCGTAAACAGCTCTTCGGACAAAAACGACAAATGGTTGAAATCGATATGCTCGTGCATATCCGGGAAAAAGAGAAGCACAAACTCCTCAAAAAACGTCTGCAACAACTCCTTGAACAACCGGTCGTGATCGATCCCCATACATTCACCTCACACGAATAGGTTTCGTATTTTCTTTTTCGACATCATCAAGCAAAATCCTGCCGATGGCACAAAAATGGCTGTCCCTTTTCGAGAAGAGACAGCCAAGACGCCGACCGCAATGTGAAGCCCCCTCCATTCCTGGATATGAATGTTTCGCCACTTGCACGCAAGGCCTAGAAGTGGGGGATTCCAAGGCTACTACATCCCCACCTTCCTTCCCTCAGCCGCAACTTTCGCCCGGCGGAAGCGGGCGATCACGTCATCCATCCCCCCGCTGCCGAACATCACGCCCGCGACGATGAAGAGAAAACCAGCCAGCTGCATCCATGAAATCGGCTCACCAAGCAGCCAGTGCGCCCCAAGCAACGAAAAGAGCGGATTCAAATTAATGAACACCGCTGACTCGGCGGGCCCGAGGTGCTGCACAGCTTGGTTGTAAAACATATGACCGAGCGCTGTGGCCACGACCGCCGAAGCAAGGAAAATCATCCAAAGCGGAAGCGTGCCCTCTTTCAAACTCGATAGGCCGCTCGGCTCGAGCACGAGGCTTAAGACAAACAGCCAAAGCGACCCGAAGACGAGCATCCACCCTGTCATCACCCGCGCCTCGACCGTCGCCTTTTTGATCATAATGAAGCTGATCCCTTGCGCCAAGACGGCCAAAAAGATGTACACATCCCCGATTGACAAATGGCCGAGGCCGCCGTCGCCGTTCGCGACGACAAACACGACGCCAAAAAACCCGAGCGCGATGCCAAACAAACGAAACAACGTCGGCCGCTGCCCCAAAAACACGATCGCCAACAGCGCCGTCACAAGCGGCACCATCCCTAAAACAAGGCCCGCGTTCACCGCCGTTGTCCTCGCGAGCCCCAAAGCTAAAAAGAAGTGATGGGCCACCACGCTGAACAATGCGGCCAAGCCAATCTGTTTCGCCTCATTCCAACTGACTTTTTGAAGCTTGCCGATCCCCCATAAAAACAAAAGCACGACCAACCCGGCCGTTAGAATGCGCAGCGCCGTCAACGCGACGGGCGAAAAATGCTCCACAAGAATTTTCAACGCCGTCACGTTCAAGCCCCAAGCAACCATAATGGCGACCAACAGCGCATAAATAAATGATTTCCGCATCGCTCTCTACCTCTCCTGCATCTCTGTTTTCAGCGGAACGGCAAAGGAAAAACGGAGCCCTAAACGCTCCGCCTTTCCATCCGCCTCCAAATAGGACAAACCACCGTTTCTCACGCTAGTGCATCATTTCCAACAACCCCTGCCATCCATTTTACTACACTCTGATGAATTTTTTGACTAAAAAATGCGGCCGTATGTCTATCCTGTGACACATGCCACGGCGCTTCCTCCCCTTCCCTGCCCATATCCGCCGCCCATCGTGCATATGGTATAACAGAGAGGAGAGGAGACCCCATGTTCCCACGCTACCGCCAAAAGACGATCCGAGCCAGGACTGGGGTGGCGGTTCTCACTGCCGTCGCCGTGTTGGTGGCGATCTTGTCTCTGTTTCTTTCGAACGAACGGAACGAGGCAAAGGAAATCGTGGACACGTTTTACCGCTACGAGCAGGCAGGGGATTTTGGCAGCTCTTGGGAGCTGTTTCACCCGCTTATGAAAAAGAAATTCCCAAAAGACGTCTACATCCAGCGCCGCGCCCACGTCTTTATGCAAGACTTCGGCGTCGAGACGTTCGACTACCGCATCGATGAGGTGGAAAAACTGTCGTCGTGGTCGATGTCTGATGAGAACAAACCGCTTCACGATGTGTATCGCGTCCGCGTCATTCAGACGTTCCATAGCGCTTTTGGCGTGTTCGAAATCCATCAAGACGTCTTCGTCGCCAAAGAAAAAGGGGAAAAGAACATTTTGTTCCCTTACCGCCCGTAACCCCCAACATCTATGCGGCCCCGATATCGACCGGGCGCCGCTTTCACCGCTCCTTCCATTCCTCGATGATCTCAAGCGTCCGATTAATGCCGACATTGTATATCAACAGCTTAAGCAAGTTTTCCCGCTCCTCTTTCGTAAAAAAGAGATCGCCGTCAATGATCTCAAGCGGGACAGGGGAGAGCTCGGCATACAGCTCATAATCAACCTTCTGTCCTTCCGGTTTTAGGACAAACGTTCTCATTCGCGCCATCCTCCTTTTTCCCCTACACGTTTTGACAAGAAACACCCGTTAGGCAACGCTCCCTGTCAAGTATAGACTAACGCACAGCGCGTTCATGCGACTGGCGGCCGCACCGTATTCACATGCCATGCGCATGAGACTCTCTTCCTATTTGAGCAACCTTATTCGAATCTTCTCATACACTAATGTATCATCAATCGGAGCTGTTTTCTCCATCCAGCGAAAAAAGGAGCGAAATGCCATGTACAAACATATCGTCAAACGTGGGGAAACGATCGCCTCCATCGCCCGCGACTACCGCACATCTGTTGAGGCGCTCCTTCGCGCCAATGGGTTGACCGCCGCGTCCGTCATCTTTCCCGGGCAGGAGATCGTCATCCCCCACCTTCCGCCGAAAGGATCGATTCCCTACACGATCCACATCTCGATCAGCCGCCGCCAGCTGACGTTAAAACACCGGGGACGAACGATCCGCACGTATCCGATCGGCGTCGGCAAAATGGTCACCGCCACACCCGTCGGCGACTTTGTCATCGTCAACCGCCAGCCGAACCCAGGCGGGCCGTTCGGCGCGATGTGGCTCAGTTTATCCAAACTCCATTACGGCATCCACGGCACAAACGACCCGTCCTCGATCGGCAAATACGTATCCAAAGGCTGCATCCGCATGCATAACAAAGACGTGCTCGAACTCGCCTCCATCGTTCCGAACGGAACAGAAGTGTTTATCCGGCCGTGAGGGCAAAACAGCGTCATTCATCCATCTGTTCCGGGTCGCAACCCGTTTGATCTTTCAAGAAGATGTCATTCACTCCCACCGAACGAACACCGTGTTTCCGCTCACGATGGCAGCTGACAATCGGTCGGGCAAGTAGTATAATTGAGGTAAAAAGCGAATGGAGTTGAGACGATGCCAGGCGGGATCTCGCATCACGCCAAAGACATTTTGTTCAAGTCGCTGAGCGCATTGTACCAAAACCAAGCCTTCGATGTGTACGGACTTCACGGACTCCCGCGGATCAAAGCACTGCTTCCAACCGAATTTCCGTCTGTACGGGCGGATGAACGGCGCGCCGACACTGTGTTTCTTCTCGAAGACGATTCCATTTTGCTTCTGGAGTACGAAAGCAATGAACGATTTCTCGACAACCATTTAAAGTATCTTGATTATGCCTGCCGCATCCTTCACACATACTATCAACAGGAAAAACGAATACGCCCGATTCGCATCGTTGTGATCTACACAAGCGATGTCACGAGCGCCCGCGAACAACTTGACGCCGGCGATGTGTTTCCTTTCATCCAAAGCGGTGCTGCTTGGCGAATTCAACGGCGATGCGATTTTCCATGCCATTGAAGAAAAAGTCCACAACGGCGAACCGCTTACTCCGGAAGAAACGATGAAACTCATCCTCGTGCCGCTCATGCACACCCGCTTTGACCGACAAACGATGATCGAAAAAACGATCGAACTGGCCAAAACGATCGGCGACGAACCGAAACAGCTGCACATCATCGCCGGCGTTCTGACCGCCACAGACAAATTCATCGACCGGTCATACGCCGAAAAAGTAAAGGAGTGGATCAAAATGAACAAAGTGTTTCGCCTGTTAGTCGAAGAACTTGAACAAGAAAGAGAAGAAATGTTGAAGAAAGTGATGCAGGAAAAAGAACAGGCGATCAAGCAAACGGAAAAACGGAAGGCCATCGAAATCGCCAAAAATTTGCTTGATGTTCTTCCCATTCACGAGATCGCCAAACGAACCGGCCTGACCGTCGCCGAAGTCGCCGATCTCGCGAAGGAAATGGACAACCATCAGCCGCCGATCCAATAGCGCCAAAGAGCCGCAACCGTGCGGCTCTTTTCATCTTCCCTTTGCTGCTTGGCAAGATCTCAATTTCTTTTGTTTCCTTTTTTTCTTTTGTTTCTCCAGCCAAAATAGTATAATGGATATAAACATCAAGGAGGGAAAGAAAAATGAGCACTTTGTCCCGCAAAACAGAAACCCGAAAGACAGCCCCCCCACCTCTTCACGAAACTGTGCTAAGCGACAACGTTCGACGTTATGTAGAATTGGTCCAACAGTCGCTTGAACTTGAGAAGCGAAAAAAAGAAATCTATTCCAACCTAAGCGACCAGGAAAAACAGAGCGTACGGCATATTCTTACCGAAATGGCGGAACAAACAATTCCAGATGATCTCCATGTCCGCGATGTGGCTCTTCTGCTTGATGTCACGCCGCAAATGGTGCGCCGTTATTGCGCAGAAGGAAAAATCGAGGCTTACCAACGGCTTGGAGACAGTGGAAAATGGATCATCCCGGCCGCACAGTTTTTTCACCACCCAAACTGGCCTTCATTTCTCCAAATGAGAGAACAGCTGAAAAGCCAGTCGATTCGTATCGCGGAAAAAATGGAAAAAGAGTTTGGAGAATAGGAGAAAGTTCTTCATGAGCGGAAACGGCACGGAAACAAAAGCATATTTGCTGGATACAAACGTATTCCGATACAAGTCAAGCCCATCTGCCCACATGAACCACAAAAAAGCCGCCAAGCGTTTTTGGAAAGATGTTTTGCAGGAAGTTCGCCATGAAGAGGCTGTGCTCTATATCCCTAAAGAAGTCATCCGAGAGCTTGAATTGCAATCCTACACACTTGGCGAAAAGGAAAGGCAACGGATCTCGGAATTGTTGGAAAATATAACGATAACGATTCCCGATTGGACAACTCCCGATATGGAACACCAAGTAAGAAAAATGGCGGCTTATATTCGCTCTGAATACCAGAGGAAAATCAATGCCATGAGAGACATGGAATACGGCAGCGTGTCTGATGCCCGTATCCTGCTAACCGCTTGGCAATACGACTGCATTCTCGTCACAGCCAATATAAAAGATTTTGCGCTTTATCCTCTTCTGTTTCCTCGACACGAACATAGACTGCTTAATCTTTTATCAAATGATTATATCACCATTTCCCCAAGCATATATGACACCATTCATCATGACCCAATATTCACGGGCATGCTCCAAGAACTGAATGACTTAATCAACAGATGATTTAGACCGCATCGTCTTCCTAAAAGCATAACAAAGTCATTTCTCTATTTTGCCGGTCGCCAATGGCAAACCGCAGAGCCGATCAAAACGAAACAAGCATTCCTTGTTATCACTTCCTCCCAGAATGATGTTCCTGATGCCGGAAACAACAAAGCGAATCGGGCTGACCGTCGCCGAAGTCGCCGACCTCGCGAAGGAAATGGACAACGATCAGCCGCCGTCCCCATAGCGCCAAAGAACCGCCACCGTGCGGCTCTTTTCCCCCGTAACTGATCTCAGCGCCCAAAGCAAACAAGAGCGAAACAGCCCCTTTCATTTGCCGTAAAAGCGAACACGCATCCCACACGTCATCCCGCTACTGGCCACTTGCCAATTGCTGGCGAGCTTCACCCGTTAACAACAAATACGAACGGCGCTTTCCACCCTCATGACGTTCCACTTTCTCCGTCCACGGGTGAAGCAAAAACAACCCTAACTTTAGGCGAGATTCCGGATCCACCATTTTTTGCCGCACGCCATCTTTATGGGCGATGAGCTTCTCAATCACGTTGAACATCGCCTTCTTGCTTAGAAACACTTCCTTTTCCTTCGAACTCAAGCGCACGATAATCCCCTCATCGGAAAACGAAACGACGCGAAACGCTTCCTTCCCTTTGAACGTCGATACCATTTTTCCTTCGTAAAGCTTATCCAGCAACGACTTCCACATTTCCTCCGCAAATAGCTGTTGGTTCATGCCCTCTCCCCCAATGATAAAAAGTGTCTTTTTCCATCTCCCCTACCCCCGCGCATTGCCATCAAGTGAAGCCTTGGAGCGAGTGGCTCCAAGGCTTCACTCTTCATCTTTGACAGCTGTGACCATAAGAGATATAAAAGATAGACATGCCAAATACACCTTCCCCATAGAAGGTTTTTTTCATGGTATGAGGCGGGATTTTCTCACGACATCGGCACGATTCCCAAACTCTCCATAATGTCTACAGCACTCTTTTTTGTATAACGCCTTGATTTTGTTCCGTGTTGAGCGATGATCTCACACAGTTTTAAGAGGAGTTGGACAGCCAGCTCCTCCGAACACCATAAGGCTTGAAAGAAATCCATGCCGAATTCCTTGGTCATACTCATCGCCTTATATTCGCTCAATTCCTTTTTCTGTTTTCTTAGCTTGATGGCTATGGGGTCAGCCCCTTGATCACAAACCTTGGTGTAATGGAAGACCGAACAACCACCTGGAAGCGGCATTGTTCCAGTCTCCTGACAGTCAATCCAATCGCTCTGTAAAAACTACGAAGGTTAAAAGCTTTAAATTGCATCTATATAATGATCAAAGGACCAGCGGGATTCAAGCGGCGTAAGCACAATATTTTACACTTCCTCTGGTTTATTAACAGGCAAATCTCCGAAAAAGCGATCAAACCACTCATCATTTTGAGTCTGTTCACCTTCTGAATCAACAAGGATACTTTTTTCATTGTTGCAAGACTGTTGTTGGCTTTGAAGGTTATTTATCATTTGTTCATATAGTTCCACCTGTTGCCGTAAAGCGGTAGATTCATCTTGGTAGGCGATGCGCTCCCGTTCGAAATCGCGAAGTGATGTTTCTAATTGAACCTCTAGTTGTCGCACCGTCTCTTCCAACTGAACAATGCGCTCTTCATATGTTTGTTGTAGTTTTACCTTTTCCAGCTTCCAACGATTTTCTGACCGTTCTTCTATTTCTTTGGTTATAACCTCCATTTTCTTGTTTTTACTTTCGACTTCCCGCTTTAATAATTGATTTTCCCTTTCTAATTCTTCAACTTGTAACCTTAGTTTTCCGATTTCTTGTCCAAGCTGCCCTGCTTCTTTCTGTTTCTGTTTAACTTTTTGCTTTTCCTCCTCTAATTTTTTTAAGAGTGTTGATGTTTCTTTCATTTGTTTAGCCAGTTGCTTCTCTTTCGAACCAAGCTGGGTTTCCATTCTTTTTAACTGCTCCTGTAACATTTCTACTTCCCTCTTCTTCTCCTCATACTGATCTCTAAAACTTTCTTGTTTCACCCGATCGCGAATGTCCATTAATGTCTGGATGATATTCGTTAGTTCTCCGTATAACCCCTCTTTCATCTGTTCGCCCTCCTTTGCCTCTCGTTTAATCTCAAAAGAAGGAGGGAGTTTAATACCTGTTTCCTCCTCAAACTTTTCCCCATACTCCTCTAAAACTTTGGGAATACGGTGGTGCAACAGCTCGTGAAAACGAAGCCAAGTAATATATATGCTGTAGCTCATCTCCCCTTTTTGAACGAGGCCGTCTAAGTAATCCGCTTTTTCCTCTAGAGATAAGGAAGAAAAGTTTTCAAATCGTTCCTCTGATAATCGCAACATTTCACTGTTTATATTGGCAAAAAAGTTATATAGTCGGTAATTACTGTTAATATGTGGGCTGACTTTACGGATTAATTCCTGTTTTGTCACTTCCCCTTTTTTTAATTTCCATATCGTTAAATTTGTTTTGGCCAATAACGTCTTTTCATCCTCAAGCGCCTCACATAACTGTCCGAGATTGAAGTGAGCGAGCAGGCAAGCATCTAAATATACCTTATCCACCCCTTCTACTTCTATATATTTTAATCTCCGCAACGTCTTTCCCGTCTTGCTTTTTGCCATCGATCCTTCCCCCTTTTATGGATGATGGATGCAATTATTTCAATAAAGAGGCAGGGAACCGAACTATTCCCCGCATGTTTAAAAAATATCGTCTGTTTCCATATGATGTTCGCTTGTACCCACACCGCCAAAACGCTTCGGCAATCGATCAAGCAGCTGCTCAATTTCCCTTTTTACCGCAATGTCTGTTTCACGATTTTTTGCCTCGTACACGACTGAGAGAGGCAACAATTTATTGCTCGTACTATTAGCGAATTTGATAATCAGCCGGTAAATTTCCAAGCGGACAGGAGCGCTCGGCTGCTGATCAAGTTTTTTCTGCAAATAAACTCCGATTTTAGGCGTGAGGCGATTCGGTTTTTGCAACGCTGCTAAGACCATTAGAGCTTCACGGTCTTCCATATTGACCATTTTTTCCGCCATATAAAGATGATATTTTTCATTTAATAAACTTACGAGCCCGCTGAAAGCATGTTGTTCCTGTGCACTGCCGCGGACTAAAAAATGCAAAAACTCATCCATCGCCTGTCGGTCTCCTAAACTGACTAACGCATACAGCGCCTCTGCGCGAATGGAATCGTCCTTTACATATGGACGGATTTGCGGGATTTGATCTTTTGTTCCACAAGAAGCCAATGCCTTTAAACAGGCCTCTTTGATTTTTTTGTTTTTGTCCCCTTGTAAATGAGCGAGTAGAAGGGGGGCGAAACTTTGATCGCGAGTATGGGCAATCCCTTCAATAATCGCTGCTTTCTTTTCAGGAAACTGACCCAATGCCTCGTTCAATTTTTGGGCAACGATCGGTTTGCGAATTCCTCCTAATAATTGGCATGCACGACGAATTCGATATGGATCTGTTTCCTTCCTGATAATCTCCATCAAAATCGGGATAGCTTCATGTTTAAACGAACGAATGCCCGTCGTATAAATAGGGCGAATTTGCCGCAAATTACAGGCAATTAGCGCCTCAAACAAATCGTAAATGACAGCAGGTTTCAGAAGAGAGAACCGCCTTGCAATTTGAATCGATTTTTCAATTGTCTCCGTTCGAGCAGGATCAACGCGCTGAATAAGCTGAATTAACGGCTGAATGATAGAAGAATCCCTCATTTCCAGCAATGCCTCAAAGCAGTAAGGGAACAGTTCAGGGTCCTCGGCAAGCTTTAAAATGAGAGGAATGACTTCCCGTTCCTGAATGAGCCCCGCCGTGCGGATGGCTAATTCTAAATGTTGACGGTTCGTCGCGTGCTCCAGCACTCCTTTAATCATAATTCTCCCTTTCAAGTTTAATAATGTAAGGCGACTGAGCAATTCCGCCAGTAAAGCCCTCTTGGCAGGCTTACGATAAAACATGCGGACTTCGCGGAAAATCAATCCGACTGCGTCCACTCCCGCCTGTTCAATCTGTTTCATGGCTTTTTGAACAACACGCTCATCATCGCTTTTAGCGATTATTTCTATTTCTTTTAATAAAGGTTGCAACTTGGATGGAAGAGAAGAAAAGCTCAAATCGATATACATGACTCCCCCACGGTTGCTTGTCACCCTTTTTTTTCTCTCTTCCCCCACGACCTCAGGGCCGCTGATATCAGAAAATAAATCTATGTCTTCGCCTTCACTAAGTTGCTGTGCTTGCTTTGTCAGTATTTCTTCAATCTGTTGCTCGTCATATTTAGGCTGTCGTAGCGATGTCACCTCTTCCGCCAAACGTTCTAACTCTTGTGCTCTTTTCCGATTTTTCTCCTGCAATACTTCCAAAATATTGAACATTGTGTCCCTTCCCTTCCTTTTTTATCAATCATCTCAAATGATCCTGGAGATTGCGGATTTGTTGTTTCTTATCATCGTCATATTCAGGAATGCCAAAGTTAACATGAATTTTTTGCGTTTCGTCTTCTGTAAGCCATGCGCTGACAGTAACATTCCGATCTTGATCGACATCAAGATGAATCGTTAGCGGTGCGCCTACTCTAACCGGTTTAGAAAATTCTAATACAGCATTTTGTAAAAACTTCCGTTCCATCGCTTTTGGATCATCAGCGGTAAACAGCTCGAGCTCCATTTCCGTAACGTAATCGCTATGTTCCCCACCTGTCACATAAAAACCATTCGCAAAAGTTTTTTGAAATGGAACTTCCGTATATTTCTTGATCAAGGTGACAGGTTCCCCTTCAAAAACGTCAATGTAAATGTTTTGCGGCATCGTGATTCCTGTCTTTCCTATTTCATCGATATTGGAGAGACGAATCCGATTGCGATTATAATGGTAGATCGCCGCCCCTCTCGATACAGCATACATAGAGTTAACAGGCATAAGTGGAACAACGCGGCGTCCAAACAATTGATAAATGCGCTCTTGTACTGTTGGGTAGTAAGTCATTCCCCCTACCAAAAATACATAGTCGATATCATCCATCGTTAACGGGACACGTGCTTCCTTAATGGCATTGCGAATCGGATATTCGATGCATTTCTTTTCCTCATAAGCATATTGGGCATCCAGCAACGGACGAATGGCCTCATCAATCTCTGCTTTGGTAATATGGAGGCTAACCCGCAGGTCTTCAGGGACATTGGCCATGAGTTGAACAAAATTATATGAGTCCATTTCCTTTTTCTGTTCGTCCGACAATTCCACATAACTTTTTCCATTGAGATTCATCTGTAATGTCATATTGATCTTGTTCGCAATTTGAACTTTCGCTTCCTCCGCCATGGCTAGAAGTGACTCCCTAATCTGAAGACGCACATGTTGTGACAATGCCTGAAACTGCTGTTTTGTTAGATGTTTTTCTGTCATCATCTTATGCAACCATTTATCCATGAGCTTTCTCATAATCAACTCATCAAAGTCGGTCCCACCAAGCTCGGTATACTGGGAGATGGAAAGCTCAGTAATGTCAAACCCTCCATTGTGATTGCGGCTCACGCGATGAATAGTCACATCGCATGTGCCCCCTCCAAGGTCGAACACCAAAATGTTTTTTGGGCCGCTATTTAAATCGAAAGCACTGTATTGATCGGATGCCCCTTTTTCTTGATTGAGGAAATCGATCAACGCTGCCGTTGGTTCCGGAATCATAATGATTTTATTCCGGTCAAAGCCCGCTAATACGGCTGCTTCACGCGTCGCCCCTTGTTGCTGGAAGTTAAAGTTGGCTGGAATAGTAATGACAGCCCCATCAATTTTCTGGCCTAGAAACCGCTTTTCAACTGCATTTTTAACCGCCTTCAAATAAAACGAAGAAACCTCGGACGGCGTGAAATACTGGCCATTTGCCATCTTCCAGCGATATTTCTTGTCTTCCCCGATATAGCGTTTGGCCTTACTGGCGGTGAATTGCGGTTCCATCCGCGCCATTTTTTTCGCATAGCGCCCCACATAAGGAATAGAGTTTTCATCAATGTAAAGTACGCTTGGCAGCAGTTTTTCTTCAATATAGTTTCCATACTCATCCACTTGGCCGATATCCAGCGTTTCTGCCTGCAGTTGGCCAGTGGGGCTTAAATACGCAATCGAAACCGTTGTATTTGTCGTTCCTAAGTCAATTCCGACATAGCACTCTAATTTTCCCATCTCCTACCAACACCTTCCTATCAGCTTTCTTTCATTTCTTCTACTAAAGGTTGCACAATGACCTGGCCATATATCGTCCAACCGCAACGAACAATTTTTACGCGCACCTCATCGGTAGAACTAGCGATCGGTTGAAGCATCATAAACCGTTCCCTCAATTCTTGTCTTGTTACTGTTAATTCTTGACCAATGCTATATCCATAAGTAGTAGGTTCGACACCGAACAGACTCAACGCATTAAATAAGTTCATTAAGCGCCCTTTTGTCATTTCCAAATTCGCCAACGATCTGCCCTGACTTTCCTCATATAATTCAGAAAGCAAATAGTGGTGCTGACTGCCGCCGACAGCCTGCACAAACTGTTTAAATCGTCTCCATTCATTTTCTGCTTGTTTCTTCCTTATTTTTTCCATTTCTATATACAGACGCTGATTTTCCTCTTTCAGCCGCGCAATCACCTCCTCATATTCCTCATGCGGTGCATAATCCTCTCCGATAGGATAAGCGAGTTGCTGTTCCAGCGTCTCCAATCCGCCTTTAATCCGAGCGGAGAACTCATCTACCTCCATAATCAAACGCTGTACCATTTCATGCTTAGCCGATGATAGGGCAACAGTGGCTTCTTTCCCTTGGACATCACTCTTCTCATACGTTTCCTGCGCACCTTCGGCAAACGAAATTTCTTCACTCTGTTCCTCTTTATTCTCTGGTTCCATGTCTATAAGATCCATTTCTTCCCCTATCAAGTGACTGACTTTCTTACCTATGTTGTGCAAAAATTTTACCGCTACTTCATCTTGCTTTTTTTCTTTTAAAATTGGAATGATAATACGAAGCATTCCTTGATTGAAAACAAGTTCGTCTGGAGAAAACAGTTGGCCATACTGGTGCATCGCCTTATAATCTGCAAGACCGTCTTTTCTCGTCATCAGTAAAGAATGGAGTGCCTTCATTATCTCGCCTTTTGTATCAATTCCTTGAAACAGTGAAGGCAAAACTATTTCCCCTAGTTGAACTACATCACTTGGGTGATCAACAAGGAGCAGGGTGGTTCGGACAAACAGCTGCACGAACAACTGCTGATTCCCTTGTGCATACAGCTCATAGGACAGAAAATGGCCGTTGCATATTGCTTGAAATGCTTTTTTCATGGTGTCATGGCGGATCGGCAAACGATCTATCATCGCCCGGGCTATAAACTTATCAATCTCTGGGTAAGACCGCAAATTCCATTCTTTAGCAACCAAATCAGCCACATCACTATTGTTTTGTTCATTCACATATTCGAAAACGACTTTTTCCACTATGGACTGTAGTTTCCATAAAAATTGAGCCCGTCTTGAAAATGTATCGAGTTTATATTGCTCTAGTTGTTGGTCTAAATCTTTTCGATTAATTCCTTCCCTGTCAATAAAATTCCAAAACTCTCTAGAAAGCCCTTGATACTTTACAAACTGTTCTAACCATTGTAACGCCATTCAAATACTTCCCCTCTCAAAAATGTATAAACCGTATGATTTTTAGCTGCAATCACAGGCACCGTCATATTGTTTTTTAACAAAGAAAAGACCGTTGGATACACCTCTCCCTGCGAACGAGGAACAGAATATTTCCGTTCATGATCCCCGTGAACAAGGAAAACTGCTGACGGATTTAGCGACACAGCATTTTTTATGACTTCCTCCCGACTGGCATGAGCGCTTAATCGTATCGATAAAATTTCCGCTTCAACGGCATATAGACGCCCGTTCAGTTTCACCATGTTTACTTGATGATTTAATAAAGAATGCCCTGCACTCTCTTCATCTACGTATCCGGAGAACGCAATGGCACTTTTTTTATCCGATACGATCCTTTCTGCATAACGGGACGAGGCGCTGCCATCAGCTAGCATTCCCGAACTGGCTATAATGCAATTTTTCCCCTGACTCATCACACGCTCAATAAACTCCTCTAATGACCCTTGACGGTAAAAGCTCCTCGCTTCCCAAATCCCTTTAGTAAGTAAGGAAACATGTTTGCCTTCCAAAGATAAATACGAATCATATATATGAGAAACTTCAACTACTAAACCATCAATATAAACAAAAAAAGGAAAAAAACGATTACTTTGGAAATACTCGTGCAAAATCAGTATAATCTCCTGAGCACGCCCGAGCGCAAAAGCCGGAATGAGTATATTCCCTCCTCGGTCCATTACTTTCTTTATTTGCTTTATTAACTGCTCTTCTTGCTCTTTTCGGCTCATACAGGCATTCATTGGTAGCGACCCATATGTATTTTCTGTAATTAAAACATCTACGTGTAAGTTTGAAGGTAACACCATCCCTTTTACCGTTTTTTGATCTGTTATAGAAAAATCACCGGTATAAAAAATAGAAACTCCCTTTATTTCCAACAATACCGCTACGGCCCCCAAAATATGCCCCGCATAATAAAAAGTCACTTTCCATTCATCGTCCTTGGAAGGAATGAAAAACGAATGGCGGACACATTTGATATGTTCAAGCGTTTTGTACAAATCAGCCTCGTCGAATCCGATTTCCTCTGCCCTATACTGCTTAAACAAGTCGGCCAGAATCACCTCCATTAACTGTTTCGTCTCTTCTGTAGCATAAATCGGCATGTTCGGATATTTGCGGTGCAAATACGGAGCTGCCGCGCTATGATCTATATGAGCATGGGTAATAATCAACGCGTCAATATCATGCCCACTAATATTTAATTGGTCTAAAAGTGCGTAATTAGGGATAACATTTTCGCCTTCCAAATAAATCCCAGCATCTAATAAAATATGATGCCCCTTAACGGATATGAGTATAGATGAACCGCCAATTTTTTCCCCTCCTCCTAGTACGGTTATTGTCACTTGATCGAGATCATGTTTTTTCCCAATTCCTCTCGTTTTCTCTAAACGGTGGAAAATACGCACCGATTCTCCCACGTCCGCATAGTGAATAAAGTGATGATGCAGGAAATCATACCCCTTCAATCCATCGACCATCACAACGATTTTCGCCGCCAGCCAGTGAGTATGGAATTGTTTCACTTTCTCTATTTCCTGTGAGGAGATCTCCTCACCGATAGCCAACTTTCCGTAAACCATATAGAGAAATTGCTTCTCAGCCAAAAATGGATCGACAAATGTTCTCTGACAAAACTGTTGCCATTCCTCTTTCGTGATCTTTCGTTGATGCATTTTTTGCACAATTAGGAAGAAATCCCAGTTTTCTTCACAAAGACAAAGGGACAAATTTTTTAAATTCTCATTCTTCCACCACTCTTCCAGCAAGTCGAGTTTGACAGAACAGACGAACAGTTCATCAGCCTTATTCGATAAATCAGATTGCAAAAATAACAATTTTCGCAGGTGAAAACGGGCCTGTGGAAAATTCTCTTTTTCTATTTCCAAAACTATGAGAAATAAGATAACATCCATATAGATGCCTTGATAAGCGATACTTTCTGCAAAAAGCCGCTCAGTGACTTCACATAGTTCCACTGCTTCCAAATATACGTTTTCGCCTTGCGCCCATAATTGCTGCAGAATCGGAAGGCAAACTTTCGGTTGCTTGGAGACTCCGTATTGTTCGTATACCCCCCAAAGCTCTTCAATCTTACTTCCAGCTTTCCTCCATACTTCTACAAATATCGGAACAAATTTTTCCAGATCTCCGCCTTTTTCTAGGGCTTCTTTGGCCAATGACAACACTTTTTCATAGTTCCCTATTTTATAGAAATATTGAACCAAAGCATGGAGCATATCTAACGTAATATCTTTTTGTTTAGCCAATTCCTCGTAATAAAAAGCTGCCTCTTGGAACCTGTGCCGATTTTCTAGAAAAACAGCTTTGTGAAAAAGCTCCTCATTTCTGCCCATTCTTTCGTCCCCTAGTCCCGTTATTTTTATGTCGTCAAAATATATTTTAGCAAATTATTCCTAACTTTTTTGTCAAAATACGTCGAATAAAATATAATTTTCTACATACTTACACAAAAAAACTAACGAGGAACTACCCAAGAACTCTCAGGAGTTTTTCATTCGCGCCACCGCAAACAGACCAATGCACCAAAAGTCCTCCATAGTTATGGCGGAAGAGGATCAAGCTCTTCACCAGAAGTTGTGCTTGATTTTTTCAGAACATGTCCTACCCGAGTTCGACAATGACTAGGCAAACAAAATGCCTCTCAACCCTTGATACAAAAGGGATGAGAGGCGATGCCTAGCATCTTCGAAAGGGGCTCCAGCACTAGAGCCGTAAGGAATTGTGTTTGTTTGGTTGCCAGCTCGAATGCTGATCAAGGCTCACGTTTTTTGTAGAAAAATATCTAAGTGCGAGGCACTCTCTTACTACCTGACGCCATCCAAACTATCAAAGAATCAGTCAACTGAACAGAGTATTCGATTTTTGCAAATTGTCATTTGATTCCCATTCGTTGTGAGCAAGCTGGAGATACGCCACGGCAGTTTTATTTTTGTGTGGCTTATTGCATGTACATGCAATAAGGAAAAATGGTCAATTCGTGTGCCTATTCAATTCGGCTTTTTTCTAGGATCCATACCGCGAAATCCTTGATATTACTGCATTTTAGTCTTTTTCATGTGCCTAAAATGGCCTCAAAACTGTCGAACTCGGGTAAATCGATCCTGAGCCCGTTTGTTACAAACTGGACAAAACACATCCCATTCGTCTGGTGTTTCCTTATGATAATTCATTCCTGAATGTTTAGTATATTTAAACAAAGTGGCAGTTGATGATTCATGAGCATCTTTTTTCGCATAAATTCTTCCTTTTCTGTTGAAACAAAAAGACTCTACCCAAAAGGCTTCGCATTCCGGATTACTGCATGTAAAATACTTTTTCTTTTTCTGTTGAACATCGTACTCACACTTAGCAGGAAAGTGTGCACCGCAATGCATGCACACTCCGTTATACCCTAAATGATAATGCAGCAGCATATTCATCCATTTTACAAACCCTTTTTTATTGCTAGGCTTATAATCAAAGCTGCCTAAACGGTGCCTAAGTTCTTCTTGTTTCCTATGATTTATTGCCGCATTCCATGTATGAATCGAAACATCCTTTAATTTATTTGGATGCATTAAAAAGGATGCTATAGGCTTCTTCGGCAAAGGTTCATAATATTTTTCAAATGATACATCACGAACGATTTCAGCCCAATACTCCCGATTAGGCAATGGCTTATACTTTGCATCCAAAAAAGCCGTCTCCGTTCGAAACGAATCCCGGAAAATAAAAGTAAAATCAGGTCTATAAGATTTTTCCGCATCTAAAAAAGGACGTTCATAATAAACTTCAAGTGTTAAATCCATTTCTTGCAGCTCATAACTATTTTCATAACGATAAACAGGGCGGTGAAAGGTAAAAGATATTCCTTCTAACCCCCTTTTTCTTTGAAGACGTCGTTGAATTTGGGTATACGGATTTTGAACCGGGATAAAACCGCATTCGTAAATTAATGAATGAATAATCGAAAGCAAACACCATACTTCATATAATTTTGGTGACTTTTGCAAAGGAGCATATGTATTTGACAATTGCTTCAACGGCTTTAAATTCAACAAATCGTCTAAATATTGATACGCTTCACTGTAAAGAGGCGAAAATGTAAACAAGTGCGTTTGCGCCAGTTCCTCTTCGCCTACATTCAAGTAATGCAAATTTAAACATTTCTTTGCTATATCAACAATCTCTTCCCAATAACGCTCACTCTCGCAAACTAACCGAAGGAATTCGGAAACATGAACCAAATCTTTCTTTATAGAATTATTGATTCTTTTCTGCTCCCAAATTCCTAGACGCTGATCTTTCTCACTAGATAATGCATAAATTAAAAAATCCCTTCTTTGACATAAATCTCTTTTTCTGTTCCGCGCCTGTCTTAAATAACGGTCCGCATAATCTATTAACCTCTCTAGCCCCCAGCGTATCATTCTATGTTCCAAAATATCTATGGAACGCACGTTTACAGGAATCGAAAACTTATCTTTAAACGGAAAAAGCTTGCGGTTGATCAAAAATTCTGCATTAAACCGTTTTATTTTGGAAGAAGGGACTAATTGTTGCTCACGTATTAATTGTTCATGGGGCGCATCTTCCAATTCCAATAACACTTCATGAAGTTTTTTCGTCTGTTCCAATGCATATTGAGCCGCCTCAACATTTTCTCTCCACAATCTCATTGGCGTCGCAGGCCCCTCGTTAGCCGTCAATAAATCTTCAAGCATATGGACGATTTCGTCTTTCATCTGCTGAAATTCTTCCTCTGTCAATAAACTGCTTGTGATATAAACGTCGCTAGACCTGTCTATTATATACCCGTCTCCATCTTCCGCCTCAAAGAAAAAAGTGCCGCATTGATTAATACCGATGGGGCTTCGTTCCTCAAGTTCATCGCCTTTATCATACCAAACATCCCATTGTTCATCATAAATTAAAGGAATTCGCTGCTCTCTCGACGTTACACCATAATGGGACAAGAATACTTTTTGGACTTTATTATTCGATGTTTTTACAACAATCGTCCCTTCATATTCAGAAGCAATATAACAGTTGCTTTCTCCATTAAAAATCAGCGGACTGATTAATTTTTGTATAGGGCGTTCGCTTGTAGACTTGATCTCAGCGATCCATAATTCCACTTCGCATCATCTCCAATATGTAATGGTCCGCCCTTGACTTAACATTTCTTCTATTTTCATTTGAGTGAATAATGAAATATCCGATTGATGCTTGAGCTTTTGTAATAGCTGCTCCAATGCTTGAACTGTTTCTTCGCTTCGTGAAACTTGGATTCTCGGCAATATTTTTCCGCGAATGATTTGATCAAATTTCAAATGAGAGTTTACCGCACTTCCGTAATAACCAATTTGGTCTAAAGCTCTGCGGTTCAATCTAGCTCCTAATTGATCCAGCAGCGGATTGAGTTCTTTGGCCTTTTGCCTGCAATCCTCATCCATTACAGTCACCGTTAAATCTTTCTCCAAATCAACGGAAATCAACTTAGATACTTTTATCTTTTCCAGTTCTTCTATTAAACCTTCCTCATCCTCTGGATAACGCAGTTCAATTACAAAGCTACGATCAATCATTTTGGGACTTAGTCCCTTTACGGTATGATCCATATTCATCGTGCCAATAAATCTTACATTACGTGGAATTTCAAATTCTGCAGGATACCGGTAGCACAAATCAAAACAATTTTGCACTTTCCATCTTTCAGAATCGCTCTGTATTTGTTTGCATTTCTCTTCATCAAGAAACTCAAATCCGTTTTCATCCACAGTGATGTAAGGTTTAATCATTTCATAAGCCAACTTTTGAAAATGTTTAGAGTAAAGGGTAATCTTAGGATTTTCTTCTTCCATGGCGCTCAAAAATTCCGCAAAATAATACTCTACATGGGACAGGTTCATCTCGTCTAAACAAATCAAATACAAAGATTGCGGATTTTTCTTTGCTTCTACTAACGCATCCAAAAATTCAGTGGAGACATATTGATAATCAATTGGATTAAAGAACCCGAGTATATCTTGCTTATCCGTCCAACTAGACTGAACCCTTATCGTGTATGTCTTTGCCCCCTTAATGATTTTAGAAAAATTTCTTGCCAGGCTGGATTTGCCTGTTCCGCTCGGACCATGCAGAATAATAAGCTGATTCGTCTTTAAAGTGCCTACAAAACATTCAATAACATCACGTTCATACTGAAGATCGCATTGTTCGTGCAAAGCACCTTGAATAGTCGCTATCATATCTTCCTGATCGCTCCAATGAATGGTTTGGTCATTTGAAATAGTATTCTCTTCATCATCTTCATTCCCTAACAGTGGATGTACAAGGCGGAACCGTTCAAATTGAGATTTTAGGCTTTTTTTATATCCTTCTAACTTTTGGGCTTCTTTGTTCAAAGCTTCTTTTTGTTCTTCGAGTTCCCTCTTTCTCTTATCTAGCAAAGACTCTTCATCGCTGATTAATTTTTTCTGCCCTTCGAGCTTTTTTAATTGCCGATCGATTTTACTTTTTTCTTTATTGAACATCTCTTCCTTCTGACGATATTCTTCTTGCAGTTTTATCTCCTGCTCCCGAAAGTTGGCTCGCAACTCATTTTCTTGTTTATTCAATTCCGCTTCTAACCTTAGGATATCGTTCTCTATTTGTGATTCAATCTGCGATACAATGAGCGGCGCAATTTTTTCCAAAGGCCCAAGCTGCTCCGCAAGCTTTTGCACAATTCTCTCACCGAAGCGTGCTAACAAACTTGTTTGAAAAGAAGCACGCCGGATAGAATTTGCGTTAATAAATACCATTCCTAATTTTCTATTTTCCTTCTCATCCGAAAGTTTATTGAATTTTAGTTCCTCGGCAACAGCAGTTAAGATATCCCCTTTCTTATACTTGTTTCTATTATTCGGAACAGTCAAGGCTACCGTCCATTTATCTCCATTAAAAGGAAGGACAAACGGCGCAAACGTATCAGGATTCAGCACTTCTGCTATTAATAACACGTTGTCATTCTGCAGCTCCTTCACATACCTTACTTCTAAAATTAAACGACTGCCAAGAAGCTGCGGATCACAAAACCTCACATAAAATTGATGAGCATCTTCCTGCGTCCAGTTGATCGGCGCCCCTAACTCATTTAAGAGAGAATTTAAATAGTCTTGCAATTTTCTTGCGTTGCTTTCCATATCTGATGCAACTCCTTTTCCTGCTGCTCACCGACAGTGCAAAACATCCCTCTGTTCTAGCTTCAGAGGCGTGGGTATTATCCGTTGTCCAATTCCTCCACCTTTTTAGCCATTTTATCGTTAATTTTGGATTATTTGATCTAATCTTCGACAAAGCTCAAGAGACAGGCACTTTGAACCATACCTCCTACTTTTTTATAGGGTATTGTCAAAAGTTTATCCTCCACACTCACGGTTTTCCCTTGAGTTTCAACGGTTGAAAGAAAAAAAGCTTGCCACCCCCGTTGTTTTCGGCCATCATTGAGGCAACCACACACTCAAGACACCCAAAAACACAAAGGCTACCCACCGTGACAACTAGGTCAACACGTCCATAAGCCCATACCGCACTCTACCCGAGATGAAAATAGCCGCTCAAATCGTGCGGATTTTCATAGAAGCATAGACTTAAAATTTGCCAACCTCTCCCCAAAACATCAGCCCGTCCCGCTCACTCCACTTTCTTGCCCATCACCCGCTCGATCATCCCCAACAAGGCAAGCCTTCTTTTTTCAAAAAATTGCTCAAAATCATCGGCCCTTATGGATGCAACATCAATGACATGCGTTTGCAGTATTTCATCCAATTTCGTTGCCGGAATGCCTCGTTTTTCTTCCAATTTTCGCAAATATACACTTGGGGCATCATGGCCAATGATCCGGTTGGTTTTATAAGACAACGGGGTTTTATTAATAATGGAATCATACTTGGTTTTCTCAATCCCTTGTCTTTCGCAATAGTCGCGCGGAAAAATATGGTGAATATCAATCGATTCTCCATAGTACGTCTGAATATCGATCGGTACGCCAGATAAGAAATCCCGCGCCCCTTCCCTCATGAGCAACGCATGCAAGCCTTTGTAAGCGGCACTATTTCGAGTACGCAACGTCAAGAGGCGATCAGCGGCGAAATTGGCATCACGCACTGTCGTAGGCTCCATACCGCCACGAATCCATTCAACGACTTCCACCAAGTCACGTGCAATCCGCGTCTCCGTCGCTCCTCCATACAGTTCGCCCAACACGCCGCACCAATACCAGCGGGCGATTCGGTCACGGACATGGACATTATGCGCTTCTCTCCCTAATTCTACAAAAATGGCCGCCAGCGGGATCAACTGGGTTCCGTACGGCAAATCCCGCGCTGAAAACACATGCTGCTCGTGCAAAAATTGGGCCGCCTGAATAAAACCTTCCGTGACACGGTCAGCCCAATCCTGGTAATCTACGAGCGCCAGTTGCAGGATGTCGCGCCGCTTGCAGCTGACCGCCACGCCGTCCCCCGTTTTTCTTCGATTGTACGTCACCAATAACGTGACGGCTTGCAGGAAATCGGTGCTGCTTATATCGGACAACACTTTGTTGTAAATTTCTCCGGATTTCTTTAATTTCGCTTCCCTGTCCGTCCAATCATCCCTCAACTTAAAATCTTCCGCCGCAAATGTGGCCGTAAGAAGCTCGAATACAGTCAGAGATACACCACCAGTATTCACATTTTCAAAAACCTGACAAACAGCCTCTTTCGGGGTCGGCTTCCTAAGCATAATGACAGGCACTTGGTATTGCTGGAAACGGGGAAATACGTCCGTCATAAGCTTTTGCCATTTCAATGACCGTTCCGCAATTTTCGCAGGATCCGAAAAATAGCGCGTCTGCCACTCCAACAGCCCCGCAGGGTCAAAAAGCAAGTTCACTGGAAGCATCCCCGCCTCGCATTCCTTGTCCAAGTCCGAACAATCAAGAACGACTTTTCCCCCCGGCCCTCGAATGATTTTATCTTCCGGAACACTTACGATCGTTTCTTCCCGATCGACGTTTGGATCCAAAATTTTATCAATGTCAATGTAGTAGAACCGTTTGATCTCCTTGTCCCTCTTGTCTTTTGTCGCCACAGGCACCTTTAATTTCAATGATTGGAATAACGCTGTCAACCGCTGTTGGCCGTCAAGAATCAGCCGTTCCGGCTCAACTTGGTGGGGGGTATCGACCCCTTCAATCGGCCGAGAGGAAAAACGGACATTTGGATTTCCCGTCTGCAACATCATCACCGCACCGATTGGATAAGAGAGAGAAACACTGATCAACAGATTTCGAATTCGCTCGTCATCCCAAACCCAGCCTCTCTGAAAGTCGGGAAGCTGTGTTCGACATTCCTTAATGCTTTCAAGCAAGTCAAGCAAGCTCTCCACCGTACTGTCAAACGTAGTAATGGCGCTCATTTTCTTCCTCCTCGTTTCATAAGAAATCCTCTCCCACTATGTGCGCTTTCGTTTCCCAATACGGTCAAACCGCCATACCACACCAGCTCCCCGTCACCCAACCGTATTTGTAAACTTCAGCAACAGCACTTTCCATAATGATGAGCCCAATTTTAAGGAAAGCAACTTTTTACTTCGACACTTGCATTTGTAATCCTCTTCCTGATACGGAACTTTCACAAAAATATTCTTATTCCATACCACCGCCATTATGAACTTGTGGTCGACAAATATAAATAACTCACATTTCGCACCCTGAATAAAAATTTGAAATAAGTCCGATTTTACCGAATAAAAATTAATTATTTTACAATTTTTGTATAAAAAATTGGATCTTCACCAAAAGTTGTACTTGACTGTTTCAAAACATGTCATACTTCCTTCTGTAAGGAAAAATCAGTAAATCAACGATTTTCATACATGGTGACACGAGAAAAAGCCTCATTTGTCAAGTACACGTTGTGGTGATGAACCAAAAAATTATTTTTATGCGAATATCCGATTTTTTGTATATTATGAAAATATTGCTAAATGTGAGATGCAATTAGCATTATCATGGCAGCAAAGCCGATCTCTTAGCTTGGACTCTGTACGCCGTAAAGGATCAACGTACCCGTTGTTTTGTTCTCTCCAAAGAAAATTTGATGTTCAAAGCTTGCGATACACGGGGGAGCATTGAAAAAACCACAAGTGAGGCATTTACGGAGAGTTTGCTATTGGAGGAGTATGAAAAACCAAAAATCATCATGAAGTGGAAACTCAAACCCTTTTGCTATAGAGAGACAGAGCTTCCAAGTCAATAATAGCTCCAATATAGAGAAGACAATCGAGACCGATAATGGCATCTAACGCAACACCGCACTCCATCGCTCCCAATTCTACTTCAAAATGCTTTATTCCGATCAATCCGATCATCACCTCATCTACCGTCTTTGCGTAAACAAACTCCGTTCCCCCTACCCCGCTAAATCCACGGAGACGATCGTCCCTGTTGATCCAGTATCAACCAACGCCCTGCGGAACTCTATTGTCTTCCCTCGATGTGTGAGCCGCAATGCCGTGAGCAACAACCCGTCCTCTATATGAAGCGGCATCATCCCCTCCACACCCCCGCCCATCTCCGTTCGGAAATATTGATTTCTTTCCGATTCGTGTGAAGAACGTACAATTCCCGATGAGGAGTTTCTTTATGAAGCCGCTTATATGCCCGCATGGCTTCCATTGGATCAGAAAATGCTTCGATCGGAACAATGTGATTTAAAATCCGTTTGTTGTCCTCATTGGTATAAGCATCCACCGCTTCGATCAACACCCAACGGTTCGGAAACGCTTGGCAAATGTCTTCCCATTTCATTCTGCTTTCCTCCTCTCCTTATTGTCCCATTCCATTTTTCATTTTCAGTATAACGCAGATCGCGTCTTGAACGCTCTTCCACCTATAAATATTTTACTTCGATTTGCCTGCTCTCCGGCAGCCCTTGTCTCTGTTCCTCTTTTCCCATCAAGCTTTCCCCCTTCATCTCCCTGCGGATGTGTTGTTCCAAGTCACTTGTCACCAAAACCCCTCTTCCTCTTTCCATACCCCTTTGCATGATTGGGGGTGTTCATTCATCATCGGCCGCCTTCCCGATGCTACCCCTCCTTGGTTTGATCGTCTTGTCCCTCTTGTCTCTCGTCGCTACAGGCGCTTTCAATTTCAATGATTGAAACAACGCTGTCAGCCGCTGTTGACCGTCAAGAATCAGACGTTCCGGCTCCACTTGGCGAGGATTGTCGACCCCTTCAACCGGCCTTGAGGCAAAACGGACATTCGGATTTCCCGTCTGGAGCATCATCACCGCACCGATCGGATAAGAGAGAGAAACACTGATCAACAAATTCCGAATCCGCTCGTCATCCCAAACCCAGCCTCTTTGAAAATCCGGAAGCTGTGTCCGGCATTCCTGAATGCTCTCAAGCAAATCAAGCAAACTTTCTACTGTACTGTCAAACTCACATTTCGCACCCTCTCGACGAAAATC
>NZ_MQMG01000026.1 GCF_001908025.1 Geobacillus proteiniphilus
TTTGCGTGTACAGCAATTTTTGTTTGTTTTTCTCCTCACCGCTCGCCTGAATCGCTTTTTCCGTGCGCAAAAGCGCTGATTCCATCGCATAAATGTTCGAGACGATGTCGGCGATGTTGACGAGCACTTCTTGCTCTTCTTCAATGCGCTGGCCGTATTTTTGCGCCGCTAAACCGGCGACCATCAAGGCGATTTTTTTCGCGTTGCGCACCAAGTATTTCTCTTGTTCCAGCGCGCCCGTCCCCGGCTCTTCGGCGGCCATCATCATCAGTTCTTCCTGAAGCTGCTGCGCTTTTTGGAAGAGCGGCAGCTCGCCTTTTAACGCCTTTTTCAAATACATGCCCGGCACGAGAAGGCGGTTGATTTCGTTCGTCCCCTCGAAAATGCGGTTGATGCGCGAATCGCGGTAGGCGCGCTCAATTTCGTATTCCTGCATAAAGCCGTACCCGCCGTGGATTTGCACGCCTTCATCCACGATGTAATCGAGCACTTCCGTGGCAAAAAACTTGTTCAATGAGCATTCGATCGCATATTCGGCGATCGATTTCGCCACTTCTTTGCCATCTTTCGCCTTTTCCGCATCAAGCAGGCTCATCCGTTCATCGAACAAGCCGACCGTGCGGTAAACCGAGCTTTCGGCGGCATACAGGCGCGACGCCATCGTCGCGAATTTTTCCTGCGTCAACGTAAACTGCGAAATCGGCCGTTTGAATTGCTGGCGCTGATTGGCGTATTTGAGCGTGATTTCAAGCGCCCGCTTCGCGCCGCCGACCGCCCCTAACCCAAGCTTGTAGCGGCCGATGTTCAAAATGTTGAAGGCGATGACATGGCCTTTTCCGATTTCACCGAGCACGTTTTCTTTCGGCACCGGCACATCTTGCAAAATGAGCGTTCTTGTCGACGAGCTTTTAATCCCCATTTTCTTTTCTTCCGGACCAGTTGAAACGCCCGGGAAGTCGCGTTCCACGATGAACGCGGTGAAATGTTCGCCGTCGACTTTTGCATAGACGACAAACACATCAGCAAAACCGGAGTTGGTGATCCATTGTTTTTCGCCGTTTAAAATGTAATGCGTGCCTTCCGCGTTTAATCTCGCCGTCGTTTTCGCGCCGAGGGCGTCCGAACCCGAGCCAGGCTCCGTCAAGGCGTAGGCGGCGATTTTTTCGCCGGTCGCTAAATACGGCAAATATTTTTGTTTTTGTTCTTCCGTGCCAAACAACACAATCGGCAGCGAGCCAATTCCGACGTGCGCCCCGTGCGAAATGGCAAAACCGCCGGCCGGCGCCATTTTTTCCGCAATGATGGCCGAACTGACTTTATCTAGGCCCAAACCGCCGTATTCTTCCGGAATGTCAGCGCTTAACAAGCCGAGCTCGCCCGCTTTGCGAAGCAATTTCACGGAACGGTCAAACTCGTGGTTTTCCAAATGCTCGAGCTGCGGGAGCACTTCATTGTTGACATACTCTTCCGTCGTTTTGGCAATCATATGATGTTCGTCGGTGAAATCTTCCGGCGTAAACACGCGCTCCGCCGGAATGTCTTCAATCAAAAAGCTGCCGCCTTTGATCGCTTCTTCCATCGTTTTGGCCATCGTTGATTTCCTCCCCCGAAAGATGATTGATGATCCGGGCGGCAACGCCGCCCGGGAAATAGACGTTCCATGCAGACGGGCAAATGCGGATGCATGCCTCGCGCGAGCTGATGAAGCCCGCTCGCTGTCAGCTGCCGCTACAGCAGCTCAAACACGCCGGCCGCTCCCATGCCGCCGCCGATGCACATCGTGACGATGCCGAACTGCACGTTGCGGCGCCGCATTTCGTAAAGCAAAGACAAGGTCAGCTTCGCGCCCGTGCAGCCGAGCGGGTGGCCTAGAGCAATCGCCCCGCCGTTGACGTTGACAATGTCTTCATCCAACCCAAGTTCGCGGATGACTTGGATCGATTGCGAGGCGAACGCTTCGTTCAGCTCGATCAAACCGATGTCGGACAGCTCAAGGCCGGCCAGCTTCAACGCTTTCGGCACCGCAGCGACCGGGCCGATCCCCATCACTTCCGGCGGCACGCCGGCAACCGCGAACGAACGAAACTTGCCGAGCGGCTTCAAGCCGAGCGACTCCGCTTTTTCGCGGTCCATCACCATGACCGCCGCCGCCCCGTCGCTCATTTGCGACGCGTTGCCGGCGGTGACGGTGCCGTTTACCGCAAACGCCGGCCGGAGTTTCGCGAGCGTTTCCATATTCGTGTCCGGGCGCACGCCTTCATCTTGTGTAAAGACGACTTTCTCCTCAACGAGTTTGTTGCCTTCTACTTTGCGCACCGTCACCTCGACCGGCACGATTTCTTCATTGAATTTTCCTTCGGCAATCGCCTTGGCGGCGCGCTGGTGGCTGCGCACCGCGAACGCGTCTTGGTCCTCGCGGCTGACGCCGTATTTTTTCGCCACTTGCTCGGCAGTGTGCCCCATCGACATGTAGTATTCCGGCGCTTCTTCCGCCAAGCGGGCGTTCGGGCGGACGACATGCCCCATCATCGGCACCATGCTCATCGATTCGACCCCGCCGGCGATGACCGTGTCGGAATGGCCGAGCATCACCCGTTCCGCCGCATAGGCGATCGCCTGCAAACCGGACGAGCAATACCGGTTGATCGTGATCGCCGGCACGGTATATGGCAGCCCGGCGAGCGCGCCGATGTTGCGGGCGATGTTCAATCCTTGCTCCGCCTCCGGCATGGCGCACCCGATAATCAAGTCGTCAATGTTTCCTTCATAGTTCCCCGCGCGCTTGATCGTTTCTTTGACGACGAGCGCCCCTAAATCATCCGGCCGCACGTGGGCGAGCGTTCCTTTTTTCGCTTTGCCGACCGGTGTGCGCGCACCTGCGACAATGACCGCTTCTCTCACGCCAATCCCCCCTTGATCTCCTCCGCTTTAGTTGCGGAGCGGTTTTCCTTTCACAAGCATATGCTGCATGCGCGCTTGCGTCTTCGGCTCGCCGATGAGGCTCAAAAACGCCTCGCGCTCGAGATCGAGCAAATATTGCTCGTCGACTTCCGTTCCGTACGGCACTTTGCCGCCGGCTAGAACATACGCCAATTTTTTCGCGATTTTCAAATCGTGCTCGCTGATGTAGCCGGAATGGAACATCGACTGCGCCCCAAGCAGCATGGCGGCATAGCCGCTTTCGCCGGCCACCGGCACTTTCTTCCTTACAGGAGGCCGGTACCCTTCCTCATACATCGAGAGCACCGCCTGTTTCGCTTCATACAGCAGATGGTCGCCGTTCATCGTGATGCCGTCGCGGTGATTCAAGAAGCCAAGCTCGCGCGCTTCCGCCGCTGACGTCGACACTTTCGCCATGGCGATCGTTTCAAATACGCTGGCCGCGATTTTGACGTAGTCGACGTCCACGCCGCGCGGCAGGCTGTTCAACCGTTTGATGTACAGCTCCTTGTTGCCGCCGCCACCCGGAATCAAGCCGACGCCGACTTCGACGAGCCCGATGTACGTCTCGGCCGCCGCTTGGATGCGTGAAGCCGCCAAGCTCACTTCCGCCCCGCCGCCTAACGTCATGGCAAACGGCGCGACGACGACCGGCTTCGGGTTGTATTTCATTTTGAGAAGCGCTTGCTGGAACTGGCGAACGGCAAGTTCCAATTCAAAAAAGTTTTCGTCTTGCGCCTCCATGAGCATCATCGCCAAGTTCGCGCCGACGCAGAAGTTTTTCCCTTGGTTGCCGATGACGAGCCCTTTGTAGTTGCGGTTGACTTCCTCAAGCGCCTCGTTGATCATTTGGACAATATCGGCGCCAATCGCGTTGTTCGGCGAATGGAACTCCAGAAGCGCCACGTCGTCGCCGAGGTCAATGAGGCTGGCGCCGGCATTTTTCTTGATGACGCCGCGCGCCTCTTTCAGCCGGCGGATGTGGATGACTTTTTCGTTTTCTTCTACTGTTTTATACCCGCCCGGCGCATAATAGAACAGCCGGCCGTTTTCCGTTTTATAGAACGATGTGGCTCCGTCGTCGAGCATGTCCGTGATCCACGACGGGATGTCGCGCCCTTCTGACTGCATTTTACGCACCGACTTCTCGAGGCCGATCGCATCCCACAGTTCAAACGGACCTTGCTCCCAGCCGAACCCCCACTTCATCGCCTGATCGATCGCTACGATGTCGTCGGCGATCTCCCCGACAAGGCGGGCAGTGTACAGCAATGTCGGTGCGATGATGTTCCAAAGGAGCGTTCCCGCGCGGTCGCCATCGGCATACACGAGCGTTTGCAGCTTGGCAGCCGCTCCTTTCGCCTGCTTCGCCATCTCCACCGCCGGGGTGACAAGCTTTTTGCGCGGCTCGTATTGCATCGTGACGTAGTTCAGCTCGAGAATGTCTTTTCCTTGCTTGACAAAAAAGCCTTGTCCGGATTTGCTGCCGAGCCAGCCGTTTTCAAGCATCGTTTTCATAAACTCCGGCACGCGGAACGCCTCTTTTTCTTCCCCTTCGACGTTTTCATACACGTTGTTGGCGACATGCACGAACGTATCGAGCCCGACGACGTCAAGCGTGCGGAACGTCGCGCTTTTCGGCCGGCCGATGAGCGGCCCCGTCACCGAATCGACCTCGCCGACGCTGTAGCCGCCTTGCATCATCTCGCGGACGGTGACGAGCAAGCCATACGTGCCGATCCGGTTGGCGATGAAGTTCGGCGTATCTTTCGCCATGACGACGCCTTTGCCGAGCACGTCTTCGCCGAACGATTTCATATAGGCGACCACATCCGGATCCGTATGCTCCGTCGGGATGATCTCAAGCAGCTTCAAATAGCGCGGCGGGTTGAAGAAATGCGTGCCTAAAAAGTGTTTTTTGAAATCGTCGGAACGCCCCTCCGCCATTGCGGCGATCGAGATGCCGGATGTGTTCGAGCTGACGATCGTCCCCGGCGTCCGCACCTCGTCGACGCGAGCGAAGACTTCTTTTTTCACTTCCAGCTTTTCAACGACCGCTTCAATGATCCAATCGACTTCCGCGAGCCGGTGGAAGTCATCCTCGAAGTTGCCCGTTTCAATCAAAGCGATGTTGTCTTTGGACATGAGCGGCGCCGGTTTTTGCTTGAGCAGCCGCTCGAGCGCCTGATTGGCGAGGCGGTTGCGCACTTGTTTATGCTCGAGCGTCCAACCTTTTGCTTCTTCCTCTTTCGTCAATTCCCGCGGCACGATATCCAACAGCAGCGTCGGAATGCCGACGTTCGCCAAATGGGCGGCAATGCCCGAACCCATGACGCCGGACCCGAGCACCGCGGCGCGCCGAATGCGTTTTACCATTTCGGTTCCCCCTCACACCATTGAATGAATGGTCATTCATTTTTTGATGAAAAAAATATCGTTGAAACCGCTCTCTATAACTAAATATATAGTATGTTGATAATTTTCGCAATATATTTGTGCATATTTTTCCCGACATCGCACTCCGAAATGTTGCTCATACTAACGATCAGGAGGTGAACCACCGATGGCCCGGTTGAAAAAAAATCCATCTGAACGCGGCGTCAGCGCCGCAAGCGTCAAAGGAAACGCCGGCCCGACGGTCGAAGCCGACGGCGGCGGCAAGCGGACAAGCCAAAACCAGCAGTACAAAAAACACAACATGCAAGGGGACTGACGCCCATGGCGTCAGCTCCCGCCTGTCATAGCTGCAAATAAAGAGAGGCCGCACGATCTGAACGGCGTTTACCTCAAATGACCGCCCGACGCCCCGTGACATGCAACGGCGTTTGTCTGAAATCCAAAAAGGCTTGATGGCCGTTGCCGCTGGATGCCTGTCCCCTTCTGCGCCCGAACGCTCGGCGTCCGCCGGCGTTTTCCTCTGTTTTGCGCCCCTACTTGCGGAGGATGCCTTTTAAAACAAACGCCACGTTGGCCGGCCGTTCGGCGAGCCGGCGCATAAAATAGCCATACCAGTCCGTGCCGTACGGAACGTACACGCGCATCGTATATCCTTCGCGCGCCAGCTGCACTTGGCGCTCCGGGCGGATGCCGTACAGCATTTGGAATTCAAACTGGCTGTTGGGAATGTTGTATTCTTTGACGAGCTGCTTCGTATATTCGATGATGGCGTCGTCATGCGTCGCCACCGCCGTATAGTTGCCGTTTAGCAAATGCATTTTGATGATCTTCTTAAAGTTCTCATCGACATCTTTTTTATCCGGAAACGCCACTTCGGGCGGTTCTTTGTACGCTCCTTTGACGAGACGCAAGTTCGGGCGGTACGGCTTTAAGTCTTCAATGTCTTGTTCCGTCCGGTACAAATACGCCTGCAGCACCGTGCCGACGTTGTCGTATTCTTTTTTCAACGTTTTAAAAATGTCCAGCGTCTTTTGGCAGCGCGAATAGTCTTCCATATCGATCGTCACAAACACACCGCGCTGTTTTGCCGCATCCAAAATACGGCGCATGTTGCGCATGACAAGCTCATCGGAAATATCAAGCCCCATCGATGTCATTTTCAGCGACAGCTGCGAGTTCAATTTCTCCCGGCTGATCGCCTCAATCGCCTCCAAGCAATGGCGCGCCATCTCATTCGCTTCCTGCTCATTGTCGACAAACTCACCCAAATAGTCGACCGTGACCGCCAATCCTTTTTCGTTCAGCTGGCGGATGACGCGCACCGCTTCCTCGATCGTTTCGCCGGCGACAAACCTTGACGCGCCGAAGCGGAGGCCGTATCGTTTCGCCCATTTCGTCAATGTTTTATTTTTCGATAAGAACAGGAAAAAATCGCGCATCAACTGCTCCACTGTTGCAAGCCTCCTTGTATGGAAACGCATTCACCATTCTTATTGTACCATGTTTCAATTCAATTGAATATGTTTTTTCCCCACGGTTTATTTTTTATATGCGCATAATTTTCCACTCTCTGCACAATCTACAAGCGAACAACCGACGAAAGGAGCGAACAACGATGCAACAGCAACCACAAATGAACCCGCAGGCGGCGATGCCCGAGCCGCCGCAAATGGTGTCCACAAAAGACGCCATGTATTTTTCCGATATGATGTCGTGGAACTTGCTCGCAGCGAAAAAAGCGCACTTTTTCGCCTCACAATGCCGAGACCCTGAAGTGGTGCAGGCGATCGAGCGCGCCGGGCAAATGCACCAGCGCCATTACAACATGATTTTGCGCCATTTGCAAAACCCGCCGCAACCGCCGGTCATGTAAAAGGAGGAAAGCCGCATGAACACAAGACAAGTGCAAAACCCGGAAACGCAAGTGCCGAAAACACCGCAAATGAATGAGCGCGACTTTTTGAACGATATGTTGACAACAGAAAAATACATGACGTCGGCATACAGCGTGTACTTGCATGAGGCGAGCAACCAACCGTTATATCAAGAAATGATGAACATTTTCACAGAAACACAAAACTGCCAGCGCGAACTGTATAACTTGATGTTCAAAAAAGGCTGGTACAAACTTGAAGCCGCCGATCCGCAAAAGCTTCAGCAAATGTACCAGCAGTTCCAAGGGTATACCAGCCAGTTCCCTTATCAAGGAAACCAACTGCAGTGAAGAAAGCAAACGAGGATGTCCTCTAGTGCGCGCGGACATCCTCTTTCTCGTCTGACAATGAGAAAGTCTCAACACAAAGGGGGAGAGGGATGACAGCTCCACCGCCATCCGTATGGGCGACGCTGCAAACATTAGGAAGCTCGATGGATTTCCAAACGAAAGTGTACCGGAACGACACATCCGGTCTCTATCTATGGGTGTCGTATATCAAGCCGATGGTTGATATAGAAACTGTCGCTCGCTCTATTTTCCCATACTTGTTTCATCGTCCGTTTTCATCTTTAGAAGATATACGCCAAGCTCTTCCGATCGACGACGCCTATATCTCTAGCGACCCAAATGATGTAAAGGCCAAACTGCTCGAGGGATATTTATTCGTCCGCCTTCATGAAACGGACGAAACCGGGCTGCTCATAAAGGCGCAAAAAACATTGGAACGGACACTCACTATCCCCGAAGTGGAATTTAGCGTCGTCGGCCCGAAGGAGTCGTTTATTGAATCGTTGGAAACAAATTTGTACTTATTGCGCAAACGAATCCCGATCGACCGTTTGACGGTCAAAATGACAAGGGTCGGAACGCTGTCGAAAACGAAAGTCGCCGTTGTGTATATTGATGGCATTGCTAATCCCGACAACGTCCAAACGGTTCTTCAGCGCATCGAACAAGTGGAATTTGACGAGATGATCGACAGCTCTTATATCGTACAAATTATTTCGGACAACCGGCACTCCCCCTTTCCGCAGCTGCTCGATACGGAGCACCCGGACCGAGTCGCTGCCGTGCTGGCCGAAGGAAAAGTAGCAATTATAGTGGATGGATCTCCGCATGTGTTGATTGGTCCGACGACGTTAGTGGAATTTTTTTCATCCTTTGAAGACTATTTTCTCAATTGGACGATCGCATCGTTTTTCCGTCTCATCCGCCTGTTTTCGGTCACCTTTTCCATTTTGATCACGCCGATCTATGTAGCGACGTTGAACTATCATTACGAACTGATTCCAAAAGATTTACTCGGCACCTTGATTACATCAAGAAGGGAAATTCCGTTCCCACCCATTTTGGAAGTGTTGTTTCTCGAACTAACGATTGAGCTATTGAGGGAGGCCGGGGCGCGGCTCCCAACAAAAGTCGGCCAAACGATCGGGATCGTGGGCGGGATTGTTATTGGAACCGCCTCCGTTGAAGCCGGTTTGACAAGCAATGTTTTGCTCATCTTAGTGGCGCTCGCCGCACTGGCTTCCTTTACTACTCCCGTTTATAAAATCGGGAACACCATTCGCTTGATGCGTTTTCCCTTTATCCTGTTCGCTGAAATGTGGGGGTTGCTTGGCGTTGCTTTTTGTTTTTGTATTGTCATGACCCATCTGCTTTACTTAACTTCGCTCGGTCGTCCGTTCCTTGCTCCTTTATATCCGCCCCGTTGGCGGGATTTAAAAGACGCGTTCATCCGCCTGCCGTTTACAAGCCAATCGAAACGGCCGGAAACATTGCGGACCGAGCAGCCCATTCGCTTTAATAGGAAAAAGGCAAAAGAAAAACGGGACATCGACGAATGACAAACCGACAGGAGGACGACAATGGCTTCTGTTGCCGAACGTCTACAAGTTTCACCTTTCATGACCTTTTTTGTGATCGTGTCCATGCAAATCGGTGTCGGAGTGCTCGGATTTCAGCGGGTCATCGCGAAAACAGCCGGACATGATGCCTGGATTTCCGTCCTGCTTGCCGGCGCTTCGTCCCATCTGATTCTCATCGTGCTATACTGGTTGCTGCAACAGGCAGATGGCGATTTCCTCCTCCTTCATCAGCGCCTTTTCGGCCGCTGGGTCGGAGGAGCCCTTTCGTCATTGCTTGCCCTTTACTTTGCCGCTATGGCCTTTGTCGTTCTGCGCACATATATCGAAGTGATTCAAGTATGGATGTTTCCTGACTTGAAAACATGGGAATTTTCACTCGCATTTTTGTTTCTTTGTCTATACATTACCGTTGGCGGATTCCGGGTTGTTGTCGGCATTTGCTTTTTTTGCTTGATCATTCCGAGCTATTTGTTGTTTACCTTTTGGTTTGTCCTTGATTACACTGACTTTTACCAGCTGCTTCCGATATTGGATCATCCCCCTTCAACCATTGTGAAGGCGGCGAAACAAATGACATTGACGATGCTTGGATACGAAACGATTTTGCTCTTTTACCCTTTTATCAAGCGCGGAAACCAGTCCGCCAAATGGGCGCATGCCGCCTTATTGACGACGACATTGTTTTATGCGTTGCTTACCGTATTGACATTGGCATATTTTAGCGAAAAACAACTGCAGCGGCAAATTTGGCCGACGTTAACGATGTGGAAAATAGTGGAATTGCCGTTCATTGAACGCTTCGAATATATCGGCATCGCCAACTGGCTGCTGATTATTTTGCCGAACGTCTGCTTAGGATTATGGTGTTCTTCACGGATATGCAAGCAGCTTTTTCCGGTCCGCCAAAAAACTGCGTTGCTCGTCATTGCCGCCATTTGTTTTTTCAGCACGCTGCTCATTCATGACCGCAAAGAAGTAGACTTCGTTAACACCATTTTAAACAGAGTCGGCTTTTATTTCCTTTATATATGGATTCCTTGTCTTGCAGGCATTACATATATTGTGAAGAAAGTGAGAGGAAACGTATGAGCATACGAACCGCTCTGTTGATCGGGTTTACCGTCGCGATCCTTTGCGGCTGTCTTCGCAAAGAAATTTTGGATGATATCAACATTGAAAGCGCGGTCGGGTTTGATGAAGCAGGAAAAGAGAAAATTCGGGGAACCGTTCTCATCCCGGTTTACAAAAAAGGAGAAACAGCAAACAAAACGTTGACAGCCGTTTCCCCTACGGCGAAAGACGTGCTCGAAGAACTGCAATATAAAACATCTGAGCCGCTCGTCAACGGAAGCATTGAGACCGCCTTGTACGGAAAACGCCTGGCCAAACGGGGGATTTTTCCCTTTGTCAATAAATTCCACCGCGATGCGAGCATCGGGGCGAGACTGTATTTGGCGGTGGTCGATGGGACAGCTGAACGTTTGCTCGAAGGACGTTACGGCCGGCAAGGAAGCGGCATTTATCTCTCGAACTTACTAAAACAAAATATCGAGCAGCGCGATTTGCCCAAAACAAATTTGCATTTATTTTTAAAAACGTACTATGCGGACGGAAAAGATCCTTTTTTGCCATATATACGCCGGGTGGGTGAAGATGTACAAGTGATCGGTGTTGCTCTCTTTCGCAACGATCGGATGGTCGATACGATTGGGCGGAGTGATATGTTCTACTTTAAAATCGCAGCCGATGCCTACAGTGAAGGTACCCATACGATCCGATTGAATCGCCAACACTACGTATCCATTAAAAATATCTCAACAAAGCGGACCATTTCCTTTTCAGGACCAAAAACCCGCCCGCATATTCATGTTCATCTTGCGCTTGAAGGAGTCGTACGCGAATACAAACGTGGGGCATTCACATTCGATGTCCGCAAGTCTGTCGAAAAAACATTCGAACAACAAATTCGTTCGAAAACCGCGGCTCTTCTCCGCCGTTTTCAAGAAAAACACATCGATCCGATCGGCTTCGGCGATCTGGCCGCGAGCCGTTACCGACAGTTTCGCCACCGCGATTTTTATAAGAACTACAGCCACCTTCCGATCCGCGTCACCGCCGAGGTGACGATCCGCGACACCGGAATCATCGAATAAGCATCCCTGTTTCACCGACGGGATGCTTATTCTTCATGGCTAGGTTCAATACCACCAGCCCGGGTACGGCGGATATGGCGGGTACGGATAAAACGGACGCGGAGCTAACGCGCCGCCGAGCAATCCGCCCAAGAAGCCGCCGACAAATGGGGCGCCAAACAACAATCCTGGAAATAGCATCGTTCCTTCTCCTTTCCCCAAAGCTAGAATGCTACACTGTATTCATATGCAACAAACAAGAAAAGAGGGTGGGCCGTCCGCCCAACCCTTGCCGGTTTCTCACCACCAAATGGGGCCATACCACCACGGATAGAAAAACAGCGGAACCAATGCGCTCCCGAGCAAACCGCCTAAAAAGCCGCCGAAAAATGGAGCGCCAAAAAACGGAGCGCCGAAGAAAAACGGGCGCGGCCGCCAAAACCACCAGCCCCATGGCCGCCAAATGCGCTCATCCGCCACTTGGAGATGGCTCATCTTGCTTCCCCCCTTCCGCTTGCTTTAGTCCCACTGTATGCAGGAAAAACGCCCGCTGCTTAGACCAGTACCTAGAGGGCTGGTGAAAAACGGCGATTTCTCCCAAATCATCGATCCGTGAATGCAAAGGAAGGTCTCTTTCTATAAGATATTCTCATTAAAGGAAATTATTTTCTTTTACCCGTGGTGCTAGATAAACTCAAACAAGCATAAAAATAGCCCTTGCATGAGGATCCCCTTAAAATGAAAGTGCAACCAACCATTAAAAAGGAGGATCCCTATGCAAGAGCACTTTCATTTTACTACAGATCGGGCCAAGATTCAAAAGCAATATGCCGCCATTTTCGTTTTTGTTTCTGCTCAACTTTCATGCATTCAGGTGCATCTTCATCGTCGAAATCGCCATTTGGTCAAGCAAGAGGACGCTGTCATCATCGCCATTCATCTTTTAGGAAAGCTGCTCGGTTTTACTTCTGAACGGGCGTGGCATCGTTTTGTCACGGGAAATTTGTTCACAAACGGCTCGTTTCTCGAACGTTCCCGGTATAACCGCCGCTGCCGGGCGCTTGGCTTCGCTATCAAATGGATCCGCCATGAGCTGGCAAAACGTGGCCAACATCATGCCTATGCCGTCGTGGACAGCTTGCCGCTCCCATTGTGCCATACGGCAAGAATGCATCGCGTCAAACGGTTTCAAGAGATCGCCGACATCGGGTATTGCGCTTCCAAAAAGCAATGGTACGTTGAAGCTGCACCTTCAAGTGACCGATCAAGGGCTGCCAATGGGGTATGTGGTGACGGAAGCATCTTGCCACGATCGAATCGCAGCCGAAAGCGTGATGACCCAAATTCCCCACCCGTATAACTTTGGGGACAAAGGATTCATTAGCCGTGACTTGCAAAAAAGGCTGTACGAAGAATACCAAATGGCGCTTTGGACTCCGTCTCGAAAAAACCAGAAACATCGTGCGTCTGAGACATGGGAGCAGTGGATCCAACAAAAACGCAAAGTGATCGAGACGGTGTTCTCGGTTCTGGTTGACCACTATCGCATCACGGGGATCCGAGCCAATTCGATTATCGGATTTGAAGTGGCACTAGACGGTATATTGTTAGCTTATTCCCTGGTTACACTTGGGCTAGTTGAGCGCTAAAGCTCAACTAGCACCACGGGTAATATATAGATTACTTAGAAAATTAGCAAAGGGAAAATTAACCCACGAGGAGGGAAGTGTATGAAAAAGTTTTTAATTCCATTATTAGTATTAATTGTGTTAGGCATTGGTGGTTATTTTGTTATTGGACTATTTAGTGCTAAACCACCTTTACCAACCATAACTGTTGGAGAAAAAAAGGTAGAAGTGACACAAGGTTCGTATTGTTGGAATGGATTACTTAATTCTGTTTGTGCTGATACAAGTTCTCCGCCAGAACTCATTAAAAATCAAGAACTAAAACCTGTGGTTGTACCACCAAATTCCCAATTGAAAATAGAATTCAAAGACGAGCCTAAAGAAAATACATTAGTAGTAAATAGATGGCTTACAAATATAAAAACAGAAAATGTTCCAATAAATGATAATGTGATACTATTACCAAAAGAAAAAGGTGTTTATGTGTATGATGTTTCAGCAAGATGGGAAAAGGGAGATTCAAGTTATGCCTTTGTAATTGAAGTACGGTAGTAACCTTTTAGTAACAGTCTTGATTTAACAAGTCAATATAATTTTAGTTTAAAACGCTTGGAATAAACCCAAGCGTTTTAATGTGCTTTTTACCTTGTTAAATTTAGTTCGAATTTTGTGCTAATTACGCTGTTATTTGTACTGTTTTTTTTGATTTTGTACTTCTGAACCGAACCCGTTACTGTCCGCCGCCCCCGCTTATAGAAGCTCTGCGCGCGCCTGTTCGTACAAACAGGCAAGCGAATCGAACAAAATGCGCACCGCCTCAGCCATTTCGTCTTCGCTCATCGAAAGAACTGGTATGAACGTCAACACCGGGCCGAGCGGACGGATGACAAGCCCCCTCCGGCGCGCCTCAAGGATGATCCGGTGCTCCACCATGGCCGCGCGCGGAAACACTTCTTTCGTTCTTCGGTCTTTCACGATTTCAATGCCGCACATCAAGCCTTTTTGCCGGATGTCGCCAACAATTGGAATTTCATACAACCGCTCAAGCCATTCGGCCAGCCGGCGCGCCTTCCGCTTTACGCTGTCAATCAAGCCGCGTTTTTCGATGAGCTCAATGTTTTTCAGCGCAACGGAACAAGTGAGCTGATTCCCCGTATACGTATGGCCGTGGTAAAACGTTTTGTCTTCGTCCACATCGCCGAGAAATGCCGCATAAATCTCTTCCGTGACCAGTGTGGCCGCGAGCGGCAAATATCCTCCAGTAATCCCTTTCCCAAGGCAGACAAGATCAGGCTTCACCTCTTCCTGCTCACAAGCGAACATCGTGCCGGTGCGGCCAAAGCCGACGGCGACCTCGTCGCAAATGAAGAGCACCCCATACCGGCGGCAAAGCCTTTCCACTCCTTTTAAAAACCCGCGCGGATGGACGATGATCCCCGCCGCTCCTTGCACAAGCGGCTCGATGACAACCGCGGCGATTTGATCGTGCTGCTCCTCAAGCACCCGTTCCAGCTCACGCAAACAATAGCCGACGATCTCCTGCTCGCTTCCGTATTCGTCCATACGGTACACGTACGGCGACGGCACTTCGATCCGCTCAAACAAAAGCGGCGCAAAAATGCGGTGGAACGTTTCCATGCCTCCAACGCTCACCGCCCCGACCGTATCGCCGTGGTACGCTTCCTTCAACGAGACAAACTTGTTCTTCTTCGCATATTGGACCGGGTCGATGTTTTTCCAATACTGATAGGCGATCTTGAGCGCGATTTCCACCGCCGCCGCCCCGGTATCGGAATAAAACACTTTTGACATGTGCGGCCAATATTCAAGCAGCCGTTTGGCCAACAAAATCGACGGCACATTCGCCGAACCAAGCAATGTCGAATGGGCAATTTTCTCCAATTGCTCGCGAAGCGCCGCATTCAGCTCCGGATCGTTATGGCCGTGGACATTGACCCATAGCGACGCATAGCCGTCCAAGTACCGGTTGCCGTCGACATCGTACAAATAGCTTCCTTGCCCGCGTTCAATGATCAAGGGGCGTTCTTTGGCATACTGCTTCATTTGCGTAAATGGATGCCAGACGTACTGCTTGTCCCACTGTTCCAATTGCTCGTAGCTATACGCCAACGCCAAGCACCTCCAGCAGTTGTTTCGCCTTTCCTTGTTCGATCCAATGCTGAGCTAGGGTTTCCAGTTCCCTCCTTGAGACTGCAGGAAGGAGCGGCACGACCGCCAGCACCGGCAGCCGAAGCAAGGCGGCGATCGTTTCGACATTGTTTTGGTGGATGATCTCTTGTTCCTGAAACTGATTAAACATCAGGCCAAGCAGACGAATGCCTTGCGCGTCGGCATACGCCGCCGTCGTCACCGCGTGATGAATCGCACCAAGGCTTGAGAGCGACACGAGAATCGCCGGCAGCTGATAATCACGAAGGAAATCACTCGTCATATAGAATCGTCCGTCGCGCTCACACCACGGAACGGCCAACCCTCCCGCTCCTTCGACGAGCACCACATCATAGCGCTGCGTAAGCCATCCCAACCGTTCGGCCACCCTCTCTGGTTCGATGGACGTGCCGGTCAACTTCGCCGCTAAATGCGGCGACATCGCCGGTTCCATATAGTACATGCCTTCTGATGCGGAAAGCTTCGCCACTCGTTCGTACCAATATTGTTCGGCAAACGACACCCCGTCTTCGGCCAGTCCAGTCTGAACCGGTTTCAACACGCTTACGCTCATCCCAAGCCGCTCCAGCGCCAACGCCACGATGGAAGTGACGACCGTTTTGCCGATTTCTGTTCCTGTTCCCGTCATGAAAATGGCTTGCCCCATTCTCTTATCCCCCCATCCCTCGAGTCATCATGATCGGTCGGACGCGCGGCCATACGCGCGCCGCGATGACCGAACAAACGGCGCAAAGCACGAGATCTCCCGGCACCGGGAGAAGAAAGCCGAACCATAGCGTTTGGCCGATGGAAAGCGGAGCCCCCGCGATCCATTTCATCGCTATGTACAGCCACGCGCAGCCAAACACATACACGACCAACAATGCCGCTGCATTCGCCATCAATATGTCTCTCGCTCTTGTCCATTGAAAGCGGCGGACAAGCAAGCCGCACGTATACGCCCCGGCGATGAAACCGAGCAAATAGCCAAACGTCGGCTTCCAAATATAACCGAGCCCGCCTCCTTCCGCAAACACGGGCGCGCCCGCCAGCCCAATCAAGACATATAGAAGTTGGCTAAGCGCTCCGATTTTTGGGCCAAGCAGACAGCCGGCCAAGTACACCGCCGCGATTTGCAGCGTAAACGGCACATACGGCACCGGAATTTTGATCCACCCACCAACAGCCGTCAACGCGGCAAAAAATGCCGCCCAAACAAAGGAATGGATTCGCACATCTTCCCTCCTCTCCAAATATTTGTTTCTATTGTGCCTGATGTGTTTTTTATTTGTCAACTTTATTTTTATATAGGTTTACATTTAGACAAAAAATATGGAGCCCCCTAACACAGCAGGACTCCTTTTTTGGCGCGGCTCATTTCTCAAACAGACGGCGGAAGCAGTGGCCAACGCTCACCCTTCATCCTCCCACAAGTTAAGCAGGTTCATCTGTTCGCCGTCCGTTTTCGGCATCGCCAGCGATCCACTCTGCCTCTCCTCCTTTTCCAACAACGACGACAATAAGCGCACCGCCTCCGCAATATGCCTTCCTTTGTTCAACATGATGCATTGCGCCTGTTTTCCAAGAAAAACATCCGAGATTTCCGCGCGCGACGGAATTCCCTTTTTCGCCATTTGTTCAAGCACTTGCGTCGCCCAAATGACCGGGATGTGAGCCGCCCGGCATAGCGCCAAAACGTCGTTCTGTGCGGCCGCAAGATGTTCAAATCCAATCTCCAGGGCCAAATCGCCGCGCGCAATCATCACACCAAACGCCGGAAACTTCAATCCCTCAAGCAAGATGCGAACGAAGTTATGAAGCGCCGCCCGCGTTTCGATTTTCGCGATCACCGGGAGAGAACCAGCCCCTTGTTCGGCAAGCAAATGATAAAGCTTTCGCAGGTCATGAGGGGCCTGAACAAACGACAGCCCGACGATATCCGCCCATCTCGCGATGAACGGAATCCATTCAAGGTCGCGGTCGGTGAGCGGCGGAACCGTCAAATGGAGAAACGAATCGGGAAGATGGATGCCCGTTCCTTGCTTAATCGCTTTTCGCTTTCCGCCATCGGCAACGACTTTGGCCTCTACATGCCGCTCGTGCACTTTCACGACCCGCGCTGCAATTTGGCCGTCGTTCAAATAAAGGCGGTCTCCCGCCCGCACATTGCGCCACGCTTTCGCCAACGTCGTCGTCATTTTCACACCGCATCCATTCTGCGCCTGTGCAAACGCAGCGTCATCGAAATAAATATACAGCGGTGTACCGACCGTGACAAACGCTTTCATTGGAATGAACAAAACAGAACATAGAGTGAAGGAAGCCGACCCGCGCCGCAGTTTCATCCCTTTTTGCACATAGGCCGTCCGCGAAAGAAGAACTTTAAAACAAGACGGCGCGATTTGTTCCGTGACCCGAAGTTTTCGTTTTTTTCCGCGCACATCGGTAAACAGCAGTTCATCCCCTTCTTCGACGGTCGCTCCGTCCTCAGCCGTCAACTGCCACAAGAATGAAACATCGCGGGGGAGCGGAGACGGCGGCGGGGAAGAAGAGAAGGAAATGAGGCCGAAGAGCGGCTCCATTGGCTCTCCATATAGATTTTTCTTCACAGAGAGCTTCATCGGCCCCGCGTTGACCGCCAAGCGGTCGACCCGGATTTTTGGCCCCGGCAGATCCATGTAAATGCGGCATCGCCTCCCCTGCAGCTGTTGCTCCAACTGCTTCTCGGCTTGACGAATGATGGCCACGAGCGCCTCCCACGTTTCTGGAGAACCGTAGGCGCAGTTGATGCGGGCAATGTCCATGCCATAAAGAAGCAGCCGCTCGATCAGCCCCGGCTCATCCACCCATGCCTCGTCCATCGTCACCATAATGCGTGTCGGCCGAACAGAACTTGGGCTTCCGAACACTGCCTCCGCCCGTTTATGAAGCAACTGTTTCGCTTCCTTTCTTGTCATCTTTCGAAGCTCCCATCCGCCATCAACCCGCGTGCGCAAATATGCCAAAACTTGTTCGATCGCGTCGATGAGATGAGCCTCTTGCCCCTCGAGCCGCCATCCGGCGTCTTCCATCGCTTCATGCAAATCCGACGGCATATGCTCCCTCATATATAAGTAAGCAAGCAACTGATCCCGGCTCTCTTCATGGGATGGAAGAGGAAAATACTTCTGCTTTTGTCCCACCCACTCCGCCATCCCTCGGTAAAAAGCGGCCAAGCGGGCGCCCAAATCTCGTTTGTCGTGCATCAGCGGCACCAACCCTTGTGAAAAATGCGGTTTTACTTTTATATATTCGCCGCCACCCCAAATGAGGACAGAAAAAAACCGGCGCCATTCGCCGGTTGAATACGACAGAAACAGGAAATCGTTTTTAGCGATATGATTTTTGAACCACAATTTTCGTCCCGCATTGGCAAAGCAGTGAGTGTTTCAGCCGCCGCAACGGCTGGCCGCACTGTTCACAAACGGCCGGTTTATTCACGCGTTTCCTCCCCTTTGCTGCGTGTTTGGTATCTATTATACGCCCATAATTATTTAAAGTAAATATAAAATGATAGCAATTATAAATAAAAAGCAGATCATTTGGACCCTTTTTCCATTTGTGATAAAGTAATGAATGATAGTGCCAATATTCAAAACAAGGAGGCGGTCACGATGTACGACATCGCCATCATCGGCGCTGGACCGGCGGGAGCGAGCGCTGCGATCTTCGCCGCCAAAGCGGGAAAGAAAACAGTGTTGTTTGACAGCGACAAAGGCATGACCAAGCGCGCTTGGGTGGAAAACCATTACGGTGTTCCGGAAATCAGCGGCCCGGAATTGGTCGAAACAGGAAAACGGCAAGCCGCGAAATTCGGCGCGGAATTGGTGGAAACGCAAGTGACAGACGTGCAAAAAACGGACGGCGGCTTCCGCCTCGAAACGGAAAACGGCTCCTTTGAGGCGAAACACGTCATTTTCGCCACCGGCGTCGCCACGGATCTGGCGGAAAAAATCGGCCTGCGCACCAAACCGGGCACGGAGCCGCGCATTAAAACGGTGATTGACGTCGACGCCAATGGCAAAACGAACATCGACGGCATTTGGGCGGCAGGGACGGTGGCCGGCGTCAGCGTTCATACGATCATCACAGCGGGCGACGGGGCGAAAGTCGCCATCAACGTCATCAGCGAACTGAACGGCGAACGGTACGTTGATCACGATGTATTGAAAAAATAACAACGAAGGTGTCCCAAACAGCGGGACACCTTTTCTAATAGCGCCATGGAAACGGCCGGGACGCAAGATGACGGGCTGAACCGCCTGTTGCGTCGTCCCCGCATCGACATAGCGGCCCCGATCCATCCAAGGGCGCTTATTGTCCAATGCTCCGGTACTTCCCTTCAAAAAACAAGAGCGGGTCGCCCGGTTCGTCTTTCATCAAAATATCGGTCACTTCCCCAAAGTAAAGCGTATGATCGCCGGCCACGTACGTGCTGTGGACGTTGCATAAAATATTCGCCAACGCCTCCGGCAAAATCGGATGGCCGTTCACCCAATCAAACGAAACATGGCGTTCTTCTTTCAACTGGCCGGCAAACAAGCGCGACAACTCCTCTTGATCGCGCCGCAAAATGTTGACGGCAAATTTCCCCGTTTGCTTGACAATGTCATGCATTCGCGCTTTGTGACCAATGGAGACGACGACAAGTTTCGGGTCGAGCGAAACGGACATAAACGCGTTCGCCGTCATTCCTTTCGCTTCCCCTTGAAATTCGGTCGTCACGACCGTCACGCCGGTCGCAAATTTTCCCATGGCTCTGCGAAATGTACGATCATCCATACGGTTCTCCCATCCTTCCCTTTTCGTCATCCAGCAGCCCTACGCCTTCAGCTGGCGGTTGGGCGGCTTTCCTTCTTGATGTTTCCACACGACGGGCGCTTCGTCCGACATCTTGCCTCTATGGCTGAGACCCATTCATGCCGAAATGAGGGTCAAATCTACCCCCATCATAGCAGAAATAGGGGAAAGAAACAACGACGATATACGGCTGTCATCGGCGGCCCGCCGCTCCAAGGTACGCCTCTGCCACCCGCTCATCGGCAAGCAGCTCGGCGGCCTTCCCGTGCACCACGATGCTTCCCCGTTCCAACACATACGCCTCATCCGCGGTCTGCAGGGCGGCACGCACGTTTTGCTCGACAAGAATCATGGCCGTCTGAAATTGATCGCAGAGCTGTGTCAGCATCCCCATCACTTCCTTGACCACAAGCGGCGCCAGCCCTAACGATGGTTCGTCAAGCAAGAGCAGCTTCGGTCTCGCCATCAGCCCGCGGGCGATCGCCAGCATTTGCTGTTCGCCGCCGCTTAATAGTCCTCCCGGACGGTCGAGCATCGTTTGCAGTTTCGGGAACAGTTCAAGCACCCGCTCATAGTCGCGCTTCACTTCCTGTCCGTCGCGGCGGTGGCGGCGGTACGCCCCCAGCAGCAAGTTATCCCTCACGGACAGGCTGTCAAAAATTTGCCGCCTCTCCGGCACAAGGCAAATGCCTTTTTCAACAATTTGCTCCACCTTTCCGTATGGAAGCGGTTTATGTTCAAAAAGAATCTCCCCTTCGGTTGGAGCGTAGACGCCGGCAATCGTGCCGAGCAGCGTGCTTTTGCCCGCCCCGTTGGCGCCGACAACAGTGACGATTTTTCCTTCGTCCACTTGCAAACTGACCCCTTTTAACACGTGCAAATGGCCGTGGTAGACATGAACGTTGCGAAGCACGAGCATCAGACCGCCTCCTCTCCCAAATACGCCTTGATGACATCAGGATGCCGCGCAATCTCTTCCGGCGCCCCTTCGGCGATTTTTTTCCCATAATCGAGGACGACGATCCGGTCGGCGATCGCCATCACCGTTTCCATATCATGTTCCACGAACAAAAAGGTAAAGCCTTGTTCCCTCATCGCCAGCAACACATCAACGAGCTGCTTTGATTCTTGCGGGTTCAGCCCGGCCATCGGCTCGTCAAGCAAAATGAGCGAAGGACGAGACACAGCCGCCCGAGCGATTTCCACGAGCCGCTGCATCCCATATGGCAGCGTGCCTGCCCGCTTGCAGGCGAGATGGGCCAAACCGACCTGCTCGAGGCAGGAAAACGCCTGTTTCTGCGCTTGCCTTTCTTCTTTCACCGTACGCGGCAGCCGAAAGCCGGCGCTGAGGATTCCGCTCTTCAACCGTGAATGAAATCCGACCATCACATTTTCCAACACCGTCATATCAGAAAACAGCTGCAAGTTTTGAAACGTCCTTGTCATTCCCAGCATCGCCAACTCGTGCGGTTGTTTGCCGCTGACCATGGCTCCTTGAAAACGAACGAGACCACTCGTCGGCGGAATAATGCCGCTGATCATATTGAACAAGGTCGTTTTGCCTGCCCCGTTCGGCCCGATCACCGCGACGATTTCTTCTTTTTTCACGTGAAAGGACACGTTCTGCACCGCCTGAACGCCGCCAAATGACTTGGACAATTGCTCCACTTCGAGCAACACTGCGCTCATCCCCGCTCCCCTCCGATCGAACGCGCCTTATGCCCCTCAACTGCGGCTATCTGCTTCTCTTGACGTCCGCCCATTTCCAAAAAGCGCCGCATCCTCTTTTGCATCACACCCGTCAACCCGTTCGGCATATAAATCAACATGACCACCAACAACAAGCCAAAAAAGACAATTTCAAACTCTCCGCCGGCATTCGGAAGCAACAGCGGGACAACGGCTTTGAGCCATTCTCCTAAGCAGACATAGACGGCAGCGCCGATGAGTCCTCCCCATACGCTGGCTGTCCCGCCAATGACCACCATGATTAAAAAGTAAATCGAAGGGACGATGCCGAATAAATCCGGATTGATAAACGTGACGTAATGGGCGTATAAGCTCCCGGCAATCGAAGCGTAGACCGCGCTGAGCATAAAGATTTGCAGCTTGTATTTCATAATGTTCACCCCAAGGGAGCTTGCTGCCACCTCGCTTCCATGAATCGCCCGCAGCGCCCTTCCGACCCGGGAGCGGACAATATTATGGGCAAACCATAACCCGGCCAGAACAAACAACGAAACGAGGTAGTAAAACTGGAGATCGCTTTGCAACGGAACCCCGGCTATACGGATCGGCGGAATGCCAAAAAAACCATTCAGCCCTCCCGTGATCTCTTTCCATTCCTTGAAAAATGTAAACATAATGACGCCAAAGCCTAACGTCGCCAACGCCAAATAATGCTCACGCAGCCGAAAAACTGGAATGCCGACCACAAGCGCCACCAAAGCAGCCAAAACCGCGCCGGCAGCCAGCGCCAGCCAGGACGGCCATCCCGCATGCGCGGTCAAATAGGCGGACGCATAAGCCCCGATGCCGTAAAACGCCGCCTGGCCGAGCGAAATTTGGCCCGCATACCCCATCAACAGCGTCATCCCTGTGCTTACGAGCGCGTACAGCCCGATGAGAATCAGAGTGCTTAGCACGTAGTTATTGCCGAAGACGAGCCAAGGGAGACCGAGCCAGACGGCTGCGCCAACAAGCAAGAGCCATCGTTTCCGTCCATCCGTCATTCGTTGACCGTGCTCCATCCATCCGCCCCCCTTACACTCGTTTTCCTGTCATCTTGGCAAACAGCCCGTTTGGCATGAAAAACAGAACAAGCAATAGCAGCCCGAAGCTGATCGCTTCTTTGTACCCCGAGGACAAGTATCCTTCCGCAAATGATTCAAGCAGCCCGACGAGAAACGCACCGGCGATCGCCGCCGGGGCGTTCGTCAATCCCCCGACAACAGCGGCGATGAACGCCTTCAGCCCGATCATCATTCCCATATCATAAGACGCGCCCGAAATCGGGGCGATGACGATTCCCGCCAGCGCTCCAAGACCGGCGCTGACGGCAATCGCGCCAAGCGACATTTTGCGGATGTCAATCCCCATCAACCGAGCGGCAAACGGATTGATGACGCAGGCCGCCACCGCCTTGCCGATGTATGTTCGGTGAAAAAACAGATGCAAGGCGGCAAAACTTGCGAGCGAAATGACGATCGCCCAGACGCTTTGCCATTGGATGACCGCTCCAAACACCTCAAGCGCCCCATGGCCCGTAAAGGGGCGCAGCGCGTACGGATCCGTCCCCCAAACAAGCAAGGCGATCCCGCGGAATACAAACGACGCCCCGATCGTAATGATAATGAGCACCGCGACAGGCGAACGGCGCGCCGGCTGAATCGCCAGCCGCTCAAACAGCCCACCGACGACCATCACCGCAAGCATGCTCAAACCGATGGCCGCGGCAAACGGCACTCCGTTATTGACCAACGTAATGCAAAACAACGCCCCCAACATAGCGAAATCGCCTTGAGCCAAATTTAAAATGCCGGTCACGCTGTACGTAATGACAAACCCGAGCGCCACCAACGCGTAAATGCTGCCGACCGTCAGCCCGGAAAACAACAGCTGCACAAACTGGCTCCACGCTTCCATGCCCCGTCCCTCCTTCAACGGTTAGGTGGAACAAAAGGGAATTAGCGACCTCATTCCCTGTTTACTGCTCGGCAAGGACAAACTTGCCGTCTTGAATTTGCACCATCACCAAACTGTCGGCGTCAAGCCCTGTATGGTCGTCTTTCGACATATGGAAGACGCCCGAAATGCCGATAAATTTTCTTGTATTCTCCAGAGCCGACCGTATTTTCTCTTGATCCGCGCCGCCCTCCTTGATCGCATTGACCAACAAATGGAACGCATCCCACGCATGTCCACCAAACGTTGTCGGGGCATAGCCGTACGCTTTCTCAAACTGTTCTTTGTATTTTAGCAGCGTTTCTTTTTGCGGGTCGCTGTCCGGAAGCTGATCGGCCACTAAAATGCGCCCGGCAGGGAACCATACGCCGTTGGCCGCCTCCCCGGCCAAGTCAATAAAGCTTTTCGTGCCGATGCCATGGCTTTCCACAATCGGCGCCTCAATGCCCAACTGGCGGATGTTTTTCGTGACGACCGCCGATTCCTGCGCTGTTCCCCATACGATAATGGCTTGCGGATTCGCTTTTTTCACCTTTGTCAACATCGCTTTCGCATCATCGACCGTCGCCTCAAACTCCTCTTCGATGACGGCTTTCACCCCATATTCCGGGGCATAATGCACAAACTCTTCATGCCCGCTCGTTCCGTATGCATTGGCGACGTTCAGCCAGGCGACGTTCGTCCATCCTTTCTCTTTTAAAAAACCAAGCAGCTTCTGGATGACGATATTGTCCCCTTGAGCGGTTTTAAATGTCCAATGACGTGAGGATCCATCGCTTGGATTGACGATTTGTTTGCTTGCGGCGAGGGAAATGTACGGAATGCCTGCTTTTTCAATGAGTGGAATCATGGCTAAGGAGTTGCCGCTGATCGTGCCGCCAATAATGGCAGTGACTTTGTCTTGTTCGATGAGTTTTTTCGTGGATAATACGGCCTCATTTTGGTTGGACTTGTCATCATAGGCAATCAGCTTGATTTTCTTTCCATCAATGCCGCCTTGCTTGTTCCATTGCTCAACGAGCATTTTGACCGTCTCCATCTCCGGTTTGCCAAGCGGGGCCGCCCCGCCGGAAGCCGAAAAAATGGCGCCAATTTTGATTTCATCCTCTCCTCCCGATGTCGCCGTCTTCCCACAGGCGGCAAGGAAAATGAGCAACAATGCCGCCATCAATAGAGACATTCCTTTTTTCATCTTTTTTTGCCCCCCTTTTATATTGACAACGCTTTCAAATCATCGTTCTCCCGCCAGGCCTCCACCCGGCGGAAGAAGATCAGCGCCGCCGCTTAAACGCTTCGGCGGTGTTGATTTTGTGTTGACGAACGTATTGTTCGATTTCATGCGGCGGCGCCTGTTCACGCAACAGACGGATGATCTCTCTATGTTCTTCGATCGATGCTTTCGCCCGCTGCGGCACAAAGGTGAAGCCGTAGGCGCGGATGCGCTTCATCCGCTGCCAAATTTGCTTGATTTGCTCTTCGAGGTAGGCGTTGCCGCAATGGGCGTAAATCAAGGAATGAAATTCATAGTTCAGCTCGCTGAACCGTTCCAGCTCCAGCTCTTCAAGCGCCCGCTCCATCCATTCGTTCAACCGCTCAAGCTCGTTGATCGCCTCCTTCGTCAAATGGGCGGAGCCAAGCGCGGTCGCATAGCCTTCCAGCACAGCCAACACCGACAGCGTCTCGATATATTCTTTCTCGTTGATGTTGCTCACAACGGCGCCTGTATACGGCTTAAATTCGACAAGCCCTTCCGCCTCGAGCTGGCGGATCGCCTCGCGCACCGGGATGCTGCTGAGTCCAAGCTCGCGGGCGATTTGGTCGATGACGACGCGGTATCCCGGGCCATAGACGCCGTTTTCAATGCGGGAAAGAATATACTCGTAAGCCAATTGGGTTTTGTTTTTCGCTTTCGTTTCCATACATCTATCATATATCACATAATATATGTTGACCAGCTGTTATTTCTGTTCTGCAGACAAAGCGGAAGGCGGCTTCGCCTTGCCGAACGAAGGGATCGGCGGGTCGCCGACCGCGACGTGGACAACTTGCACTTCCGTATAGAAATCAAAGCTGTAATGCCCGCCTTCGCGGCCGATGCCGCTGTATTTCGTCCCGCCAAACGGGATGCGCAAATCGCGGACGTTCGGTGAATTGACCCACGCCATCCCGCTTTCGATCGCCTGGGCGACGCGGTGGCCGCGCTTCATATCGTTCGTCCAGACGTATGCCGCCAGCCCGTATTTCACATCGTTCGCCAGCCGTATCGCCTCTTCTTCATCCGCAAAGGACATGACCGCCATGACCGGTCCGAAAATCTCTTCCTGCGCCACCCTCATGCCGTTATGGCAACCAAGCAGCAACGTTGGCGGCACAAAATTGCCTTTTTCCAACCCTGTTGGAACGCTGGGGGCATAGACGTCCGCCCCTTCTTGCTTGGCGATGTCAATATAGCGGTTCACCCGCTCCCAGTGAGCACGGTGAATGAGCGGGCCAAGCTCGGTCGCTGGAGCCATGGGATCGCCGATGACGATGCGGTCGACGCGCTCTTTGAGCCGGGCGACAAATTCGTCGTAAATCGACTGCTCGAGCAGCAGCCGCGAGTTGGCCGTGCACCGCTCGCCATTGAGCGAAAATACGCCCCACACCGCCGCGTCAAGCGCCCGTTCGAGATCCGCATCGGCGAACACAATGAGCGGCGACTTGCCGCCGAGCTCCATCGATGTTTTTTTCAACGTTGCCGCGCTGTTGCGGATGATCTCCATGCCGGTCGTCGTCTCGCCGGTAAACGAGATGAGGCGCACGTCCGGATGGGCGACCAATGCGGCGCCCGCCGTTTCGCCAAACCCGTGCACGACGTTGAACACCCCGCGGGGCAGCCCGGCTTCATCGATGATTTCCGCCAGTTTATTCGCCGTCAACGGCGACCATTCGGCCGGCTTCAAGACGACGGTGTTGCCGGTCGCCAGCGCAGGAGCCACCTTCCACGTTTCCAGCATAAACGGCGTATTCCACGGCGTAATGAGCCCGGCGACGCCGACTGGTTTATAAACGGTATAGTTTAAAAACTGACCATTCACATGATACGCCTCGCCGACAAGGCGCGTCTTCACCATTTCCGCGTAAAAGCGGAAGTTTTCCGCCGCGCGGGCGGCCTGTTTTTTCGCCTGGCTGATCGGAATGCCGGTGTCGAGCGCCTCTAAATAGGCGATGTCGTCCGCATATGTTTCAATCAGCTCGGCAATGCGGAACAAATAACGGAGCCTCTTTTCAACCGGCATCGTCCGCCACGGCCCGTGATCAAACGCCTCCTTCGCCGCCCGAACCGCCGCATCGATGTCTTCTTTCCGCCCCTCGGCTATCTGGTTGATCGTCCCGTTCGTAAACGGATTGATGTTGTCGAAATACGCACCGGCTGCCCCTTCCACAAACTGCCCATTGATATAATGAAGCACTTTTGGTTGCACTGCCATTCGTTTCCCCTCCCGCTATGTCCGATAACGCGCATGAATGTTGTTGTGTTTATACGTCCCCGCCTCGCTGAATTCATACAGCTCAAGCGACAGCGCCAAATAGCGTTTGGCGAACAGCGGGGCGAAATGGTCTTTCATCACGGCAAACAGCTCGTCGCCGACTTCTTTTTTCACCTGTTCCGGACGCCCGGCGCCGATTTTCAGCGTCCCGTGCACAAACGCATCGTCTTCGGCCCCATCAGCCACATAATACTCGTCAAGCCGAATGGCGCGCGAGCGGATGCCGCCGACGGGAAACCAATCGCTCCGCTTGATCAGCACGCGGTGAATTTTTTCAAGCAAGCCGCGAATATCGGCCTCTTCGCCGATATTGGCCGTGTATTCCAAAATAAAGTGCGGCATCATTCCTCCTCCTTTGGCTAGACGATGTAATTGATCAGCCGGCCGATGCGTTCGATTTCGGCCACGACTTCATCGCCGGGCTGGACGTTCACCGCCCCTTTCGGCGTGCCGGTCAAAATCACGTCGCCAGGCGCGAGCGTCATGAATTCGGTGATGTACTCAAGCAAATACGGGATCGAAAAAATCATATCGCCCGTATATCCTTCCTGCACAACCGCCCCATTGACATACGTCCGCAAACGAAGCGCCATCGGATCGCCGACTTCCTCATGGCTGACGATCCACGGGCCTAGCGGCGTCGTCCGGTCGCGGTTTTTGACGCGGAAATTCGGCCGGTAGTAATTTTCCAAGTAGTCGCGAACAGCGTAATCGTTGGCAATCGTGTAACCGAAAATGTAATCGTACGCCCGTTCCGCTTTCACCCGGCTGGCCGGGCGGCCGATGACGACCGCGAGCTCGCATTCATAATGCATCATGTTGACCCCCTCCGGGCGAACGGTTCGGCCGCGATGGCCGATGAGCGTATTTTTCCCTTTGAAAAATAAAAGCGGCTCTTTCGGCGCAACAAAAGACAATTCGCCGGCATGCTCGGCATAATTCAATCCAAGCGCCACGATCACTCCCGGCTCCACCGGGGGAAGCCACATCACTTCAAGCTCCCCGACGATCGTTCCGTCCGGCAGGCGGAGGCGGCCATCGTCGAGCGGCTCGGCTTCGGTCACGATTCCGTTCCAGGCCACACGCGCCCGCCTCATCATTCATCGCCTCCTTGTTCCAGGGCGATTTCATTTTCCAACACACCGATCCTTTCGATTTCGATGCGCACCACATCTCCTGCTGTAACAAGCGGCGCATCGGCCGGCCAGCTGAAAAACAGCACATCGCCTGGGTAAAGGGTCATAAATTCGGTCACCTCAGCAAGCCATTGTTCGACTGGAAGGCGAAAGCGGCTCGGGTCTGCACGCTGGACGAGGCGCCCGTTGACGTATACGCGTGCGGTCAAGGATGACAGCGGCGACGCTTCCTCTTTCGGCACGATCCACGGGCCGACTGGGGCGAACCCGTCGCGCGCCTGCTCCTTCACCGCCGGGCGGTGCCGCTGCTCGTGTGGAATCGACAGATCATTCACGATCGTATAGCCGAATACAAAATCGAGCGCCTGCTCGCGCCGCACGCGCGCCGCCGTCCGCCCGATCACCAGCCCGAGCGCCGGAGCAGCCTGAAGATGCTTTACCCAACGAGGCAGAAGCACCGGACGCCGATGGGCGTTGATGGTGTTTGCCGGCTTCATATACAGCACCGGGCCTTCCGGCGGCTTTTCATACGGCGGGGCGTTCATTTCGGTTGACAACGCTTCCCACTCCTTTTCATCATTCAGCGCCACCCCGTACATCGCCCCGTCAACAGGCGCAGCCCATTCCCATTCATCGATGCGGTGCGTCCGACCGCCAAACGACACCGTTCCGCTCCAAGGATCCGCCTTCGCCTCAATCGCCCGCACCATGCCGGCCAGGCGCAAGCGCACATTCGCCATCATGTATCCTCCTCATCTGTATCGATGCCATTTGAAGCTTTACCATTTGCAGCTCTTACCGAGCATTTGATCGCGCTTTGGCGTGACGGAGGCAAGCCTGCGGCTTGCCTTCGACAGTCAAAAATGGATGAGCCACTTTTCCGTCAAGGATATGTTAAACGATTTCGTTGCATCTAATATGCCTGTTGCCAGGCGTGTTGATGAACCAATCAAAATCAGTTGAGAAAGCACTGTTCCCGGCTTTTCTGCCGCCGTCGGCAAGCGGTTCGCTTGCCGACGGAGCGTGCAGCTGCATGGCGCTCTGTTTTCGGGAAGCAACGAATCATCAACACTCGTGACCGGTTGCACGCGCTTGTTTTATGTCGCTTTTTGCATTTCTTCGTCCTGCGTCTCTTCAGCCAGCAAGCCGTATTTGACGAGCGTGCGGCGGATTTGCTGCTGATGCTCTTCGCTTGGCAAATCGAGCGGCAGCCGGAGCTTCGGGGTGATTTTCCCCATCATCCCGAGCGCCGCTTTCACCGGACCTGGATTCGTTTCAATGAACAGCACATCATTGAGCTCCATCAGTTCAAAATGAAGATCTTGCGCCCGCTTGATGTCGCCTTCAAACCAAGCGTCGTGCAGCTCGGCCACTTTATGCGGCACGACGTTCGCCGTCGCGCTGATCGATCCGGCGCCGCCGATCGCCAGCATCGGATAGCACAAAAGCTCGATGCCGGAAAAGAGAAGGAAATCGCGCCCGCAATGCCACAACACCCGGTTGACATGCTCGAAGTCTTTGTTCGACTCTTTCACGCCGATAATGTTCGGACAATCTTCGGCCAGCCGCGCCAACGTTTTGACTTCCAAATTGACCGCCGTCCGCCCCGGAATGTTGTAGACGATGATCGGAATGTCGACCGCCTCGGCCACCGCCTTAAAATGTTTATACAGCGCCTGCTGGGACGGACGGTTGTAATACGGGACGATGACCATCGCGGCATCGGCCCCAATCTCTTGCGCAAATTTGGTCAGCTCGATCGTTTCCGCATGGTTGGTCGAGCCCGTCCCCGGCACGAACGGCACCCGACCCGCCACCGCTTTTTTCGCCGTTTCCATCACCTGTTTTCGCTCTTCAAGCGTCAGCGAGCTCGGCTCTCCCGACGTTCCCGTGACGGAAATGCCATGCGTGCCGCTTTCAATATGCCAATCGATGAGCGCGGCGAGCGCCGCAAAATCAACGTTTCCTTCCTCATCAAACGGCGTGACGACCGGCGCGATCGAGCCGCGCAGCCGTTCTTTCGCCTCGTGGTATGCCATCCCTTTGCCCCCTATTGACTTTATTTTTCTGAATCTTATTTATATTGTACACATTATCATATATGAAATCAACGATAAAATCATATATAATCTTGATCCCAAAAAACCGCGAGCAGAAAGGCGGCGGTCTTTTTCTAAATCAGGAAGGTCGGTTTCCGCTTCGCCAATGTCGGTTCGTTCGGCTCGATCGGCTGGCCGCTGTGAACGTCAAGGACGATGGACGCCTCTTCAAACCAGCTGTCCGGCGCCGCATGCCCCCAGAACGTTTGACGGCGCGGATCGTCCAAATCCCAGCGGATCGGCGGAAAATCGGGGTCGCTCGTCAAATAATCGCCGTTATACAGCTCAATTCGGTGGCCATCCGGGTCGCGCAAATAGACAAAGAAGGCGTTCGACAATCCGTGGCGGCCCGGCCCGCGTTCAATGTTCGGCGCATATCCGGCCGCCGCCAGCACATCGCACGCATGGATCAGGCTGAGCGGGTCCGGCAGCCAAAACCCGATATGGTGAAGGCGCGGCCCTTTTCCGTTCATCAGCGCCAAATCGTGGACGTTTTGCTTCCGGTGCAGCCATGCAGCCCAAAGTTTCCCATCCTCTGTTTCCGTATACTCCGAGCAGGCAAAGCCCAAACCATGGACATAAAAGTCGTACGCGTTCTTTACATCTCTAACCGCGCAGTTGAAATGATCGATGCGCTGCACGCGGGCGCCGCGGTGCAAGTCATACCGCTGCAAAAGCCGCTCTGTTTTCTCCATCTGGGCAAAAAACTCAAGCGGCAGCCCGGACGGATCTTGAACGCGAAATGCCCGACCGATGGCGTTTTGGCTTCCCGCTTCCAGCCATTTCGGCTGCAGCGTTTGCGCCGCAAACCATTCATAAAGCGCTTCCAATTCCTGCTCGGAACCGACTTTGTAGCCAAGCGCCTCGACCGCAGGGCGGGGCCCCTTTTTCAATAGAAGACTATGATGATGATATTCTTCCAGCCCCCGCAAATACAGATGGCTCTCATCCGCTTCCGTCACGACAAACCCAAGCACCCGTTCGTAAAAATCGCGGGCGGCGGCCAAATCGGTCACATGCAGCACCGCGCGGGCGCAGCGAATAATGGAAAATGTCATCATCCTTCTCCCCTTTCGAAAAATCCAACTCAATTTGCACTGTCACCGCTGGCTGTCGGAAGGAATGAACACGCTTTTGGCGCCGCGCAGAAATTCGCGTACAAACTGTTTATACGGCTCTTTTTCGTAGCCGTCAAAATACGCCATCCCCATCCGAACGGGATCTCCGAAAAAGTAATATTCGTAATGCGTCTGTCGGGCTCCGAACGCGCTCATCGTGAGATCCCAGGCGAGACGGAACAGCTGGACGCGTTCATAGCCGTCCACCGTCGCCCCTTGCATCGCGCGGCGGACGATATCTCCAATTTCTTCATGATGGAAATCGGCTTCAGTCGGAATCGCCATCAACCCCGATGCTCCTAAAATGCGGATGATCTCCGAAAGCCGTGGATAAATGCGCGGATACCAGTTGCGCGCGGCATCGAGCGCGGCAAAATCCGGCGTCATCGTTCCCCAGCGGTCTCGCTTCGCATTGTGCTCAGCCCGGTACAGGTGGCTCTTCATCGTCTCGAGGACGAGCATGATTTCCGCCCCTTTATCTTTCACATGCTGGAATTCGCCGATGCCGATTGCTTCGATCAGACAAAGCGTGACACCGAGCAAAAACTCCGTTTTGACGATGTTTTTCGCCACCACTTGATGGGACATATGAATGACCGCGTTCGTCTCACGGAACGTCCGGTTGCAAATCGATGAATTGCCGCAAACAAACACGCGCTCCCACGGCACAAACACGTTTTCAAACGAAACGATGGCATCGCCCTCTTCAAAGCGGGACGCCAGCGGATGGTCCCACGCACTCCGCCCGTAGTCAAACGCCTCGCGGCAAATGAACTTGACGCCCGGCGTATTGTTCGGAATGGCAAAGGCGAGCGCGTACGGGTCTTCACCAGCTGTCGATTTTTTCACGGTTGATGGAAACACTAAAATTTCGTCCGTAATCCCGCCTTGCGTCGCCAACAGACGGATGCCGCTGACGATGATCCCGTCTTTTCGCCGTTCCACCAAATGGAGCGGCACATCGGCATCGTTTTGTTCATGAAGCGCCTTGGCGCGATTCATTTGCGGATGGATGAGCGTGTGCGTCAAGCTGATGTCGTTTTCACGCGCGTACTCATAGTAGTTTTTCGCGTTTTCGGCAAACATCGGATCATCTTCGGCAAATAGATCATTGGCGACGCCCATGGCCATGACTTCCGCGTTTAAATAATCGGGAGAACGGCCCATCATCCCCGCCGACATACGCGCCCATTCTTGCGTCGCCTCGCGGCGGGCGATGAGCTCGTCAATGGTTGTCGGCTGAATGAACGTCATGCCGACGAACTGCCCGGTTGTCGGCGACCGGTACAACATTTTCTCCGGCTTTTCATATTGCCGGTCGTAAAGCGCCGCCATCGAACGGACGACGTTGCGGAACGCCGGATGAACAGTGACATCCTCAACTTTTTCCCCGTGGATGTACACGCTGCTTTTCGCCCGCTTGAGCCGCTCCATATACTCCTGACCTGTTTTGGCCGGCATTTTCATTCCCCCCGTTTTCACGTATAATAGATAAGGAAGCGCTATCATTCAGAATGTTCAAAATTAATATAACATATGATTTCATATATGAAAAATACAAAAATGATCAACCATCCTATACGAAAAAGATATGGAAGCAAGAGAGGAGTCACGGCCATGATCGATGTGAAGCAGCTGAAATACTTCGTCACGATTGCCGAAGAGGGGCAAATCACCAAAGCGGCGCAAAAGCTTCATATCGCCCAGCCGCCGCTCAGCCAGCAGCTGAAGCAGCTCGAAGAAGAGCTCGGCGTTCCTTTATTTGACCGGAAGGCGAAAAAAATGGAGCTCACCGCACCGGGCAAAGCGTTTTACGAAAAGGCGAAACGGCTGCTCGCCCAGCTGGATGACGCCGTAGCGGAAGTAAAAGAAATCGAAGAGGGAACGGCGGGAACGCTGTCGATCGGCTGCGTTAAATCGTGCTTTTACTATTTGGCCCAAGCCATCCGTCACTTCCATGAACAAGCCCCGAACGTGACCTTTCATCTCCGTGAAGGAGATACATTTTCCATTTGCCAGCTGCTTTACGAGCGGCACATTGACATCGGCATCGTCCGCCTGCCGATCGACTCGGCTGATTACGACGTCATCCGTCTGCCCGGCGAACGTTATGTCGGCGTGTTGCCGGCGCAATGGAAAACCGGCCAAACCGCGTTATGCATGCGCGATTTTGCGGATTGGCCGCTTCTCCTTCTCCACCGAGTGCACGGCGCCGGACAGTACGAGCGGGTCATCGAGGAATGCCGCCGCCATGGCTTTGAACCGAACGTTCTATGCGAATGCCCGGACGCGACCATATTGCTCTCCCTTGTCGCCCAAGGCCTCGGGGCCACCATTGTGCCGCAATCCACCGTAGCCTTGTTTCGCCTCCCTGGCATCAAGGTGCTGGAGATCATCGACTCTTCGATGACAGCGGAAGCCGCCGCCATCCTCGACCGACAACGGTATTTGCCGAAAAGCGCCCGAACATTCCTCGACGTGCTCCAAACCGTTGCCGCCCGCGCCGCCGGTGAACAACATGAAGAAAGATAGCGATTCCTCCAATCGTGGACGCTCAAGGGAAACGTCATGCCCTCGTTGCGCCGTCCTTTTTGTTCAATGACCTGCTTTTCAAAAAATGAGGCGCCGTTGGGCGCCTCATCACAACCCTGCCGACCGCTGCAGCCGCTTGGCGATTTCGAAAAAATCTTCGGCCGAAATCCCGGGGGCGAATTCTTCCGGCACTTCGTCCAAATCGGGGATCGCCCCCCCTTGGGGCGCTCCTTCGACCACCTCGAGCGGCTGTCCATCGCTTGGATGGGTTCCTTGCCAAATGCGGACGATTTCTTTGTAATAGCGATCGCTGAACGTATAAAGCCGGCGGTGGACGCCTTGATCCTCATACTTTCTCGCCTCGTCGAACACACGGTTATCCAACTTCGGGATCGGCAGCAGTTTCGTCACATCGACCCCCGTAGCCACTTCGATCGCTTTGGCGTACGCCAAAATATGAACGCCCCCGCGCACAAGCAAGTAGCCGATCATCTCGCGGGCGGTAGGGTGGTCCGTCATTTCATAGACGCGCATTTTATGCGTGCGCGCTCCGCATTCAAGGAAAAAGTTGTGAAGCAAATCCAAAATCAAGTTGCCGCTGTTGAACACGTACTCCCCCGTCCACGCCTTCCCCATCGAATCGCCGGGAAACGCCGTCTGCGCCGTCGCGATAAAATGATACGTATTGCGCTTGTCTTTCGCATCCTTCATCGGCGCTGTATCCGGATCACCTGGATGGGTGGAGCCGGTCAAGCAAAGGTTGATCGCATTGGACACGAGCTCCACATGGCCAAACTCTTCGGCGGTGATGCTCGCCACCAACTCGTAAAACGGGCGCAGCTTCTGTTTTTGCCGAAAATTGAATGACTGAAACAAATAATTGTTTAACGTCGACATTTCTCCGAAACGGCCGCCAAGCAGCTCCTGAACAGCGGCAGCCGCATTGGGGTCCGCGTATTTGGGCTTCGGCAATTCAATCGCCAGCCGGTCGATCCGCTGAAATACCACGACTCTTTTCCTCCTCTCCATTAATTGCTGAGGCGAACAGACACCACTTGCGCCAAGCGGATGTAATAAACCGCCTGATGCGCCGAGATGACGATATGGTCCGGCTTCACATCCCTCACAGTTCCTTGGATCGAACCGCGGACGGTTTCCACCACCACTTCTTTGCCGTTCAAAGCTTGGAAAGCGTGGTACACATACGGGTCAACCAGGGCAATGAGCTGCGGTGACGAAGCATGGGACGCGTAGGGCTGGTTCATTCTCATTTCCTCCCTTTTGATGCGCTGAAGAAGATTCCCTTTTTATCCATATGCCGCCCCATGCAGAACATGACAAAAAAACCCAACGTCGAGAAAAGAAAGCGGCCTGATGCTCAAGGACATTCAAGCCGCTTCCAAAGATGTTTACGCCGCTAGAAAGCGACGAATGCTCGGAATCTTTTGCACAACAAAACGATCAAACAGCCAAATTGCGGCGAGCGACAAAGCAAATAACGGCATCACAATTCCTGCAGCGATCATGCCGCCCCACACCGTTTTCGCCGCTTGAGGGTCTTTCACCCGCGCCGGAGCGCCGAAACCGTCTTTCGGCTTGCGCTTGCGCCACATGACAAAGCCGCTGACGCACAAAAACACAAGCCCGAGGCAAAAAACGAGATTGACGAGCTGATTGGCCAGCCCAAACAACCGCCCTTCATGGAACGCGATGCCAATCGTAATCGCTTTGGCCAATGCGCCGTAGTCGGAAAAGCGGACATCGCTCAGCACCCGTCCCGAATATTGGTCAATATGCAAGGTGGCGTTATCCCACGGCTTCGTCTTCGATGTCGCAACGGTAAACACCCCTTTCGGCCCTTGCGGCAGCGAAATGGTGAACGGCTTTTTCACCTTTTTCGCCTCCGCGATCGCATACACGTCATCGAGCGACAACGAAGTCGTGTTGTGTGTATGAACAGAAGGCACCGGCAGTTGCTCGGCCGCCCATGGCACGTCTTGCGCCACGTCTTTGGTGACCACTTTCGATTCCGGCTTCGGTCCGAAGCTGAACGCAAACGGCGGATACCCGGTGTTTGTCGCCGTCGCCACGCGGTTGATGACCTCCCCCATGACCCCTGTCCACGGCATCCCTGTCACAATGAGCAGCAAAATGCCGATGCTCAACCATATGCCTGTCACTGCATGCCAATCGCGCCAAGCCAACCGTTTTTTCGCCCGCCAGCGCGGCCAAAACGTCCCGAGAACAGAGAATGATTGCCGCGGCCACCAAAGATAGAGGCCCGTGGCCAACAAAATAAAGCCCCAACAAGCCGCCAGCTCTACAAAACGGTTGGCTGCCGTTCCGCCAATCAATAGCTCGCTGTGGATTTTTTTCGCGATTTCCGTCCAATTCTCATCCGCGCGCAATGCCCCTTGAATCTCCCCGGTATACGGATTGACAAAAGCAAACACCATTTCTCCTTTGTCCATCATCCCGATTTTCACGGTCCGATTCGCTTCTTTCTCAAGCGTCACAGAGACAACGGAATCATGCGGATATTTCTCCTTGACCCGTTCCGTCAGCTCAACGAGAGACAGCCTTTTTTCCCCTACCTTGTCCACCTCGTACAAATGGCCGTACAGAGCCGATTCGATCTGCGGCTTAAACAAATAGACGGCCCCGCTCAACGCCAAAATGATCAGAAACGGCGCAAAGATGATCCCGGCATAGAAATGCCACCTCCAGACCGCCGCATACATCGGCCGCTGTTTGTCCGCCGCCTTCACCGTTTGTTCCACAGTTTTCCCCCCTGCCATGTTTTCATGTTTTTCAGTAGGCAGTATAGAACAAAACTGTGTCCAAACGGTGAGCAATCGGCGAAAATGGTGTGAAATGAAACGGCCGGACAGACCGGTCCGCCTCATCATCCGATCAACCCAAGACGCAGCGCTTTTGCCACCGCTTCCGTCCGATTTTTCGCGTTGAGTTTCCTTAAGGCGCTGGAAATGTAGTCGCGCACCGTAAATTCGCTCAAATAAAGCTGACAGGCCGCTTCCAATGTCGAGGCTCCGTCGGCGAGCAGCTTCAAAATCTCGATTTCTCTTGGCGACAAGGATTCCGCCATCCCTTCCCATTCTTTTTTTGGCGCCTTGATCCATTTCAACAGCAACTCCCCCGCGCTTTGGCCAAATTTCATCAGCGCGGGAAACAGGCGGCGGTCAACGGCAAAGAAGCGGCCCGGTCCGCGGTCGAGAACGACGCCTCCAATCATCCGCCCTTCCGTCGGCACATACACCGGAACGATCACCAGTGAGGCCAAACCGAACAAATCCACATACAGGCGCGGAAACTGTTCGCTCGCCCTCGGCACATAAATCGGACGAAAATGTCGAAATTCATGCACTTCCGCTTTCAATTTCCCCACACTTTCTTTCAACATCGGAATGCTGTCCAATTCCACGCGCAAGCGCTGAATTTGCCCATTGTCCACGCCATGCCCGTGCAGACCGATGGCTGTGCTCTCCTGATTGACAAATTGAAACAGAGCGCAGCGGCTGAAAGGAAGAAAATAGGAAAAACCAAAACAAATATGCGCCGCCGATTCCTCAAACGTCTGCGCCCGCAAAATCCATTCGTTGAACAAAATGACGGCGTCTTTCCACAAGGATTCTTTTTTCCACGAGGAATCGCGGCCGATTTTGAATGATTGCTCATTCATTTCATACAACAACCATTCATTCCATTTGAAAAACAAATACCGCACGGCTGGGTGCAGCGTAGCAGCCGCTGACGCATGCGCCTTCAACACTTGATGAACCGTATTTTCCATTAAATTTAGGGAAAATATGACCATCTCCGGATGAAACGCCGCAATGCGTTCGAGATGCCTATTCGCTGGGTGTTCGCCCCCGTACGGGAGCAATCTTGCCTGAACGAATGCGCACAGCGTGGAAAACACCTCTTGAACCCGCGCATTCCGCTTGCCAAGCGCTTCGCCGATCCGCTTCCATTCCCGGTTCACTTCCCTTTCATACTGCCGCAAAATATCCGAAGCCTCTCTCAGCAGTCGAAACAAATGATTGTCCAATTCTGTTGACAAGGCAACGCCCCCCTTTTTTGGTCGACCGTGTTCCCTCACTATTGTATTTTCGCAACGCGTGCGTTGATTCCTTCTCCCCTCTGCGACGAAGACGGGAAAAAACCCTACAAATGTAGGGATTTTATTTTATTTGAATTATTTTAATATTTAATTAAATCTATATTTAAAGCGCTTTCAATTTATGTGAAGGGGAGGAGAATGTTCATGAATATGGCCAGCCAATCACTGATTGTAGGAGGGCACACGGCGAAAAAACCGTTGCTTCTCGCCTTGCTCGGAGGATTTTTTGCCCTCACTCTTATGTTGTCCGCCTTCGGGCTGACAGGCGTCGCCTATGCCGTACCAATCAGCGGGGTCGGCGAATTCACTGTTCAGTTTGACAAGCTAAACGGCAGCGGGTTTAAAATGTACGGCGGCGTGGCGGAAGCAGGCAATGCGCCGCAGACGCCGGTCTTCGTCAATGAAATGGATAAAGCGACGATTCAAGGTCTTCGGATTTCGAAAGACTTCCCGGCCTTGGGCATTCGCGTCGTCATTGTCGCGAGCGAGCCTGTCTCCATTGACGGCCTCGTGCAAAAAGCGACGCAAATCAACGGCAACATCTCCTTCGGCAGCTTGACGATGAAAGAAAGCTATGTCGGCGATACGAGCAACCCAGTCGAGAAAGCGGCCAAAGAATTCACACAAGGAGCCGACAGCATTACGATCGAAAACGGCGATATCAAAACCGTCTACTTATTCCAGCAAAAAGTGTCGCTGCCGGGCATGAAAGTGTACTTTGAAAAACTCAACTAATTTCAGTAAGGATGAGAAACATTGGGCATCATTCGTTCTAGCTGGCAGGCGTTCGGTCGCTGGCGGAAACGCCGCCCGTTTTGGGGGGCAACGTTTCTCTTGTTATCAAGCCTTGTGATTTTATGGGTTCCGATGCAGCTATACGAAATTTCTCTCGTTCCCGGAAGCATGGTGTTCGTCGGCTTTTTCCTTGGCGGCATGGTCATGTTGATGGGGATTCTTTCCTACGCCATGCCGCGGCTATCCACCTTGCTCGGCATCATCGGTATGTTCAGTGCCATTCTGTCGATCATGGGCGCCTTGGGCGGCTTCTTAGTCGGCACGATTCTCGGCATCATCGGCGGGGCGCTTTGCATCGCCTGGCGCCCGCAATGGGCCGAAGCCGACACTCCTGCCGCTCATCGTGAAGCAGCGGCAGACAAAGAGCCATCCGCCGCAACCGACTAACAGGCGCCGATCGCTCGGCCGAACGAAGCGAAAGATTCGCTCGTTCGGCCTTCTTTTTTATCTCTTTTTCCCGATCACGAATCCATTCATCATGAACAAACGAGGCGCATATTCATATTATGGGCCCATCATCGCTGCAGAACAAGATGAAAGAAGGAGGGACCGCCATGAAACACCTTTCTCCCGAGCGACTGCACGTCACCCAGACCGCTGGAATCACCCAGCTGTCACCAGTGAACGGCCGTCTGTACACCTTAACCCACTCGGACACGACTGGCGCCTTATTCCTCACCGTCTCCCGCGCATTTGTCACTGATCAGCTCACTTCTCAACGCGATGAAGTGCTCGGTGAATGGAAACAAGCCGGGCAACAGCTAGTATTGTTTCTCTATGTATTCATTGGCAACCGGCAAATGGGCCGGCAAGAAAATGCGCGCCGGGCGAACGTATTCAAGAAAGAATTGCCGTTGGCGCTCGAAGCCATTCGCTATGGCGACCGCGCTTTTTTTCACACGTACCCGTTTTGTGATTGGTGCCCGATTTTCATTCATTTCACTTTGGAATACCCGGAGCTCAACCGGACGGAATACTACGGCACCCCGTATTTGTACCGCTGACAACCACTTCGGTGATGGGGCTATGCATCGCCGCGTTTTTGGGCAGCCGACAAATCTCTTTCTGTTTCTCAAAACTGTATAAAAATATCGGGCCAACGGTATGCGCGCATTGTAAGAATTACCCTTAAGCATTGCGCTCAAAGTGAGTGCCACTCTACATTCCCCGCCTCAATCATGATGATGTTCACCCCGTCGGTTACTATTTTAACTTTTTCAAGCGATTGAGTGGCGGAAATAAGCACTACTTCCAATATTTCATCAGCATCAAAGTCTTTAACGCAATCTGTTTCAAAATATGTTACATCTTCAAAAACAACGAATCCTTTAATCATCTGTAGATGAGCAAATTCACTAACATAAATTTACATCCAAACAAAAAAAGGCGACATGGACTCGATTCCTTGGTTAGAATAGACAAGTGCAACTCTTGGCGGCGCTAGAGCTGAGGCCGCCTCCGAAGATTCTAGGCATCCATCCTCGCGCCTAGATACACGCTGGAAGGATGCCCAAATGCCTCTTGTCCCTTTGGCATCAAGGGATGAGAGGCATTTTGTTTACTTAGTCACTGTCGAACTCGGTATACAATGCAAGGTAAAAACGCGGTGCAAAATCCGTGCAAAATTTTTTCGGATTCTATCGATTTCTTTAGGATTCCCCAAAAATGAAAAACGACCGCAAACACGGTCGTATCAAGAGGTTCACCATTTTTAATCCGAAACAGCAACATGTTGGAAATGGAGACGGTGGGAGTCGAACCCACGTCCAGAGGCATCGCCACTTAAGCATCTACGAGCGTAGTCGGTATATTTCGCTTCGCCGTCCGTTCCGCCTACCGACAGGCCTCCCGGCGGCTAGCCTGGTTCGTCTCTTCCCTCATCCTCAGGCGGCGGATTTGGGCGTAGCCCGCTTCATATGAGCCCCTCGAACGCCACGCGGGCGATGGCGGGAGGAGCTAGCTGCAGCAATTAGGCAGCTAAAGCGTAGTTTTGTTTGCCAGTTATCTTTAGGTGACGTTTTTACGAGGACGTCCCCCTCGGCTCGCCGCTTAAGCTCGACCTACCCCTGTCGAATCCGGATCGTCCCCGCGGTGGCGAAGAAAGATCGGAATAGCGTAAGCGATGGATAACTGGCTGTTGCATTATTTATTATACCATGGCGATGCGCATTTTCAATGGGAATGTTTTCAACCCCGGTGAAAAACGGTCATTTTTGCCAAAGCGATGGAGTTCGCCAGGAAAGAAGAGCCGATGTTTCAATGCTTCTCCACTGGAGAAGATTCGATTGAGAACTGTTTTTCCCATACACCACCGACTCCCTATAAGGCTGGTGAAAAACGGGTTTTGCGCCCAGATCGGCGGCGCTGGACGAGAAAGGCATGTCGATCTGACAAAGTTTCTCTAAATAGAAAAAGAATTGGGATCTCCCGTTTTTTCTTTGAATCACCAACCCTCTATAGTTTTTGCCGCTCGCGGAACGCCCGCTCGATTTCGCGCTGCGCTTCTTTCCGCTTCATGTCTTCCCGTTTGTCGTATTTTTTCTTCCCTTTGGCCACTCCAAGCTCCACTTTGGCAAAGCCATTTTTAATATACAATTTCAGCGGCACGAGCGTATACCCTTGCTCTTTCGTATAGCCGATCAGCTTGTTGATTTCGCGGCGGTGCAAAAGGAGCTTTCTCGTCCGCAGCGGATCATGGTTGTAGCGGTTGCCTTGTTCATACGGGCTGATATGCATGTTATGAAGAAACACTTCCCCTTTTTCCACTTTGGCGAACGAATCTTTCAAGTTCACCCGGCCGTTGCGGATCGATTTGATTTCCGTCCCTTGCAGCACAAGGCCGGCTTCATACGTTTCTTCGATGAAATAGTCGTGGTGCGCTTTTTTGTTTTGGGCGATCACTTTTCCTTCGCCTTTCGGCATCCGTTTTCCCCCTCCTCATTGTAGCGTTTCTTATTTTACCAAAAACGAAAAAGAAGGAAAAGCCGCCCGTTCGGCTTTTCCTCACCGTTTTTTCTTTTTCTTCTTTTTCGCCTTCGCGCTGCGGTTTGAGCCGCTTTGCGCTTTCGGCTCCGCCTTCGCTTTTCCTTTCTTTTGCTTTTTCCCTTCAATGACGACCGGAGCGGCTTTCGCTTTCGGCGGACGGCGTCCCTTCATGCCGACGACTTCAAAATCGACGATCCGTTCGTCTTTGTTCACGTTGATGACGCGGACGGTGATTTCATCGCCGATGCGGTACATTTTCCCCGTCCGTTCGCCGATCAACGCGTAGTGGCGTTCGTCGTAGCGGTAATAGTCGTCCGTTAAGTAGCTGACGTGCACCAAGCCTTCGATCGTGTTCGGCAGCTCAACGAACAAGCCGAAGTTCGTCACCGAGCTGATAATGCCGTCAAACTCCATCCCGATTTTGTCTTCCATAAACTCGGTTTTCTTCAGATCGTCCGTCTCCCGCTCCGCCTCAACGGCGCGCCGCTCCATATCGGAAGCGTGTTCCGCAATTTCAGGCAGCTTTTCCGCCCATTTTTGCTGGGTGTCAAGATCCATCTGGCCGTTAATGAGATACGTCCAGATCAACCGATGGACGATCAAATCCGGGTAGCGGCGGATCGGTGACGTAAAATGGGTGTAAAACTCGGTCGACAGGCCGTAATGGCCGAGGCTCTCGGCGTCATAGCGCGCCTGTTTCATCGACCGAAGCATGACGGTCGAGATCACCATTTCTTCCGGCTCGCCGCGCACCGCTTCGAGAATTTGCTGGAGGGCGCGCGGATGGATTTGGTTGCCCGTTCCTTTCACGACATAGCCGAAGTTCGTGATGAACTCTAAAAAGCGCTGCAGTTTTTCCGGCTTCGGATCCTCGTGAACACGGTAAATAAATGGCACGTTCAACCAATGGAAATGCTCAGCCACCGTTTCGTTCGCCGCCAGCATAAACTCTTCAATCAACCGCTCAGCGACCGACCGCTCGCGCAAGACGACATCGTACGGCTTGCCGTTTTCATCGACAAGCACCTTCGCCTCCTTAAAATCGAAATCAATCGCCCCGCGCTTTATCCGCTTTGCCCGCAAAATGTCGGCAAGCTCAGCCATCAGCTCAAACATCGGCACAAGCGGCGCATATTTTTCCCGCAAGGCTTCGTCTTTGTCAACGAGAATTTTATTGACATCGGAATACGTCATCCGTTCCGCCGTGCGGATGACGCTTGGGAAAATTTCATGGCGGACGACTTCTCCTTGCGGGGTGATTTCCATTTCGCACGAGAGCGTCAGCCGATCGACTTTCGGGTTGAGCGAGCAAATGCCGTTCGACAGCCGATGCGGGATCATCGGGATGACGCGGTCAACCAAATAAACGCTCGTGCCGCGTTCATACGCCTCGCGGTCAATAGGCGAGCCTTCCTCAACATAGTAGCTGACATCGGCGATATGAACGCCGAGCTTATAGTTGCCGTTTTCAAGCTTTGTCACGGTGACGGCATCGTCCAAATCCTTCGCATCTTCCCCGTCGATCGTGACGATCATCTCGCCGCGCAAATCGCGGCGCCCTTCCAAGTCTTTCTCCGTAATGACATCCGGCACCCGGTTGGCGTGCTCGATCACGTCTTCTGGAAATTGAAGCGGAAGGCCGTATTTATAGATGATCGCCAAAATGTCGACGCCCGGGTCGTTTTTATGGCCGAGAATTTGGACGACTTCCCCTTCAGCGCTCATTCGTCCTTCCGGGTACGAGGTGAGCCGGGCGACGACTTTATGCCCTTCGACCGCGCCGTTCGCCGCGTTTTTCGGAATGAAAATGTCGTTGACGATCCGTTTGTCATCGGGGATGACAAAGCCGAAATATTTGCTTTCCGTGTACGTGCCGACGACTTCTTTCACCCCGCGCTCCAAAATGCGGACGATCGTTCCTTCGCGGCGCGCCCCGGATGAATCGGCTTGGACGCGCACAAGCACCGTGTCGCCATGCATGGCGTTTTTCAGTTCGGACGGCGGGATAAAAATATCATCCAGTCCCGGCTCCTCCGGTGTGACAAACGCGAATCCTTTCGGGTGGCCAATCACCTTGCCGCGCACGAGATTCATCCGCTCGGGCACGCCGTAGCGGTTGCTGCGCGTCCGGACGACAAGACCTTCCTCTTCCATGGCGACAAGCGTTTTGACAAACGTTTTAAACTCCTCAGCATCCGCAATCCCAAACGCTTCCTCCAGTTCCTCAACGGTCAGCGGTTTGTACGCCTCATCGCGCATAAACGTTAAAATTCGTTCGGCCAACACATGATCCATTGGCCATCCCCTCCTTTCTCCATTACCAATCTAACGATTCAAGAAATGCATAAATATCTTCATGCAGCTGATCTTTTTCTTGATCAAGCGTAATCACATGGCCTGATTGCTCATACCATTTGATTTGTTTGACCGGCGATTCAATTTCGTTATAAATGATGTTCGCGCTGTCTGGATTGATCATCTCATCATGGCGCGCTTGGACGACGAACGTCGGCGCATAAACCAAATCAAGGTGGGCGCGCACATCGGCAATGAGTTCTTGCAAGGCTTTCAACGTCTTCATCGGCGTTTGTTTGAACCGTTCCATTTCCTGTTCGATTTGTTCCTCTGATTTCCCTTCCCGCTTTTTATACTCGCGCGCATACTCGAGCACACCTTCGTACATCGTTTCTTCGCTTTTGATGTACATCGGCGCGCACATCGTCACAATGCCTTCTATAGGTACAGTGTAGCCTAATTTGAGAGAAAATACGCCTCCAAGCGACAATCCAGCCACGGCAATTTTTTCGTAGCCTTTGTTTTTCAAAAACTGATAGCCGTTCATGACGTCTTGCCACCAATCATCCGGTCCGGTGTGGACGAGCTCTTCCGGCGGCACGCCATGCCCTTTGTAAATCGGAGCGTGGCACGTATACCCTTTCGATTCCAAGAATCGCCCAAGCATCCGAACGTCGGCGGAATTGCCGGTAAACCCATGCAAAAGCAGCACCGCCCGCTCCCCGGCTTCAAAGAAAAACGGCTTCGGCGGAACAATTTTCATCATAGGTTCTCCTTCCTCTCTGGTGTGAAATAGAAAGGGCAGCCCTTCATTCTATGGACCGCCCCATGTTTGACTTATGATGGCTGTACGTACGTAACCAAGATCGTCAATACGAAAAACAAGACGGCCAACACGACCGTGACGCGCTGAAACACCGCATCGAGCCCACGGGCTTTCTGCTTCCCGAACAATTGCTCGGCGCCGCCGGTGATCGCCCCCGACAGCCCGGCGCTGCGGCCCGACTGCAGCAAGACAACTGCGATCAGCGCGATCGACACAATGACAAGCAGCGTCACAAGCAAGGCATGCATGCCTGACACCTCCAACGACCGACGTTGCAATAATTTCACTATACCATAGATCGCCGTTGGCGGCAACTGGCGGGCCTGTCTCAACACGACGAAAGGAACAGATTCTCTTTTTTGTGAAACATTAGATTGGAAAGCCCGTCATCTAAAAATTTTAAAAAAATACAAGCCAGAAGATGCTCAAATGGAGGAAATCGATGAAATCATTGACGAATGCCTGGCAAAAATCGCAACGTATCTGACCTGATCTGATCGGCCTGGAGGCAGCGAAAGAATGGAACGATGTTGAAGGAAAGACTACATTTCCTGTCTTTTCTATATAAGTTGCAATAAAGATTTTCCGATTGTTCGATTCTGTTTTCCTTCATAACAAGTCATTTTGATAGAATGCAGCGGGCGTTCTACTGGATGTAAAACAAAGTTTCAACTTATATAGAGGGCTAAATCGAAGGGATGGGGCCAAAAAATTCCCTGCTCCTCCCCTTTGGCATAGATGGGGGAGCGTTTCATCCTCCATCCGCTTGACGCTCCATGAATCGGGTGCGGTATGATCATTGTCGTCCGCCGCCGAAATACGTTACAATAGAAAGCAAATCGGCAACGACTGGAGGGACTTCAATGGCAAGACCGGACGAACGAGTCGTCATCGCGATTGACGGCTATCAATTCAAACGGGCGCGGGAGGCGAAGAAAGGGAAAATTTTCGTCACCTCGCCGATTGGGGCGAACTTTACGTTTGACGTCAACGTCATGCGCAAGCTCATCGAGGCCATCGACCGCGACCCAGCGCTGGCGGAACAGTTCGGGCTTCCTTCTCAGGGGGCAAACGAATAACAAAGGAACGGCGGTTGGCCGTTCCTTTGTTGGTTTAGCGGAGAGAGGCCGAAGCTCCATTTTTTCACAGATGGCGGTGCTCCCTCACGAATCAAATCTTCTAGCGTCCTTGCCATGCCGCTCGCTCGCGGCCAAACGGATCATCTTCGACATGGCTGGCGGCTGAAAAGACAAAGGCCGCCTTGCGCTCGCTCGTATACGCCGGCCACGCTTCCGGCAAGTGATCGCCGTTCGGGTTGCCGGTGCGGGCAAACGCCAGCCAGGCGTAATGCATTTGGTCAGCGATCGCCTCGCGCTCCGGCCGGTTGCCGACGAAATTCGCGACGCCCGGCTGATGGAGATTGTGAAACACAAACGGCAGCTCGAGCGCGTGGCATGCTTTCAGCTGTCCGCCGAACACCGGCGTCTCATAATCAAACCGGTACATGTACACATCCGCTCCGTGGGCCGCTTGGGCGTCCGCTGTCCGCAGCATCCCCTCGACAAAAACACGGTACGTCATGATGCGCAGCCACGTTTGCCAGTCGGGCGCCGACGGCTCCGCCGTCTCTGCATAATAGCGAATCGCCGCCTCCGGCACGGGCCCGACTTCACGGTTGATCCGGTCAAGCAGTTCTTTTTCGCCAAGCTTTGTCCACGATGGATCCGTCAAGGTAAACAGGTTGTACTCGTCTTTCGTCACGCCGATGAGAATCGGAATGCCGCTGGCCGCCCCGTCGTGGAGCGCCTCGATCGGATGGCGCCGCAATACGCGGCCATCCACCACCGGACCGTACATGATTCCCGGACCGAGCGACAGCGCCGCCCGCAGCAGCTCCTCGGCGGGAATCGACAAGAGCCGGCCGCGGTCACCCGGGCGGATGCCGGCGCGCTCGAGAATGCGCTCGGTCATCGCCATGGCGGTCTTGGGCGAACGGAGGAGAAGCGCTCCCGAACCGCTTTGCAAAATGGCGCGCCGAAACAGCCCGCTGGCCTCCGGAAGCGACAACAGCACGCCGACGCTCGCCGCTCCCGCCGATTCACCGAAAATCGTCACATTGTCCGGATCACCGCCAAACGCCGCAATGTTCTCCTTCACCCAGCGCAGCGCCGCCACTTGGTCCAAAATGCCGAGATTCCCGGCTTGCGCGTACGCTTCGCCGAACGAATCACCGAGATGCAAAAAGCCAAACACGTTCATTCGGTAGTTGATCGTTACGACGACGACATCGCCGTGTTTCGCCAACGCCGTCCCGTCATACCACGGCGAAGAACCCGAGCCGAACAAAAAGGCGCCGCCGTGAATCCAGACGAGCACCGGCCGCTTCTTCCCATCCGCCGCCGGCGACCAAACGTTCAGGTACAGCCCGTCTTCGCTCGGCGGCTCGCTCATCCGCCCGAGCAATCCGCTGAAAATCGGATCCGACGGCTGCATCACGACAGGACCGAAGGCAGTCGCCTCCCGCACCCCATCCCATGCCTCAGGCGGCTCCGGCGGCAAAAAACGGCGTTCACCGACCGGCGCTTTCGCATACGGAATTCCTTTCCAAACGAAAACGCTTCCATTCACCACACCGCGCAGCCGCCCATACCGTGTTTCAACAACGGTTCGTTCCATCCTCTTCCCACTCCTCTGAATATTTGGACGATTCAAAAATATTATAAACCAACAGCCAGTCTGCGTCCATCGTTTTGCGACCGCACGCGAGGTTCTCATACCGCGTCCAAAAGAGAGGTGCCCCGCCCATGCACAAAAGTAAAGATAGACGCGGCCGAAACAGTCAGCGCCATGAAAAAGATGATTCTAGGCGCGATCACCTTAAGCGGCGTTGTTCGGTCGCCCGACAGTCGATCAAATACTCGGGAAAAGCTGCAAATGGTAAAGCTTCAAATTGCATCTATATAGTTGAGCAAATTCACTAATAAACTGTAGGTTGGTCTCTTTGTTAACGGAAAATATTGTAATGAAAATTGCTCATCTACAGTCAAGAAAAATTAATTTGCGATCTCCATCAGCAAGTGCAACAAAGGCCGGGTTCACCTTCAGTTTTGTATCGTTTCGGGAGACAGTTTCTTTCCATTTCTCACACCCAACCATTAAAAACAAACAGATGCAATAAATGAAAATCAT
>NZ_MQMG01000027.1 GCF_001908025.1 Geobacillus proteiniphilus
TGTTATATCGCCGTTGCCAGCGTTGGAACGAAATCGCTGTTTTTTAAGGGCAACCAATGCGCCTTTGTTCGCCGGCGATATGCGGCTTTGCGAAGGAGATTAGGAAAAGCCAAGAAGCTTCATGCGGTGCGAAAAATCGGCGACAAAGAGTCCCGCTGGATGAAAGGTGTCAACCACAAAATCAGCCGTCAAATTGTCAACTTTGCCCTCGCCAACGGTGTTGGCGTGATTCGCATGGAAGAATTGACGGGCATTCGAAAACGGGCAACATCGGCAAAAGAAGCAGGACGAAGCCTTCACTCTTGGGCGTTTCATCAACTGCAAACGATGATTGCCTATAAAGCCGAAATGGCAGGCATTCGGGTCGAGTGGGTGAATCCGACCTACACGAGCCAAACGTGTAAATGTGGTCATCGAGAGAAAGCGAACCGAAACGGCATCCGCTTCCGATGCCAAAAGTGCGGATACACCCTCCATGCCGACTTGAATGGGGCGATCAACATCGCCAAAGCGATTTCAGGCTTGAGCGCCTAACCTAGCGCACTGGTCACAGGTGCGCCGCCCATCGGGGTACACGCTAACCCGATGGGACGGGGTGATGACACACCCCCGAACTTGGGCGTTGTCCAAACCAGAAATGGATGAGGACGCGAACGACCCAAGAATCCCATGGCTTTAGCCGTGCGGAGTGTCAAGGCTGCCCGCTTGTTTTCTCCCCAACCGCCCGCCGCGGCAGCTTCCAGCCGTACGTGTATGACAAAACGCGCAAAGCGGCGACGACGATCAACAGCACATACAGCTCCACGGGCGATTCGGCCCATTTCAGTCCGACGGCGAGGCCGGCGAGAATGGCCCAGGCGGCATAAATTTCTGCGCGCAACACGAGCGGCTTTCTTCCCGCCAACACGTCACGGATAATGCCGCCGCCGCTTCCGGTCAACACAGCGGCGACGATGACCGCACTTAACGGATGCCCCATTTTGACTGCATACAGCGCTCCTTGGATGGCGAACGCCGACAGCCCAAGGGCGTCAAAAAAGTTGCCCCACCGCTTCCACGGCGGCAGCATTTGCTTTGGGAACAAATACACAACTGTCATGGCCGCCAAAGCGACAAGAAAGAGCGGCTGCTGTTCCCATAACGCCGACACGGGAACCCCGATCAGCAAATTGCGCACCGCCCCGCCGCCAAAAGCGGTGACAATCCCTAAAATGTACACCCCAAGCAAATCGTACTCCTCTTCCATCGCGACGATCGCCCCGCTAATGGCAAAGGCGATCGTGCCGATGATGCTCAATACTTCCCACGTCATTCGTGCTGTTCCTTTCCGTGCGGTGTTCTTGTATCATTGTAGGGGCAAAAGCGGCGGAAAATCAATCGTTTTTTTGGAACGAACTAGCAGACCGACGGTGGGATTTGGTATCATGAACGTAGAGAACATGTTCGCCGCGAGGGAAAGGAAGGGGGATGCCATGAGCCGTGAACAAGCGATCCTTGTCGGCTGCCAGCTCGCTGGTGTCGATGATGAACGGTTTCGCTATTCGATGGAGGAGCTCGCTTCGCTCGTTGCGACGGCGAACGGCGAGGTTGTGGCAGAGTTGACGCAAAAACGTGAAGCGCCGCACCCGGCGACGTATATCGGCAAAGGGAAAACAGAAGAGCTCGCCGCCATAGTCAAGCAGCTGGAACCGGACGTCGTTATTTTCAACAGCGAGCTCTCTCCAAGCCAAACGCGCAATTTGACGAAAATGCTTGGCGAGGTGAAAGTGATTGACCGGACGCAGCTGATTTTAGACATTTTTGCAAGGCGCGCCCGCTCGAAAGAAGGAAAGCTGCAAGTCGAGCTCGCCCAGCTGGAGTATATGTTGCCGCGCCTTAGCGGCCAAGGAGAGGCGCTATCCCGCTTGGGCGGCGGCATCGGCACGCGCGGCCCGGGGGAGACGAAGCTCGAGACCGACCGCCGCCATATTCGCCGCCGCATTGACGACATTAAAGCTGAGCTTGTGCGCATCGCTGAGCATCGAGGGCGGTATCGCGAGCGCCGGCAAAAAAACCAAGCGTTTCAAGTGGCGCTCGTCGGCTATACGAACGCCGGCAAATCAACGATTTTCAATCGGCTGACCGCCGCCGATTCGTTGGAAGAAAATTTGTTGTTTGCCACGCTCGATCCGTTGACGCGCAAATGTGTCTTGCCATGCGGCTACACAGTGCTTGTCACCGATACGGTCGGGTTCATTCAAGACTTGCCGACGACGCTTGTCGCCGCGTTCCGCTCGACGCTCGAGGAAGTGACGGAAGCCGATCTATTGCTTCACGTCGTCGATTCGTCTCACCCGGATTACGTTGCGCACGAGCGAACGGTGTCGCGGCTGCTCGCTGAATTGGGGGCTTCTTCCATTCCGATGGTCACGGTGTACAATAAAAGCGATCAAAAAGCGTCGGAATTCATTCCGACAACGACTGCTTCCATCGTGATGAGCGCGCTTTCCGCCGCCGACATTGACCGGCTCCGCTATTTTCTTGAAGAGGCGGTGAAACAGCAAATGGCCCGTTACGACGTGTCGATCCCAAGCGGTGAAGGAAAATTGCTCGCTCGGTTAAAATCGGACACCATTTTGCACGAATGGCATTATAATGAACAGGGGGGCACGTACGACTGCCAAGGATACGTGCTGCCTACGCACCCCTTGTATGGGGAGCTGCAATCATTCCAACGGTAGAAAGGGTTCATCTATGTTTTGGACACAGTGGAGACACGGAGAAACCATCGCTCTTCTCATCGAGGAAATCGAAGCACAAATCGCGCCGATTCACCGCCGCATCGATGAACTGGTCGACGTCAATCAATACCGCGTGCTTGAGAGCTTCCGTCGCCATCAAGTGAGCGACGCCCATTTCATCCCGTCAACCGGTTATGGGTATGACGATGCGGGCCGCGATACGCTCGATCGCATTTACGCCGATGTGTTTGGAGCGGAAGCGGGGCTTGTGCGCCCGCAAATCATTTCCGGCACGCACGCGATTGCGATCGCGCTGTTTGGCGTGTTGCGCCCGGGCGATGAATTGCTTTACATCACGGGCGCTCCGTACGATACGCTTGAGGAAATCGTCGGCGTCCGCGGCCGCGGCGTCGGCTCGCTGAAAGAGTTTGGCATTCGTTATCGCAGCGTGCCGCTCACAGCGGATGGGATGGTTGATTTTCCGGCCGTTCGCGAAGCGATCCATGAGCGGACGAAAATGATCGGCATTCAACGTTCGCGCGGCTATGCGGACCGGCCGTCGTTTACTGTCGAAGAGATCGGCAACATGATTGCATTCGTCAAGTCGATCAAACCGGATGTCGTCGTGTTTGTCGACAATTGCTACGGCGAATTCGTCGAGGAGAAAGAGCCATGCCATGTCGGCGCCGATTTGATGGCCGGCTCGCTTATTAAAAATCCGGGAGGGGGCTTGGCGAAAACGGGCGGCTACATTGTCGGCAAGCGGGAATATGTGGAGGCGTGCGCCTATCGGATGACCTCGCCGGGCATTGGAGCGGAAGTCGGTCCGTCGCTTTACAGCTTGCCGGATATGTATCAAGGCTTTTTCCTTGCGCCGCACACCGTGGGCCAGGCGCTCAAGGGGGCGGTCTTTACGGCGGCGATGCTCGAGCGGATCGGGCTAAAGACCTCGCCATCGTGGAAGGCGAAGCGAACGGATTTGGTTCAGTCCGTCCGTTTTGACGATCCGGAACAAATGGTGGCGTTTTGCCAAGCGATTCAGGCTTCCTCCCCGGTCAACGCTCATTTTACCCCGTACCCGAGCGACATGCCCGGCTATGAAGATAAAGTGATCATGGCCGCCGGCACGTTTGTGCAAGGGGCAAGCATTGAGCTGACGGCCGACGGGCCGTTGCGCCCCCCCTATGTCGCGTATGTGCAAGGCGGATTGACGTATTCGCATGTGAAAATCGCCGTCTGTTCCGCCATTCAGCGTTTGCTTGAACAGCAGTTGATTTGTTTGTGAGGAAACGTCACGTTTCATTGACTCATTTCCTAACATTATGGTAGAATAAAGGTATCAAAAGCGAGGAGGAATTGGCATGAGCAGCCAAATTCGTCGTTCCATGCCATTGTTTCCGATTGGGATTGTGATGCAGCTGACCGACTTATCGGCTCGGCAAATCCGCTATTATGAAGAGCACGGCCTCGTCTCGCCCGCGCGCACCGAAGGCAACCGGCGGCTGTTTTCGCTCAATGACATCGACCGCTTGCTGGAAATTAAAGATTTGATCGACCAAGGCGTCAACTTGGCGGGCATTAAGCAAATTTTTGCCGCGCGGGAGGAAGGGCGCCACGGGCAGGCGGAGAAAGTCGAAAAAGTGGGAAAACCGAAGCTGTCGGACGAGGAACTGCGCGAAATTTTGCGGAACGAATTGCTGCAGGCCGGGCGGTTCCAGCGCGCATCGCTTCGCCAAGGAGATCTCGCTCGCTTCTTTCATTAATCATGGAAAATGATTTCCGAGCCGGGGAGGAGTTTAGACATGGCAAAATATACGCGTGACGACATTCTACACATCGTCAAAGAGGAAAATGTCAAGTACATCCGCCTGCAATTCACTGATATTTTGGGCACGATCAAAAACGTCGAAATTCCCATCAGCCAGTTAGAGAAAGCACTTAACAACAAAATGATGTTTGACGGGTCGTCGATCGAAGGATTTGTCCGCATCGAAGAGTCGGATATGTATTTGTATCCGGATTTGGATACGTTCGTCATTTTCCCGTGGACATCGGAAAAAGGAAAAGTCGCCCGCTTTATCTGCGACATTTACAACCCGGACGGCACGCCGTTTGAAGGCTGCCCGCGCTACAACTTGAAGCGGATGTTGAAAGAGATGGAAGCGTTCGGCTTCAACGCCTTTAACTTAGGGGCTGAGCCGGAATTCTTCCTCTTCAAGCTTGACGAAAAAGGGCACCCGACGATGGAGCTGAATGATCGCGGCGGCTATTTCGATTTGGCGCCGACGGACCTCGGGGAAAACTGCCGGCGCGACATTGTGCTCGAGCTTGAGGAAATGGGGTTTGAAATCGAAGCGTCCCACCATGAAGTCGCCCCGGGCCAGCACGAGATCGATTTTAAATACGCCCATGCCATCAAAGCGTGCGACGACATTCAAACGTTTAAACTCGTTGTCAAAACGATCGCCCGCAAACATGGGCTGCATGCGACGTTTATGCCGAAGCCGATTTTTGGGATTAACGGTTCAGGGATGCACTGCAACCTGTCGCTGTTCCGCAACGGCGAAAACGCCTTTTTCGATCCGAACGGCGATTTGCAGTTGAGCGATACGGCGCGGCAGTTTATCGCCGGCGTGCTGAAGCATGCGCCGAACTTTACGGCGGTGACGAATCCGACGGTCAACTCGTACAAACGCCTTGTCCCGGGTTATGAAGCGCCGTGCTATGTCGCCTGGTCGGCGCGCAACCGCAGCCCGCTCATCCGCATCCCGGCTTCACGCGGCATGAGCACGCGCATTGAGGTGCGCAGCGTCGACCCGTCGGCCAACCCATACTTGGCCATGGCGGTGCTTTTAGCCGCTGGGCTTGATGGCATTCGCAACAAGCTCACTCCTCCGGCGCCGGTTGACCGAAACATTTACGTCATGACGAAAGAAGAACGGCTCGAAGAAGGCATTGTCGATTTGCCGGCAACGCTGCATGAAGCGCTGGAAAACTTGAAGTCCGATGAAGTGATGATCCAAGCGCTCGGCAAACATTTATTCGAGCATTTCGTTGAGGCGAAAGAAATCGAGTGGGATATGTACCGGACGGCGGTTCATCAATGGGAATTAGATCAATATATGGAACTCTACTGATTCATAAAAAAGCTGCCCCGTTTTCGGGGCAGCTTTTTTATGGGCGCAGTCCGGCACGGGTCAGTCGAACAGGCGGTAGACGCCGATCACTTTGCCGAGAATCGTGCAGTCGCGGACGATGATCGGCTCAAGATGAGCGTTTTCCGGCTGCAGGCGGATGTAGTCTTTTTCTTTGAAAAACCGCTTCACCGTCGCCTCGTTGTCTTCCGTCATGGCGACGACGATGTCGCCGTTGTTGGCTGATGACTGCTGGCGGACGATGACGTAGTCGCCGTCGAGAATGCCGGCTTCGATCATGCTGTCGCCCATCACTTCAAGCATAAACAGCTGCTCCTCGCCAGCGGCGAGCCGCTTCGGCAGCGGAAAGTAGCCTTCGATGTTTTCCACCGCTGTAATCGGTTGGCCGGCCGTCACCTTGCCGATGATCGGCACCGAGATGATCTCCTCTTTTTCTTTCTCCTTGGCCATATCGTTGTCCAAAATTTCAATGGCACGCGGCTTCGTCGGGTCGCGGCGGATGTACCCTTTGCTTTCTAGGCGCGCTAAATGCCCGTGGACGGTCGAACTTGACGCCAGTCCCACCGCTTCCCCAATTTCCCGCACCGACGGAGGATAGCCCTTCGTTTTTACTTCCTGCTTAATAAATTCTAAAATTTGTTGTTGCCGTTTCGACAGTTTCGTCATTGTTTCACACCTCTCGCCACATCATTTGTCTTCATTATACCATGAGGAAGATGAAAAAACAAACGTAAGTTCGAGTTTTTTATTGACACAAACAAATGTTCCTGGCTATAATGAAGGAAAGCGAACGAACATTCTAGAAAGGGTGGGGGGAAATGGGGAAAACGTTGCTTCATCACTTTCTGTTCTCCTTTTTGTTTGCGCTCGTGCTGGCAGGGTTCGTTTACGCCAGCAGTCCGGTCGACAAAAAAGAATACGTGGCGATTACGGTCGCTCCCGGCGATACGCTTTGGGGGCTGGCAAAACAGTACGAGCAGGAGCACCATATGCCGCCTGATGAGTTCATCCGCTGGGTCATCGATGTCAATCATTTGCCGAGCCCGCGCCTTACCGCCGGTGAACGGATCATCATTCCTGTGTTAAAATCAAAGCAGGGCGGCTCGGTGGCCGTCAATCAGTGATGGAAAGAAGGGATGGGCCATGAGGGCGGTCATTTACTGCCGTGTCAGTACGGACAAAGCCGAGCAGGAGACGTCGCTCGCGAGGCAACGAGATGAGCTCGAACGGCTGGCGGCCGAGTGTGGATTTGAAGTCGTTAAAGTGATCGCCGAGCAAGCGAGCGGTTACGAAGCCGACCGCGACGGCGTGTTGAAGCTGCTTTCGCTTTGCGAGGAAGGCGAGGTCGATGTGCTGCTCATTCAAGATGAAACGCGGCTTGGGCGCGGCCATGCGCGCATGGCGGTGCTGCATTGCTTGAAAAAGCAAGGGGTGAAAATATACAGCGCCAGCCACCGCGGGGAGATGCCGCTGTCGGAGGCCGATGAGATGGTGTTATCCATCATCGCTATTGTCGAGGAGTACCAAAGGAAAATACATAACGCCAAAATTAAGCGCGGTATGCAGCGGGCCATCGCCCGCGGCTACCGCCCGGAGCGGAACCTAAGGCGCCAGGGCGAAAACGCCGGGCGTGACCGAATCGATCTGCCGGTTGAGGAGATCGTCCGCTTGCGCGAGCGCGGACTGACGTTTGCTGATATCGCCGCGACGCTGCGAAGCTTTGGCTACGAGGCGTCCAAGGCGACCGTCCATCGCCGTTACCAGGAATATATGGACGAGCAACAAAGGCGGCGTTGATTGTGTGCCGCTCCTGGCCCTAAAGCGGCGAGCGGGCAAAGGAAGCCAAGATGCCATCGTTGCCATCTTCCCGGTTGATCAGATAAGATAAAACAGAGTGAGAATATGGCAGATAGGAGAAGATGATCAATGATTGCCAAACATAAATTAGCCCGCATCAACGAACTGGCGAAAAAAGCGAAAACGTCCGGCTTGTCGGCCGAAGAGACGCTCGAGCAGGCGAAGCTGCGCCGCGAGTACATTCAAGCGTTCCGCAAAGCGATGACCGATATGCTCCATACGGTGACGATCATCGACCCGAACGGCAACGACGTGACGCCGAAAAAATTAAAGGAAAGCCAGCGGCGGCGCTTCCATTAAGTCGCGAAAAAAAGAGACGGCGCCTCGTTTGTCCTGAAGGAGAAAATAAACGTTGTACAAGGAAGCCGATTTTCTATATGATAGTAAATGACACCATGTTGATGAAAAGGAGGAAGACGATGGCGCATTCAATCGAGGAGTTGGCGATTACGACGATTCGAACGCTGTCGATTGACGCGATCGAAAAGGCCAAATCCGGACATCCGGGCATGCCGATGGGCGCGGCGCCGATGGCGTACACGCTTTGGACGAAATTTATGAACCATAATCCGGCAAATCCAGGTTGGTTCAACCGCGATCGGTTTGTCTTGTCAGCCGGGCACGGGTCGATGTTATTGTACAGCTTGCTTCATTTAAGCGGATATGATGTATCGATGGACGACTTGAAACAATTCCGTCAATGGGGAAGCAAAACGCCGGGCCATCCGGAATACGGCCATACGCCGGGCGTGGAAGCGACGACCGGACCGCTCGGCCAAGGGATTGCGATGGCGGTCGGCATGGCGATGGCGGAACGGCATTTGGCCGCTACATACAACCGCGACGGGTTTGAGATCATCAACCATTATACGTACGCCATTTGCGGCGACGGCGATTTGATGGAAGGAGTGGCGAGCGAAGCCGCGTCACTCGCCGGCCACTTAAAGTTGGGCCGCCTGATCGTCCTGTATGACTCGAACGACATTTCGCTAGACGGGGAGCTCAACTTGTCGTTCTCGGAAAACGTCGCCCAACGTTTCCAAGCGTACGGCTGGCAATATTTGCGCGTTGAGGACGGCAACAATATTGAAGAAATCGCCAAAGCGCTCGAGGAGGCGCGGGCGGACCTCAGCCGGCCGACGCTCATTGAAGTAAAAACGACGATTGGCTACGGCGCGCCAAATAAAGCGGGCACGTCCGGCGTCCATGGCGCTCCGCTCGGCGCGGAAGAGGCGAAGCTGACGAAGGAAGCGTACCGCTGGACGTTTGCCGAAGATTTTTATGTACCGGAAGAAGTATACGCCCATTTCCGGGAAAAGGTGCAAGAGCCGGGGGCGAAAAAAGAAGCGGAATGGAATGAACTGTTCGACGCTTATGAGCAGGCGCATCCGGAGCTGGCTGCCGAGCTGAAGCGGGCGATTGAAGGGAAGCTTCCGGATGGCTGGGAGACGGCGCTGCCGGTGTACGAAGCGGGCAAAAGCCTGGCGACTCGCTCATCGTCCGGGGAAGTGATCAACGCCATCGCCAAAACGGTGCCGCAGTTTATCGGCGGTTCGGCGGACTTGGCAAGCTCGAACAAAACGCTCATCAAAGGCGGCGGCAACTTCCTGCCGAACAGCTACGAAGGGCGCAACATTTGGTTTGGCGTGCGCGAGTTTGCCATGGGAGCGGCATTGAACGGCATGGCGCTTCACGGCGGGTTGAAAGTGTTCGGCGGCACGTTCTTCGTGTTCTCCGACTATTTGCGTCCGGCGATCCGCTTGGCAGCGCTGATGGGCTTGCCGGTCATCTACGTCTTGACGCACGACAGCATCGCCGTCGGCGAAGACGGACCGACGCACGAACCGATCGAACATCTCGCTTCGCTTCGGGCGATGCCGAACTTGTCGGTCATCCGTCCGGCTGACGCGAACGAAACGGCGGCAGCGTGGCGGATGGCGCTCGAATCGACGGACAAGCCGACCGCCCTCGTCTTGACGCGTCAAGATGTGCCGACATTGGCGACAACAGCTGAGTTGGCGTATGAAGGCGTGAAAAAAGGTGCGTACGTCGTTTCACCGGCGAAAAACGGCACTCCGGAGGCGCTATTGTTGGCGACCGGCTCGGAAGTCGGCCTGGCCGTAAAAGCGCAAGAAGCGCTCGCCGTTGAGGGCATCCATGTCTCTGTCATCAGCATGCCATCGTGGGACCGCTTCGAAGCGCAGCCAAAATCGTACCGCGATGAAGTGCTTCCACCGGCCGTGACGAAGCGGCTCGCCATTGAAATGGGCGCGTCGCTCGGTTGGGAGCGCTACGTCGGCGCCGAGGGCGACATTTTGGCCATCGACCGATTCGGTGCTTCCGCTCCGGGAGAGAAAATCATGGCCGAGTATGGCTTTACGGTTGACAACGTCGTCCGCCGCACAAAAGCGCTGCTCGGCAAGTAACCGGGAAAGCTGTCCTTGCGTTGTTGCAGGGGCAGCTTGTTTTTGTGAAAGATGGCTGCGCATTGGTCAAGCATTTTCGGGGTTGGATCGAGGGCAAAGGCTTGTTTATGACATGTTGGCCTGTTTGCGGCGGCATGGCCACCGCAAACAAAAATCGACAATGTTAGTGAAAAAACTTGCCGTTAATAGACATATTTTTCCCCTTTCCTTTTCTATAATAGAAAATAGATGAACAGAAATGGGGGATGGGGCATGGTCCGCTATTGGATTTATTTGTTGAATGACGATGTGGCGTCGCATTACCGCCATCGGGCAGAAAAAATTGTCGAACTGCTTCGTGAGCATCAATACGCGAAAGCGCCGCTGAAGGCGATTTGCCGCAAGCAAGTCGAATTTATCACCGAACGGCTGTCATTTTCGCGCCTGGAACTCGGCTTAAAGCAATATTTTGCCGGCCGCGTCGGCAAAAATTTGGAGCGCAATATGTTTGTTTTGCAAAACGACGCCGGTGAGGAAGCGTTGCTTGTCGTGCAAAAGCGCCGCTTGCTTCTTGTCGCCGACAGCGCGCCGCTTGCCGCGGACATCGGGCGAGCGCTCTCCCGGTTGGCGCCGACGTTTTTGGCAGTCGACGCTGATTTTGCCGATTACTACTGGCTGTCTGCGCCTGCGCAAGGAAGAAAATTTGCGTAATGAAAAGATTTTTGTCGCGAAATATTGTCTAATGACGCATCGTTTAGTACACTGTTAGGGAGACAACAAGAAGGAGGAAAATCGCTGTTATGTGGGGTACGATTCTCGTTGGCGTGCTGGCGCTCATCGCCGGGGTGGCGATCGGATTTTTCGTCGCCCGCAAAACGATGATCAATTATTTGAAGAAAAACCCGCCGATCAATGAACAAATGATTCGCATGATGATGATGCAAATGGGGATGACTCCGTCGCAGAAGAAAATCAATCAGATGATGAAAATGATGAACAATCAGCTGAAATAAGCGCAACAGACACTCGATCGAGAGTGTCTTTTTATTTTGCAAAAATGTTCTTTCAAAATTTTTCTAGTTTTGTTACAATAATATGGCGATTGTTCGTCAGCCAAACGAAAGGAGGTGGAGCGCGTGCGCGTGTTTCGCGATTTGTTTTGGTTTTTTCGCCAAGAAAAGAAGGCGTATATCACCGGCATTTTCGTGCTTGTCCTCGTTGCGTTTTTAGAGACGGTCCCGCCGAAGGTGATCGGCTTGTTGGTCGATCATATGAAAAACGGAACGATGACAAAAGAGGTGCTCATCCGCTGGATCGCCGTCCTCGCCGCCGTTGCGGCGGCGCTTTACGGGCTCCGCTACGCTTGGCGCATTTTCATTTTCGGTTCGGCGGTCAAGCTTGCCCGCCAGCTGCGCAACGAGCTGTATCAACATTTTACGAACATGTCGCCGTCGTTTTACCAACGGAAGCGGATCGGCGATTTAATGGCCCATGCGACGAACGATTTGCAGGCGATTCAGCAGACGGCCGGAAGCGGCATTTTGACGCTTGTTGACTCGGTGACGCTTGGCGGGTTCGTGTTGGCAACGATGGCGTTTTCGATCAGCTGGAAGCTGACGCTCATCAGCCTATTGCCGATGCCAGTGATGGCGGCGGCGACGAGCCGCTATGGAACGATGCTCCATCGTCGGTTTTTAACGGCGCAAGAGGCGTTTTCATCGTTGAACGACAAGGTGCAGGAAAGCATCAGCGGCATCCGCGTCATCAAGGCGTTTGGCTATGAGGAACACGATGTCGAGGCGTTTCGCCGCCAATCGGAAGACGTCGTGGCGAAAAACGTTGCCGTCGCCAAAATTGACGCCTTGTTTGATCCGACGATCGGGCTGCTTGTTGGGCTGTCGTTTTTTCTCGCTGTGGCGTTTGGCAGCCAAATGGTTCTGGCCGGCGAATTGACGATCGGCGAGCTTGTGTCGTTTACGACCTACCTTGGCCTGCTCATTTGGCCGATGTTGGCGTTCGGCTGGCTGTTTAACATTGTTGAGCGAGGGCGCGCTTCGTACGACCGGGTGCGGGCGCTGTTGGCTGAACAAGATGAAATCAACGAACGTCCCGATGCCCTTCACATCGCTCCGCAAGGCGACATTGAGTATGATGTTCGTCAATTTGCCTATCCGGGGGAGGCGAAGCCGGCGCTTCGGGACATTCGTTTTCAGCTCAAGCGCGGGGCGACGCTTGGCGTCGTCGGCAAAACGGGGGCGGGAAAAACGACGCTGCTTCGCCTGCTGCTGCGCGAGTTTGACGGCTATGACGGCGAGATTCGCTTCGGCGGCCGCGACATCCGCGATTATACGCTTTTCGCGCTCCGTTCGGCGATCGGCTACGTGCCGCAAGACCATTTCTTGTTTTCTGCCTCTGTCCGCGACAACATCGCCTTTGCTAAGCCGGAAGCCGGAGAGGACGAGGTCGTCCGGGCGGCGCGGCTGGCCGACATTCATGATGACATTTTGCAGTTTCCCGACGGGTATGAGACGGTCATCGGCGAGCGCGGCGTTTCCCTATCCGGTGGGCAAAAACAGCGGCTGTCAATCGCCCGGGCGCTTCTCATTGACCCGGAAGTGCTCATTTTTGATGACGCGTTGTCGGCCGTGGATGCGAAGACCGAGGCGCGGATTTTAACGGCGCTCAAACAGGAGCGGCGCGGAAAAACGACGATCATCGCCGCTCATCGTTTAAGCGCGGTTGAGCATGCCGATTGGATTCTCGTCCTTGACGGGGGGCGAATCGTGCAGGCCGGAACGCACGAGCAGCTGATGGCAGAAGACGGCTGGTATCGTGACATGCACCGACGCCAGCAGCTTGAGGAGCTTGCGGAGTGACAACAGGCCTGAACGTTCGAGCTCTAGCCAAAAACGAGCGGAGCGAAAAGCCTGAAAATACAAGTTGTTTGTGAGATAGGGGGAAGCGGATGAACGACCGATGGTTGACAACAAAAGAGCAGCGGCGCGTCTTATGGCGGCTGCTCGCTTATATGGGAAGATACAAAAAAGAAACTGCGCTTGCGTTTACGCTTCTTCTGTTGGCAGCGGCCGGGGAGCTTTCCGGCCCGTATTTGGTGAAAGTGTTCATTGACGACTATTTGGTGCCGGGCCGCCTTGCTTTTGGACCGGTGGCGGCGCTGGCCGCCGCCTATCTCGGCGTGCTCATCTTGAAAACGATCATTTCCTACTTCCAGCTTGTTGAGTTTCAGCGGCTCGCTTTGCACGTCATTCAAGCGTTGCGGATGGATGTGTTTGCGAAAGTGCACCGGCTCGGGATGAGCTATTTTGACCGGACGCCGGGCGGAAGCATCGTTTCGCGGGTGACGAACGATACGGAAGCGATCAAGGACATGTTCATCAGCGTCCTAGCGGCCTTTGTGCAAAACGGCTTGTTTGTCATCGGCGTGTTTGTCGCCATGTTTTCGCTTGACGCCAAGCTTGCGTTGTTTTGCCTGTTCATCCTCCCGGCTATCGCGTTCATCATGCACACGTACCGCCGCTACAGCTCGGTGTTTTATCAAGAGATGCGCGAACGGCTGAGCGAACTGAACGCCAAATTGAACGAATCGCTGCAAGGGATGGCCGTCATTCAAGCGTTCCGCCAGCAGCGCCGTTTATATCAAGAGTTTGCCGCCGTCAATGAAGCGCATTACAAGGCGGGGATGAAAAACATCCGCCTCGATGGACTGCTGCTTCGGCCGGCGATCGATATGGTGTATATGTTGTCGATCATGGTCGTGCTCAGCTTTTTTGGCATCACGGCGCTTGACAGCCCAGTTGAGATCGGCGTGCTGTACGCGTTTGTCAACTATTTGGAGCGCTTTTTCGAACCGGTGACGCAAATGATGATGCGCCTGTCTCTTTACCAGCAGGCGATCGTTTCCGCCTCTCGCGTGTTCGCCCTTCTTGATCATCAAGAAGAGGAGCCGGTCAATCCAGATTGGTCGCCGCATGTGATCGAGCGCGGGGAAATCGAATTTCGTGATGTCAGCTTTTCCTACGACGGCAAACGGGATGTGCTGAAACGGCTGTCGTTTGTCATCCGTCCAGGGCAGACGGTCGCGTTTGTCGGCCATACCGGCAGCGGCAAAAGTTCGATCATCAACTTGCTCATGCGCTTTTATGAGTTTGACCGCGGCAATATTTTGCTTGACGGCCGGTCGATCCGCGATTACTCGCGCGCTGAGCTGCGCCGCCGCCTCGGCCTTGTCTTGCAAGATCCGTTTTTGTTTTACGGGACGGTCAAAGAGAACATTCGCATGTATAATCAGGAATTGGACGACGAAGCCATTAAGGAGGCCGCCCGGCTCGTGCAGGCCGATGCGTTTATTGAGCAATTGCCCGGCGGCTACGACCATGTGCTCGCCGAGCGCGGGGCGACGTTATCAAGCGGTCAGCGCCAGCTTCTTTCCTTTGCCCGCACGATCGCTGCTGATCCGAAAATTTTGGTGCTCGATGAGGCGACCGCCTATATTGACACCGAAACAGAGGAAGCGATTCAAGATGCGCTCATGCGCATGCGGAAAGGGCGGACAACAATCGCCATCGCCCACCGCCTATCGACGATCCAAGACGCCGATCAAATTTTCGTCCTCCACCGCGGCGAAATCATCGAGCGCGGTACGCATCAGCAACTGCTGGCGCAAAAAGGGCTTTACTACCAAATGTACTTGCTGCAAAACGGCCTCGTCGACGTCCATGCGTAAATGGCGGCGTTTTGCCGCCCCTGCTTGGAACAAAAAGAAGAAAGCGCCATGTCCCGCCTAGCGGGAGGCGCTTTGCTTTCGCCGCTTGGTTTGTTCGCGTTGATAGGCATTGAGCAACGTGTCAAGTTCTTTGCTGATTTTCATGGCCGCCGCCGAGTTTAACCCCGTTTTGGCCACCGTGTCGACAAGCTCCATCCGTTTTTGTTCAATCAAGGTCAACAATTTGCATTTCGGCACGAATCGACCGTCCTTTGCTTGAAGTATTGTGTATGGTGCTTTATACTATTTTATCAGTGAACGCAAAAATGGAAAATAGAAAAATTGACCAGGAACAATGAGAAACGTGTTACGGGAAGAAGGAATTCTGCTAAAATAAAAAGTAAAAAAGCAGGGGCTGATTCACCAATGAATGATCTCAATCTATTTTTAGCGTTCGGCGCCGGGTTTTTGTCGTTTATTTCCCCGTGCTGCTTGCCGCTTTATCCGGCGTTTTTATCGTATATCACCGGCGTGTCGGTCAGCGAGTTGAAAGAGGAAAACGCGATGCTGAACCGCCGCAGCTTATGGCATACGCTTTGCTTTTTGCTCGGCTTCTCGCTCATTTTTATCTCGCTTGGCTTTGGCACCTCGCTTCTTGGAAGGCTGTTTGTTGATTATCAAGATGCGATCCGGCAAATCGGCGCGGTCGTGATCGTCGCTCTTGGCCTCGTCGTCGCCGGGCTGTGGAAGCCGGCGTTTTTGCTGAAAGATCGGCGCATTTCGTTTCGTGAACGGCCATCGGGATATGTCGGCTCCGTGCTGATCGGCATGGCGTTTGCCGCCGGTTGGACGCCGTGCATGGGGCCGATTTTGGTGGCGGTTGTCGCTCTAGCCGCCACCAACCCGGGCTCAGGAATGATGTATATGCTTGCTTATACGCTTGGATTTGCCATTCCGTTTTTCATGTTGTCGTTTTTTATCGGCAAGCTGCAATGGATCCGCCGCCATAGCGCATCCATCATGAAGGCGGGCGGCTATGTCATGGTGGCGATGGGCGTCGTTTTGTACTTTGATTGGATGACAAAGCTGATTGCTTATATGACAAGCTTGTTTGGCGGATTTACTGGTTTTTAGCGGCGATGGAGCCGCCCTTTGTGCGGCTGTTGTTGGAGGAATATCGTTGAGGAGAGGGAGATGGAAAGATGGCTGCCATTTTAATTGCTGACGATGCGAAGTTTATGCGGGTAACGCTGGCGCGCATTTTGGAAAAGGAGGACCATCAAATAGCCGGCGAGGCGGAAAACGGCAAAGAGGCGGTCGAGCTGTATCGCCGGCTGCGCCCCGATCTTGTCATCATGGACATTACGATGCCGGTCATGAATGGGATTGAAGCGGTGCGGGCGATTAAGGAGATCGATCCCGGGGCGAAAATCATCATCTGCTCGGCGCTCGGGCAGCAGCGTATGGTCGTTGAGGCCATTGAAGCCGGAGCGGCTGACTTCATCGTCAAGCCGTTTGAAGAAACCCGCGTGCTCGAGGCGATTGCCCGTCTTTTGTAAGCGGGCTTTGGCTTCGTACGGCATAGGAAGGCGCCGGCTTATGACCGCTGGAAAACAGCTGGCTGCGTTCCTCTTGGCAAGCGAGAGGGATGAAGCGAGCGCGATGTTTGGCGAAGGCGGGGGCGGCTTTAGAGGACGGTAGGCAAGCGGAGCGGTTTTTGCTATAATAGCGTTGTCCGTGAATTTTGTCGGAAGAAGGTGATGGCTTTGGCGTTCATTACATCGCTCATCGCCGTTGTGATGGCGTTTTTCATCTTTTTTGTGCGCATGAAGGCGTCGGAAAAGCCGACGAATGCCAAAAAAATTATTTTGCCGCCGCTGTTTATGAGCACCGGGGCGCTGATGTTCATCGATCCGGTCTTTCGCGTTACGCGCGGGGAGCTCATCGAAGCGGTCATTCTCGGCCTGTTTTTCTCGCTGTTTCTCATTAAAACGTCAAAATTTGAAATCCGCGGCAACGATATTTATTTGAAACGCTCAAAATCCTTTATTTGGATTTTGCTCGGGCTGATTGTCATTCGCCTTGGCTTGAAAACGTATTTAGGACGAACGATCGACTACCGCCAGTTAAGCGGCATGTTTTATTTGCTCGCGTTTTCGATGATCGTCCCATGGCGGATTGCGATGTACGTTTCGTATAGAAAGCTGGCGGCGCAGCTGAAACCGCCAGTGCTAACATAAAGAGCTGTCCCGCTGATGGACAGCTCCCTTTTTTGTTGCGCCAAGCCACTTCACTTCGCTTCCCTGGAATTGTCCCGCAGACGGAGCTGAAGTCGTCGGTCCCGGCCTAAAAAGCTGCTTGTTTGGGCCGCTTTTTTCATGCTGAAACAGACGAAAGCCGCCGGCCAGCCTTAGACGAAAGGCGGAACGTCAGCGGCTTTCCAATAAATGTTTATAAGGGGCGAGATCGATGTTCTTCGCCTGCAATGTCCGGATTAAAAACTTATGGTCGCGCTTAGGGGTTGCGATGATGTAGCCGCGGATCAGCAAGTCGCGTGTGATGCGCGGCGCCTGCTCTTTGAGCGCAAGCTCGCCGATTTTGCCGGCGATCTTTTGCCGCGCGACGTCGCGGAACAATTCCGGCACAGGGCGAACCAATTCCTCAAGCAGCGCTTTTTCTTCTTCCCCCCATAAATGGCGCGTCTGTTCAATGTAATATTCCTGCCAGTCGAGCTCCGATTTCCCATCTTCTTTCGGCAGCCGCTTCAAAAACTTGCGGAACATGAAAAAGCCGCCGATCGACATCATGACAAGCAAAAAGACGACCCAAAGCAAAATAAACCAAAGAAACCATCCGGTCAGCACGATCCCCACCCCAACATGATGATCAACTGTTTTGCCATAGGCAAGATTCGTCTACTATTATGTCGAAAAGCTTGCTGTTTGGCAAGTTTCAAACGGCGGCTTGTTACGAACCGTAACGCAACTGTAATGCAACTGTAAAAAAGCTTGTCCCGCCTTACAGCGCCAATGGATTGAAAGCCGCCGGCCGCTTTGTATGGAAAAGATATACAGTGACGTTCCCTTCTTTGCCTGCTAATCTAGTAAACAAAGAAAAAAAGCCAAAAGGCAACGATGAGGGGGATGCGCAGAGTGAAAAAGACGATTGCAGCGCTCACGATCATTTGCTGTATGGCGTTAAGCTCTCATGAGCTGTCGGCGGAAGCGGCTGGCTCGTATACATACTATCAAGTGAAAAAAGGCGATACGTTGTCGAAGATCGCCAAACAATATCATACTTCGGTTGCTTCGTTAAAGTCGTTAAACGGGTTAAAAAGCGATGCTATTTATGTCGGCGAAAAGCTGAAAGTGCCGGCTGCGGCGAAGCGATCGGCTTCGGCGCCGGCAAAGAAGAAATCGATCTCATTAAGCGCCGCTGACCGGAAGCTGCTCGCCCAGCTTGTGCAAGCGGAGACCGGTTCGAGCGAGCCGTTTGCCGGCAAGGTGGAAGTGGCGCTTGTGGTTTTAAACCGCACAAAGCATCCGGAGTTTCCAAAGACGGTGCGCGGCGTCATTTATCAAAAAACGAAATCCGGCTACGCGTTTGTACCAGCCAAAACGGGGAAATTGACCCGCATTCAGCCGACAAAGCAGGATTACGAGGCGGTCGACAAGGCGCTAGCCTTATTCCCAAACGATCGCCGCGGCTCGCTTTATTTCTACAATCCGAAAATCACAAAAGACAAATGGATGTTGTCGCGTCCGGTGACGATTCGCATCGGGCACCATGTCTTCACGAGATGAACGGGGTCGAATAAGGCCTCGTTCTTTTGTTTTGTGCATAGCGGCGGGCAGCCGGTGGTGACGCTTCTGATGGTGCATGCCCAAGATCATTTAATGACGGCGATCACGGTCAAGGATTTAGCCGCTGAATTCGTGGAGCTGTATGAAGCGCTTAAGCGGCAAACAGCCGAATCATAATCGCCGTCGGCCGGCTTGTTGCCCGGGGAGGATGATTTGCTTCAACGGGAATGAACCCAAGGCGGGCGGCAACGGGCTGTTCTAGCGACCGCCCGCTTTGTTGATTTTACAATAATTTTATTATGTAAACATAATAGCACCAGCCGTTCAGCCCTCCCGGCTGCCGCCGGTCTCGGCTGAACGGAGAAGGAAAACTCCGCTTGTTTGCGTCACATATCGTGGCTTGTGTTGTGCTTTTGCCGCGTGTGATTGCGGTTCTTCACTTTTTTCGAACCGTCAAGCGGCTCCGGCTGCCCAGGATTGTCGCCTTTTGGGGCGTTTTTGCGCATATCTTTGCCGTCGTTTTTGTTCGTCATTTGTTGTCCCTCCTTTGTCCGTTAGCATGCGGCGTTGTGCTTTCGCTTATTCGGCGCATAATTTGCGCCCGGTTTGAAACGATAAGTAGTGAACGACCGCGATGACTGCGAAGGAGGGACGAGCCATGGTTTACCATAAAACGAAGCAAGAGGCGTTTCAAGCAGCGCAAAAGGCGACGATGGAAGCGAAAGAATGGCACGATCACTTGGTGCGTGATCAAGCCGACTACGGCCACCAGCTGACCCATCTTCGGCAAGAAGTAAACGAGGCGTTCGCCCAAATTGAAAACGCGCTCGAAGTTGCCTCGGAGACACAACGCGTGCAGCTCGAAAAATTCCGCAGCGATTTGCAGGCGATCGTTGACGAAGTCAATGAAAACGAGTAAGGGAATGCCGGCGGCGGACATTCCCTTTTTGCATGCTATGGCAGGCCGGGATGGCGAAATGGCCGCCACGCTATTGGTTCTTTTTTCGTTTTTTGTTGTTTTGGCGCTGCTCCTCGGTCAGCGGTTCATTGGAAAACTCTTCGTTGTATCCGGCGCCCATTCCTTGCGCTTTGGCGGCGTTCATGCCAGGGATCACGTGGTTTGCTTTTCGCTTCGCCATTCGTTTCACCTCCGCTTCTAGTTTGCGATGAAACGGGCGCCTTATTCCTCTTTTGCCGCGGTAAGGAAGTAATATGGCGAGACATTGGAAATCATTATTTACAACTTGTCCTGTTCTGTAATAAGATAAAGTCGTGCCGAACTTTATGGGGATTGGGAGAATTCATGCTATTTTTTCGACTTTTGTGCGAAAAAATAGTATAGTATTATTGTGAAGTGAAGGGGGTTATACATATGGCGAAACAAGATGTGTTCAACGCCCGCTCTTCGTTTGTTGTAAACGGCAAAACCTACAACTACTACCGTTTGCAAGCGCTTGAAGAAGCGGGCATCGGCCAGGTGAGCCGCCTGCCGTACTCGATCAAAGTATTGCTTGAATCGGTGCTTCGCCAAGTCGACGGCCGCGTCATCACGAAAGAGCACGTCGAAAACTTGGCGAAATGGGGAACGCCGGAAATGAAAGACATTGACGTGCCGTTTAAGCCGTCGCGCGTCATTTTGCAAGACTTCACCGGCGTGCCGGCGGTCGTCGATTTGGCTTCGATGCGCAAAGCGATGGCCGATTTGGGCGGCGATCCGTACGAAATCAACCCGGAAATTCCGGTCGATCTCGTCATCGACCACTCGGTGCAAGTCGACCGCTACGGGTCGGACGATGCGCTTGAGTACAACATGGATTTGGAATTCAAACGGAACGCCGAACGGTACAAGTTTTTGAAATGGGCGCAAAAAGCATTTGATAACTATCGCGCCGTTCCGCCGGCAACGGGGATCGTCCACCAAGTGAACTTGGAATATTTGGCAAGCGTCGTTCACGCGGTCGAAGGGGAAAACGGCGAGTACGAAGCATTCCCGGATACGCTTGTCGGCACGGACTCGCATACGACGATGATCAACGGCCTCGGCGTCCTCGGCTGGGGGGTCGGCGGCATTGAAGCGGAAGCCGGCATGCTCGGCCAACCGTCGTACTTCCCGGTGCCGGAAGTCATCGGCGTCCGCCTGACAGGCAAGCTGCCGGACGGAGCGACGGCCACCGACTTGGCGCTTAAGGTGACGCAAGTGCTCCGGAAAAAAGGCGTCGTCGGCAAATTCGTCGAATTTTTCGGACCAGGAGTGGCGACTTTGCCGCTTGCGGACCGGGCGACGATCGCCAACATGGCGCCGGAATACGGGGCAACGTGCGGCTTCTTCCCGGTCGACGCCGAAGCGCTTGACTATTTGCGCTTGACCGGCCGCGACGAACATCACGTTCAAGTCGTCGAAGCGTATTGCAAAGCGAACGGTTTGTTCTACACGCCGGATGCACCGGAGCCGGTGTTTACGGATGTCGTTGAAATCAACTTGTCGGAAATCGAAACGAACTTGTCGGGGCCGAAACGGCCGCAAGACTTGATCCCGCTCTCGAAAATGAAACAGTCGTTCCGCGACGCGGTGAAAGCCCCGCAAGGCAACCAAGGCTTTGGCTTGACGGAAGCGGACTTAGAGCGGGAAATTACGGTCGAGCTGAACGGCGAACAAGTGAAATTGAAAACGGGCGCTGTCGTCATCGCGGCGATCACAAGCTGTACGAATACGTCGAACCCGTACGTCCTCGTCGCCGCTGGCTTAGTGGCGAAAAAAGCGGTTGAAAAAGGCTTGCAAGTGCCGAAATACGTGAAAACGTCGCTCGCGCCGGGCTCGAAAGTCGTCACCGGCTACTTGCGTGACTCGGGGCTGCTTCCGTATCTTGAACAGCTCGGCTTCAACGTCGTCGGCTACGGTTGCACGACATGCATCGGCAACTCGGGTCCGCTTGCGCCGGAGCTCGAAAAAGCGCTCGCGGAAAGCGATCTGCTTGTGACAAGCGTCCTATCCGGCAACCGGAACTTTGAAGGCCGCATCCACCCGCTTGTCAAAGGCAACTATTTGGCATCGCCGCCGCTTGTTGTCGCCTATGCGCTCGCCGGCACGGTCGACATTGACTTGTTGAACGAGCCGATTGGCAAAGACAAAGACGGCAATGACGTCTACTTCCGCGACATTTGGCCGTCGATGGAAGAGGTAAAAGCCGTCGTGAAACAAGCGGTCGATCCGGAACTGTTCCGCAAAGAATATGAGCGCGTGTTCGACGGCAATCCGCGCTGGAACGCCATCGAAACGACGGATGAGCCGCTTTATCAATGGGATGAAAACTCGACGTACATTCAAAATCCGCCGTTCTTTGAAGGCTTGTCGCCGGAAGTGCGCAAAGTCGAACCTCTCACCGGCTTGCGCGTCGTCGGCAAGTTCGGCGATTCGGTCACGACTGACCATATTTCGCCAGCTGGGTCGATCGGCAAAAACACGCCGGCAGGCCAATATTTGATCTCGAAAGGCGTCGAGCCGAAAGACTTCAACTCGTACGGTTCGCGGCGCGGCAACCATGAAGTGATGATGCGCGGCACGTTTGCCAACATCCGCATCCGCAACCAAATTGCGCCGGGCACGGAAGGCGGCTATACGACGTACTGGCCGACCGGCGAAGTGATGTCGATGTACGATGCGTGCATGAAATATAAACAAGACGGCACTGGGCTTGTCGTCATCGCCGGCAAAGACTACGGCATGGGCAGCTCGCGCGACTGGGCGGCGAAAGGGACGTTCTTGCTCGGCATTAAAACGGTCATCGCCGAAAGCTTTGAGCGCATCCACCGCTCGAACCTCGTCTTGATGGGCGTCCTGCCGTTGCAATTCAAAGAAGGCGAAAATGCGGAGACGCTCGGCTTGACGGGCAAAGAAGTGTTCGACATTCACATCGATGAAAACGTCAAACCGCGCGATCTCGTCAAAGTGACGGCGACGAACCCGGATACGGGCGAGAAGAAAGAATTTGAGGTCATCGTCCGCTTTGACAGCGAAGTCGAAATCGACTACTATCGCCACGGCGGCATTTTGCAAATGGTGTTGCGCGAAAAATTGGCGAAAGTGAAACAATAACGACAAAAAGCAGGCTCCCATATCGGGAAGCCTGCTTTTATTTGGTGTTGAGCTTTTTCGCTGCGTTCTCAAGCTTGCTTTTTGGATCCGGGGTGAACGTTCCGTCTTGGCCAAAGCCTTGCGGGTTGACGCCCGGCGCCTTCGTGCCGCGGTTTCGGCCGCCGTTTTTGGTCATTGCTCTCACCTCCGCTCTTTACGGATAGTATGGCCACCCTTGGCCAAAATATAAGCAAAGGAGGGAGGCGTGATGAACAAGGGGCTGAAGACGGCGCTCGCGACAATCGCGCTCGCCCAGTTTCTGAAAATCCCGATCAAGCAGCTGGAGACCGGCCGGTGGGACTGGCGGCTCTTTTTCGAAACCGGCGGAATGCCAAGCTCCCACTCTGCCGGTGTTTCCGCCTTGGCGACATTTATCGCCCTCGAGCGAGGCGTGCGCACGATCGATTTTGCCTTGGCTGCGTTGTTTGGACTGATCGTCATGTACGATGCGCAAGGGGTGCGGCGCCAAGCGGGCGAACTCGCCCTTCGCCTGAACGAGCTTGCCGAGGAAGTGAAAAAGCTGGAAGGAGATCCAAAACAAACCGTTTATCACAAACGACAGCGGCAGTTGCGCGCCCGGCTCGGGCACGAGCCGATCGAAGTCGTCGGCGGGGCGCTCTTAGGCATGGCCGCGGGCGCTTTATCGCATTGGGGTTGTCGGCGTCGCGCCTGACAGCCTCAGGCAGCGAAGCGCGTCAGGCGCCGTCGGCATGGGATGATGACCAACGGAGCGCCTCTAGCCTCCCAAAAGCTTCACTGTTTTTCGCTAAGAGCAACCGTTGCGGCTACGATGGGATGTTCCGCTTTTCCCGCCACCGTCTGCCCCAGAGGCGCATGCTTGGCAGTTCGGCGAAAATCATGCCGGCCAAAATCGCAGCGCCGCCAAGCCAGGCCGATGGCGACAGCCGCTCTCCAGCCCAAAGGTAGGCGGTCAAAGCGGCGAACACCGGCTCCATGGCGAAAATGAGCGCGACATGGGCGGGAGTCGTATATTTTTGCACCGCCGTTTGGATGAGAAACGCCGCGGTCGTCGCCAGCAGCGATGTCACAGCGAGCGCCCCCCATACTTCCGGACGGCGGAGCACCGCCATATTCCACATTTGCGCGGCGTCTTCAAACCAAAAGGCAAAGAAGAAACAAAGGACGGCGACGGTAAAAATTTGCACCATCGTCAACAGCAGCGTCGAATACCGGGAGGAATATTGGCCAGTGACGATGATGTGCATGGCAAACGAAATGGCGCAAAAAAAGACGAATAGATCGCCGCGGTTGGGCGACAGCTCCGCTCCGCCCGTCAGCCAATACAGGCCGAACGTAGCAAGTGCCGCTCCAACGACCGCATTCACAGACGGTTTTTGCTTTAAAATCAAAAAGGAAAACAATGGAACGAGAACAACGCTCAGTCCGGTAATAAAGCCGGCTTTCGAGGAAGTGGTATACAACAGTCCGATCGTTTGGAATGCGTAGCCGCAAAACAGCCATAGCCCCATCCACGCCCCAGCGCCGATGAGCCGCCATGACAACTGGCCGAGCAATGGGCGGGAAGCGGCAGCGATCCAAGTGAGAAGCAACAAGCCAGCCAAACTGAAGCGAACGGCGTTAAACGACAACGGCTCCAAAAACGAAATGGCATTTTGGACGACGACGAACGTCGCCCCCCAGACGAACGTCACCACTAACAAGCTTAAATCCGCGATGGTTTGTTGCTTCAATGTGATTTCCCCCTTGTTAACCCTATTTATCAGCTGCTAGCCGCTAGTGTATCATAAATAGGTCGAAAAAAACATACGGTTTTGGAAAAAAGATGGGCGCCTGCGGCAAAATGGTTGATACAAGAAGAAATTGCGCATAATATTAGGTAATGAACAAGGGCGCAAGTGTGGTAAAATAAAAACCAGCTCCGATCATCGCCACGCGGAAGGGTGACAATGAGTTGGACGTACAAATCCACTGGACGTATATCACGCCGAAAAAACAAGAGGCGTTTCTTGTCTCCGATTGGGTCGATGCCAAAAAGGCGCTCGCTTTGGCGGATGATTTTGAAAAAACCGGGCGGACGAAAACAGTTGAGTTCGTCGATCGAAACGGCACGGTGTGGTCAAAAAAAGAGCTGCAAAAGCTGCTTGAGGAGATCGCCGGCGAGCCGTATGAGATCGTTGTGTATTTCGACGGCGGCTTTGACCATGAGACGTCCCAAGGCGGCGTCGGCGCGGTCGTATACTATAAGCAAAACGACCATCGCTACCGGCTGCGCGCCAACCGCCGGCTCAGCGAAATCAAATCCAATAATGAGGCAGAGTATGCGGCGTTTTGGTTTGTTATGCAGCTGCTCGAGGAACTTGGCGTCCATCATTTGCCGGTGACGTTCCGCGGCGACTCCCACGTCGTGTTAAAGCAGCTGTCCGGCGATTGGCCGTGTTTTGAGGACGATTTCAACATCTGGCTTGACCGCATTGAAGCGAAAATGCGCGAGCTTCACATCGAGCCGGCGTACGAGCCGATTTCGCGCAAACAAAATAAAGAGGCAGATTCGCTCGCCCGCCAGGCGCTTGAAGGGCAGATCATCACGAGTCGAACGGAATTGACAGAGAAAGGGTAAGGTCGTATGGGAAAGAAGCGGAACCGACGCAAAGAAATATTGGACCAAATCGCTTGGCTGGAGGAAACGTACTGCGACGGCTGCTTTTTAAAAAGCACGTTCCGGAAAGAGTACGGCAAAACGTACGCCCAGTCGTTTTGCATCCAGCAATGCACGGTCGGGGAACAAATGCGGCAGTACGGGGAGATGCTCCTATCAGCGCCGCCGCGTCCGCGTCGGTAATGAAGGAATTTTTTCAAGAGGCGGTTGGTGCGGGCGATAGGAGCCGCAATCTGCGCTTTCGCGAGCCTGGGGCGGTGCCGGCTGCGACCAGGCAAGCTTTGGCGTTTGAACTGAGGAAGCGGATGCGTTGAGAAGGCCGGTGATTTAACAGAACATACGTTTCAACATAGAGAAATCTCAAAAGCTGTTCTTCTTTTCACTCCAAAAGGAAATCGTTGTTTGTCCTCCGCCTGATAGACGGTGCAAAAAGAGCTTCGCCAAGCGAAGCTCCGTTTTGCTGTTATTGCCGCGCCTCGCGAAGCTGGTGTTCGGCGCGGGCCAATGTTTGTTCGCAGCGGGCGAGAAAATCACCGTCGACGCCCGTAGCTTCCTGGCGAGCGCGCGCCAATTGGTCGCGGGCGTTTTTCACCGCTTGTTCGGCATGGTGAAGCATCTCAGGGTCGAGCTGCATCGTTGCCTGGCCGACCATTTTTTCCGCCGTTTCGACGAACATTTCCACTTGCTTTACGTCGTTGTATCCCGTATGTACGTCGGCATCGCGTCTGGCCATATGAACACCTCCCTTTCTTTATTGTTTGCCGCTTGGTTGAATCTATGCAAATCGCAATGAAAAAGGCACCCTGCTTAAGCAGGGTGCCTCTCGTTCCGCTCCCGTTCTCTCGTCTATGTCAACGAAGTCTTATAATTTGACAACGTTCGCTGCTTGCGGTCCGCGGTTTCCTTGGACGATTTCAAACGAAACTTCTTGGCCTTCTTCTAACGTTTTGAACCCTTCACCTTGGATCGCCGTGAAGTGGACGAATACGTCCGAACCGCCTTCCACTTCGATGAAACCATAACCTTTTTCGTTGTTAAACCATTTTACTTTACCACGTTGCATAATACTGAATTCCTCCTAATACCTTTAGCCTGTTCGGCTAACCTCAAGATTTTTATCAAATAACAAAATATACTTCACAGCCATCCAAGATGCGCCTTCATGTTGAATGCCTGAAATATATTCTGTTATGTGATGACTTTACTATACACTACCGCGGTTGGCCGCGTCAAGCAAAAGAAAGGAAATTTCCGAAAAAAGTTGTTTGCCGGCCCGAAAAACAATGCGTTGAAAAGGAAAACGGGCCGCAGGGGGAGAAAAAGTCATGAGCGGGCAACAACGGCCATACATTGGAATAGGAACGACAAAAAGGGGGAGAAGCGGATGTACCGCGGGAAAATCGCGGGAAAAGAAGTGATCGTCCGGTTAGGGAGCCGGGTCAGCCGCCGTTATTTCAGCGACAATAAAATTTACCACATGGTTCTTTCGTACGGAGAGTCGGCGTTCCGCAAAGGGCAGGATACGTTTTGCATCTACAATGACCGCGTCGGCTTGATTGTCGCGGAAGTCGAGCAACAGGACGTCCCGGTCATTCGGATCGATTACATTATCGAAAACGAAAATGTGTACGAATAACCAATTGACAGCGGAAGGCGAATGCGGTAATCTCGAATGTAAGCGGTAACAAAACGAGCCGCATTCGTCCCTGTTTCTCCCAGGGGCAGACGTGCCGCGCCAGCATCGTCTGTTTATTTTTTGGCTTGCGTTGAAACAGGCGGCTTCGTTTTTTCGTATGATGATATGACAAGAGAGACAAAGAGGTGACTACGGTGTTATTGCGCAAAATGATGTCAAGAGTCGGGGTCGGGTCGGCGCACGTCGACTTGATCTTAAATAAATCGTTATGGCGCCAAGGAGAAATGATTCAAGGGATCGTCCACATTTACGGCGGAACGGTGGAACAGATGATCGAGCGGCTCGATGTGGAGCTCGTGCAAAAAACGATCGAAAACGGCAAGGAACTGGATGCCATTGTCGCCGTCATTCCGGCGGCCGGAGCGTTTTCGATCAAGCCGGGCGAAAAAAAGGAAATCCCGTTTTCCTACACGATTCCGGAAACATTGCCGCCATCGCGCCCAGGTCGGTCGTACCGGTTCATCACCCGCCTTCATATCGAAGACGCGGTCGATACGCTCGACTTCGATTACGTGCAAATTTTGCCGAAGAAATAGGTTGACAGCGTTTTCAACAGATGATATGCTAAAAGCAAGTTAATAACGTTGTGGTGGAGAAGCGGAGACCCACACATATTCCTCGTTGCTTAGCGGGGAAGCGTGTGGGTTTTTGTTTTTCCACCCAACGGCTAACCCTCCGGAGGGGCCGCCCAAGAAGGAAATGGCAGAAGAAATCACGAATGAAAAGGGGGAAGAGAACAAATGTCGCCATTTTTAGGGGAATTCATCGGCACGGCACTGCTCATCATTTTCGGCGCTGGTGTGTGCGCCGGGGTCAATTTAAAGAAATCATATGCGGCCAATTCGGGCTGGATTGTCATTACGATGGGGTGGGGGCTGGCGGTGGCCGTGGCCGTATACGCTGTCGGCCGGTATAGTGGCGCCCATCTCAATCCAGCGCTGACAGTGGCATTGGCCATAAGCGGTGATTTTCCATGGAAAGATGTCCCTAGCTATGTGTTGGCACAAGTACTTGGCGCTATGGTTGGGGCTGCCGTCGTCTATCTCCACTATTGGCCGCATTGGAAGGAAACAGACGACCCGGGTGTCAAGCTTGGCGTATTTGCGACGGGTCCGGCAGTGCCGAATACGGCTGCCAACTTGCTTAGCGAGATCATCGGAACGTTTGTGTTGGTTCTGGCCATCTTGGCCATTGGCGCCAACAAATTCGCTGATGGGCTCAATCCGTTTATCGTTGGTTTTTTGATCGTGGCGATTGGACTGTCGCTCGGCGGTACGACGGGATACGCCATTAATCCGGCCCGAGACTTTGGACCTCGCTTAGCCCACTTTTTGTTGCCAATCCCAGGGAAAGGGTCATCAAATTGGGCGTATGCGTGGGTGCCGATCGTCGGACCGCTGCTTGGGGGTGCGTTAGGCAGTTTGGTCTATAAAGCCGTTTTCTTGGGAAAACCGACAGGCGCATTATGGGGAGTGCTGGCGGCAACCGCAGTCGTTTTGGCGGCGGCGAAGATGGCAAAAGGAAAAACAGTCAGCGCCGCAAGCCGCCGTTCTCTCTAGTTGGCGTACGGGGTTTGTAAGCAAATAAAGGAGAAGGGGGAAGAATGTCATGAATCAATACATTTTAGCCATCGACCAAGGCACAACGAGTTCGCGCGCGATTTTGTTCAATCAAAAGGGCGAAATCGTTCATATGGCGCAAAAAGAATTTACGCAATATTTTCCGCAGCCCGGCTGGGTCGAGCACAACGCCAATGAAATTTGGGGATCGGTGCTTGCTGTCATTGCCAGCGTCTTGTCCGAGGCGCAAGTGAAGCCGGAACAAGTGGCGGCGATCGGCATTACGAACCAGCGGGAAACGACGGTTGTGTGGGAGAAAGACACCGGCAACCCGATTTACAACGCCATCGTCTGGCAGTCGCGGCAGACGGCCGGCATTTGCGATGAACTGAAAGCGAAAGGATATGACCCGCTATTCCGCGAAAAAACCGGCTTGCTTATTGACGCCTATTTTTCCGGGACAAAAGTGAAATGGATTTTGGACCATGTCGAGGGGGCGCGCGAACGGGCGGAGCGAGGAGAGCTGCTCTTTGGCACGATTGATACGTGGCTCATTTGGAAGCTGTCCGGCGGCCGCGCCCATGTAACCGATTACTCGAACGCGTCGCGCACATTAATGTTTAACATTCATACGCTCGAGTGGGATGACGAGCTGCTTGCGATTTTAAACGTGCCAAAGGCGATGCTTCCTGAGGTGCGCCCGTCCTCGGAAGTATACGCGAAAACGGTTCCGCATCATTTCTTCGGCGTGGAGGTGCCGATCGCGGGAGCCGCGGGCGACCAGCAGGCGGCTTTGTTCGGCCAGGCGTGCTTTACGGAAGGGATGGCGAAAAATACGTACGGCACCGGCTGCTTTATGCTGATGAATACGGGGGAAAAAGCGGTGCAATCGAAACACGGGCTGCTCACAACGATCGCCTGGGGGATTGACGGCAAGGTCGAATACGCCCTTGAAGGCAGCATTTTCGTCGCCGGTTCGGCCATTCAATGGCTGCGCGACGGCTTGCGGATGATCAAAACCGCGGCTGATAGCGAAGCATACGCCGAAAAAGTCGAGTCGACCGACGGGGTGTATGTCGTACCGGCGTTCGTCGGCCTTGGCACGCCGTATTGGGACAGCGAGGTGCGCGGGGCGGTGTTTGGCCTCACGCGCGGCACAACGAAAGAGCATTTCATCCGGGCGACGTTGGAATCGCTCGCTTACCAGACAAAAGATGTGCTCGCCGCCATGGAAGCCGATTCCGGCATCTCGCTGACCACGTTGCGCGTTGACGGCGGGGCGGTGAAAAACAATTTCCTTATGCAGTTTCAAAGCGATTTGCTTGCCGTTCCGGTCGAACGTCCGGTCATTAATGAAACGACGGCTTTGGGTGCGGCGTATTTGGCCGGGCTGGCGGTCGGCTACTGGAGCAGTCGGGATGACATCGCCGCCCAATGGCAGCTCGAGCGCCGGTTCGAACCGCAAATGGCAACGGAAACGAGAGAAGCGCTGTATGCCGGATGGAAAAAAGCCGTGCAGGCAGCGATGGCGTTTAAATGATTGAAAAACGCGGATGCCCTGATGACGGGCATCCGCGTTTTTACGTCCTTCGCTCGATACTGCGTGCTAGCAGGCCAGCTGCTTCATCTGCCGGCATGGGGGGCCGGAACAAGTAGCCTTGCGCCTCTTGACAGCCTTTTTCCCTTAAGTACTCGAGCTGTTCCTCGCGCTCTACTCCTTCGGCGACGACGTTCATGCCAAGATGGCGGGCGAGGGAGATGATCGTGCTTGTGATGATGCTGCCATAGTGCGAATGGGGGCAATCGGCGATGAAGGTACGGTCGATTTTCACGGTGTCAATGTTCAACTGTTTCAAATAGGCGAGTGAGGAATAGCCGGTGCCGAAATCATCGATGGACAAGCGCACCCCCATCTCTTTCAACCGGCGCAAATTGGCCAAAATAGTCGCTTCTTGATAAATGGCGATCGTTTCTGTAATTTCAAGTTCCAACCACGATGGCCTCATATTCGTCTCCGCCAAAATGGCTTCCACGCGGGCGGCGAATTGCGGATGGTGCAACTCTTTGACGGAAACGTTGACGGCCATTCGAACCGGTATGAACCCTTGACGGCGCCAACGTTCGTGCTGCCGGCATGCTTGGCGGATCGTCCATTCGCCGATGGGAATAATGAGACCCGTTTCCTCTGCAAGTGGAATAAAATCACTTGGCGGCACAATCCCTTTGGAGGGGTGATGCCAACGAATGAGCGTTTCCATAGCGGAAACAGCTTTTGTCCGCACATCGACAATCGGCTGGTACAATAGGACGAACCCATCCATGTTTTGTTTGACTGTTTGGTGCAAATCCGCTAACAAAAATACATTGGGAAGGCGCTGATGCTGCAGCGCTTCTTCATAAAGACAATAGCTGTTTTTGCCTTTCCGTTTCGCCTCCATGGCGGCCATGTCCGCCTGGCGGATGGCCGTGTCCGCATTGGCTTGCTCACCGTCGAAAAGAGCGATGCCGATGCTGGCCGTTATAAAAATGGTTTGTTCGGCGAGTGAAAACGGCTGGGCGATGAGCGCCAGCAAGTCTTCCGCTATGGCTGATGCTTCTTGGTGTCCATCGACTGGCGCGAGCAACACGATGAATTCATCTCCGCTCATATGGGCAGCGATGCCATGGGGATGGACGCGCTCACGAAGCCGGGCGGCCGTCTGTTGAAGCAACTCGTCGCCGATATGATGGCCGAACGAATCATTAATATATTGAAAGCCGTCTAAATCAATATACAAAATGGCGCCGTGTTGTTTCGTTTCTTTCAGTTTTGGCAGCATTGCCTTGGCAAGCTGCAAAAATCGACGCCGGTTCGGCAATCCGGTGAGCTCATCATAATGGTAATGGAACAGGGAATCATACAGCCGTCTGTTTTCTTCGAGCGCTTTCCTTGTTCCCTCATGTTCCATGGCGAGGCTCGCGAGCGATGACAGCGCCGACATGATCTCCATATCTTCCGGCTCCGGTTCGCGCTCGGTCGGATAGTAAAACGCCAGCGTTCCGAGCACATGGCCGGATGATGAGAGAATGGGCATGGACCAGCAAGCTCTCAACCCGTGCGCCAACGCGAATTGCGCATAAGACGTCCAGCGGGGGTCATTCGCCACATTGCTTGCAATCACGACCTCTTTTTGGTAGGCGGCCGCGCCGCACGATCCAGATTGCGGCCCGATTTCGATTCCATTCATGGCTTCGATATAAGCGGATGGCAAGCTTGGCGCTGCTCCATGGTAAAGGCGTCGCCCGTTGTCATCGGCAAGCAAAATCGAACAAACGGCTGGCGGCCGCAACGCTTCGGCCGCCTTGGCAATGGACGTGAGAATGGCATCGAGCGGCTCGTGTTTGGCGATTTGCTTCAAAATGTGAGTCTGTTCAGCGAGCAGCCGCTCCGCATGTGTTTCAGCGGTCATGTCAGAGCACGAGACGAGGAGGAACGGCGTATCGTTCAATGTTTTCCAACGCATATGCACGCGAACAGCGCATAATTTGCCGGTTTTATGCACCGTTCTGGCCGTGAATGTGCGAACCGCTTCATCGGCCGGTTGAGGAAGCAAGTGGGCGAGGGACGCCCAGTCGTCAGGATGGAAAATAGTTTGAAACGGGGCGCCGATGAGCTCAACCCGATCGTAGCCCAACGATGCACCGGCATAGTCATTCATATCGACAATCACCCCATGTTCATTCACCACCCATTGCACGGCAGGCATAAAAAAGTAAAGCGCCCCATAATGCGTCATGATCGACTGCTTGTCCATGCGGAAGCAATCCTCCAATCTGCGAAAAAATAAGGTGCACTATATCATTCTACCATGTTTTTGTCTATTTTTGTCTATTTTTGTCGAACGATTGCTGTATTTTTTCCACTGACTGTATAAAACGATGGACGCGGTGCATGTCCCCTCTTCTTGGCATTTTGTCGAGTAGGAGAGGGTGACTAACCATTCTCGTCAAGTTTAGAAATAAAAGGGCACATCACTACAACATGTACTTGACAAGCAAGGCGTTTTCTTGAGCCGCCATGTATCAAAATCATTGATTTGCTGATTTTTTTCTTATAGGCGTAAGTAAGGCATGTTCTGGAACAGTCAAGTTCAATTTTTGGTGAAGATTCATATTTTTTATAAAAATGGTACACCATCCTTACGCCTGTGAAATAAAGTCGAATTTTTTGTTCGACGAACATGAAGAAAAAAAGGCGAAAAATCCTTTGCACGACCTTATTATTTTATAAAACATTATTCTAAATAAACAAATAAGAGAAGGATAAAATTACAAAAAATATTGAACTTACAAAAAATTGTGATAGAATATTATCATAGAATTATATATAGTCTAAAATTTCGTTACACTAAATCAAAGGGGAAAGGCGCATTGGAAAAACAACCATTGTTGGAAATTGATCGATTGCGGGTTTCGTTTCAGATCGACGGCGACTATTATGCGGCAGTAGATGATGTTTCCTTGACGATTGGGGAAAACGAAGTCGTCGCTCTTGTCGGCGAGTCAGGGTGCGGAAAAAGCGCCCTTGCCCTTTCGATCATGGGGCTGCACCCGCCGGAGAAGACGAAAGTAGAAGGATGTCTGCAGTTTAAAGGGACGAACTTGCTGTCGTTATCTGTTTCCGAATTGAACCGAATCCGCGGTAAAGAGATCGGGATGGTTTTCCAAGATCCGTTGACAGCGCTCAACCCACTCATGACCGTCGGCCGGCAAATCGAGGAAAGCATGGATTATCATTTACGGCTGTCGGGGGCAGAAAAAAAGAAGCGAACGATCCGCTTGCTTGAGCGGGTCGGCATTCCTGAACCGGAAAAAGTGTACCATCGCTATCCGCACGAACTGTCCGGAGGAATGCGGCAGCGGGTCGTGATTGCGATCGCCGTCGCCTGCGAGCCAGCCTTATTGATCGCCGATGAGCCGACTACAGCGCTTGACGTGACGATTCAGGCGCAAATTATGGGGCTTTTGAAAGAATTGCAGCAGCAAATGAAAACGAGCATTATTTTGATCACGCACGATTTAGGGGTCGTGGCGGAAATGGCGGACCGTGTGGCGGTCATGTATGCCGGGGAAATCGTTGAATGGGCGGACGTCGATACCATTTTCCACCGCCCGCTTCATCCATACACTCGCTCGTTGTTGCAGTCAATCCCGTCCGCGCAGACGAAAAAGGAACGTCTTCACGTCATTCAAGGAATCGTTCCCCCGCTGCATAAGCTGCCGCGGCGAGGCTGCCGCTTCCAGCCGCGCATCAGCTGGATTGGGGCGGATAAGCACGAACCGGATCCGAAGCTGCGGGAAGTGGAGCCGGGGCATTGGGTGCGTTGCACATGTTACCAACATTTTTATTTTCCCGATGATCAAACGGTAGGTGGGGTCGGCTATGGCGCTTCTTAACGTCAACCATTTGAAAGTATACTATCCGGTGCGCGGAGGTTTTTTCCGCCGCGTGATCGACCATGTCCGCGCGGTGGACGATGTTAGCTTTTCTTTGAATCAAGGGGAAACGTACGGGCTTGTCGGCGAATCGGGTTGCGGCAAAACGACGACGGGGCGCACGATCATCGGCCTTATTCGGGCAACGGCCGGTGAAGTGCTGTTTGAAGGGACGGATTTGACAAAGCTGAATCGGCGTCAATTTCATGCGTATCGGAAAGACATCCAAATGATTTTCCAAGACCCGTACTCGTCTCTCAATCCGCGCAAACGCGTGCTCGATATTGTCGCCGAGCCGTTGCGCAACTTTGAAAAATTGTCGCCTCAAGAGGAGCGGAAAAAAGTGCAGTACGTGCTCGAGCGGGTCGGGTTAAGCGCCGAGTCGATCTATAAGTATCCGCACGAGTTTTCCGGCGGGCAGCGCCAACGCATCGGCATCGCCCGCGCGCTTACGCTCAATCCGAAGCTGATCATCGCCGATGAGCCGGTTTCGGCGCTCGATGTCTCTGTGCAGGCGCAAGTGTTGAACTTTATGAAAGACATTCAGCAAGAATATGGCCTTACGTATTTGTTCATCAGCCATGATTTGGGCATCATCCGCCATATGTGCGACCGAATCGGCATCATGTACCGCGGCCGGCTTGTCGAGGAAGGGACGAGTGAAGACATTTTCACGAATCCACAACACATTTATACGAAGCGGCTTTTGTCCGCGATTCCGAACGCCGATCCACGCGATCGCAGCAAACAGGCGGCGCTGCGCCGAGAAGTGGAAGAAGAATATGCGCAAGCGTATTCGCACTATTTCGATGAAAACGGGCGAGCGTATCCGCTTAAACCCATTTCGCCGACTCACTCCGTGGCTATTCCGTAAAGAGGGGAAGACGGAACGATGTTGAAGTTTATTTTGCGTCGAATCTTGATCATGATTCCGCAGCTATTTTTGTTAAGCGTCCTCATTTTCCTGCTGGCGAAGGCGATGCCAGGCGATGCGTTGACCGGCCAGCTGGCTGCCAATCCGAAAATGGATCCGCAAACATTGGAAGAGATGAAAGAGAAGCTCGGGTTAAACGACCCGGTACATATTCAGTACATCCGCTGGGTGAAAAACATGTTGCACGGCGATCTTGGCCTGTCTTATACCCATCAGCAGCCGGTCACGGACTTGCTGGCTGGAAGGGTCGGAAATACCGTATTGTTATCGGCGGCTATTTTAATTTTGACCTATCTCATCGCCATTCCGCTTGGCATTGTGTCGGGACGGTGGACCGACACGTGGGCCGACAAGCTCATTGTCGGCTACAGTTACATTGGTTATGCCACCCCGCTATTTATCTTTGCGTTGATTATGTTGTTTATTTTCGGCTTCCATCTCGGTTGGTTTCCGACCGGCGGAAGCGTGGATATTCAAGTTGAGGAAGGGACGCTGGCCTATTATTTAAGCAAATTGAACCATCTCATGCTTCCAGCCTTGTCCGGAGCGCTCATTAACACAGTGGTGACCATTCAATATTTGCGCAGCGAAATCATTGATACGAAAGTGAAAGATTTCGTAAAAACGGCACGCGCCAAAGGGGTGCCGGAGCGGCATATTTACTGGCGGCACATTTTGCGCAATTCGTTTTTGCCGATTGCGGCGTTTTTAGGCTATGAAATTACCGGTTTAATCGGCGGATCGGTCTTTTTGGAGTCCATTTACAGTTATCCTGGGCTTGGACAGCTGTTTTTGCAGTCGATTATGCAGCGCGACTACAGCGTTGTGACGGCGCTCGTCATGATTTCCGGAGTAGCCACCCTCGTCGGAACGTTATTATCTGACATTATATTAAGTGCGGTTGATCCGCGCATTCGCATTGAGTAGAAAGGGAGGAAGACGGAGGATATGAAACTGGAAGCAAACGGCCCAACGGCGGTCGGGACGAACGTCGAGAAAAGCCCTTCCCCCCTCTCCATTATGTGGCGGGAGCTCGTCCATGACCGGCTCGCGCTTGGCTCGCTCATCGTGCTGACAATCATTTTGCTCATCGTCTATGGAGCCTCGCTTTTTTTAGATCAAGAGGAAATTGTGAAAGTGGACTTTTTAGCCATTCACTCGCCGCCATCAGCGGAACATTGGCTTGGCACGGACTATGGCGGCCGCGACGTGTTCGGCCAGCTCATCATCGGTGCTCGCAATTCGTTTACGATCGGTTTGGCCATTACGCTCATCACTGGGGTGATCGGCCTCATTGTCGGATTGGTGGCCGGCTATTTCGGCGGCTGGGTTGACAATATCATTATGCGCATCATTGACTTCATTCTCGTCTTGCCGTTTTTGATGCTTGTGATTGTATTTGTTGCGATTGTGCCGAAATACAATGTATTGACGTTTATTTTGATTATGAGTGCATTTTTATGGACCGGCAAGGCTCGACTGATCCGTGCGAAAACGCTCGCTGAGCGTGAGCTGGATTACGTCAGCGCCTCAAAGACACTTGGGACGCCGGATTGGAAAATCATTTTGTTTCAAATTTTGCCGAATTTAAGTTCCATTATCATCGTCAATTTGACGTTGAATTTGGCCGGCAACATTGGCATTGAATCCGGGCTCACGTACCTCGGATTCGGGCTGCCGGAAAGCACGCCGAGCTTAGGGACGTTGGTCAGCTATGCGACCAACCCGGATGTTTTGCAAAACAAATGGTGGGTATGGCTGCCTGCATCATTGCTTATTTTAGTGATGATGCTGTGCATAAATTTCATCGGCCAAGCGTTAAAACGTGCGGCTGATGCCAGACAACGATTAAGTTAAAGGGGGAAGAAAAAGTGAAGCGAAAGTGGTTGGCGGCGCTAGCCGCGCTGCTGCTCGTGCTTGCCGGATGCACGGGCAACTCGTCGACAACTGGGGGGAAAGACAACAAAGAGAAACCGGCAGCGCAGAAAGAAGACATCAGCAAATTCCCGATGACGGTGAAAAACGACGGGAAAATCATCGACGGCGGTGTATTGAAATACGGACTTGTGTCCGATACGCCGTTTGAAGGGACGCTCAGCTACGCATTTTACACGGGAGCTCCAGATGCCGAAATTTTGCAATTTTTTGATGAGTCGCTTTTCCGCACGAACGGTGACTATGAAATTACAAACGATGGGGCTGCCACGTATGAGTTGTCGGATGATAAAAAGACGATGACAATCCATATTAAAGACAATGTTAATTGGCATGACGGCCAGCCGGTGACGGCGGAAGACTTGGAGTATGCGTATTTGGTCATCGGCCATAAAGATTATACGGGCGTCCGCTACGGTGATGCGCTCATCCAAGACATTGTGGGGATGGATGAATACCATAGCGGCAAAGCCGATAAAATTGCCGGCATTAAAGTGATCGACAAAAAGACGTTGACGATTACATGGAAACATGCAAACCCGTCTGTGTTGACCGGCATTTGGGCGTACCCGCTGCCGAAGCATTATTTGAAAGACGTGCCGATCAAACAGTTGGCTCAGTCGGATAAAATTCGGAAAAACCCAATCGGGTTCGGCCCGTTTAAAGTGAAGAAAATCGTCCCAGGCGAATCGGTGGAGTTCGTCCGCAACGATGACTACTGGGCAGGCAAGCCGAATTTGGAAGGGGTTATTCTGAAAGTTGTCAGCCCGCAAGTGGTGCTGCAAGCGTTGAAAAAAGGCGATATTGATATTGCGGAATTCCCAACGGATCAATATCCGAATGCGAAAGGAACGAAAAACATTCAATTTATCGGCAAGGTGGATTTAGCTTATAACTACATTGGTTTTAAACTCGGCCATTGGGATGCGAAAAAGCAAGAAAATGTGATGGACAACCCGAAATTCCAAAACAAAAAGCTGCGCCAAGCGATGGCGTATGCCATCAACAACCAAGAGGTGGCTGACCGCCTGTACCACGGCTTGCGCTTCCCGGCGACAACGCTCATTCCGCCGTCGTTCCCGGGATATCATGATAATTCAATTAAAGGGTACACGTATAATCCCGAAAAAGCGAAGCAGCTGCTTGATGAGGCCGGCTATAAAGATGTGGATGGGGATGGCCTCCGCGAAGATCCGAACGGCAAAAAATTCACCATTCACTTCTTGGCGATGAGCGGAGGAGACATTGCGGAACCGTTGGCAAAATTTTATATGCAATGCTGGAAAGATGTCGGCTTGGATGTGCAACTCGTTGATGGGCGATTGGCGGAGTTTAACTCATTCTATGATATGGTCGAAAAAGATGATCCGAAAGTGGATGTCTACGCCGCCGCTTGGGGAACGGGAACGGACGTCGACCCGTACGGATTGTACGGCCGAAACGTTATGTTCAATTACTCGCGCTGGGTGAACGAGAAAAACGATGAACTGCTCGAAAAAGGCCATTCTGAGCAGGCGTTTGACAAAGAATACCGCCGGAAAATTTATAGTGAATGGCAAAAGCTGATGAACGAAGAAGTGCCGGTCATCCCGACGTTGTATCGTTCGGCCATCTACGCAGTCAACAACCGCGTCGCCAACTTTACGGTTGATCCGAGCTCGAAGCTGACATGGAAAGACGTCGGCGTCACATCAGAACAGCCGGAAGTGGCGGAATAAACAAAAAATGGCGGCTCGATCATTGTCGAGCTGATCGAAGGATACAACCCGGATTTGCCGACGGAAGGAAAAGTGCACCATGTGGCGTTTACGGTGGAAGGCATTGAGCAGGAGAAAGAACGGCTTCAGTCGCTCGGCGTGCCGCTTGTGTGGGAAGAAATAACGACACTTCCGAACGGGGCAAAATATTTGTTCTTCCTCGGGCCCGACGGCGAATGGATCGAGTTTTACGAGCCTGCTCGATAAATGGCGTCACGATAGGCGGTCCGCTGTTTGGGCCGCCTATGAATTTGCCGTCTGGCGATTGGCGCTTCGTTCCATTTTTCTTCGTATGGCCTTGCCTGCCGCTAGACAACAACCGTCCATGTAGGAGTCGTCGTCTTCCCGATTCAATGGTATACTAGAAAAAGAGAGGGGGGAGGATGACGTGGAAGAAACGATCGTGCACGCGATTCAAGACGACTACCCTGATGAATTCGCTTGGTGCTACGGCTGCGGGCGTCTAAATGAACAAGGTCACCATTTCCGCACCGGATGGCAAGGAGACAAGACGGTGACGGTGTATACGCCGCGTCCAGAACATACGGCGATCCCGGGGTTTGTGTACGGCGGGCTGATCGCCTCGCTCATTGATTGCCATGGCACCGGTTCAGCGGCGCTTGCCTTGCATCGGAAAAACGGCCATGAACCAGGGAGCGGGGAAACGCCGCCGCGCTTTGTCACTGCGTCGCTTCACGTCGATTTCGTCAAGCCGACGCCGCATGGAGTGCCGCTTGTCGCCGTCGGCACCGTGACGGAGATTCATCCGAAAAAATGGCAAGTTGACACCGAAGTGTTCGCCAACGGCGAACTGTGTGCCCGCGGCCAAGTCGTGGCCGTCGTGATGCCGAAAACGTTTGTCCGGGCGTAACAAGCAACGAAAGGCGCCGGAGAACGGCTGTTTTTGACAGCGCTTTCTCCGGCGCTTGGCAACTGGTCGAAAACGGCTGCGCCTCACCTCGTTTCGCCATTGAGGACTGATGATGTCATGAAAAAGGCAACTCGACAACGCCTCTTCTCAAGTGGGGAAACCTTGTGAAATTGGTTCTCCTTTTTCAACAAAACCACCGATTTGGCGAACATCATCGTTTTTCACCGGTTTTATCGGATTCCTCTGATCATCGCTTTCCATGCGTTTCAAAACAACAACAGCAGCTGCTGTTTCGCCTCGTCGAGTCCAAGGAGAACGAGCATGCGCAAAAACGCCTTTTGGAGATCCATCACCTTCACGGTTTGTCCATGATCAGCACCGACGACGTGGCGCTCGCCACCTCTTTGCCGTTTTGCCGCACGATGGCGGTCACATAGGCGACGGTTTTCCCGAACTTTTCCACCCGCGCCTCGATTTCGGCTTCCCCAGCCGCCGCCGGGCGGTGAAACGTCGTCTGCAAGTTGATGGAGGCGTGCATTTGGTCATCGCGAAGCAAGGTCGTCACCGCATACGCCATGAGAATGTCCGCCGCCGCCCCGACGAACCCGCCCATAATCACCCCGTTGCCGTTGAGCAGCGATTCGCTGATCGTCCATACGCCTTTCGCATAGCCGTCTCGGGCTTCCGTCAGGCGGACGCCGAGCGTTTCGTCGCATGGGGGCGGTGCGCTTTGACCGGCGATGACAGCGTGCAAGTTGGTCATTGGCTTCATGTGGAACACCCTTTCTGTCGTCAATCATGTTTTTTTATTCGCCAAACGGCGGCGATTTCCTCTTTTCGCGTGCATGGGGAGGAGAACGGCAAAGCTGTGGCGAAAGAAACAAGCAGCTGATGATGGAAAGGAGATGGTCTCATGTATCAACCGCCAGACGCCGGCCGTTGGACGGGACGGATTGACAGCGTGAGCGATGAGCAGGCGTTTCGTCTTCATCAGCGCATTCGCTTGCTCGATTTGTCGCAGCCATTGGAGACGGTGGAACGAGCGGCGGCATTCATCGGGTTTGCGTGCGACGAAGGAGTGCGCCGCAACCAAGGCCGCCAAGGGGCGAAAGAGGCGCCGGCCGCCGTCAAAGCGGCGCTGGCCCGGCTGCCTTGGCATCTTCCGGAAGGGGCCGCAGCGTACGATGCAGGCGATGTCGTTTGCGTGGACGGACATCTCGAACAGAGCCAAGCCGAGCTCGGAATAGCCATCGCCCGCCTCCTGCAACACAACATGGCTCCTATCGTGATCGGCGGCGGCCATGAGACGGCGTATGGGCATTACTTGGGCGTCCGGGAAGCGCTTGGGACGGATGCCCGCCTTGGCATCCTCAACATTGACGCCCATTTCGACTTGCGCCCGTACGATGACGGGCCGACGTCCGGGACGATGTTTCGGCAAATATTGGATCAAGACGAACGGGTCCGTTACTTCTGCCTCGGCATTCAGCGGCTTGGCAACACGGCGGCGCTGTTTGCGGCGGCCGAGACGTACGGCTGCCGGTACATGCTTGAAGACGAGCTGACCGCAGGGCCGATCGAGGCCGCCTATGAACAAATCGAGGAATTTGCCGCTCATCACGATGCCGTGATGTTGACCATTTGCATGGACGCCATCAGCGCGGCCGCCGCGCCGGGGGTGAGCGCGCCGTCGCCGTTTGGACTCGCTCCGTCGTTGGCGCGCGCTCTCATCCGCCGAATCGTTTCTCATCCGAAAACGATCAGCGTCGACCTTTGCGAAGTCAATCCACTCTTGGATGAAGGCGGAAAAACGGTGGCGTTGGCCGCCGCCTTTTGCATGGATGCACTCCTTCATTTTCGACGCTTGCAGCCAAGGCGGTGAGAACGTGAAATTGGTCATTGCCGAACGGGACGACAAGGAACGAGAAGCGATCCGCTGGCTCGTTTCCGCGTATTCGCTGCCGATCGAGCAGGTGTACACGGCGGCCAATGTGGAGGAGATGATGGCTCTTCTTGAGCGGGAGGCGCCGGAGCTATTGTACGTCGAACTGGATATGATTCCGTATGAACGATGGTCGAAGGCGACATCCCACGTCCGCTTGTTTTGCCAACGCGTGATTGCCGCAACGGCCGAGGCGACGTTTGCGCGGGCGAAACAAGCCATCGACTGGCAATGCGTCGATTTGCTTGTGAAGCCGCTTGAGCCCGCCAAGCTGAAACAAGCGTTGAGGACGGCGGTTTCGCTTTCCTCAAACAGCCGCTCGAGCCTGACAGCGGGTTTTGACGGCCATGACGACTACCGCGCATTATTTTACGATGACCCCGCCGCAGCTTCCACCCATGTATGGCTTGTGCAGGCGGAACAGCCTGCCTTGTCTCGAGAAGTGATCCGCTTTTTAACGAGCTATCCGTTTCGCGGACGGGCGCGCGTATTGCCGCTCACCCATATGGCGGTTTGCCTGCTTCCCGATTTGCCGGGCGACGGGAAAGAAGAGGCGTGGAAGCTGCTGCGCGATTGGGAAGAGGAGCATCATGAGCCGCTCGCGGTTGTCGTGATGCCGCCTGATGGCCGGAAAACGGTGCGCGGGCAATACCAAGCGGCCCGCCGGTTGCTGGAGACGACGTTTTTCATTGGCTATCGCCAAGTGATCGCTCCCGCTTCGGAATACGAACAGTGGCGTGAGCTCGATCCGTTTTTGACGCCCGAGGAGCAGCGGCAATGGATCGAGATGCTCGAGCGGTTCGACCATGAAGGGGTGAAGCGATGGCTGCGGCGCGAATTTTCCCATTGGGGGCCGCCGTTTCCGAGCCCGGAGATGGTGCGGACGCGGCTGACGAGCATCTTGGCGCAAATCCGCCGGTTTATGAAAACATACGGCCTTGACCGCGGCGGAACCGAGCGGGAGTATATGCGCATTTTTCAAGACATTTTGTACAATCCCGTCTTGTATCGCATCGTTCAAGAATTGATTTTATTTTTATATCGGTTGTTCCATGAGGCCAAGCAGGCCGAGGAAGACGCGCGCGTCGACGCCGTGGAGCGCGGCCTCCGCTATATGGAGGCGCATTTTCGCGATCCGTCGCTCACGCTTGAGCGGGTCGCGGCCGCCGCCGGGCGCAGCCCCGCGTATTTCAGCCATTTGTTGTCGAAAAAGCGCGGCGTGACGTTTCGCCAGTGGCTGACAAACCGGCGGCTTGAGGAAGCGAAACGGCTGCTTCGGCAGACGGATTTGTCGATTAAAGAAATCGCCGAACAAACCGGGTTTCGCACCGCCCATTATTTGATGCGCGTCTTTAAAGCCGAACTGAACCAGACGCCGACCGCCTACCGCGATGAACAACGGCTGAAACCGTCATCACCGCGGTAGGCGGTTTTTTCAAAAGAAATGAACATATATCAAAAGAAATGGATAGATGAAGTGAAAAGAAAAAAGAAATTTCAAAAAAATTGGATCATCTTGAAAAGACGAGAATCTATCTCCATCCTCTTGGCTTCCTTACAATAAAAAGCAAAGAGGAAAAAGGAGAGGATGACGATGGCAGAAAAACGGACCGTACGCCCGTTTGCGGGAACAGAGCGGCGGGCGAAAGGATGGATTCAAGAAGCGGCGTTGCGCATGTTAAACAACAATTTGCATCCCGATGTCGCCGAGCGGCCGGATGAGTTGATCGTCTACGGCGGCATCGGCAAGGCGGCGCGCAACTGGGAATGTTACGAGGCGATTGTGGACACCCTTCTTCGTTTAGAAAACGATGAAACGTTGCTCATTCAATCCGGCAAGCCGGTGGCGGTGTTTCGCACGCATCCGGACGCCCCTCGCGTGCTGATCGCCAACTCCAACCTCGTGCCCGCATGGGCGACGTGGGACCATTTCCACGAACTTGACAAAAAAGGGTTGATCATGTACGGACAAATGACGGCCGGGAGCTGGATTTACATCGGCAGCCAAGGGATCGTCCAAGGGACGTATGAAACGTTTGCCGAAGTGGCGCGCCAGCACTTTGGCGGCACGCTGGCCGGGACGATCACGCTAACCGCCGGCCTTGGCGGCATGGGCGGGGCGCAGCCGCTCGCCGTGACGATGAACGGCGGCGTCTGTCTCGCCATCGAAGTCGATCCGGCCCGCATCCAGCGCCGCATTGACACGAATTACTTGGATACGATGACCGACAGCCTAGACGCGGCGCTCGAGATGGCGAAACAAGCGAAGGAAGAGAAAAAAGCGCTGTCGATCGGCCTTGTCGGCAATGCGGCTGAAGTGTTGCCGCGTCTCGTCGAAATGGGCTTTGTTCCGGACGTCTTGACCGATCAAACGTCCGCCCACGATCCGTTAAACGGCTACATCCCGGCTGGCCTTACGCTTGATGAGGCCGCCGAACTCAGGGCGCGCGATCCGAAGCAGTACATCGCCCGCGCGAAACAGTCGATCGCCGCGCACGTGCGAGCGATGCTGGCGATGCAAAAGCAAGGGGCGGTGACGTTTGACTATGGCAACAACATCCGCCAAGTGGCAAAAGACGAAGGGGTGGACGACGCCTTCTCCTTCCCGGGCTTTGTGCCGGCCTACATCCGTCCGCTCTTTTGCGAAGGAAAAGGGCCGTTCCGCTGGGTGGCATTATCGGGCGACCCGGAAGACATTTATAAAACCGATGAAGTCATTTTGCGTGAATTCAGCGACAATGAGCGTCTTTGCCATTGGATTCGCATGGCGCAAAAACGCATTAAGTTCCAAGGGCTGCCGGCGCGCATTTGTTGGCTCGGCTACGGCGAGCGGGCGAAATTTGGCAAAATCATCAACGACATGGTGGCCAAAGGCGAGCTGAAAGCGCCGATCGTCATCGGACGCGATCATTTGGATTCGGGTTCCGTCGCTTCGCCGAACCGGGAGACGGAAGGAATGAAAGACGGGAGCGACGCCATCGCCGACTGGCCGATTTTAAACGCGCTTTTGAATGCGGTTGGCGGCGCGAGCTGGGTGTCGGTTCACCACGGCGGCGGCGTCGGCATGGGCTACTCGATTCACGCCGGCATGGTCATTGTCGCCGACGGCACGAAAGAGGCGGAAAAACGGTTGGAACGGGTGTTGACGACCGACCCGGGGCTTGGTGTGGTCCGCCACGCCGATGCCGGGTATGACCTTGCCATCCGGACGGCGAAAGAAAAAGGCATTGATATGCCGATGCTCAAGTAGAAAGGGGGATCCATATGCGCCCGCTCTTTGTCCGCCGCGCCCGCCAGCTCGTCACGCTGGCGGGAAGCTCCGCGGCCCCGCTCGTCAAGGAGAAGATGAGCGATCTTCACATCATCGAAAACGGCAGCGTCTGGATCGAACATGGCACGATCGTTGCGGTTGGTGCGGACGATGAACTGGCCCGCCAATTTGCTGATCGGCTCGCCGAAGCGGAAGTCATTGACGCCAAGGGCAAAACGGTTACGCCTGGGCTTGTCGATCCTCATACCCATCTCGTTTACGCCGGCAGCCGCGAACACGAATGGACGATGCGCCTACGTGGAGCGACGTACATGGAGATCATGAACGCGGGCGGCGGCATTCATGCCACGACAAAAGCGACGCGCGAGGCGTCGAAAGAGATGTTGTATGAAGAAAGCAAGCGGCGGCTCGATCAGTTTTTGCTTCATGGGGTCACGACCGTCGAAGCAAAAAGCGGCTATGGTTTAAGCCTTGAGCACGAAATCAAGCAACTTGAAGTCGCCAAGCGGCTCCATGACACCCACCCGGTCGATGTCGTCTCCACGTTTCTTGGCGCCCACGCCGTTCCGCCGGAATGGAAACACGACCCCGATGAATACGTCCGCCTTGTCATCGACGAGATGATTCCCGAAGTGAGTCGGCGGGGGTTGGCCGAGTTCAACGACGTCTTTTGCGAGCGCGGCGTCTTTACCCCCGACCAGGCGCGCCGCATGTTGGAAGCTGGAAAAGCGTACGGCTTGACGCCGAAAATCCACGCCGATGAAATCGAGCCGTATGGCGGGGCGGAACTGGCAGCCGAAGTCGGCGCGATATCCGCCGACCACCTGCTTCGTGCGTCAGACGAAGGGCTTCGGCGCATGGCGGAGCGCGGCGTCATCGGCGTTCTCTTGCCGGGCACGGCATTTTTCTTAATGACAAAAGCCGCCGATGCCCGCCGTTTGATCGACGCCGGCGTTCCCGTCGCTTTGGCGACCGACTGCAACCCTGGTTCGTCGCCGACCGTCTCGCTGCCGCTTGTCATGAGCCTTGCCTGCCTGCATATGGGCATGACTCCCGCTGAAGCGATGGCCGCCGCCACGATCAATGCCGCCCATGCCATCGGCCGCGCTCATCTCGTCGGCAGCCTCGAGCCGGGGAAGAAGGCGGATTTGGTCATTTTCCATGTGCCAAATTATATGCAAATCATGTACTATTACGGCGTCAACCATGCGGAGACGGTGATCAAAGGTGGAAAGGCGGTGGTGAAGGAAGGCAAGGTGTACATCTGAAGGAGGAATGGTCTTCCGTCGAGGTGTTTGGCGACCGGGAGCGGTTATGCTTCCGGCCGTGCTGTCGTCTTTAGCCTGTAGAAGAACAAATGGGGGTGGAGGAAAATGAAAACGGATACAAACATGGCGCCATCCGTGCCGACACCAACGCCGGCAAGCGGTGCATGGAAGTTTTTCGTTTACAGTGCCATCGGGATTTTCGTGTTTTTCGTTCCCGTATCCATCGGAGGCAAATCGTCTATTTTGCTCGATCATATCGTGACATGGATCCGCACACACTTTTCAGCACTTGTTCCCTATTATGCTCTTATAGTGATCACTTTAGGTGCGATGTACCCATTTTACAAGAAAACATGGAATAAAGATGCCGTGACGACGGTTTTTTCGATATTGAAAGTTTTTGGACTCATCGTGGCGGTCATGTTGGTGTTTCGCATCGGTCCGTCGTGGCTGTTTCAACCGAATATGGGGCCGTTTTTGTATGACAAACTCGTCATTTCCGTCGGCTTGCTTGTGCCGATCGGTTCCGTCTTTCTCGCTCTGCTTGTCGGCTACGGGCTGCTCGAATTTGTCGGCGTTTGGATGCAGCCCGTCATGCGGCCGATTTGGAAAACGCCAGGCCGCTCGGCGATTGACGCCGTCGCTTCCTTTGTCGGCAGCTACTCCATTGGGCTATTGATCACCAATAAAGTGTTTAAAGAAGGCAAATATACAGTGAAAGAAGCGGCGATCATCGCCACTGGCTTTTCCACTGTGTCTGTTACGTTCATGGTCGTTGTCGCGAAAACATTAGGGCTGATGTCGATCTGGAATACGTATTTTTGGGTGACATTTCTTGTGACGTTTGCTGTCACGGCGTTCACCGCCCGGCTTTGGCCGTTAAGCCGCATGAGCGATGAGTATTACAATGGCAAGGGGGATCCCGAGCAAAAAGTGACGGGCAACTATATGAAACAAGCTTGGACCGAAGCAATGAGGGCGGTAGAGCAGTCAAAAGGAATCAGGACGAACATATGGGAAAACTTGCGCGATGGCTTCATCATGACGATGGGAATTTTGCCGTCCATTATGTCAGTCGGACTGATCGGGCTGTTGCTCGCTGAATATACGCCATTGTTTGACTGGTTAGGCTACCTGTTCTATCCATTCACCCTTCTGTTGCAAATCCCTGAACCGCTGTTGGCAGCGAAAGCATCAGCCATTGAAATCGCGGAAATGTTTTTGCCAGCTTTGCTTGTCACCGAAGCTCCGCTTGTCACGAAATTCATTATTGCTGTTGTATCCGTATCGGCGATCCTATTCTTTTCCGCTGTCATTCCATGCATTTTGTCTACGGAAATTCCGCTCAGCTTGTCGAGGCTGCTTGTCATTTGGTTCGAGCGGACCGTATTAACGCTCATCCTCACCGCCCCGCTTGCGTACTGGCTGCTTTGACAACGGGTTGGCGCCTGGACAGAAGGGGGGTTATGTTCCTTTCATCTTGGGAATAAGCGAGGAGAACCCGACTTCTAAGCGATAGCGAAAGTCGGGGAGGAATCGCTAAAAATTATGATATCATTAAATTAGTGAAAGGTGGTGAAAATGTGAAACATTTGCTAGTCATCGTAATCCTTTTTTCTTTATCCGCATGCAGTATATGGGAAAAGAATAAAGAGATGAGTGATATTGAAAAAATACCTGTTAAAATAGATCAAAAAGTAATCAGTCATATCAATTGGGAAGTAAGCCCGGTTTTTCAATCTGGAAATTATAAAATGCGCGGAGTACCAAACAAAGTGGGTTTCATTGATGAACCGTTTATAGCAAACAAAGATAGCAAATACATGTGGCATTTCTGGGGGGACTCCC
>NZ_MQMG01000028.1 GCF_001908025.1 Geobacillus proteiniphilus
CCCACATGCTTGATGGAATTGTTGCCCCTACTGCATCTATTCTACAATTTCATTTTTCTCCTGCAAAACAAATCCATTGATCCATTTCTGGCGTATACGAAGTGAAAACAGAAGGAGGGAGTGAACGTCGTGCGAAGCAGGGTCATCATGATGTTCGCCATGATCTTGACACTCTTTTCGCTTCTTCTTCCGATCCGCCCGGCATCGGCGGCAAGCGATGTTGTTCTCTTCACGCCATACACCGGGCTTTCCGTGACGCCGGGGGAAACAATCGACTATACGGTCAATGTCATCAACAACGGTTCCAACATTGAAAACGTCACCTTCTCGTTTGACCACCTGCCGAAAGGATGGTCGACTTCGATTACCGCTGAGGGGAGAACGATTGAGCAGCTGTCCGTCCGAGGCGGAAAAGAAGAAGAGGTCACGTTGGAAGTGACCGTGCCGCTGGATGTCGACAAAGGGGATTACCGCTTTTGGCTCGTCGCGAAAGGGGAGAGTGGTTCATCGAAATTGCCGCTGCTTGTCCGCGTGACGGAACAAGGATCGTTTAAAACGGAACTGACGTCGGAACAAACGAACCTCGAGGGGCACGCGGATTCGAGCTTCACGTATGATGTCACGCTGAAAAACCGAACCGCCAAGACGCAAAATTACGCGTTAAGTTCGGCGGCGGAAAAAGGGTGGCAAGTCACGTTCAAATCGGAAGGCAATTCCGTTACGTCGGTGAAACTCGAGCCGAATGAATCAAGAGACATTACCGTAGAGGTCAAACCGCCGGAAAATGTGAAAGCGGGCACGTACAAAATCCCGATCAAAGCGCAAACGAGCGATACGTCGGCTGAGCTGACGTTAGAAGCGGTCATTACGGGCACGTATGCGCTCAAACTGACGACGCCGTCAGGAAACTTAAGCACCGATGTGACGGCGGGGCATGAACGGGTGATCGATCTTGTCGTCAAAAACACCGGAAGCGCTCCGCTTTTGAACATCAATATGACGGCTGACGCTCCGCCTGATTGGGAAGTGGAATTCGATCAAAGCACGATCGCCCAGCTGAACCCGGGCGATTCCAAAACAGTCAAGGCGAAAGTGAAAGCGTCGGATGAAGCGATCGCTGGGGATTATGTCGTCAACTTCCAGGCGCAAACGGCGGAAACGTCGGCGGAGGCGGCGTTTCGCGTCTCGGTCAAAACGTCGACCGTTTGGGGCGTGGTGGCGGTGTTGATCATTCTCGGGGTGGCCGGAGGGCTGTACTATTTGATCAAAACATACGGGAGGAGGTAAGCATGGCAGCACCTGCCGTCATCGAGCTTGACAACTTGTGCAAAACGTATGGCGACCATTGGGCGGTTGACCATTTGTCGCTTTCCATTCAAAAAGGGGAAATTTTTGGGCTTCTTGGCCCGAACGGGGCCGGAAAGACGACGACGATTTTGATGATGCTCGGGCTCACCGAGCCGACGTCCGGTATGGTTAGGGTATGCGGGATCGATCCAGTGCGAAATCCCATTGACGTCAAACGGAAAGTCGGGTACTTGCCGGATGATGTCGGCTTTTACCATCACATGACAGGCTTGGAGAACTTGCTGTATACGGCAGCGTTAAACGGCATTCCTCGCGCCGAGGCGGAAAAGCGAGCGTGGGAGCTGCTCGAGAAGGTGAATTTGACCGATGCGGCCCATAAAAAAGCGGGGAAATACTCGCGGGGAATGAGGCAGCGGCTCGGCTTGGCCGATGTGTTGATGAAGCGCCCGGAAGTGATCATTTTGGATGAGCCGACGTTGGGCATCGACCCTGAGGGAGTGCGCGAGCTGCTTCGGCTGATCCGCGATTTGAGCCGCCATGAAGGCATCACTGTCCTGCTGTCCTCGCACCAATTGCACCATGTGCAGCAAATTTGCGACCGGGTCGGTTTGTTCGTGGGCGGCCGATTGTTGGCCGAAGGGAATATGGAACGTCTGGCGCAACAGCTGTTTTTGCAGGATGCCTATGTCATCCATGTGGTCGCTTCACCGCTTGACGCTTCCTTACGGTCCAAAATCGAGGCGATTCCGGGCGTCAACAAAGTGGTGCAAACGGAAAATGGATTGGATGTGTATTGCCAAACGGATGTGAGCGCCGACATCAGCAAAACCATCATCCAATCGGGCGCTTCCTTGTTTCATCTGAGTCGCCGCAATTTCGGTCTCGATGAGATTTATCACCGCTATTTTGAAGGGAGGGATGTACGTGAAGGCCAGTAAGGAGGGGCGATGGGCAAACGATGTTTTTTCATATGTGAAAAGATGGAGCGAACGGCTGAAGGCGGGTGCGCTTGATGAGAAGAAACGGACAAGAGGGGCAAACAGCGCCTTTTCGGCCATTGTCAAAAAAGAACTGGCCGATTATTTGACGAGTTGGCGCATGATCATTTTAATCGCCCTCATCTTGCTCACTTGCTTCGGGTCGCTGTATACGGCGATGACGACGATCCGGGACGCGTTGGATTCCTCGGAAGAGGCCAAGGAAATCGCGAAAGGCGCCTACTTGTTTCTAAAATTATTCACCGTCTCGGACGGAACACTGCCTTCGTTTCTGACGTTTGTCAGCTTTCTCGGGCCGCTGCTCGGCATCTCTCTTGGATTTGACGCCATCAATTCGGAGCGGAACCGGGGAACGTTAAGCCGGCTCATGGCCCAGCCGATCCCGCGCGATTACGTGATCAACGGCAAGTTTGTCGCTGCGTTGTTGTTGAATGCCGTTTTGTTTCTTTCGCTCGGCCTGCTTGTGACGGCATTGGGCATTTTGGTCTTGGGGATTCCGCCTACTTTCGAAGAGTTTGCCCGCATTGTCTGCTTTTTGTTGTTATGCCTTGTGTATATCGCCTTTTGGCTGAATCTCGGCATTTTGTTTTCCGTCGTCTTCCGCCAAGCGGCGACATCCGCTTTGTCATCGATGGCCGTTTGGCTGTTTTTCAATCTTTTCTACTCGATGATCGTGGAAGTATTTGCGAAATCGTTTTTGCAGTCTGACGCCATTACGTCCGTCGAGCAGGCGGTCGGCCGTCAAGAGTTGGTGCTTGGCCTCATGAGATTGTCGCCGAGCTACTTGTTCAATGAATCAACGACCGCTTTGCTTTCGCCGGACGTCCGGACGTTAGGGATCGTCACGGTGGAACAAACGGCCGGCGCTGTTGCGGCCCCACTGCCGTTCTCGCAAAGTTTATTGCTCATTTGGCCGCAAGCGACCGCGTTGATTGCCGCCACCCTCGTCTGCTTTGCGATCGCCTATCTGTTGTTTATGAGGCAGGAGATACGGGCGAGTGGGTGAGGGAACAGGCCGTTTTCGACAAGCGGTTCGGGAGGGGCGCGTGTTCGTCCGAACGGCGTTCCTATGGTTTCATATGTGGAAAACGTTCTGCCGAATCATGTCCGTTCCTTTTGGGGGACGGACTTTTTCTTTTTCTGTATGTGACAAAACAATGACAGCGGCTTTGACAAAATGGCGGACTTGGCGGCTTTTTTCAGCCGATTGTCATGGGGATCATCAAAGATGCGACAGGTTCGTACGTGCTCGGTTTTCTGCTCCTTAGCTTGTTTACCCTTATCTGCTTCTTGCTGAACCGGCTCGTTTTTGGCAAAAAAGCCGGCGAACCGGCGAAACGGTGCGCGTCGTAAAGATCAATGTTATATCGAACAAGAAGAGGCGTGAATCACACATCAAAAGAGCGCTCGCTTACACGACGAGCGCTCTTAAATTTTCTTGATTTTTAAGAAACTTTGTGATGTGATGTTCGTCTAAATAAATGGATTGCATGACAAAATTTTCAATGATCGTAAAAAGGAGGGCTATGATGAACAAAGACTGGCTTTCGAAGTTCGTCGTCGCTGCTGTGCTTATTGCAAGCACAGGACCAATGACCGCCAAAGCGGCGGAAAAGGGAATCTATTTGCCGCCGCAGCAAAAGCTGTACCAACAAGCGGGCATCAACTCAACAGCAATTGATATGGAAGAGATAAAGATTTCGAAAGAACAAGCCATTGAAATTGCGAAAAAAACAATTCATATCGAAAAAGACTATAAATTTCAAGGAATTACTTTTTCGACACAATGGTATGGAAATCAACCTGTATGGCAAATGTCATGGTATAAAGAGGATAAAGGATATCACGGGATTTCTATAACGGTAAACGCCCAAACGGGAAATGTCGTAAATATTTATATTTATCATGACCAAGATGGCAACATGCCGTTTCCGCCGAAAGTGAGTTATGAGCAAGCAGTTGATGTGGCAAAGCAATACATTCAAAAAATGTATCCAGATAAACTGAAAGAACTTGTCATCGATGAACGATTGAAAAAACAGCAAAGCCGATTGCCGTATGGAGAACGGCGTTTTTATGCGATCCGTTTTTATCAGCTGGTGAATGATGTACCATACTACGACAACAATATCATGATCGCAATCGATGGAAATGGAGGGATTCGGAATTTTCAATATAATTGGAATGATGAAGTGACATTTGAAAAGAAGGAAAACATCATTTCTTTAGACGAAGCAAGAAAATTGCTAAAAGACCGAATGGAATTGGAGTTGCGCTACCAACCCGTCGGTTCGTCAAAGCAGTTTCCGAAATTGATTTACGTACCGAAAACGAATCCGTATGCCTATTATCAAGCCAACCTAAATGCTGTGATCGACGCTCATACAGGAAAATTTATTGATATGTATGGAAAACCGGTAGAGGAACCAGCGCCAATGGACGATAAGCCGTTAGCCGAAACGGCTGTTCCGCTGCCGCCTCGAAGCCAAGAATTAACGCAAAAAGAAGCAGTAGAAACCGTGAAACGAACAATGGAGCTGCCGGATTCGATTGAACTTGATTCCGTGAATTATGAAGATCGCGGGGACGCTTCTGCATGGGTGTTGAGTTTTAAAAATAGCAGGGAAGACAGCAACGTTATGTATGCAGAAATCAACGCAAAAACAGGAGAACTGACTCGATTTGAACGCAATGTAATGTACAAGGAATCGGAAGCAAACAAAAACCCGCAAGTGAACTATACGAAAGAACAGGCGCTGGAAATCGCGAAACGTTTGGTCAAACGAGCAGCTCCTGATAAAGTGGATCGTTTATATGCTACGGTGCCGCAGGAAGTGCGATATGATAACAAAACGCCTCCTCTCTTTTATGAAATCTATTTTTATCGAAAAGAAAACGGGATTCCCGTACAAGGGCAAGGGATCAGCGTGGCGGTTTCGGCAGAAACGGGGGAAATCATTCGCTTTTTTACCGAATGGAGCAACGGATCATTTCCATTGCCAAACAAGATCATTCCGTTAGAACAAGCGAAAGAAATGTATATCGAGGACAAAAAGCTTGCCTTAAGCTATTTTACGACCTTAACGATGAATGAAAAAAATAATCAGACAGCTGTTCTCGTTTATCAACCAACCCCGTCTTGGGAGGAAAAATATTTAGATGCTGTTGATGGGAAATGGAAAGATCTATCCACTGGAAGGGTAGTCGATGATCAAAATGTAGCAACAGATATAAAAGGACACAAACAAGAGCAGGCGTTGCAGGCCATGATTGATTACAACATATACGATGTAGAAAATGGGAAAGTATATCCAGATCGGATCGTGACGAAAGGCGAGTTTGTTGAGATTGTCATGAGAGCGATCGGCGATTACGGAATATGGTATAACGAAAATGCGTCGGCGCCATTCAAAGATGTAAAAAAAGAGGCAGCCTACTACCCGTATTTACAAAGAGCGGTTGACCGAAGAATCATTAAAATAGATGAAGAATATTTTCACCCGACAAGTCAGGTCACGCGAGAATTTGTCGCTGTGACTCTTGTCCGTGCTCTAGGGTATGATAAACTTGCTTCACAGAACGATTTGTTCCCGCTTTCGTTTAAAGATGCGGATAAGATTCAACATAAAGGCCATGTTGGATTGATTAGTAAATTGAAAATTATGCCAGGAACGAAGTCAAATGAATTTCAGCCCTCTTCTCCGTTAACACGGGCTGATTTAGCGGTGATTATTTATCGATTTATGAATAAGTATTCCGACCTTGCGAATTAGCCAATAGCGATGCGGTTTTTCCGCATCGCTGTTGCACTCATTCAATGCAACAAATATCCGCCGGACAGTCTTCGCATTGAATTTCCGTTTTCAAATAGTTTAAATCATGAACCGTAATTTTCCCCCGTTTTGTCGAGATGATCCCTTGTTGTTTTAATGCATTGAGCATCCGATTGACGCTTTCGCGCGTTGTGCCGCAAAAGTTAGCTAAATCTTGGTTTTTCAATGCGACATCGATGAAAATGCTTCCGTCCTCAAGCGGGAAGCCATAGCTGTTGCATAGGCGAATGAGCGTTGAATAAAGCGCTCCTTTTTTGCCGTTCATGATGAGATCCCGAAACTTCGTCTGCGTCCGCCGGGCATGCTTGCTCATCCAGCGCATATATTCAAGAGTAAGGGTCGGATTGATAAGCAGCTGCTGTTCCAGTTCCTCTTTGTTTACGACTGCCGCTTCGCCCGGTTCCACCACTTTGGCGGTCAGCAAGTAGCGTGCATCGTTCGTAAACAGCGTCAGCTCGCCGACGATTTCTCTGCTTCCGCAAATGCGGAAGCACATTTCTTTTCCGTCCGGGCAAATTTTGCTCACTTGCACTTTGCCGGAAAGAATCAAGTACAACTCATTGGCCGGCATCCCTTCTTGGAACAAAAAGGAGTGCTTGCGCAACAGAATCACTTTTTTCGACGATTGCAGCAACGAACGCAGGTGGGAAAAATCGCGGTTCACCGCTTTGCGGCTTTCGCCGTTCATCATGGGCACCTCCATTTCTTCAGCTATGTTTATTGTAAAAAATATCATATTGGGGACAGAGTGAAAAAAATTACCGTTTGCCACTTTTTTGTGCACATCGTCACAATTTTTTCTAAACCTGATTTTCCCGATCGTATGATACAATCAATGTGAGCACGGTCACAGCGTTGGACCGCTCATTTCCGTATGATAAGGTGGAGATGAGACAGAGAAGGGTTGATCCATGACGGAGTTTTGGTCACCGGTATGGTTATCGATAAAAGTGTCGCTTCTCGCCGGCCTGATTGTTGTAGTCTTAGGGACCACAGCAGCAAGATGGATGGAGCGCCGCCGGTTTCGTGGGAAGACGATCGTTGAGACGGTGTTTATGCTGCCGTTGGTGCTGCCGCCGTCGGTTGTCGGTTTTTTGCTTGTTGTGCTGTTTGGGCGGCATAGCCCGATCGGACAGTTGATGGAAACGTGGTTTCACACAACGGTGCTGTTTACACCCGGCGCGGCGGTGATGGCGGCGGTTGTTGTGTCGTTTCCGCTCATGTACCAGGCGGCCAAAGCGGGTCTGGAAGCCGTTGATCCAACCATTGAAGGAGCGGCGCGCATCGACGGGGCGAATGAGCGCCAAGTGTTTTGGCATATTTCACTGCCGCTGGCCAGAAACGCCTTGTTGTCCGGGGCGGTGCTGTCGTTTGCCCGCAGCCTGGGGGAGTTTGGCGCGACGTTGATGTTTGCCGGGAATATTCCGGGAAAAACGCAAACGATCCCCACCGCTGTCTATATGGCGATGGAGTCGGGGCGGATGGAGTTGGCGTGGGCATGGGTGGCGGTCACCATTGGATTGTCATTTAGTTTGTTGTCCTGTGCGGCGAAACTAGGTCGTTTGCAACGATAGAGGAGCAGGCCGTTTGAACATCACGCGGCCCATGAAAGGGAAAGGAGGGAGCGCCATGGAAGAGCGCGACCGGGTGAAGATCACCGACCGCCTCGCCCGCCCGCTTCGCGATTTGCGGTTGTCGGTCACCGACCAATGCAATTTTCGCTGCGTCTATTGCATGCCTGCGGAAGTGTTCGGGCCGAATTTTCGCTTTTTGGATGAAGGGCAGTTGCTGACGGTTGAGGAAATGGCGCTTTTAGCGGAATGTTTTGTCGAACTTGGGGTCGAAAAAATCCGCCTGACCGGCGGCGAGCCGTTGCTTCGGCGCGACCTCGATGCGCTCATTGAGCGGCTGTCCGCGATCCCTGGCCTGCGCGATATTGGATTGACGACCAACGGCGTCCATTTAGTGAAATGGGCGAAACGGTTGAAAGCAGCCGGGTTGAAACGCGTCAACGTCAGCCTCGATGCGTTGGACGATGACATTTTCCGCAAAATGAACGGCATTGGCGTCGGCGCCGCTCCGGTGTTGAAAGGCATTGAAGCCGCCCTGGCGGCGGGGCTCGGCGTGAAAGTGAACATGGTCGTCAAAAAAGGATGGAACGACTCACAAATCGTGCCGATGGCCGCCTACTTTAAAGACTTGGGCATTCCGCTCCGCTTTATTGAATTTATGGATGTTGGCACCACGAACGGCTGGGATTACTCCCATGTCGTGACGAAAAAAGAGATCTATGAACAAATCAACGCGATGCATCCGCTCGAGCCGGTCGAGAAAGAGTATTTCGGCGAGGTGGCGAGCCGCTACCGGTACGCGGGCACGAACGTCGAAGTCGGCTTTATCGCCTCGGTGACGGAAACGTTTTGCCGGAGCTGCACGAGGGCGCGCATTTCCGCCGATGGCAAGCTGTATACGTGCCTGTTTGCTTCTGAGGGTGTGTCGTTGAAAGACAAACTGCGCGCCGGAGCGGGGAAAGAGGAGATCAAGGCCTTGATCACAACGGTCTGGGACCGACGGACGGACCGCTATTCCGAAGAACGGACGGCAGAAACGGCAAAACAACAGCGGAAAATTGAGATGTCGTATATTGGGGGATGAAAAAAACGGGAGCGCTCTTTCCATAGAAGAAGCGATCCCGTTTTTGGTTTATGTTTTCGGAAATGCGAATCGGCGTCTCTCTTCCTTTATTCCTTCACCGCCGCCAACACACGCGGGAAGAGGATGTTGTTTTCCAAATGGATGTGGGTGAACAAGTCGTCTTCAAGCGCGGCGAGCCGGCTGTAGACGAGCCGGTACGTGCCGCATGCGTCTTCCGGCGGGGTGAAGTCGTTTGTGATTTCACGAATTTCTTTAATCAAATCGCCGGCTGCGTCATGTTCATTGACCAGTTCGCGAACGGCCCGCTCGACCGCCTCCCGGTTTTCCGGCGACGGGTTGTCGGCAAATTGCAAAATGAGCGGGAACGCTCCCGTTTCCTCTTTAATGAGATGCTGCTCGAGTTCTGTTTTTAACTCATGAAACAGTTTATGCACCCGGGAAAGATGCGGATGGTGCATGCCGTGCACGCGCAATACTTTCGTGACATACGGGCTGAGCTGCGGCAGTTCCTCGTTCAAATAGCGGTGGTGCGTGTTGATGATATGATCGACCAAGTCGGCTAGCGGCGCTTCACTCCAATTTCCGGCCGGCTTGTTTTGCGCCTCCGCGTAAAGGGTGTTCAGCTCGCGAAGGAGCGCTTCCCCATCCAGCCCGCGTTCTTCGATGGCTTCTTTTAACGGGCGCTGTCCGCCGCAGCAAAAATCAATGCGATGCGATTTCAACAAATCCGCTGCTTTCGGGAGTTTTGTGACAATATCGCCAATCAGCGATTGCTCAGTAAACCGCTGTTCCATTTTGGATCCCTCCATCGTCAAATCATTGCAGCTTCAGCATACCTTGTTTTCCGCGTCAACGTTGTGATGCATCTCACACAAGCAAAAACAAGCGGACAACAAGGGAATGTGATTGACATCACAACGGTGCTCTTCTTCTTTCCGGTAAAATAAAACAGACGAAATCAGCTGATCGATCGAGTCGAAAATCGGGCTCAAGACGTGCTAAACTATATTCAAGAACAATGCCGCTATGCGGATGAAGTGATGCAACAGCTCGAACAGTCCGCCGCTTTGTTTGGCGAAACGCGGGAGATGATTTTGCGGCATATTGCCGATGCTCGTGTTGTGGAGGAAAAGTTGGCGGACGGCATAAAACGGCTGCAATAATGGCAACAACGTTGAAAGAACGATATGGTTGCCGCCAGCCGTATGATCGAAAGGGGAGAGAGACATGGTCGAAAGACGAACCCCCATTCCTGTAGCGGAAGCGATCAATCGGGTGATGCGTTACGCTGGAAGAGGGGAAGAGGAGATCGTGCCGCTAAGGCAGTCGTACGGCCGCTATTTGGCGGAAGATTTGCGCGCCGACCATGACGTGCCGCCGTTTGACCGCTCGCCGTATGACGGATTTGCCATTCGCGCCGCCGACTCGGAAGGAGCGGGACTTGACCATCCGGTCGAGTTTGAAGTCATTGAAACGATCGGCGCCGGGCAAGTGGCGAAGCAGCCCGTCGGCCCGTTTCAAGCGGTGCACCTGATGACCGGGGCGCAAATTCCCCAAGGATGCGATGCGGTCGTCATGTTGGAGCTCGCCAAACAGTACGAGCGGGATGGAAAAACGTATATGGCCATTAAACGCCCGTTCCGCCCCGGCGACAACATTTCGTTTCAAGGGGAAGATGCGAAAAAAGGGCAGCCGCTTGTCGAAAAAGGAACGCGCATCAATCCCGGGGTGGCGGCGCTGCTCGCGACGTTCGGCTACGCCGAAGTGAAGGTGGCGAAAAAGCCGCGGATTGGCATTTTTGCGACCGGAAGCGAACTGCTTGACGTCTCTGAACCGCTTGTGCCGGGAAAAATCCGCAACAGCAACGCCTACATGATCGAGGCGCAGGTGTTCAAAAGCGGCGCCGAGCCGATTTATTTCGGCCAGCTCGCCGACGACCTCGATGCGTGTTTTCACGCTGTGCGCCAGGCGCTCGATCAAGTGGACATGCTCATTACGACCGGCGGCGTCTCGGTCGGGGATTTCGATTATTTGCCCGCCATTTACAAGCGGCTCGGAGCGAACGTGTTGTTTAACAAAATCGCCATGCGCCCGGGGAGCGTGACGACCGTCGCCGAGATTGATGGCAAGCTGCTGTTCGGTCTATCCGGAAACCCGTCGGCGTGCTACGTCGGGTATGAGCTGTTCGTCCGCCCGGTCGTGCGCACGCGGCTGTTTTCGGCCAAGCCGTATTTGAAAAAAGCGAAAGCCACCCTTGGCGCCGATTTTCCGAAGCCGAACCCGTTCACCCGCTTCGTGCGCAGCCGGGTCGAGGCGGTTGACGGTCGGCTTGTCGTGAAGCCGGTCGGCATGGACAAGTCGAACATCGTCACCTCGCTTGCCTTTGCGAACGCCTTGATGGTGCTGCCGGGCGGAACGAGAGGGTTTGCGGTTGGCGATGAGGTGGAAGTGTGGCTTTTGGATGACGATGAGGGGTCAAGCGAATGAACGTCTGGCAAGTCGTCGGTTATAAACATAGCGGCAAAACGACGTTGGTGGAAAAATGGGTGGCGGCCGCTGTCCGGGAAGGATGGCGCGTCGGGACGGTGAAGCACCACGGCCATGGCGGCGAGCCCGCGCGGCCGGAAGGCGTCGATTCCGTCCGCCATGAGCGGGCCGGGGCGGTGGCAACGGCGGTGGAAGGGGACGGGCTTTTGCAGCTTCATCTCCGCCGCCCGTTGTGGCGGTTGGATGATGTGTTGGCGCTCTATGCGCCGCTTCGGCTCGATCTCGTGTTGGTCGAAGGCTACAAACAAGAGCGGCACCCGAAGGTCGTGCTCGTCCGCACTTGGGAAGATTGGGCATCGCTTCAGCACCTCGCCAATATCCGCGCCGTCATCGCCTGGGAGCCGCTCGAAGGGCCGCTAGCGCACCCTGTGTTTTCGCTGGCCGATGATGACGAATATATTCCATGGCTCATGAACGAGGTGAGAACACGAACATGACAGAACCGTTGTTTGCCATTACCGACCGGCCGATTTCGGTCGAGGATGTGATGAAAAAAGTGATGCGTCCGGAAGCGGGGGCGGTCGCTGTCTTTGCCGGCACGGTGCGCGAATGGACAAACGGCAAGCGGACGCTCTTTTTGCAATATGAGGCGTACGTGTCGATGGCCGAGAAAATGCTCGCGCAAATCGGGGCGGAAATTGCGGAGAAATGGCCAGGGGCGAAAACCGCCATCACCCACCGGATCGGGCGGCTTAAGATCGGCGACATCGCCGTCGTCATCGCTGTTTCCTCGCCGCACCGCGCCGAAGCGTATGAGGCGAACCGCTATGCCATTGAGCGGATCAAGCAAATCGTGCCGATTTGGAAAAAAGAGCAATGGGAGGACGGAAGCGCCTGGGTGGGCGACCAGTTGGAAACAACGGCGTATCCGTCCGGAAAACCGGAGGTGAAAGAGGAATGATCCGTCTATTGTTTTTCGCCCATTTGGGCGAGCAAATCGGCGAGCGGGAAGTGATGTGGCCGAATGTTCCGGAAACGGTGAAAAAACTGAAAGACGAAGTGGAAGAGCGCTACGGCATCTCGCTCGGGCGCGTCATGACAGCGGTCAACGAGGAGTATGTCCGCGACGAAGCGCCGCTTCACGCCGGCGACACGGTCGCCTTTATTCCACCGGTAAGCGGAGGATGAGACGGATGGCGAACAAAAGCAAATGGGTGATGCCAAAACAACACGGCGCCTGGGCGATGCTCATCATCCCGTTTTGGCTCGGGGCGTACGCCGGTGGGCTTTCGTGGATTCACGCGCCGCTCTTTGTCGCCTGGCTTGCGCTCTATTTGGCGACGTATCCGCTCTTGATGGCGGTGAAAACGAAGCGGAAAGAGCCGTACGTGCCCGCTGCCGCCCGCTATGGCGCCATCGCCGCGCCGGCCCTGGCCGTTTCCCTTTGGCAGCGGCCGACCCTTGTTCTCTTCGGATTGGCGATGATCCCGTTTTTCCTAGTAAACACCTACTACAGCAAGAAAAAGAATGAGCGCGCCTTTTGGAATGATGCAGCCGCCATCGCGGCGTTTTGCATCGGCGGCTTGGGCGCCTTTTATGTCGGGCGCGGGGAATTGACGGTGGAGGCGTTCGAATTGGCCGCGTTTTCCTTCCTCTTTTTCATCGGCAGCACGTTTTACGTCAAAACGATGATTCGCGAAAAGAAAAACGAGCGGTACAAATGGCTGTCATGGGGCTACCACGCCTTGTTGATCGTCGGCCTCATCGCCATCGGCGAGCCGTTCGCCGTTTTGGCCTATGCCCCGAGCGTCATCCGCGCCGTCTATTTATACGGCAAGTCGCTGCCGATCATGAAACTGGGCATCTTGGAAATCGCCAACGCGGCGTACTTTTTCATCGCGATGATCGTGCTCTACTCTTGAGCGAACCCCAAACGGGAGGCATCCATGACCGTTTGGGGTTTTTTCTTTTGGTTAGGCGGTATTGCTTTTTCATTGCACAAGCATGATGTGAAATGGGCATGAATTCCTTGTAACGGTTTTGCAAAGGGTCGTTTCAAAAGCCTACCTCTTCTTCTATGCTCGCTCTCAAATAAATAAAAATTAGAACATGTCGATCCACTTCAAGTAGACATTCGCCAAGTGTTCGACTTCCCAGTGGTTCGCATGGAAGTCACTCAACATGAGTGGGAAATCAATCGTTTTCAATTCTAGCAATCCTAGTGGTATCGAAAGCCCTTACGAGACTTCCTTAATGTTGATTTCACCGCTAACATTATGGCCAGGATCTCGTCAGTGCTTTCTCTTTTTTGTCACTAAATCACAAAATTTGGTGATGAGCCAAAAAACAACTCGATAAAGCTTAAAAATCTTACTTTATGTGACAAAAAAAACAAACAATTCAAATTTTTATTGACAATTTTAGTAAAGGCGAAATATAATCTAATTGTAAAATAAAGGTTAAAAAAAGGGGGTGCGAATAGTTGCCGTCAAAATGTTTCGCGCTTAGAGATAGTGGGCAGATCGCGTTGCTTGGCTGCTTTTGGAGGACATAATTTTTGTAATTGGAGAGAGGTTATAATGATAAAAGATCTTCTCAAATCAATCCTTTCTTTTTCGTTAGTTTTCGGTCTGTTGCTGGGTGGCAGTATCATCGCTTCTGCCGAAGAAGGGACTTCAAATGCAGGATGTTCACTCAGTAGCAAGACGAATGTGACAGTAAATGGGTTTTTAGATAGAGCGAAAGAATCGAGTGTGGTCGTATCTCAAAGCGGGAACAAGGTGGTTGAAATAACAGACCTAGAATTTCTTAAAAGATTAGAAACTTCTGTTCCTGGACCAAAAGGGAAAAAACTAGTTGGGGTTTCAATCGCATACACTCAAGCACAAGAGTCATCCCTTCCAGGGGATCGTCCTGTGGTGACTCCACAATTAGGAACGGGTTATTATCTAAAAAACATTACTACTAGTGAAGCATGTGGAACAGAAATAATAAGACAATCTACTTTTAAAGGACCATCAACAGCTACCATGTCTATAAAACAAGGGGTTTCTGCCACATGGTCATCGAACACAAATATAAGCGCTGAAACAGTTTCGGCAGCGTTGGGATTTAACGTAACAAAATCTTATGAAGTTACAGACACTTATCAAATTCAAGTTCCAGCAGGAAAAACCTATACCATAATAGCTAGACCGTATTACAAAGTTTATAACTTTGAAGTTTGGTACGACCCACTTATTGGATGGGATTCTAAAGTAGGGTATGGATATGCTGCTAAGCCTGTAGGGGTATGTTTTTATTACTATGAGTAATGTTCTGTGTTCCGTTATTTATAGAAATATTGAAGCAAGTTTCCTGATGGAACTTGCTTCTGTTTTTTGTGTTTCGTTTAAGCATAACGGATAGTTAAAAAGGGGGATGCAAAATGAATATTTTAAAAAGTCCAAACAAAATGAAGTTTGTTTCACTCGTTCTTTCTCTCATCGGATTGTGGTTGATGTTAAATAGTCCTGAATTAGGGAGTCGTTTTGCTTCATCCTGGGTTCGATCCATGGGGGGATCTGTGGATTCTCAAGAATATTTGCAAATGTTAAAAGAATATATAAGCACTTATAAAACGCTAGGGGGGATTTTTTTGTTTGTGGGCTTGTTTTCTTTTCTTAACGATCATCATCAGTAAACATCGTATTTGCCTACAGGGCAGCGAGAGGTGTGTATTTGCGCATTTTTTGTTATCTTTTTTAATGGAGACGATGGCCGTCTGAGTTGGATGGATCGCGATATAGTGAAGTAAGGTGCGGTGTGAATGATTGCTCCGAAAAGAGCAAAAAGGGGCTGACTCAAAAGCCCCCTTTTTGGTGAAATTTAACCGAAGTATGTGAAAGAGACCACCTCTGAAACCCTTGGTTTTACCGGGTTTTTCGTGGTGGCCTGTTTTTCCATGTCGCCCTAAATAGGAACATTACCGCTCTTTTGGGTCAGCTCCTTTTTTTGCCGCACCCGCCCGTCAGTCAATGCGGCACAGCTCGGGCGGGCAGCCTTCGCAGGCGATTTCGTCACGCAAATATTGCAAGTTGTGGACGCGAATTTTTCCTTTTTGCACGGAGATGACGCCTTTTTTCCGCAAATCGCCGAGCATGCGGTTGACGACTTCACGGGCGGTGCCGCAAAAGTTGGCGAGCTCTTGGTTCGTAAGAGGCACGTCGATCAAAATGCCGTCTTCCTGCATGACGCCGTAGCTGTTGCACAAACGGATGAGCGTCGAATAGAGCGCTCCTTTTTTGCCGTGCAAAATGAGGTCGCGGAATTTCGTCTGTGTTTTGCGGAAATGGAGGCTCATCCATTTCATAAACTCGATCGCCAGCGTCGGATGATTGGCGAGCTCTTGTTCGAGCATTTCGCGCGGAATGGCGGAAACAACGCTGTCTTCGAGCACTTTCGCCGTCAGCATGTAGCGGGCGCCAGGGCAAAACAGCGTCAGCTCGCCGATCAAATCGCCCTCGCTGCAAATGCGCAGCGCGAGCTCCCGTCCGTCCATGTCCATTTTGCTGATTTGGATTTTCCCCGATTGGATATAGTAAATGTCGTCTGCTTTTTCCCCTTCTTGAAACAAGTACGTTCCCTTCTCAAGGCGAAGATCGCGCCCAAGCGATGTAAGCCACTTCTGCCATTCACGAGATTCAATCTCGTTCATCCGATCACAACCTTACGTAAAATGTATCGCTATATAAAAGTGTACAGGAAAAAAGAGGGAAGTCAATATAAGGATAGTGGAAAGATTGAAAACTTGTTGAACATCGATGGAATCGTTTGTGAAAGTCTTTACATCCGGAGGGCATGAGGGCGGTTGAGCCAAGGATGCACTTTGGCTGCCGGGACAAATCGGTATTCGTTTCCCATAGGTTTAGGGAGGGACAAGAAAAAAATCCTCGAAAATTATTAAATATACATTTGATTTTATTTTTATACAGTATTATAATGAGAACTACATGAGGCATACGGGTGAGGGGGAACATGATGAACGTAGCCATTATCGGGGCGACGGGGTACAGCGGCGCGGAGTTGTTCCGCTTGTTGCACGGGCATCCGCATGTGAGCCGCTGCGACGTTTTCTCGTCGTCGCAGGACGGGGTTCATTTATCGGAAAGTTTCCCGCACGTCGGCTCGGTCGATGGTGCGGTGTTGCATAAACTTGAAATCGAGGCGCTTTCCCGTTACGATGCGGTCTTTTTCGCCACGCCGCCCGGGGTGTCCGGGGAGTGGGCGCCGGCGCTTATTGATCGGGGAGTGAAAGTGATCGATTTATCGGGCGATTTCCGTTTGAAAGACGGAGCGGTGTACGAACAATGGTACGGACGGCAGGCGGCGCCAGCGGAATATTTGCAAAAGGCGGTATACGGGCTGACCGAGTGGAATCGGGAGGCGGTGCGCGAGGCCGTGCTCCTATCCAACCCGGGCTGTTATCCGACGGCGACGCTGCTTGGCCTGGCGCCGCTTGTCAAAGAAGGATTGATTAAGGAAGACTCGATCATCGTTGACGCCAAGTCTGGCGTATCAGGCGCAGGACGAAAAGCAGGGCTCGGGACGCACTTTTCCGAAGTGAACGAAAACGTGAAAATTTATAAAGTAAATGTCCATCAGCACATCCCGGAAATTGAGCAAACGCTGCAAACGTGGAATGAAGCGATGGAGCCGATTACGTTCAGCACCCATTTGATTCCGATGACACGGGGCATTATGGCGACGATATATGCGAAGGCGAAACAGCCGCTTTCGCCAAACGACTTGGTAGATTTATATAAAACAAGTTATGAAGGTTCACCGTTTGTCCGCGTTCGCAAGGTCGGGCAATTTCCGGCGACGAAAGAAGTGTACGGCTCAAATTATTGCGACATCGGCCTCGCCTACGATGAACGGACGGGACGGGTGACGGTCGTGTCGGTGATCGACAACTTAATGAAAGGCGCTGCCGGGCAGGCGGTGCAAAACTTCAATTTGATGATGGGTTTGGATGAGGCCGAGGGCCTCCGCTTCCTGCCGATCTATCCGTGAGGGAAGGGGAACGAACGATGACAGCAACGAAACAAACGGCGCAAGTGACGGCGCTTGCCGATGGAACCATCGTCACACCGAAAGGATTTCAAGCGGCTGGGGTGCACGCCGGGCTGCGCTATTCGAAAAAAGATTTAGGGGTTATTCTATGCGACGTGCCAGCTTCGGCGGCGGCGGTGTATACGCAAAACCACTTCCAGGCGGCACCGCTCAAAGTGACGCAGGCGAGCCTCGCTGTAGAACAAAAATTGCAGGCGGTCATCGTCAACAGCGCATGCGCGAACGCCTGCACCGGCGAGCAGGGGCTTCGCGACGCCTATGAAATGCGCGAGCTGTGCGCGAAACAGTTTGGCCTGGCGCTGCACCATGTGGCCGTCGCTTCAACGGGCGTGATCGGGGAATATTTGCCGATGGAAAAAATTCGCGCGGGCATCGAAAAGCTCGTTCCAGGGGCGACGATGGCGGATGCTGAGGCGTTTCAAACGGCGATTTTAACGACGGATACGGTGATGAAGCGCGCCTGTTACCAAACGACCATCGACGGGAAAACGGTCACCGTCGGCGGGGCGGCGAAAGGATCGGGGATGATCCATCCGAACATGGCGACGATGCTCGCGTTCATTACGACCGATGCCAACATCTCTTCGGCGGTGCTGCATGATGCGCTCCGGTCGATTACCGATGTATCGTTCAACCAAATTACGGTCGACGGCGACACGTCGACGAACGATATGGTTGTCGTGATGGCGAGCGGCCTTGCTGGAAATGACGAGCTGACGCCGAATCATCCGGATTGGGAACACTTTTACGAGGCGCTGCGGAAAACGTGCGAAGACTTGGCGAAGCAAATCGCCAGAGACGGCGAGGGGGCGACGAAGCTCATTGAAGTGCGCGTGCGCGGCGCGAAAACGGACGATGAGGCGAAAAAAGTCGCGAAGCAAATCGTTGGCTCCAACTTAGTGAAAACGGCCGTTTACGGCGCGGATGCCAACTGGGGGCGGATCATCGGCGCGATCGGCTATGCGGACGCTGACGTTGATCCGGACAACGTTGATGTCGCGATCGGGCAGATTGTGATGCTGAAAGGAAGCGAGCCGCAGCCGTTCTCGGAAGAAGAAGCGACGGCGTATTTGCAACAAGAGACGGTCGTCATTGAGGTGGATTTGCACTTAGGCGATGGCTTCGGCGTCGCGTGGGGCTGCGACTTGACGTACGATTATGTGAAAATCAACGCCAGCTATCGGACGTAAGGGGAGAGAAAGATGGGGAAAACGGTCGTCATCAAATGCGGCGGCAGCGTGCTCGATGAGCTGTCTCCCGCCTTTTTTGCCAGCGTGAAAATGATGCGGGAACAAGGGATGGATGTCGTCATCGTCCACGGCGGCGGGCCGGAAATCGGGCAAATGTTGAAAAAACTGGCGGTGCCGAGCGAGTTTGTCAACGGTTTGCGGAAAACGACGAAAGAGGTGCTTGCCGTTGTGGAAATGGTGCTCTCCGGCAAAGTGAACAAACAGCTTGTGGCGATGCTCAGGCAGAACGGCTTGCCGGCGGTCGGCGTTTCCGGCGTGGACGGGGGGCTGCTTGAAGCTGAACCGATTGACTTTGCCAAACTTGGCTATGTCGGCCGTGTGAAAACGGTTCGCTCCCGTCTTTTGCGCACGCTGCTTGAGGCGGGCTACATTCCGGTCGTTTCGCCGCTTGGCATCGACCAAAGCGGGCAAACATACAACATTAACGCCGACACGGCGGCTGGGGCGGTCGCGGCCGCCATCGGCGCCAGCCAGCTCGCGTTTGTGACGAACGTGCCCGGCATTTTGCAAGACGGCGCGCTCGTGGCCGAGGCGACGGCGGAAACGATTGAACGACTGATCGAAGACGGCGTCATCACTGGCGGGATGATTCCGAAAGTGAAAGCGGCGCTGTCCGCCTTGTCCGATGCGCTGCCCGAGGTGATGATCGTCAGCGGCAAAACGCCGTTTTACCAGAACGGAACATGGCACGGGACAACGATTCGCAAAGAAGTGGGGGTATATTTATGAGCGCGCTGTTTCCGACATACAACCGTTGGAAGATCGCCGTCCAAGCGGCGGAAGGGACGGTTGTGACCGATGTAAATGGAAAACAATATCTCGACTTTGTCTCCGGCATTGCCGTCTGCAATCTCGGCCATCGCCATCCGCACGTCCAAAAGGCGATTGAAAAGCAGCTGAATCAATATTGGCACGTATCGAACTTGTTTACGATTCCCGTTCAAGAAGAGGTCGCGTCCTTGCTTGTCGCCCACAGCGCCGGCGACTGCGTCTTTTTCTGCAATAGCGGAGCCGAGGCGAACGAAGCGGCGCTGAAGCTGGCGCGCAAACATACCGGACGACACAAAGTGATCACGTTTTCCCAATCGTTTCACGGCCGGACGTTCGCGACCATGGCCGCGACCGGGCAGGAGAAAGTGCATAGCGGTTTTGGTCCGCTGCTTCCGGAATTCATTCACTTGCCGCTGAATGATGTCGACGCTCTCAAGCAGGCAATGAACGAAGAAGTGGCCGCGGTGATGCTTGAGGTCGTCCAAGGGGAAGGGGGCGTCCGCCCGGTTGACCCGGCGTTTTTGCAAATAGCGGCGGAGCTGTGTCAACAGCATGGGGCGCTTCTGATCATTGACGAAGTGCAAACCGGCATCGGCCGGACCGGAAAGCCGTTTGCTTACCAGCATTTCGGCGTGGAGCCCGACATCATCACCGTGGCGAAAGGACTTGGCAGCGGCATTCCGGTTGGTGCGATGATCGGCAAAGCGTTTTTGAAAGAGTCGTTTGGGCCTGGCGTGCACGGGTCGACGTTTGGCGGCAACCCGATCGCGATGGCCGCTGCCAAGGCGACGTTAGAAGTTGTGTTCGATTCGGTATTTTTGCAAGAAGTGCAGGAGAAAGGCAGCTATTTGCTTGAGCGCCTCAATGACGCGCTCGCCCCGCTTGACATCGTCAAGGACGTGCGCGGGCTCGGGCTGCTTGTCGGGATCGAGTGCCAAACGGACGTCGCACCGCTGTTGCCATTGATTCATGAAAACGGCTTGCTCGTCCTTTCGGCGGGGCCGAACGTGATCCGCCTGCTGCCGCCGCTTGTCGTGACGAAAGCGGAAATCGATGAAGCGGTGGACATTTTGACAAACGTGTTGAACAACGCCAACGCCTCAGCCGTCTTGTAAACGGACGGCCGACGGCTTAATTTTTATTCCTGTTCATGCATAAAAATTCTTGAACGGTTATAAAAACTCAAACGATGAGGTGGCGCCAATGAAAGCGTACTTGCATGTGGCGAGCGGAAAAACGTTCAGCGGCGAGCTCGCCGCTCCGCTTGAAGAAAAGGTGAGCGGGGAGATCGTTTTTTTCACCGGCATGACCGGTTATCAAGAAGTGTTGACCGACCCGTCGTATAAAAACCAAATCATCGTTTTTACGTACCCGCTGATCGGCAATTATGGCATTAATGAAGACGATTTTGAAAGCAAGCGGCCGCACGTCGAAGCGGTCGTCGTCTACGAAGCGAGCGGCACAGGATTTCATTACGGGGCGAAATACAGCTTGGCAGAATACTTGCAGCACTGGAACATTCCGCTTCTCACGCACGTGGACACGCGCGCCCTTGTGAAAGAAATCCGCACCGCTGGGACGATGATGGCGGAATTAAGTTTGTCGCCGATTCCAGCAGTTGCTGATGAGGAAGCGGCGTTTCCAGTGCGCGCGGTGTCAACGAAAACGATCGAAACATACGGCGAAGCCGGGCCGCATTTGGTGCTCATCGATTTCGGCTATAAAAAGTCGATTTTGCAGTCGCTCCTTGCACGCGGCTGCCGGGTGACGGTTGTGCCGCATGATACGGCGCCGGAAGCGATTGACGCGCTGAAACCGGACGGGCTTGTCCTCTCGAACGGCCCAGGCGATCCGAAACAGTTACGCCATCAGCTTCCCGCTATCCGTCAGCTGATCGACCGGTATCCGACGCTTGCGATTTGCCTTGGCCATCAGCTCGTTGCCTTGGCGTACGGGGCGGATACGGAAAAACTCCGCTTCGGGCATCGCGGCGCCAATCAACCGGTGTGGGACGCGGTGAAACAAAACGTGATGATGACATCGCAAAACCATAGTTATGTCGTCAAAGAAGGCAGTTTGGTGGGCAAACCGTTTGACATTCGTTTCATCAACGTCAACGACGGTTCGGTCGAGGGCATCGTCCATCGCCATAAACCGATTTTGTCCGTGCAATACCATCCGGAGGCGCATCCGGGGCCGCACGATACCGGCTATATTTTCGACGAATTTTTGCAAACCGTGTTTAAGGGAGAGAACGTCTATGCCTAAAGATTCTTCGCTTCAGTCGATTCTCCTGATCGGGTCGGGGCCGATTGTCATCGGCCAGGCCGCCGAGTTTGATTATTCCGGCACACAAGCGTGCATCGCCTTAAAGGAAGAAGGATACCGCGTCATTTTAGTGAACAACAATCCGGCGACGATCATGACCGATGAAGTTCATGCCGATGCCGTGTATTTTGAACCGCTCACCGTCGATGCGGTCGAAGCGATTATTGCCAAAGAACGCCCGGACGGGCTGCTCGCCACATTTGGCGGCCAGACAGGGCTCAACTTGGCGTTTCAGCTGCATGAAGCCGGCGTGCTTGAAAAGTATGGGGTGAGACTGCTCGGAACACCGATTGAAGCGATCAAGCGCGGGGAAGACCGCGAAGCGTTCCGCGCGTTAATGCATGAGCTTGGCGAACCGGTGCCGGAGAGCGAAATTGTCACAAGCGTTGAGGAAGCGGTCGCGTTTGCCGAACAAATCGGTTTTCCGATCATTATTCGTCCCGCGTATACGCTCGGCGGGACGGGCGGCGGCATTGCCGAAAACATGGAGCAGTTTCTCGCGCTCGTGGAAAAAGGGCTGGCCGAAAGCCCGATCCGCCAATGTTTGATCGAACGGAGCGTCGCCGGGTTTAAAGAAATTGAATACGAAGTGATGCGCGACCAGTCGAATACGTGCATCACGGTTTGCAATATGGAAAACGTCGATCCAGTCGGCATCCACACGGGCGATTCGATCGTCGTCGCACCGTCGCAGACGTTGACCGATGAGGAGTACCAAATGCTCCGTTCGTCGGCGGTGAAGATCATTTCCGCATTAGGGATCATCGGCGGCTGCAACATTCAGTTCGCCCTTGACCCGAACAGCAAACAATATTACTTAATCGAAGTCAACCCGCGCGTCAGCCGCTCGTCAGCGCTCGCCTCGAAAGCGACCGGCTATCCAATCGCCCGCATTGCGGCGAAGCTGGCGGTCGGCTATACGCTCGCGGAACTCGTCAATCCGGTGACGAAAACGACGTACGCCAGCTTCGAGCCGGCCTTGGACTACGTCGTCGTCAAGTTTCCGCGCTTGCCGTTTGACAAGTTCCCGCACGCGGACCGGAAGCTCGGTACGCAAATGAAAGCGACCGGGGAAGTGATGGCGATCGATCGCAATATGGAGCGGGCATTCCAAAAAGCGGTGCAGTCGCTCGAGGGAAAAAACAACGGACTGTTTTTGCCGGAGCTTTCGGCGAAAACGGATGACGAGCTGAAACAGCTGCTTGTCGACAAAGACGACCGCCGCTTTTTCGCCATTTTGGAACTGCTCCGCCGCGGGGTGGCGGTCGAAGCCATTCACGAATGGACGAAAATCGACCGCTTTTTCCTTGCTTCGTTCGAACGGCTCGTGGCGCTCGAAAAACAGGCGGCAGCCACCACGATCGATACGATCGATGAGCCGACGTTGCGCTTCTTGAAAGAAAAAGGGGCAAGCGACGCCTTTTTGGCCGAAACGTGGGGCGTGACGGAGCTTGATGTGCGCAACAAGCGGAAGGAACTTGGCATCGTGCCGTCATACAAAATGGTCGACACGTGCGCGGCCGAATTTCATTCGGAAACGGATTATTACTACTCAACCTATTTCGGCGAAGACGAGCGGAAGAAAGCGAGCGGCAAGGAGAAAGTGCTGATCATTGGAGCTGGACCCATTCGCATCGGCCAAGGCATTGAGTTTGACTACAGCTCCGTTCATAGCGTGTTCGCCTTGCAAAAAGAAGGCTATGAAACGGTGATGATCAACAACAATCCAGAAACCGTCAGCACGGACTTTGCCGTCGCCGACCGCCTTTACTTTGAGCCACTTACCTTAGAGAGCGTCTTGGATGTCATTGAAGCGGAACAAATCAAGCATGTCATCGTTCAGTTTGGCGGACAGACGGCGATCAATTTGGTCAAAGGACTCGAAGAAGCAGGTGTGCCGCTGTTGGGCGTCACGTACGATATGATTGACCAGCTTGAGGATCGCGATCGTTTTTACCAGTTGCTCGAGGAGCTTGACATCCCGCACGTACCGGGCTTGATGGCGAACAACGCCGAGGAGCTCGCCGCCAAAGCGGCCGAGATCGGCTGCCCGGTGCTGCTTCGCCCGTCGTATGTCATCGGCGGCCGCGGCATGTTTATCGTCCATAGCGAGGCGCAGCTCGCCGCTTTGATTGAGCAAGGCGAGTTGACATATCCGATTTTGATCGATGCGTATTTGGACGGGAAAGAGGCGGAGGCCGACATCGCCACGGATGGGACGGACATTTTACTGCCGACGATTATCGAACATGTCGAAAAAGCCGGCGTCCACTCCGGCGACAGCTATGCTTGGCTGCCGGCGCAGACGCTCACAGACGAAGAAAAAGCGAAAATCATCGACTATGCGGGCCGGATTGCGAAAAAACTTGGCTTTAAAGGAATCATGAACATTCAATACGTCATTGCGGACGGCAATGTATACGTCCTGGAAGTGAACCCGCGCGCCAGCCGGACGGTGCCGATCGTCAGCAAAACGACCGGCGTGCCATTGGCGCAAATTGCGACAAAGTTATTGCTTGGGAAATCACTCGTCGACATCGTTGACGAAAAAGCTCGCGGATTGGCGGTCATGCCGTACGCCGTGTTAAAGTATCCGGTCTTTTCGAGCCATAAGCTGCCGGGGGTTGACCCGATGGTTGGACCGGAGATGAAATCGACCGGTGAAGGCATCAGCATCGCCGCGACGAAGGAAGAAGCGGCGTATAAAGCATTTTATCCGTATTTGCAAAAGAAAGCGAACGCGAACGAGATCTACGTCATCGGCAACATCGACGCCGAACTGGAGGCGGAGATGACAGCGAAACAGCTGACCATCGTTTCAGATGGTTCATTTGCCGATTGGGTGAAGCGCGACACGGCGCTCGCGGTGATCAACTTGGGCAAAGAGGAAGACGAGGCAAACAAACGAATGACTGCGTTGTCCCGACAATTGCTCGTCTTCACGGAACGTGAGACATTGAAGCTCTTCTTGCAGGCGCTCGATGTGGATCATCTTGATGTGCAGCCGATCCACGGCTGGTTGGAAAAGAAAAAACAGGCAGAACAGGCGGTGATCGCATGAATGCAGTGATGTCATTAAAAGGGAGAGATTTTTTAACGCTGCTCGATTTTTCAACAGACGAAATTATGGACTTGTTGGCGCTAGCAGCCGATTTAAAAGCGAAACAAAAAGCCGGCGTGCCGTATGCGCCGCTTTCCGGCAAAACAATGGCGATGATTTTTGAAAAGCCCTCAACGCGCACGCGCGTGTCGTTTGAAGTCGGCATGATCCAGCTTGGCGGCCAGGCGATGTATTTAAACGGCAACGATTTGCAGCTTGGCCGCGGTGAAACGATTGCGGATACGGCGCGCGTCTTGTCGCAATACGTCGATGTCATTATGATTCGGACGTTTGCCCATCAAAAAGTCGAGGAATTGGCCGAGTATGCGTCCGTTCCGGTCATCAACGGCTTGACGGACGACGATCATCCGTGCCAGGCGCTGGCGGATTTGCTGACGATTTACGAAGCGAAGAAAACGTTCCAAGGCGTCAAACTCGCCTATGTCGGCGACGGGAACAACGTCGCCAACGCCTTGCTTGTTGCGGCCGCCAAAGTCGGCATGGATGTTGCCATCGCCTGTCCGCCAGGCTATGAGCCGAAGGCGGAATACGTCGAGGCGGCGCGCCAGATCGGCGAGAAAACCGGAGCAACAGTTGTTGTGACGCACGACCCGCTTGAGGCAGTGGCCGGAGCGGATGCGATTTATACGGACGTATGGACGAGCATGGGCCAAGAAAGCGAAAGCGCCGAGCGGCTTCAAGTGTTCCAGCCGTACCAAGTGAATGAAGAGCTCGCCAAAGCGGCCAAACCCGATTACCTCTTTTTGCATTGCCTGCCGGCCCATCGAGGCGAAGAAGTGACGGCCGGCGTCATGGACGGCCCGAACTCGGTCGTATTTGAGCAGGCCGGCAACCGGCTTCATGCCCAAAAAGCGATTTTAGTGTCGATCCTATAGGAAAAAGGAATTCCCGTTTCGGGAGTTCCTTTTTTGTTCTTTGCAAGGAAAAGGATTTTCATGAGAAAAAACGTTTTTATTGTGAAGGCTTGACGCTCCGTGTGCGGCGGCCCCATCATTTCCCTTCTTATGAACAGCGGCAAAACCGGGAATGCTAACAAATGCAATCGAAGCAAGGGGGATGAAACAAATGGGCCAACCGCGCCATTTCAAACCAGGGGATAAAGCGCCGAACAACGGCGTGTACATTGAAATCGGCGAAACGGGCGACAATGTAAAACACCCGAAAAAGCTGAAACTGAAAGCCGGCGATACGTTCCCGGAAACGTCGAACCATAATCGGCATTGGACGTATTTGCGCAAACCGTGAAGTACAACAAAAGCCATTCCAAGTATGGAGTGGCTTTTGATTTGCCGTGTGCTTCGCGATCGGCTATAATGATTTATGGTCAAAGAAGGTCAAATGGAGGGAACGGCATGGACGCAAGCCGTTTGACGGAAAAACTGCAAGAGGCGCTGATGGCGGCGCAGTCGCTCGCCAAAGAACGACATCATCAACAGCTTGATGTCGAGCATCTCCTGATTGCGCTGCTCGAACAAGAAGGCGGCCTGGCGCCGCGGCTCGTGGAGCTTTCCGGCGCCGACAAGGAAAAGGCCGCTGACTGGCTTCGCAGCCAGCTTCGCCAAAAGCCTGAAGTGCATGGGGCGGACGGGCAGCTGTATGTTGCGCCCGCCTTAGCGCGGCTGCTTGAGGAGGCGGAAAACGAAGCGAAGCGAATGCAAGACGAGTACATATCGGTCGAACATGTGCTGCTCGCGTTGCCTCATGGCGCCGAGCCGGTCGCTCGGCAGCTGGCGTCGTTTGGACTGACGAAGGAAGCACTATTAGCGGCAGTGAGAAACGTAAGGGGGAATCAACGCGTGACGAGTCCACATCCGGAAGCAACCTATGAAGCGTTGGCAAAATACGGGCGCGACCTTGTCGCGGAAGCGAAAGCGGGAAAAATCGACCCGGTCATCGGCCGCGACAGTGAAATTCGCCGCATCATCCGCATTTTGTCGCGGAAGACGAAAAACAACCCGGTGTTGATCGGCGAGCCGGGCGTCGGGAAGACCGCTATTGTCGAAGGGCTCGCTCAACGCATCGTGCGCAAAGATGTCCCGGAAGGGCTGAAAGACAAAACGATTTTCGCTCTTGATATGAGCGCGCTCGTCGCCGGAGCAAAGTTTCGCGGTGAATTTGAAGAACGGCTGAAAGCGGTGTTAAACGAAATCAAAAAAAGCGACGGCCGCATCATATTGTTCATTGACGAGCTGCATACGATCGTCGGCGCCGGCAGAGCGGAAGGGGCGATTGACGCCGGCAATATGCTCAAGCCGATGCTTGCCCGCGGCGAGTTGCGCTGCATCGGGGCGACGACGCTTGATGAGTACCGGCAATACATCGAAAAAGACCCGGCGCTCGAGCGCCGCTTCCAACAAGTGCTTGTCCAAGAGCCGAGTGTCGAGGACACGATTTCGATTTTGCGCGGATTGAAAGAACGGTATGAAGTGCACCATGGAGTGAAAATCCACGATCGCGCGCTCGTCGCGGCCGCCGTTTTGTCCGACCGTTACATCTCTGACCGCTTTTTGCCTGACAAAGCGATCGATTTGGTCGATGAAGCGTGCGCGACGATCCGGACGGAAATGGAATCGATGCCGTCGGAGCTGGACGAAGTGATGCGCCGCGTCATGCAGCTTGAAATTGAAGAGGCGGCCTTAAGCAAAGAAACGGATGAAGCGAGCCGCGAGCGGCTTGCGGCATTGCAAAAAGAACTTGCCGATTTGCGTGAAAAGGCGAACGCCATGAAAGCGCAATGGCAAAAAGAAAAAGAGGCGCTTGACCGCGTCCGCCGTTTGCGCGAGGCGCTCGAGCGGGCAAAACGCGAACTGGAAGAGGCGGAAAACGAGTATGATTTAAACAAGGCGGCGGAGCTTCGCCATGGCCGCATTCCGCAGTTGGAAAAGCAACTCAAACAGCTCGAGCAAGAAATCAGTGAGCAAAGTGAAGGGAAATTGCTGCGCGAGGAAGTGACGGAAGAAGAGATTGCCGAAATCGTGTCACGCTGGACTGGCATTCCGCTCACCCGCCTCGTCGAGGGAGAGAGGGAAAAGCTGCTTCGCCTTCATGAATTGCTGCATAGACGGGTCATCGGTCAAGACGAAGCGGTCGAGCTTGTCGCTGACGCCGTCTTGCGGGCGCGGGCCGGCATGAAAGACCCGAACCGCCCGATCGGATCGTTTTTGTTCCTCGGACCGACCGGCGTCGGCAAAACGGAACTGGCCAAAGCGCTCGCCGAGGCGCTGTTTGACAGTGAGGAGCAGCTCATCCGTCTTGACATGTCCGAGTATATGGAAAAACACGCCGTCTCCCGCTTGATCGGAGCGCCGCCCGGCTATGTCGGCTATGAGGAAGGCGGCCAGCTGACCGAGGCAGTGCGGCGCAAGCCGTATTCCGTTCTGTTGTTCGATGAAATCGAAAAAGCTCATCCGGAAGTGTTCAACATCCTGCTGCAGCTGCTGGATGACGGACGGCTCACCGATTCGCAAGGGCGGACGGTCGACTTTAAAAACACGGTCGTCATTATGACATCGAACATCGGATCGCCGCTGTTGTTGGAAAACAAACAGGGCGACATCGATGAAGAAACGCGCAAACAAGTGTTTGACCAACTGCGCGCCCATTTCCGCCCAGAATTTTTAAACCGGATCGACGATATCGTCTTGTTTAAGCCATTGTCGATGAATGAAGTGAAAGGCATCGTCGAAAAGTTCGCCCGCGAGCTGTCGGCCCGTTTGGCCGATCGGCATATCGAACTCGTGCTGACCGAAGCGGCGAAGCAATACATCGCCGAAGCGGGCTTCGATCCGGTCTACGGCGCCCGCCCCTTAAAGCGGTTTATGCAAAAGCAGATCGAAACGCCGCTTGCGAAAGAGCTGATCGCTGGGCGGGTGAAAGATTACAGCACCGTCACGGTCGATGTTGACAACGGGCAGATCGTCATTCGTCCGTCGGCGCAAACGAGCTGAAGGGGGCGCCGCCGACGCGGAGAGACGTGCTTCCTGTCTGCCGGGGTTGGTCGCATTGTTTGAGCATGGACGGAAAACACAAGTCTAGATCAATAGGGATGGAGTGCTCCTCCACTTACCCTATATAGGTGTTGAAGTGGGGGGGATTCTCGGTTAGAGATGACAAAAAACAACGCCTTGGGACTTTCACCTCAAGGCGTTGTCTTATGAAGCGAATGATCAATGATGGTGATCCCCGGCCGGCTCGTCCGGAATCAAGGCTGCAATCACGAAGACTAAGATCGTCACGATGACGCCAAGCAAAGCACCGGTCGCGAAGTGATAGCCGATCCCTTGCATCGAGCCCATGACGTACGTTGCCATTTGCACGAGCAAAAACGTCCAAAAAAACGTCCAAAACAAGCGCATCTTTGTTCCTCCCATCTTCTCGTCATTCCTTTTCTTATCTTATCACAATTTGTCGCGTAGGCATATACCCGGACGATTTTTTTTGGCCGCGCATATCGTATACTGTACCATTATGCATTGCCAAACAAGGGTGAATGGAAACGATGGCAGGACAACGGCGGTTTTTTCAACTCGATGAGCAATGGTGCATCGTTCACGTGCCGGAGCGCCCAAATGGGTTTGCCCTTTTTTTAATGGGCGACGGCGACCATTTTGTGAACGAACAGACGAGTTTTTGGCTCGAGCATCCGGGGCGGCGCCAATGGCTGGAAGATTGGTTGGAACGCGGATACACGGTCTTTTCGTCCCATTTGTACGGCCGGCATTGGGGAAGTCCGAAAGCGGTCCGGCTGGCGCGCCAGCTCATTTACTCGGTGTTGAAAAGCGAAATTGTGAACCAGCGCATCTATATCGTTGCCGAAGGAATGGGCGCGCTCGTTGCCTTGCAACTGCTTGGCGCCATGCCAAGTCAAATCCGCGCCGTCGCCATGATCAACCCTTGCCTTGACGTACGCGCCCAGCTTGACTATAAACAGGAACATCCATTCGTGTACCGGCGGATGGTGAAGGAAATCGCGACTGCCTATGGCTTGAAAGAAGAGGAGGTGCTGGAGGCTGTTCCGTCCCTCTTTCTCAGTCCTCATGACGTTCCGGTGACGATTTGGCAGCTGGCCGGAGTGAGCCCGTATCCATCCGCCTTGCATAGCCGTAAATATGAACAATGGATGAAAACGACAAACAACCGGGTGCGCGTCGTTTACGAGCTGCCGGAGAAACGGCGCCAACTGGCTCGGCAAATCGGGCAATTTTTCTGCCAATACAATGAACTCCCGTAAACGACAAGGGCAGACGCATCGACCGGTGCGTCTGCTATTTTTTCAATAAGTCGACGAGCGAGGTGATCTTTTTCACGAGCGGTTTTAATTGTTGCAATGAGTCGGCTAGCGTATTGACGTTTTCAAACAGCTTCATGAAATCGATGTTCGGCAGTAAAGGCTGCTCTGCCCCGCTCCCTTGATCTTCGCGCTCGCCGGTTGCGCGAGAAGGAAAAGATCCGAACATTAGGCGGGAAAAACGGTCTTGTCGTTCGCGATGTTGTTCTCGTGCTTCGCCGTTGGCCATGGGCGATCCTCCCTTTCATGCGATGGTTGCTCGTATTTGTATTGTATGGCAGAAAGGAAAAAGCGGTTTGGACAAATGCCTTAGGGGCACGGAAAGCGCTGGTTCAACTTTCGTTTTCTATTGCGCATCCACGCTCTTTCGGCTAAAATTAGTACCAAGTAATAATAATTGGTGATGTAGACTGATTGTACATTCAAGTTTGGTTGTCAGCGCGAGCGTTTTTTTCATTTTGGGAAAGAAAGAGGAGATGGATGATATGGGAGCAGGAATTATCGGGGTCGGCCGCTATGTGCCGGAAAAAGTGTTGACCAACTTTGATTTGGAAAAAATGATGGATACATCGGATGAATGGATCCGGACGCGCACAGGGATTGAGGAGCGCCGCATCGCTCCGGATGACATCGATACGTCCGATATGGCGTATTTTGCCGCAGAAAAGGCGCTTCAAGACGCTGGCATGGAGGCGAAGGACATTGATCTCATTTTAGTTGCCACCGTCACTCCGGACCGTCCGTTTCCGTCGGTCGCTTGCATGCTTCAAGAGCGGCTTGGCGCCGTCAACGCCGCTGCGCTTGATATTAGCGCTGCCTGCGCGGGGTTTATGTACGGGATGGTCACGGCCGCCCAATTTATTGACACAGGCGCCTACAAGTATATATTAGTAGTGGGGGCAGACAAACTATCGAAAATCACCGATTGGACCGACCGCAACACGGCGGTGCTGTTCGGCGACGGCGCCGGAGCGGTCGTCATGGGTCCGGTGTCGCCCGGGCGCGGGATTTTATCTTTCGAATTAGGAGCTGACGGAACAGGAGGAAAACATTTATACAAAGACGAATATATCGTCATGAACGGCCGTGAAGTATTCAAGTTCGCCGTCCGGCAAATGGGAGAATCAAGCGTGCGTGTGCTTGAAAAAGCCGGGCTCACGAAAGACGATGTCGACTTTCTCATTCCGCATCAAGCGAACATTCGCATCGTCGAAGCGGCCAGACAGCGGCTCGAGCTGCCGGAAGAGAAAATATCGACAACCATCCGTCGATATGGCAACACGTCGGCCGCATCCATTCCGATTTCGCTTGTCGAAGAGTTGGAAGCGGGCAAAATCCATGACGATGATCTCATCATTATGGTCGGATTCGGCGGCGGGCTGACGTGGGGCGCGATCGCTTTGCGCTGGGGCCGTTAACGGCACGTATATTATCGAAATAAAAGGAGAGACGGAAACGATGGAAAAAAGACGAGTCGTCGTGACAGGCATAGGCGCCGTCACCCCGCTTGGGAATGACGCAGAAACGACGTGGAAAAACATTATCGCCGGCCAGTCCGGCATCGACATTGTCACCCGCGTCAATCCGGACGATTTTCCGGCGAAAGTGGCGGCGGAAGTGAAAGACTTCGATCCGTCGCTGTTTATCGACCGCCGCGAGGCGCGGAAGATGGACCGATTTACCCAATTCGCCGTCGTTGCGGCGCTCATGGCGGTCAAAGATGCCAATCTCGACATTAATGAAAGCAACGCTGAACGGGTCGGTGTTTGGATCGGTTCTGGCATCGGCGGCATGGAGACGTTTGAACAGCAGTTTGAGATTTTCCAGCAGCGCGGTTATCGCCGAGTGAGCCCGTTTTTCGTGCCAATGATGATCCCGGATATGGCCGCTGGGCAAGTATCGATCATCCTCGGAGCGAAAGGGATCAATTCGTGCACGGTGACCGCTTGCGCGACCGGGGCGAACTCGATCGGTGATGCGTTTAAAGTCATTCAGCGCGGCGACGCCGATGTCATGATCACTGGCGGGACGGAAGCGCCGATTACGAAAATGTCGTTCGCCGGTTTTTGCGCCAATACGGCTCTCTCAACCAATCCAGATCCAAAAACGGCGAGCCGCCCATTTGACAAAAACCGCGACGGTTTCGTCATGGGTGAGGGAGCAGGCATCGTTGTTCTTGAGGAATTGGAGCACGCGTTGCGCCGCGGCGCGAAGATTTACGCAGAAATTGTCGGTTACGGTGCGACCGCCGATGCGTACCATATCACCGCGCCGGCGCCGGGCGGCGAAGGCGGCGTGCGGGCGATGCGCCAGGCGCTTCAAGACGCTGGCTTGAAGCCGGAGGAGATCGATTACATCAACGCCCACGGCACGAGCACCGAGTATAATGATAAGTATGAGACGGCGGCGATCAAAGAAGTATTCGGCGATCATGCATATAAGCTCGCCGTCAGCTCGACGAAGTCGATGACCGGGCATTTGCTCGGGGCGACCGGCGCGGTGGAAGCGATTTTCTCCGTGCTGGCGATCCGCGACGGCATCATTCCGCCGACGATCAACTACGAAACGCCGGATCCGGAATGCGATCTCGACTATGTGCCGAATGAAGCGCGCAAGCAAGACGTGCGTGCGGTCTTAAGCAACTCATTTGGATTTGGCGGCCATAATGCGACATTGATTTTTCAAAAATATGCGTAATGGATGAAAAGGAGAGCCTTGGTTAAGCGGAGCCGAAAACGCGTGACTGACGGCGGTTTCGGTCCAGCGCCGGGCTCTCTTTTTTTGTTTTGTTTCACCGTCTTTTCCCTGCCGACATAACGTAGGAGAAAAGGAGGGAAAAGCGATGGGATTGCTTCCAACCGATCGATGGCTTGAAGAGGATGAAGGCGATCCGCTCCGGTTGTGCGCGAGGTTGGCGCCGCTTTTTGGCAAGATGCCGGCGCGTGAGATTTACAGCTATTTACGGCTGTATGGCATGTACCGAAGCACTCGGCAGGCCGAGCGGCTTTTGCCGGAGATGAAAGAGCGCCGTCTTTGGGAACGTCTTGGCCGTTTGTACGAACGGCAACGGGGGATATGGAAGGGACCGGACGTTCCGGTATTTTTGCTGCCGGCCGATGACGAAAACCGGAAGCTTGCGCGCGAATTCCAAGGAAAAGGCGGGGTGGCGTTTGCCGATAAATTGTTTTTCTTCTTGCTGCCTGATCATTGCGACGAGGAGATCGCCGCGTTGGTGGCGCATGAATACAACCATGTATGCCGTCTCAAGCAGTTGCCGAACGAAGGCGAAGATGCGACGTTGCTGGATGCAGTCGTTATGGAAGGATTGGCGGAGCATGCGGTCGCCGAGACGGTCGGCGTCAAGCAGTGCGCGGTCTGGACGAAGTATTACACCGATCGAGAGATTGAACGGTTTTGGCGGCGTTATATTGTCCCGAACCAACATTTGCCCGTTTCGCACCCACATACTTCCCGCATTTTGTACGGACTTGGATGGCATCCGAAAATGGGGGGCTATGCCGTTGGGTATGCCATCATCCGTCGTTGCCTAGAAAGAGGATATTCGCTCGCCCAATTGATGACGATGGAAGCGAAAGACATCGCGGAGTTGGCGGGCTTTTCAGGCAAACAGCAAGGAGCGTCTTAGCTCGAAACCGCATGGCGACCGCCGCTGTCCGGTTATCACAAGAATCTTAGGGACATCGGGCGCAAACAGGCATGTTGTCCATGGCGCCGACATATATGTAGAACAAGGACGTGGACAAGAAGGAAGGGAAAGCCCGGTGGTCCGCCTGTTTTTTTATTTGGTCGGTTTCGGTTTTTCGGTCGTCGGCGGCATGATGGTGATCGCCTATTTGAACATCATCACTCCAGAGCGCGGTTTTAGCGAATACTTATCTTATATTTCGACAAGGGTGGAATGCTATTTATTCCCTATTGGCCTTCTTTTGATGTGGGGGAGCTTGACGTTTCCAAGCCGCAGCCCCTAGAGGGGAAAAGAGGACGAAATGGAATAAAATTCTCCCCCTCTGCCTATACTGATGGACAAACACGTCTGGAAGTGAGGGGTCTCGCATGCTTTATCTGCACGACATTTGGGTCAACTGGTTTGAAGGAGAAGAGAACGGATACAACGTCTGCCATTTCCATGAATGGCGCAAGGACGATCAAATCGAGCTGCTCGACCAAGTGCCGCTGTTAAAAGTATCCCCGGCCCTGTTTCATTACATTGAAAACAGCTTGTCCGATCTTCCAAAACCGCTGCTAGACGATGTGCATCAGAAGGCGTATGTCCGCAAAAACCATGAACGCATTCAGCTGGACTATTGTTTCGTTGTCACGGACGGCGCCGGCGTTTTGGCTGTCGATACAATCGGTTATCAAATCCCGATTCGCAAAAGCCGTCTCATTCCGCGTCAGGAACAACTCGTCTACGAAATGGCGGCCGAAGCGGAGGAACGGGACTATCCGCTGCAGAGGTATGAAAAAGAATACCACATTTTATCGCCGGCTCCGGAACTGATGTGCGGACTCACGCGCAAAGAGCGGCAGTTGAAACAGCTGTTGTTTATGGCGCTTGACCAGCTTTATTCGACAAAAAATACTGCCCAGATGCGCTATTGGTATACGGAATGGGCGCCGGAAAAATACGCCGCTATTCAAAAAATGTCTTTTGATGAAGCGTGGGAACAATTGTATAACGAGACGAAATACGGGTGGTCCGAACGGCATGAGCAGCTGTGCGAAAACTTGATCAAAGGGCAGCCATTTTTCGAAAAACTGTGGGAAATGGAGCAAGAACCAAAAGTCAATTAAAAAACGGGCCAAGGCGATAGGCGCCAGCCCGTTTTTGTATGGCTTCGCTGGATGCGGCTATTTACCGCCGCCGCCCGAGCCCCATGGCTTGCTCCATTTTGCGCACCATTTCCGATGCAACCCGATTTGCTTTTTCCGCCCCTTCATCCAACACGCGGTCAAGCTCCTCGCTTTCCATCCAATGGTGATACCGCTCTTGAATCGGTCGAAGCGTTTCGATGACGACTTGAGCGAGGTCGGCTTTGAAGACGCCGTATCCTTTTCCTTCGTATTGCCGCTCCAACTCCTCGATCGATTGACCGGATAGCGTCGAATAAATATTGAGCAAGTTCGAAATGCCTGGCTTCGCTTCTTTGTCGTAGCGAATCGTTCCTTCCGAGTCGGTGACCGCGCTTTTGATCTTCTTCTCGATCGTTTTCGCATCGTCAAGCAGTGTGATGTACGCTTTCGGGTTGGGGTCGGATTTGCTCATTTTTTTCGTCGGGTCGACAAGCGACATGATGCGGGCGCCGACTTTCGGAATGCGCGCCTCGGGAATGGTGAACAGCTCGCCATACCGTTTGTTGAAGCGCTCGGCTAGATCCCGCGTCAATTCGATATGCTGCTTTTGATCATCGCCGACCGGGACGATGTCGGTGTTATAAAGCAAAATGTCAGCGGCCATCAGCGGCGGGTACGTGAGCAGTCCGGCGCTGACCGCCTCTTTGCCGGCCGATTTTTCTTTAAATTGCGTCATCCGCTCAAGTTCGCCGATATAAACGATGCACTGCAGCATCCAAGCGGCTTGAGCGTGCGCCGGCACTTCTGACTGGATGAACAACGTCGCTTGCGTCGGGTCGATGCCGACTGCTAAATACAAAGCGGCGAGGCGGCGGATGTTTTGCCGCAGTTCGTGTGGGTCTTGCGGAACGGTAATGGCGTGTTGGTCAACGATGCAAAAATAGCAGTTGTATTCATGCTGCAGCTCGACAAACTGCCGCAGCGCCCCGATGTAGTTGCCAAGGGTGATGACGCCGCTTGGCTGAATGCCGGAAAAAATGGTTTTCATCGATCTTCACTCCCTCAAGCAAAAAATAAAAAAGGCCCTGCCAGCCCTCTGATAGGGACGGTAGGACCGCGGTGCCACCCTACTTATTGCGCCGACAAGCGCAATCGCTCAGCCCATGCTTAGCGCATGGCCCCTTGTAACGCGGGGAAACGTCCTCGCCTACTGCGTCGCCGGTTCGGCGGGAAGCTCGAAAGCCCATTCCATATGGCTAGCCGCTTGTTCGCACCGTCCACAAGCTCTCTGAAGGCATCGCCCATATGTACTCTTCTTTCTCATCGCTCGGTTGATCCTAGATTTGCCTTATATTATACGGAAAACATTCAGCTGTTGCAACCTTATTGCACGGCATATCCGGCGGCAATCATCGCCAGAAACAGAAGCAGACCAGAAAAGAGAAGCGGATACGTGATGGCGAAACGCCGCGGACCGAGCAGCTCATCCGATTCATGTTCTGCTGCCGCTTCCTCAAGATACCGCTCCACCTTCGTTCGATTCCTGCGCAATCGGCGAAACCCGTATGCGAATCCGCTGAAAAACCCGCGTTCATAAACAAACAAAAGCCCGCCAAGCGACAGAGGCAAAAGGGAGAGCAAAAACGAAACGTTAATAAAGGCCACCGTGGTCCATGCTCCTTGCCCTATTACGATGAGTGCGCTCACCGCCAGCATCGCGGCGACGAGCCATCCAGTCCGCACAGCCGTTTGTTTCATGTCGTCTGTTCCCGCCTTTCCCTTCTCACTGCTTATTTTATCATAAATCATGTGGGCGGGAAGGTTGTCAAAATTATTAACAAAATTATATTGAAAAATATAGAAGAAACCTGGAAGTTCAGGAGAGATTTGCTTCGAAGCTGAGAGGAAGGGCAAAAAAATTATATTGTAAGCGTTTTCTTTTTTCTGTAGGCAGAAATTTTTTGTTTACAATTGTGGCAAAAGTCGTTACAATGCAGGTGTAAATGCAATCCGTCCTCATCCCGTTTGTAAGTAGTTTGAAATTTTTTTATTTAATAAAATAAAAAAATCCTTTTCAAATATACTAACACAGGATATAATAAGCGATGTAAGTACAATCTTCTGAAATCAAATGGTTCAGAAGATTTGTAATACGCTACATAAATTTTAAGGGGGGTTTTTTAGTGAAGAAGCGATTCTCTTTATTCCTCGTCCTGCTTCTCGCGCTGTCGACGTTTTTAGCGGCGTGCGGCGGAGGCAAGGACAACAACAACGCCCAAGGCGGCCAGGGCGGCGAAAAGCCGGCGGAGAAGAAGGAGCAGGTGCTGAACTTGCTTGAAACCCAAGAGATCCCGTCGCTTGATTCGGCGCTCGCCACTGATGCGGTGTCGTTCATCGTTTTGAACAACGTCATGGAAGGTCTGTACCGTTTAGGCAAAGACAACAAGCCGGTGCCAGGGATCGCGGAAAGCTATGAAGTGAGCCAAGACGGCAAAACGTATACATTCAAGCTTCGCAAAGATGCGAAGTGGTCCAACGGCGATCCGGTGACGGCGCACGATTTCGAATTCGCTTGGAAGCGCGTGCTTGATCCGAAGACGAAATCGGAATATGCGTACATTATGTACGACATTAAAAACGCGCAAGAAGCCAACACAGGCAAGGTGCCGCTTGACCAAGTCGGCGTCAAAGCCCTTGATGACTACACCCTTAAAGTCGAGCTGAAAAACCCAGTTCCGTATTTCGTCGGCTTGACAGCGTTTGGCACGTTTATGCCGCAAAACGAAAAATTTGTGAAAGCTCAAGGCGAAAAATACGGACTTGAAGCCAACACGACGCTGTACAACGGTCCGTTCGTGTTGAGCGAGTGGAAGCACGAACAAGGTTGGGTATATACGAAAAACCCGAACTACTGGGACAAAGACAACGTCAAGCTGGAAAAAGTCAATGTGAAAGTTGTGAAAGACACGGCAACGGCCGTCAACTTGTATGAAACAAAACAAGCGGACCGCGTCGGCTTGACGGCGGAGTTCGTTGATAAGTACAAAAACGATAAAAACTTCCATACGAAATTGGAACCGACGCTCTTCTGGCTGCGCATGAACACGAAAAAAGAACCGTTGAACAACGTCAATGCCCGCAAAGCGATTGCGATGGCAATCGACACGCAAGCGATGGTCGATACGCTGCTGAACAACGGTTCGATTCCGGCGAAGTTCACCGTTCCGAAAGACTTCGTCACCGGTCCGGATGGCAAAGACTTCCGCGATGTGAATGGCGATTTGGTCAATTACAATCCGGATGAAGCGAAAAAATTGTGGGAGCAAGCGAAAAAAGAGCTGGGCAAAGACAAATTTACGCTTGAACTGCTGAACTATGACACCGACAACGCGAAGAAAATCGGCGAGTATGTGAAAGCGCAGCTTGAACAAAACTTGCCGGGCTTGACGATCAACATTAAGCAACAACCGTTTGCACAAAAACTGAAGCTCGAAAGCAACATGCAATATGATTTGTCGTTCTCCGGCTGGGGTCCGGACTATCAAGACCCAATGACGTTCCTGCAGCTTTGGACGTCGACAAGCCCGCACAACGAAACAGGCTGGTCGAATCCTGAGTACGACAAGCTGATCAAAGACGCGCAAACGACGCTTGCCAACGATCAACAAGCTCGTTGGGATGCGATGCTGAAAGCAGAAAAAATCGTCTTTGAAGGAATGCCGATCGCTCCGCTGTACCAACGCGGCGCTGCGTATTTGCAACGCGAATACGTCAAAGATTTCGTCACGCACACGTTTGGCGCCGACTACAGCTTGAAATGGGCGTATATTGAGTAACCGTTCTCTTGAGAGATGCGGAGGAGAGTATATGCATAGGCATATACTCTCCTTTTGCCTGCCAAGGCGAAAAATGTCGAAAAACAACGAAGATTATAGAAAAGCAGAGGAGGTGCGGTCATGGCGCGGTATACGCTTCAGCGGTTCGTTTATATGATTATCACGTTGTTTATCATTGCTACGTTGACGTTCTTTTTAATGAAGCTGTTGCCTGGTTCGCCGCTGCAAAACCAAGAGAAATTAACGCCGGAACAGAAGGCGCTTATTTTAAAAGAGTACGGATTGGATAAGCCCGTGCCTGTTCAATACATTCAATATTTAGGGAATTTGTTGAAAGGAGACTTGGGGGTATCGTTCCAATATGACAACCGCCCAGTGACAGAGCTCATCAGCGATCGAATCGGCCCGTCGGCCCAGCTCGGGTTTCAGGCGATTGTTTTTGGGACGATCGTTGGGTTGATTCTCGGAATTGTCGCGGCGATTCGACATAATCATTGGGAAGATTACACAGCTACGGTCATTGCGGTGTTGGGCGCCTCGATCCCGTCGTTTGTGTTAGGGGGGTTTTTGCAATATTTTATCGCTGTGAAACTGCAATGGCTTCCGGTCGCCTTTTGGGAAGGCTTCAAATATACGATTCTCCCGACATTGGCGCTGTCTGTCGGGGTCATCGCCAGCATCGCCCGCTTTATGCGCACGGAAATGCTTGAAGTGTTAAGCTCTGACTACATTTTGACGGCTCGGGCGAAAGGGATCAGCCAGGCGGGGGTTATCATCAAGCACGCCATCCGCAACTCGCTTATCCCCGTCATTACCATTTTAGGACCGATGACCGTCAATTTAATGACGGGAACGCTTGTCATTGAGAAACTGTTTGCTGTCCCTGGTCTTGGAGAGCAGTTTGTCCGTTCGATTGAACTGAACGATTACCCGGTTATTATGGGAACGACGTTGTTTTATTCCGCCTTGTTGATTTTGGCAGTCTTTATCGTTGATGTGTTGTACGGGGTTGTCGACCCACGCATCCGGTTAGCGGGAGGGAAAAAATGATGGCGAAACAACAATACGAACAACTTTCACCGGAATGGTTTCAGCCCGCCCCGCCGAACGTCGGTGAGCAGGAAAAAATCAATCGTCCGAGCTTGACGTTTTGGCAGGATGCTTGGCTTCGCCTTCGGGAAAACAAGGCAGCGATCGTGGGGCTCGTGATGATTATCATTTTGACGCTCATGGCGATCATCGCCCCGATGGCGAGCGACCGGACGTATAAAGATCAAAACTTGCGGCATGCGAAACTTCCGCCGAAAATCCCGGTGCTCGAGCATGTTCATTGGCTTCCGTTTGACGGCCGGGATGCGAACGGCGTTGATGTGTATAAACAGCGCGGCGTGAAAGAGTACTATTGGTTTGGCACGGATGACTTAGGACGCGACTTGTGGGTGAGAACGTGGTATGGCACGCGCATCTCACTTTACATTGGTTTGCTGGCGGCGTTGATCGACTTATTGATCGGGATTGCGTACGGCGGCATTTCCGGCTACTATGGCGGCCGCGTCGACAATGTGATGCAGCGGATCATCGAAATTTTAAACGGCATCCCGTATTTAATTATGGTCATTTTGTTCATTTTGATTTTTGAGCCTGGAATCATTTCCATCACGTTGGCGATGGTCATTACCGGTTGGACGACGATGGCGCGGATCGTGCGCGGACAAGTGTTGAAATTAAAGAACATGGAATACGTGTTGGCGGCAAGGACGCTCGGAGCGCCGACATCACGGCTCATTTTCAAACATTTGATCCCGAACGTCATCGGCCCGATCATTATTACGACGATGTTCACGATTCCATCGGCCATCTTCACTGAGGCGTTTTTGAGCTTTATCGGCCTTGGCATCCGTCCGCCGGAAGCGTCGCTTGGCTCGCTTGTCAATGATGGATACAAATCGATCCAAACATATCCGCATTTGATGATTATTCCGGCGATTGTCATCAGCTTGCTCATTTTAAGCTTCAACTTGGTGGCAGACGGAATCCGCGATGCGCTTGACCCGAAAATGCGCAAATAACCGACGGAAGGGGTGAAACCGATGGAGAAAATTTTGCAGGTGAACGATTTGCATATTTCCTTTGACATCCACGCCGGTGAAGTGCAGGCGGTTCGCGGCGTCACGTTCGACTTGTATAAGGGAGAAACGCTGGCGATCGTCGGCGAGTCAGGGTCTGGGAAATCAGTGACTTCAAAAGCGTTGATGCGCCTGTTGCCGACACCGCCGAGCCGGATTAAGCAAGGGGAAATTTTATTTGAAGGAAAAGACTTGACCAAGCTGTCGGAGAAAGAAATGCAATCGATCCGCGGTGCGAAAATTTCAATGATTTTCCAAGATCCGATGACGTCGCTCAATCCGACGATGACGATTGGGAAACAAATTATGGAAGCGATTTTAAAGCATCAAAAGCTGTCGAAAGATGAAGCGCGCAAACGGGCGATTGAACTATTGCAGCTGGTCGGCATTAAAAACGCCGAGTTGCGCATGAAGCAATACCCGCACCAATTTTCCGGCGGGATGCGCCAGCGTGTTGTCATCGCCATCGCCTTGGCGTGCAATCCGAAAATTTTGATCGCCGATGAACCGACGACAGCGCTTGATGTGACGATTCAGGCGCAAATTTTGGAGTTGATGAAAGACATTCAGAAAAAGCTCGGCATGTCGATTATTTTCATCACCCATGATTTAGGGGTTGTCGCCAACATGGCCGACCGAGTGGCCGTGATGTATGCCGGGAAAATCGTGGAGATCGGCACGGTGGATGAAATTTTTTACAATCCGAAACATCCGTACACGTGGGGATTGCTGGCCTCGATGCCGAGCCTTGATCATAAAGATACGGAGCTGTATTCGATTCCGGGTTCGCCGCCGGATTTGTTAAATCCGCCAAAAGGCGATGCGTTTGCGCCGCGCAATCCGTATGCGCTCAAAATCGACTACGAGCTCGAGCCGCCGATGTTCCAAGTGTCCGATACACACTATGCGGCGACATGGCTGTTGCATGAGATGGCGCCGAAAGTGGAACCGCCGGCCGTTGTGCGCGAGCGGATGGAACGGTTTGCTGACATCGTCGCCCGAAAAGGAGGGAAACCGCGTGGCTAGACAAAAGCTGCTTGAAGTCAAAAACTTGAAACAGTATTTCCCTGCTGGCCGCGGTGAAGTGGTGAAAGCGGTCGACGGCGTCACCTTTGACATTTATAAAGGTGAAACGTTCGGCCTTGTCGGCGAGTCGGGCTGCGGCAAGTCGACAACAGGACGGACGATCATCCGGCTGTACGAAGCGACGGAAGGAGAAGTGCTGTTTAACGGCGTCAATGTGCACGGCAAAAAATCAAAAAAAGAGCTGAAAGAGTTAAATCGGAAAATGCAGATGATTTTCCAAGATCCGTATGCGTCGCTTAATCCGCGGATGACGGTCGCGGATATTATCGCTGAGGGCATCGACATCCATGGGCTGGCGAAAACGAAAGAAGAACGGATGCAGCGCGTGTATGAATTGCTTGAGACGGTTGGTTTAAACCGTGAACACGCGAACCGCTACCCACATGAGTTTTCGGGCGGTCAGCGCCAGCGGATCGGCATCGCCCGGGCGCTTGCCGTCGAGCCGGAATTCATCATCGCCGATGAGCCGATTTCGGCGCTTGACGTTTCCATTCAGGCGCAAGTCGTCAACTTGCTGAAGCGCCTGCAGCGTGAAAAAGGGTTGACGTACTTGTTTATTGCCCATGACTTGTCGATGGTCAAATACATCAGCGACCGGATCGGCGTCATGTATTTCGGAAAAATGGTCGAGCTCGCCGAATCGGAAGAGCTGTACCGCAATCCGATCCACCCGTACACGAAGGCGCTCTTGTCGGCCATTCCGCTTCCTGATCCGGAAACGGAGCGGACGCGCAAGCGGATCGTTTACGACCCGGCGCAACATGGCTACAGAGATGGAGAGGAACTTGAATTCCGTGAAATTACGCCTGGCCATTTTGTGCTTTGTTCGGAGGAAGAGTATAAGCGGTATCGGGCGATGTATGCCTAGCAGAATAGAAAAGAGCGCTGCTCCTTCACTGCCGTGTGATGCGAACGGTGAAAGAGGCGGCGCCCAACTATGCGCCTGTTTTGGCGCGTTATTTTTTTCCCCCGACGACTTTCCATCCTTGTTGGATGCGGCGAGAGGCCTCGACATGCTTTCCACTTTTGTTTCGGCCGAACATCCGCTCTCCGATCGTGTTGCTGATGTTCCCCATCAATGCGGTGAGGGCGACGATCAATGCCGAAGCAATGGCAAAGTCGATGAAATAGCCGGCCATCGGTTCTTCCTCCCTTTTCCTCTTCTACTTTGATTGTAGAGGATTTTCCTTCACTTTGGAAGGGGAAAGAAAGAAAATTGCATTTATCATCGAAAAACTATATCTTTCTTGTCTGATGTATTGTATAATATATCATGTTAAAGTCATTTCAATTTGCAAACGATTGGCAAAGCGGCTGATCGCCAGACTGGCGTTCAGGCCGTGTCGCTATGCTGTCAGACGTCAAACCGGCATAGCGGTGCACGTCTGTCGTCTGACGGACGAGGGAAGCAAGGGATTCCTTGTCAAAAGGAGTGATCGAAGTGGTCAAGCTATACACATCACCGAGCTGCACGTCATGCCGGAAGGCGAAGGCGTGGCTCGAGAAGCACAATATTCCTTATGTCGAGCGCAATATTTTCTCTGAGCCGCTCACGGTCGAGGAGATTAAAGAGATTTTGCGGATGACGGAAACGGGGACGGATGAGATCATTTCCACCCGTTCGAAAGTATTCCAAAAGCTGAACATTAACTTGGAAGCTCTGCCGTTGCAAGACTTGTACGAACTCATTCAAAAAAACCCAGGCATTTTGCGCCGGCCGATCATCATTGATGAAAAGCGGCTTCAAGTCGGCTACAACGAAGATGAAATCCGCCGCTTCCTGCCGCGGAAAGTGCGGGCGTATCAGCTTCGTGAAGCGCAGCGGCTGGTGAACGGGTAATAAAAAAACTTCTACATGGTCTGCCATGTAGAAGTTTTTTATCATTTGCTTTATGCGGCGCGCGACCGGCGGTTGGCCGCCAAGCCGAGCAAAACGGCAAGAACGGCCGCCGCCATTGGAAACAGCGCCTCCCCATTCGGGGGGTAAAACGGGCGCAACCGCTCTTCGGCAGCGATCATCTTTCCAGCGGTGTACGCCAAGAGGGCGCCGCCGGCATAAATGAGAATCGGGAACCGTTCCATGGCATAAAGGATGATTTTGCTGCCTAAAATGATGATAGGAACGGAACAGAGAAAACCGAACACAACAAGTCCGATATGGCCTTGAGCCGCTCCAGCGATGGCGATGACGTTGTCAAGACCCATGGCGACATCGGCGGCGACGATCGTCTGGATAGCTTTCCAAAGCGACGGTTCGGCTTTGATCATAGTCGGTTTTTCGTCTTTTTGCCCGATCAGTTTCAAGGCGATCCAAAAGAGGACGACGCCTCCAGCGAGCTGCAAGAACGGAATCGTCAACAGCCAAACGACGGCCACCGTCAAGACAATGCGAACAGCGATCGCCAGCGCGGTGCCGACAATGATGGCCACATTCCGCTTTTGTTCCGGCAAGTTGCGGCTTGCTAGCGCAATGACAACCGCATTGTCCCCGCCAAGAATGACATCAATGCCGATAATCAGCAAGATGGAAACGATGTATTCATCCACCATAGGCGTCCCTCATTCCGTCCGTGTTCATCATCATTATAGTAGGGCATGGCCGGTTTCATAACCAATTTTTAAAAATGCGTTTTTTTATTTCCCTTCTTTCGCTTTTTATCATAAAATAAAAGTACAAGATCATAAGTTTTTATTTAAATAGTTTCAGGGGCACAATCCCTTCCTTTTTTATTTCTCTGTTTTAGAAGGGAGAGTTGAGAAAATGGAAATCGAACGCATCAACGAGCATACCGTGAAATTTTACATTTCATATGTTGATATAGAGGAGCGCGGCTTTGACCGCGAGGAAATTTGGTACAATCGGGAACGAAGCGAAGAATTATTTTGGGAAATGATGGATGAAGTTCATGGGGAAAGCGATTTTTCGCTCGATGGCCCGCTTTGGATCCAAGTGCAGGCGCTCGAAAAAGGGCTTGAAGTCGTCGTGACGAAAGCGCAGTTGTCTAAAGACGGAAGCAAGCTCGAGCTGCCGCTTCCAGAAGAGAAATGGCGCGAGTTTCCGCTGTCAGCTGATGAAAAGGTGGAATCGCTGTTCGGCCACCATTTCCACTTTGGTCAAAACGGGGACGCCGAGGAGAGAGAAGAGCAAGATGTCCTTCAATTCATCCTTTCGTTCAAGGATATCGAGGATGTCATTTCCTTGGCCCATCGCGCTGACTTCTCTGAGTTGTCGAACCGCCTGTTCCAATTTGAAGGCCGCTATTACTTGTTCGTCGAGTTTGACGAGCGCTACACCGAGCAGGAAGTGGACAATATGCTCAGCCTTCTGTTGGAATACGGAAGCGATTCCCAGCTGACGATTTATCGACTTGAAGAATACGGAACTGAAATTATGGGCGACAATGCACTCGAAACGATCAAAACGTATTTTCCAGCCCCATAATGTTTCCATTCCGCCGATTTCGCCGCCAGAAATCGGCGTTTTCTACGTTAGCGGAAGAAAAACGGCCATCATGAAGAGCCGAGTGGAGGGGTTTTGTTGCGAAACACATCTAGAGTGGCGATTCTCGTCGTCATTGTC
>NZ_MQMG01000029.1 GCF_001908025.1 Geobacillus proteiniphilus
CATCCGCCCGGCGCTCTACGGAGCGAAATACGAAGCCGCGCTCGCCAACCGGGTGTTCGGCGAGCCGACGGAAGTCGTATCGATCGCCGGGAAGTGCTGCGAGTCAGGCGACATGCTCATTTGGGACATCGCCCTGCCGGAAGCGAAGCCGGGCGATTATTTGGCCGTTTTTTGCACCGGCGCTTACGGCTATTCCATGGCGAACAATTACAACCGTCTGCCGCGCCCAGCCGTTGTGTTCGTTGAAAACGGCGACGCCCAGCTCGTTGTAAAACGGGAGACATATGAAGATTTGATCCAATATGATTTGCCTTTGAAAACGAAAGTGAAAAAGTGAAGGCCGCCGCTTTGAAAGAGAACGGCCTTCACAAAGAAAAGGCGCCCGCTGCTTTTTTGGGGCGCCTTCTTTCATTGTTGATTTGAGGAAAATGCTGATTTGATCGCGTTCCAAATTTCTTTGAAGATGTCGATAAGGTTTTGAATGAACGTTTTTCCTTCTTCTGACTGCAAAAACGCCGATAGCTGTTCTTTCGCCTTGCTCAGCTGATCGTTCACTTGGTCCCAATTAATATTGGCGTTTTGCATTTTATGGAAAAGGGAAATCAGGTTGTTGATTTCATTCTCGCTCAGCGTAATGCCAAGGTCGTTGGCGATTTTTTCAATAAGGGCGCGCAAATCAGCGTCCGTCTGCGGTGGGTTGTTGGCGATTTCTTGTTTGATTTTCGCCAGCAGGGCGACCGCTTTGTCCGCGCCGATCGAATCGGCGAGCTTCGCCGTCTGCACCATTTCCTCGTTCGCCACTTTTTTGACATCATCAGGGATGGCTTGGTCCGAGGAAATTTCATACGCCTTCATCAGCCCCGTCAGCGCTGCGGTGCCGGAAACCGGAAACGGGGCGGTGATGTAAATGTCGGCATCTTTCACCCCTGCGGTGATCAAGGCGTTTGTATACATCTCTTTCGTCACCCATGTGATGTTGTGCGTTTCGACATGAAGCCCCGAGCCGGGCTCTTTTATCGTGATCATCGACGACGAGATGGCGCGCGTGCCGATTTGCGCTTTCGGAATGAGTCCGTCCAAATATTTATGCTCCTCAACGTTTGAGACGGTGATCGTTTGCGCCCCGTCCGGCGCCTTCATTTCGTCGAGCACTTTTTGCTTTTGTTCATTCGTTAAGTTTTCCCCGAGCGTCACAATGACATCGCCCGGCGCGGCATCGGCCGCTGCGATGCCCGGAGATGCCAGCAGCACCGCCGCCAGCAGCGATGAAGCGATCGTTCGTTTCACATAGCTCGCCTCCTGTTTACGAAAATGCATTATCATTATACCGTACGCTCGCCTGCTTGGCTATCGGAAAAACGCGACGCGGTCAGGCGGCGCACGAATTTGAAAAGACATTTTTTCTTTTGTTTCACTTGGCAATCATGGTATGATAAAAGCAGTTTCGATGTCGAAAAGGAGCTGGATGCTTGTGGCGAAAAAAGGATATATTCTAATGGAAAACGGCGGGAAAATCGAGTTTGAACTGTTCCCAAACGAGGCGCCGGTGACGGTGGCCAATTTTGAGAAGCTCGCAAACGAAGGCTTTTATAACGGGTTGACGTTCCACCGCGTCATCCCTGGATTTGTCAGCCAAGGAGGATGTCCACGCGGCAACGGAACGGGCGATGCCGGCTATACGATCCCGTGCGAGACGGACAACAATCCACACCGACATGTTGCTGGGGCGATGTCAATGGCGCACCGCGGCCGCGACACCGGCAGCTGCCAGTTCTTTATCGTCCACGAGCCGCAGCCGCACTTGGATGGGGTGCACACCGTCTTTGGCCAAGTGACATCGGGCATGGACGTCGTGAGGACGATGAAAAACGGCGACGTGATGAAGGAAGTGAAAGTATTTGACGAACCGTAAACAGCGCATGAGCGAGGATGATCGGACTGTTCGAAACAACTGGCGCTTGTTTTTCTTTTTGCTTGCGGCCAGCCTGCTGTGGGGAGCGGCGTATTGGATTTGGGTTGCGGAATGATGATGCAGGGCGTTTCGTGTGGTATAATGAACATAACGATATAGTGATGCATCCTTCGGGGCAGGGTGAAATTCCCGACCGGCGGTGATGGGGCTTTCCGCCCCTCAGCCCGCGAGCCGAAAGGCAGGATCCGGTGCGATTCCGGAGCCGACAGTATAGTCTGGATGGGAGAAGGATGCCAATATGCGCACGGCTGTTTTCGGCCGGTTCAGACCGCATGGGCAGCGTCTGTCGGCCGACTAGGCATGGTAGTATCTTTTGTTTCCGACCGGCCGGTATAACTTGATTAGCGAACATGTGTTTGTTTGCGCATCATTGGTCATTCTCTCATCGATGAGCCCCCGGGGACATCCCGGGGGTTTCATTTTTATTGAAGGAGGGAGTGCGGTGCATAACGATGAACATTATATGCGGCTCGCTCTCGATGTGGCCAAAGCTGGAGTCGGGCAAACGTCTCCCAATCCTGCAGTTGGCGCGGTCGTTGTCAACGGTGGGACGGTCGTTGGGCTTGGCGCCCATTTGAAAGCGGGTGAGCCGCACGCTGAAGTCTATGCGATCCGCATGGCTGGCGAGAAGGCGCGCGGTGCGACGGTGTACGTGACGCTTGAGCCGTGCAGCCATTATGGAAAAACGCCTCCATGTGCCGATTTGCTCATCCAGGCCGGCGTCCGTCGCGTCGTCGTTGCCACGACCGACCCGAATCCGCTTGTCGCGGGAAAAGGGATTGCCAAGCTGCGCCAAGCGGGCATTGACGTTGATGTTGGCGTATTAAAAGACGAAGCGGACGAATTGAATCGGATGTTTTTCCACTATATCGCCGCAAAAACGCCGTTTGTCACGTTGAAGTTCGCATGCAGCCTCGATGGCAAAATCGCGACGGCGACGGGGGAAAGCAAATGGATTACATCAAGCGCGGCGCGTGAGGATGTCCATCGCCTTCGTGCGCAGCATGACGCCATTTTGGTCGGCGTCAACACCGTTTTGACCGACAACCCGAAGCTTACCGTCCGCTTTGGGGAAAAGCGGAAAAACCCGCTGCGCATCATTTTGGATACAAAATTGCGTACACCGCTTGACGCCCATGTCGTCGCTGACAAGGAAGCAGAAACGTGGATCATCACCGGCGGCGTCAGTCGGGAACAAGCGGCGGCGTATGAGCGCCTTGGGGTGCGCGTATTTTCAATGCCGACGGCCCAGATCGATGTCCGCGATGTGCTCCGTCTGCTTGGGGAGCAGGGAGTCATGTCGCTGTTTGTCGAAGGCGGCTCGCGCGTTCATGACAGCTTCCTCCGCGCGGGAGCAGTCAATGAGGTCATCGCCTATATCGCTCCGAAGCTGATCGGCGGCCGCGGGGCGCCGACGCCGGTCGGCGGCCTTGGCTTCGCCCGGCTTGCTGAAGCGGTGGAGCTTGACATCCGCCGCATCGAGACGATCGGCCCGGACATCAAAATCGTCGCCGCGCCGAAACGGAAGGAGGAATCGTTGTGTTCACTGGCATTATTGAAGAGATCGGCACGATCGAACAAATGAAGCAAACCGGCGACGCCATCGTGATGACGATCGGCGCCAAGCGGGTGCTCGAAGATGTGCGGCTTGGCGACAGCATCGCCGTCAACGGCGTCTGCTTGACCGTCACATCGTTCACCGAACGGCAGTTTACGGTCGATGTCATGCCGGAGACGGTGAAAGCGACGGCGCTAAAGACATTAAAGCCGGGATCGAAGGTGAATTTGGAGCGGGCAATGGCGGCTGGAGGACGGTTTGGCGGCCATTTCGTCACCGGGCATGTGGACGGCGTCGGGCGCATCATCCGGCAGTGGCCGAAAGCGAACGCCGTCTACTATGAAATCGAAGTGCCGGCCTCGCTGCGCGCCTATATGATTGAGAAAGGATCGGTCGCTGTCGATGGGACGAGCTTGACGATTTTCGGTCTGAGCGAGCGCACGTTCATCGTTTCACTCATTCCGCATACGCGTGAGGCGACGATTTTAGGCGAAAAGCGGCCGGGCGATCTCGTCAATATCGAGTGCGACATGATCGGCAAGTACGTCGCTGCTTTCCTCGCCGCGAAAGCGACGCCGACCTCCAAATTGACGGTCGAATTTTTGGAGCAGCACGGCTATAAATAGAGGAAAAGGGGGCAAGCTTGATGTTTGACACGATTGAAGCGGCGCTTTCGGCGCTGAAAAACGGAGAAGTGATCATCGTTTGCGATGACGAAGACCGCGAAAATGAAGGCGATTTTGTCGTGCTGGCCGAAAAAGCGACGCCGGATGTCATTAACTTTATGATCACTCATGGCCGCGGGCTCGTCTGCGTGCCGATTACGGAGGAATTGGCGGAGCGGCTCGAGCTTGAGCCGATGGTCACTCATAACACGGACGCGCATGGCACAGCGTTTACGGTGAGTGTCGACTACAAAACGACAACGACCGGAATCAGCGCCTACGAGCGGGCGGCGACGATTCAGGCGCTGCTTGATCCGAATGTGAAAGCGAGCGATTTTAAACGTCCTGGCCACGTTTTTCCGTTGATTGCGAAAAAGGGGGGCGTCTTGCGGCGCGCCGGCCATACAGAAGCGGCGGTCGATTTGGCCCGTTTGTGCGGCGCGAAGCCGGCCGGCGTCATTTGCGAAATCATTAAAGAGGACGGGACGATGGCTCGCGTTCCTGATTTGCGGCAAATCGCCGACCAGTTCGGATTGAAAATGATCACGATCAAAGATTTGATCGCCTATCGGAGCCAGCGGGAAAAGCTCGTGAAACGGGAGGTGGACGTTTGGCTGCCGACCGAATTCGGCGAATTTCGCGCCATCGGCTACACGAACGTGCTCGACGGAAAAGAGCATGTGGCGCTTGTCAAAGGAGAGATCACCCCGGATGAGCCGATCTTGGTGCGCGTTCATTCCGAATGCTTAACCGGCGATGTGTTTGGCTCGTACCGGTGCGACTGCGGTCCGCAGCTGCATGCGGCGCTCAGGCAAATCGAGGCGGAAGGGCGCGGGGTGTTGCTTTACATGCGCCAAGAAGGACGCGGCATCGGCCTTATGAACAAGTTGCGCGCTTACAAGCTGCAGGAGCAAGGTTATGACACAGTCGAGGCGAACGAAAAGCTCGGCTTTCCGGCCGATTTGCGCGATTATGGCATCGGGGCGCAAATTTTGAAAGATCTCGGTGTAACGAAAATGCGCCTGCTCACGAACAACCCGCGCAAAATCGCCGGATTAAAAGGGCATGGACTCGAAGTGGTCGAACGGGTGCCGCTCGAGATGCCAGCGAAAAAGGAAAATGAAAAATATTTGCGCACGAAACATGAAAAATTAGGACATATGCTTCATTTTTAATGATGGGAGGAGCAACGAACATGCGTGTCATTGAGGGAAACTTAGTCGGCACCGGACTGAAAATCGGCATCGTCGTCTCTCGTTTTAACGAATTCATCACGGGCAAGCTCTTATCTGGGGCGATCGACGGCTTGACGCGCCATGGCGTGAGCGACAGCGACATCACCGTCGCCTGGGTGCCGGGTGCGTTTGAAATCCCGCTTGTGGCGAAAAAAATGGCGGAATCGAAGCAGTTTGACGCTGTCATTACGCTTGGCGCCGTCATCCGTGGGGCAACGAGCCATTTTGACTACGTCTGCAGCGAGGCGGCCAAAGGTGTCTCCCACGCGGCGCTCACGAGCGGTGTTCCGGTCATTTTCGGCGTGTTGACGACGGACACCATTGAACAGGCGATCGAGCGGGCCGGCACGAAAGCGGGCAATAAAGGATGGGAAGCGGCGGTGTCGGCGATCGAAATGGCGAACGTCTTGCGGACGCTTGCGTAATTTGCGTAAAAAGGCATGAAATGGTTCACAATATCGGTGAGAATGTTTATAATACGTATAGAGAAAATGACAAAAACTTTTCCATTTCGGAAAAGCGTTTGTCGATAATGAGGGATTTTTATGTTAATCCGTTACCGAAAAAACTATGAGAAAATCGCCATGGGACTGTTGTCGTTTATGCCGACGGAAAAAGATCTGAAACGGCTGCAGCAGACGATGAAACAGTATGAAACAAACAACGATTGGCAGCTGTTTTTATGGAAAGAAGGGGATGACATCGTCGGCATTATCGGCGTCCTGTTGCGCGCTCCTGATGTTGTGGAAATCCAGCACATCAGCGTCAATCCGTCACACCGCCACCAAGGGATCGGAAAACAGATGGTCAAGGCATTGAAAGAGGCGTACCCGGGCCGTCGATTGTGCGCCAACGAGTGGACTGCCTCGTTTTTCGATAAATGCCATGCGTGCAACGAATAACGAAACTAGCGCGGCGCCGCGCTTAGGCGGGCGGCGGAGGGGGAGGGAAGCCAACTCCTTCCGCTTTGGCCCGTTTTTTTTGTTCGCGCGCGGCGACGACGTCCGAGCGGTCACGGCGCCGGTGTTTATCCACAAGATTAAGGTTTGCTAGGTCGCTTGCCCGCCCCCAAACGAGCTGCCGGCGGGCGCAGGCGGCCTGGCATTCCTCGTAAAGGGAACGGTCGCGAATCGGCAGTTCGACGCTTTCGTACGGTTCGCCGCGAGTGATCCGCCGAGCCGTCTCGTCGAGCAAGCGGGCGAGCGCCCCGTCATCGAGGCCGAGCCGCCGGATCATCTCTTGCGTTTCGTCAAGCAGCGCCCGCGCCCGTCGAATGAGGCGCAGCGCTCCCGAGACATTGCCGCGCCGGTAATGGTAAAAAGCGACCGCGATTTGAATGAGCACAAGCCAACCTTTGTTTCGACCGTCTTGTTTCCAATGTTCCTCCAAAATTTCGTGGCATTCAAAATAGTCGCGATCGCTATGGAAATGGATCAAATACTCGATATACGCTTTCGGGTACATCGGTCATCGTTCCTTTCAAAAGTGGGCCGCGCCATGTGAAGACGGGCGGCTCTCCTTTGATTATACGACTTCGGCGGCCTGCGGCGCAAAAAAGAGGGTGTTTTCCATTCGCTTCGCCGCTTCGTTATGATACAATAAATGTACTGCAGCTGGGGACGAGCCGCACGGGCGGTGTTCTGGAAAAAATGGTGGGATGGATGTGCAATTGCCGTACAACGTCAAAATCGAAGCGTTTGAAGGGCCGCTTGATCTGCTTTTGCATTTGATCAACCGCTATGAAATCGATATTTACGATATTCCGGTCGCGCGAATTACGGAGCAGTATATGGCGTACATTCATGCCATGCAGGAGCTTGAGTTGGATATCGCCAGCGAATATTTAGTGATGGCAGCCACCTTGCTTGCGATCAAAAGCAAAATGTTGTTGCCGTCCTCCAATGAGGAAGGCGTCGACGGCGACATCGAGTGGGTCGACGACGGGGACCCGCGCGAGGAGCTGACGCAGCGGCTGCTTGAATATAAAAAGTTTAAAGAGGCGGCGCGCGAGTTGAAGCGGCGTGAAGAGGAGCGGGCGCTTTTGTTTACAAAGCCGCCGAGCGACTTAAGCGCATACGCGGATGAGAAAAAGGCGGCGCCGCTTGATGTGAACGTATACGATATGCTTGGCGCCTTGTCGAAGCTGTTGCGCCGCAAAAAGCTACAAAAACCGATGCGGGCGAAAATCGCCCGCCAAGATATTTCCGTCGAACAGCGCATGGCGGAAATTTTGCATGAACTAAAGCAGGCGAACGGGCGGAAAAACTTTTACGAGCTGTTTCCGTCCTACGATCGTTCGTATATCGTCGTGACGTTTTTGGCCATTTTAGAGTTGATGAAGCAAGACGAAATCATCGTTGAGCAAGAACGGAATTTCAGTGATTTGTTTCTTGCGGTGAAACCAGCCGATTGAGGCGGTGCGGTTTGGCCGCGGCGGTTCGCTGCGGCGGACCGCTTTCCTTTTGTTGCCCGTTTGGCCCATGCCGTGATGAGGCGGAGGGTTGACTCCTGTTGGACTGAGAAGGCCGACGGTGGAACGGACGCTGGGAAACGACGGAGACAGGCGGAAAGGAGGAGGGGGCGCCAACGAGTTTGGCGCGGCAGAAGGGCGATGGAACAAAACGAAACGGAAAAAACGGGCGGCGCCGGCGCGCTCAAGCCGGCGAAGGCGATTGTCGAAGCGCTGTTGTTTGCCGCCGGTGACGAAGGGCTGTCGATTTCGCAAATTGCCGCCGTGTTGGAAGTCAGCGAGCCGGAAGCAAAAGCGGTGATCGCTGAGCTGCAGGAAGACTACCGTCGGGAAGAGCGCGGCATCCAGCTCATCGAGCTAGCCGGCGTGTTTCTGCTGGCGACGAAAAAAGAGCACGCTCCGTACTTAAAAAAGTTGGTCGAGGCGCCGGGGGCGTCGCCGCTGTCGCAGGCGGCGCTTGAGACGCTCGCCATTATCGCATACCGCCAGCCGATTACGCGCGCGGAGATTGAGGAAATTCGCGGCGTAAAAAGCGACAAGCCATTGCAGACGCTGATGGCGCGGGCGCTCATTAAAGAGGTTGGACGAGCCGAAGGAACCGGGCGGCCGATTTTGTACGGGACAACCCCGGAATTTCTCGATTATTTCGGGCTGAAAACGCTCGAGGAGCTGCCGCCGCTGCCGGAATGGGCGGACGATGGCGAATCCGAGCGGGAAGCGGATTTATTTTTCGAAAAATTAGCAGAAAATTTGAGCGACGGGCAGCCGGAATATGGTAAACTAAAGAAAAACGGCTGATCGGGAAGGAGAGCGCTCATGAACGTTTGCCGCTTGCACGGCGAAGAGCTGCAAAAGTCGCAATCGAACACGTTTGAAGACTATTTCAACCGCTCGGAAGTCACGTACCGCGACGGCGGCGAAGAGCGGACGCTGTCTGTGTTGTATTTGCGCCATTTTGAGGCGGCGCTGCTTGATTTGCTGCCGTATGAAAGCGACCCGCTGTTTACGGCTAACGGGCGCGACATTTATTTGCGCGACATCATCGCTCTTGTCTGTTTATGGAAAAATCCGGCGTATCGGCAGCGCAAGCGCGTCTATATTCACGATGAAGATGAATTGCGCCGTTATTTTGCCGGCGTGGACGCCAAAACGTTGCAGGAGCTCGTCAGCGAATGGGCGGAAACCGGCGCGTGCCGCTTGCCCGAACGGTCGGCGTAACGAGAAAACGCGGTTGGCGCCGCGTTTTCTGTCCGTTCGGACGGGAAATAGTTTGGTGCAGCCGGCGGTTCGCCAAAGCAGCCTTCCTTTTTTCAGAAAAAGCGGTTCCTTGAAGGGAATCGCTTTTTGTTGTTAAAAACGTCTGTTTAGCGAGCGGTTTTGTTCTTACGCCTCTATTCGGTCCGCGGTTTTGTCAGATCGCACGCCGTCGGCTTCACCTCACCGGTTGTTTCCGCCAGCTTTTGCAAGTAATAGCATTCCTCACGCGCCATATGGTCGGCCATAAGGGGCGACAGAAAACGAAGCTCAAAAAGTGCCTCCTGTTCAGCGGTCTGCTCATTTGTTGTTTGCAGAAAACATCGCGGGGGAGGAAGGCGACGATTCTGCTCTTCCCCTCCTTAATCTTTCTTATGATGACTGCCCTCGCTCCTCTATGTATGAGCGGCCGGGAATTTGGGTGAATGCGGACAAGAACGATTTCCCCATGACAGCATACGATATGGCGAACAAAACAGGAGGAGGTTTTTACCAAATGGACGATCAGGTGTTGTTCGCCCAATATGCGGCTAGGGTGAACGAATGGGGAAATCAAGTCAAGGAGACGCTCGCTTTGCGTGGGGCAAGCACGGATGGCGCTTCGTCGCTGCTCGAGTTTATTGCCGAGCATGACGGCGAGTGGACGGAAGAGGCCGTCCGCGAGCTTCAGCGCCTTGCTGATGACGTGTATGTCGGTGCGCTCCGCCAGTATGTCATGGAAGCGGCTGCGTGGGGAAGACAAGTTGAGCAGGCGCTGTCTGCGCGCAGGACGGCTGAGGATGTCGGGCTTTCGTCTTTGTTGGCGTACATCGATGGACACGGCGATGAATGGACCGAAGAAGCGATTTACGAGCTTCAGCGTCTTGTCGATGACGTATACACTCGGGCCGTCCGCCTGGCTGATTCGTCAGCTGCCGAGCGGGAAGAAGAGGCGACGCAAGAACAAGTCGAAGGGGAAGCGGTGTCGCTTGAACCGGAGGGTGAAAACAAAGAGAACGAAGACGGATGGCTTGACACCAGTGGGACGGTGGAGCGGGTTGAGGATGGCCAAGAGCCGGCTTTTATGGCGGAGCTCTCCGACTCGCCGACTGATGCAGCTGACGGCGAGCCGGGCCAAGCGGACAACGTGACCGATGGAAAGCGACGCTGGGTGGATGCGGACGACGGCGGTGAGCCGCGCCAACAAGCGGCGCCCGGCCGTCATGTCTTGCCGCCGCTGCCGTACCGTTATGATGCGCTCGAGCCGCATATTTCCGAAGAAATCATGCGCCTCCACCATACGAAGCATCACCAAAGCTATGTCGACGGTCTCAACCAGGCGGAGCGAATGATGGCCGAGGCGCGTCGGACGAACAATTTTGATCTGTTGAAACATTGGGAGAGGGAAGCGGCGTTCCACGGCTCCGGGCATTATTTGCACACAATCTTTTGGTACAACATGCATCCAGAGGGCGGCGGCGAGCCGCGCGGGGAGCTGCGGGCGCAAATCGAGCGTGATTTTGGCAGCTTTGCCGCCTTTCGCCGTCATTTCACCGAAGCGGCGAAAAGCGCTGAAGGGGTCGGCTGGGCGCTGCTCGTTTGGGCGCCGCGAGCGCACCGGCTGGAAATTTTGCAGGCGGAAAAACACCAGCTCATGGCGCAATGGGATGTGATCCCGCTTCTTGTGCTTGATGTGTGGGAGCATGCCTACTATTTGCAATACAAAAATGATCGGGCGGCGTACATCGAACATTGGTGGAACGTCGTCAACTGGCGTAACGTTGAGGAGCGCTTTCATGAGGCGCGGAAGCTTCGTTGGCAGCCGTTTTAAACGGGCGGGGAGGAAACCCCCTTGCCCGTTTTTTTTGGGAGAGCAGGCGTTGCGGATCAAGCAGGACACCTGTCCGTCGTTTCGGGGAGCGGCTTTCTCTTTGCAGCTCACATTTCGCACCCTGAATAAAAATTCGAAATAAGCCCGATTTGACCGAATAAAAATTAATTATTTTACAATTTTTGTATAAAAAATTATTTTTATGCGAATATCCAGGTTGTTTTTTGTATATTATGCAAAGGTTGCGAAATATGAGTTGCAGGGAAATGTCATCAACGCGCCCAGCGCAAACGCCGGAGCGGATCGTTCAGGGCTGTCTCCCCTTGCAACGGCATTTTTTCATCATATTTGTCCCATCGACGCATACACTTGTACAAAACGCGGCTTTGGGGTTCAGCCTGTTTCCGCCGCGACGTTTCTTCGGCTGCGGCCCGTTCAGCCTAATCGGAAAGGAGGAACAGGCGATTCCTCCCCGCTCCTTGAAGGAGGGGGATCCTCGCCGATATGAGATGAATAAGCAGAAGCGGCTCATTGCGCTCATTCTTGCACTCGCTGCGGGGATTATGGTATTTGTTCCAGAGCGGATGCGCGCTATGGATGGGGTGAGCGCAAAAAGCGCAATTTTGATAGAGCAACATTCCGGGCGGGTTTTGTTTGCCAAGGATGCCTATACAAAACGGCGCATCGCCAGCATTACGAAAATTATGACCGCCATTTTGGCGATTGAATCAGGGAAAATGGACGACACGGTGACGGTCAGCGCCCGCGCTGTCCGGACCGAAGGGTCGTCGATTTACTTGCGCCAAGGGGAGAAAATCAAACTGCGCGATTTGGTATATGGGCTGATGCTTCGTTCCGGCAACGACGCGGCGGTGGCCATCGCTGAACATGTTGGCGGCAGCGTCGAAGGATTTGTTTTTTTAATGAACCAAAAAGCGGCTGAAATCGGGATGCGTGATACCGAGTTTGCCAATCCGCACGGATTGGATGACGCGGAAAACCACTACTCGACCGCGTACGATATGGCGCTGCTCATGCAATATGCGATGAAAAACAAAGAGTTTCGCCGCATATCGGGGACGAAGGTGTACCGCGCCCCCGCTCCGCCCGGCGAAGACGGCGCGCGTGTGTGGCGGAATAAAAACAAGTTGTTGACAAGTCTTTACGAATATTGCACCGGCGGCAAAACCGGCTATACGAAACGGGCCCATCGCACGCTCGTGACGACGGCGTCCAAAGGCGGCATCGATTTGATCGCCGTGACGTTGGATGCACCGGACGATTGGAACGACCATATCGCTATGTACGAATACGGGTTTTCCCATTATCACATCGCCAAAGTGAGCAGCGAGAGGGTGGTCGACAAAATTTCTGATCCGTTTTACCGCGGGCGGCTGCAGGCGGTCCGCGATTTGCGATATCCGGTGACCGATAAAGAGGAGAGCGGGCTGCGGGTGAAAGTGTATTTGCTGAAGCCGCGCAAGGAATGGGGAAAATACCCAGAACGGGCACCGACAGAGGTCGGAAAGGCGGTGCTTTATTTGCATCAAAAGGCGGTTGATTCGGTGCCGCTGCTGTATGAACCGGGAAAGGAAGAAAGCGGCCGAGGGTTTTTATGGCAAGCATTTCGCTTTTTAGGTGTGAGAAGCGATGGTTAACCTCATTTGGGTGATGATGGCGGTCATTGGCATCGTCTTTGCGGCGGCCAACGGCACGATGGACGAAGTGAACAAAGCGGTGTTTGAAAGCGCCAAAGAAGCGGTGACGATCAGCATCGGCATGATCAGCATTCTCGTGTTTTGGCTCGGGCTGATGGCGATCGCTGAACGCGCCGGCTTGCTTGACAAAGCGGCGCGCCTGTTTATGCCGCTCGTACGCCGCTTGTTTCCGGAGGTGCCGCCCGGCCATCCCGCCCTCGGCTATATCGTCTCGAATATGGTCGCCAACATGTTCGGTCTTGGCAATGCGGCGACGCCGATGGGCATAAAGGCGATGGAACAGCTAAAAAAGCTCAATGGCGGTCGCGACGAGGCGAGCCGGTCGATGGTGACGTTTTTGGCCATTAACACATCGAGCATTACGCTCATTCCGGCGACTGTCATCTCGATCCGCATGACGTACGGTTCGGCATCGCCGGGGGAGATTATTGGCACAACGGTCATCGCCTCGACGATTTCGACGATTGGGGCGGTATTGATTGACCGGTACTATTACTGGAAACGGATGCGGAAAGGCAGGAAGCCATAATGGCCATCGTCCAACTTCTTTCCGTTTGGCTGATCCCTGCGCTCATTGTTTTTATTTTGCTTTACGGTACAGCAAAGAAAGTGCCGACGTACGAAGCGTTTGTGGAAGGCGGCAAGGAAGGGATCGAGATCGCATTTTCGCTCATCCCGTATTTGGTCGGCATGTTGGTGTCGGTTTCCATTTTCCGCGCCTCAGGGGCGCTTGATGCCATGATGGAAGTGATCAAACCGCTGGCCGATGCCATTGGACTGCCGGCCGAAGTCGTTCCGCTTGCGGCTCTCCGTACGCTTTCCGGCACGGCGGCGCTCGGCATGACGACCGATTTGATCGCTACTTACGGCCCGGATTCGTTCATCGGGCGCCTTGCTTCCACGATCCAAGGCAGCACGGAGACGACGCTTTACGTGCTCACCGTCTATTTTGGCGCCGTCGGCGTCAAAAAAATGGGTGACGCGTTAAAAGTCGGCATTTTGGCCGACATTCTCAGCTTTATTGTTTCTGTTTTCATCGTTTTGTTTGTATTCGGGCGCTAGCGGCGCCTCTGTTTTGTTTTCCCGCCCAATGGGCGGGCTTTTTGGTTGGCCCCAAAGAGGAATGATAAAAATAGAAAAGCGCCCTGCTTGTATCTGTCGAGCGGAAAGGGTAAGATGATGAAAGAGGTGAGAGAGAATGGAACGGTTGCAAAAAGTGATCGCCCGCGCCGGCATCGCGTCAAGGCGCAAGGCGGAAGAACTCATTTTGCAAGGACGGGTGAAAGTGAACGGCCGCGTCGTCACCGAGCTCGGCGTCAAAGTCGGGCCGCGCGATGATGTCGAAGTCGACGGCATCCCGATCGAGCGCGAGGAGCCGGTGTATTATTTGCTGTACAAGCCGCGCGGGGTGATTTCAAGCGTCAAAGATGACAGAGGCCGCAAAGTGGTGACCGATTTTTTCAAAGATCTGGACAAACGCATTTATCCGATCGGGCGGCTTGACTATGATACGTCTGGGCTGCTTTTGTTGACGAATGACGGCGACTTTGCCAACCTGCTCATGCATCCGCGGTATGAAATTGAAAAAGTGTACATTGCCAAAGTGAAAGGCATTCCAACACACGAGCAGCTGAAACGGCTCGAACAAGGGGTGCAGTTAGAAGATGGCATGACGACGCCGGCGAAAGTGAAGCTGCTCTCCGCCGACCGGAAGAAGGGGACAGCCATTGTGGAAATCCGTATTCACGAAGGACGAAACCGGCAAGTGCGCCGCATGTTTGAAGCGATCGGCTGCGAGGTGCTGAAGCTGAAGCGAGAGCGGTACGCGTTTCTTGATTTGAAAGGGCTGCGACCGGGCGAATACCGCGAGCTGACGCCGCATGAGGTGAAGCTGCTGCGCGTCCTGGCCCAATCCGGGGGAAGAAAATGACGAAGATTGTCACATAACGTTCATATCCTTGCGCATAAACGAGCGAGGAACTTTGCTATAATGGAAAATGGGAGATTGTGAACCGCTTGCCTCCCTTGCGGCGTTGGTTGCGGGGGAGGAGAAACGTAAAGGGGTTTGAACGATGAAAAAACAACAGCGTTTAGTGATGAGAACAGTGATTTTGCTCGTGTTGCTCGCGGCGATCGGCTATACGATTTACACGAACTTTTTCACGGAGAAAACGGCGGTCGCTGTTGGTTCGACGGCGCCTGATTTTGTGCTGACCGATTTGAAAGGGCATGAACATCGTCTCTCAGACTATCGCGGCAAAGGCGTTTTTTTGAACTTTTGGGGAACGTGGTGCAAGCCGTGCGAGCGGGAGATGCCGTACATGAACGAGCTGTACCCGATTTACAAAAAACAAGGGGTTGAAATTTTGGCTGTCAATGTCGGTGAACCGAAGTTGAGCGTCGAAAAATTCGCCGAACGGTTCGGCCTGACATTTCCGATTGTGATCGATCGTCAAGATCAAGTATTGAACGCTTACAACGTCGGGCCGCTGCCGACGACGTTTTTGATTGACAAAAACGGCGAAGTGAAACAAATCATTACTGGAACGATGACGAAAGATGACATTCAGCGTCATCTAGAAAGCATCAAACCGTAAGGAGTTTTGCGCCATGGAACACGTCAAATGCGAATGCGGCCATGTCAATCCGCACGGCACGGCGTTTTGTGAATCGTGCGGCAAGCCGCTTGCCGATTTGGGAGAGAAACCGCTTTTGGACATGCGCTACGAAGGAAGCGCGCGCCGATCGCAAACGTATAAAAAAACGATGATCGACCAAATTTGGGCGTTTTTCTCGTCGGTCAAAGTCGGGGTGGCGCTCATCGTCATCACGCTCATCGCTTCGGTGATCGGCACGATTTTCCCTCAGCAAATGTACATTCCGCCGAACGCCGATCCGGCGGAGTATTACAAGCAGCAGTACGGCTGGGCAGGGAAGCTGTATTATGAGCTCGGCTTTAACAACTTGTACGGCTCATGGTGGTACATTTTGCTCATCGCCTTAATCGGCGTCTCGCTCGTCATTTGCAGCTTGGACCGGGTCATTCCGCTTTACCGCGCCTTGAAGCGGCAAGGGGTGAAGCGCCATCCGCGCTTTTTAGAGCGGCAGCGGCTGTTTGGCGTCTCGCATGTGAGCGATCTCGACAAGACGATGGCTGTGTTGAAAGAGCGGCTGGCGAAGCGGCGCTACCATGTCCGCGAGGAAGACGGGCATTTGCTCGCTGAAAAAGGGCGGTTTTCCCGCTGGGGGCCGTATGTCAACCATATCGGTCTCATCATTTTCTTGATCGGAGCGATGCTCCGTTCGGTTCCCGGCATGTACATCGACCGGGTGATGTGGATCCCGGAAGGAGAAACGAAAGAAATTCCTGGGACGAACGGCCGCTACTTTTTAAAGAGCGAAAAATTTATTTTTGAAACATATGAGAAAGGCAAGGACAACGAAGTGTTCAACGCTGCCATCGACCGCGTCGGCAACGGGATGATCGCCAAAAACTATCAAACAAACGTCGTGTTGTATAAGCGCGTCGGCCCTGTGATCCCCGGCGCCAAGCCGAAGCTTGAAAAAGTGAAGGAGTATCCGATTCGCGTCAACGAGCCGCTGGAGTTCGACCATTATGCGCTCTACCAAGTCGATTTCCGCTTGAATGAGCCGAAAGCGATGTCATTTCAGTTGGCGGACAAGCAGTCGGGGAAAACGTTCGGCACGGTGACGGTCGATTTGTATGATCCGAAAGAGTCGTACAATCTCGGACATGGGTATCGCGTTGAGCTATTAAGCTATTTTCCTGATTTTGAGTTTGATGAAGACGGCAATCCGTCAACGAAGTCGCGTGTGCCGAACAATCCGGCGTTCGTGTTCAAAATGTACGCGCCGGACCGTCCGAAAGGGGAAGTAAGCTTTGTCGCCATCCAGCAGACGATCGAACCGTTTGGCAACAACAAATACAAAATGGCGTTCGCGGGGCTTCAAACCCGCAATGTCTCCGGTTTGACCGTCCGCCGCGACTTTACGCTTTGGATTTTAGGGGTAGGCGGCGCGATTTTCATGATCGGGCTCATCCAAGGGATGTATTGGAACCACCGCCGCATTTGGGTGCAGCGGGTAAACGGCGAGCTATGGATCGCCGCGCATACGAATAAAAACTGGTTCGGCTTGAAAAACGAACTGCGCCGTTTGCTTGACGGCACCGGCGTCATGATGCCGGCTGATCAGCTCGAAAACGAAAAAAAAGCCGGACAAGGAGGACAAGCGCATGGTACAGCTTAGCAGCACGTTGCTATATATCGCGTTCGTTCTATATTTAATCGGCACGTTCTTTTTTGGCGGCGCCATTCGCGACAAGCGAAAAGAACGGCAAGAGAAGGATCGTTGGTCGCAGCTTGGCATCTCCGTGACGATCATCGGCTTTCTCGCCCAAGTCGGCTATTTTGTGACGCGCTGGATCGCCGCCGGGCACGCGCCCGTAAGCAACTTGTTCGAGTTTACGACCTTTTTCGGCATGATGCTGGTTGCTGCTTTCATTATTATTTATTTCATTTACCGGCTGAGTGTGCTCGGCTTGTTTGCGCTGCCGGTCGCGTTGCTTGTGATTGCTTACGCAAGCATGTTTCCGCGGGAAATTTCGCCGCTCATTCCCGCCTTGCAAAGCGATTGGCTGCACATCCATGTGACGACGGCGGCGGCTGGTGAAGCGATTTTGGCCATCAGCTTTGTCGCTGGGCTCATCTATTTGATTCGCGTCGTTGATCAATCGAAGCCGTCGAAACGGACGTTTTGGCTCGAAGTGGTCATGTTTTGCTTAATTACCACGCTCGGCTTTGTCATCGTTTCGACAGCGTTCGGACTTTCTGGGTATGAAGCGAAGTTCACGTGGGTCGACAAAAACAAGCAGACGGTTGAGGTCATCTACGATATGCCGGCGCTCGTTGGGCCGCACAAAGGGGAGCTTATGAAAGAAAGCGCCGGCCGCATGGAGCCGCTTGTTGAGATGCCGGCGATCATCAATGCAAGAAAGCTCAATACGGTCATCTGGTCGCTCATAGCCGGAACGGCGCTGTACATCATGCTTCGGCTTCTCTTGCGCAAGCGCGTTGCCGCCGCGCTCAAGCCGCTCGTGAAGAACGTTAACTTGGATTTGACTGATGAGATCAGCTATCGGGCGGTGGCGATCGGCTTTCCGGTGTTTACGCTCGGGGCGCTCATTTTCGCGATGATTTGGGCGCAAATCGCCTGGACGCGTTTTTGGGGCTGGGACCCGAAAGAAGTATGGGCGCTTATCACTTGGCTGTTTTACGCTGCCTTTTTGCACCTTCGTTTGTCAAAAGGCTGGCATGGTGAAAAGTCGGCATGGCTCGCCGTCATCGGCTTTGCCATTATTATGTTTAACTTAGTGGCGGTCAACCTCGTCATTGCGGGATTGCACTCGTACGCCGGAACATAATGGAAAACAACCGGATGCTCTGTTGGCGAGCATCCGGTTTTTCGGTAAACTAGAAAATAGGGAGTGTTTCCATTGATGATGGGAGGGTGCAAAGCATTGGAAAAACAAGAAAAAACCATCCGTATTTTAGTGGTTGACGATGAAGAGCGCATCCGGCGGCTCTTGAAAATGTATTTGGAGCGGGAAAACTATGTGATCGATGAGGCCGGCGACGGCAATGAAGCGTTGGAGAAGGCGTTGACGAATGATTATGACGTCATTTTGCTCGATCTGATGCTGCCGGGCAAAGATGGAATTGAGGTGTGCAAAGAAATCCGCGAGCAAAAAACGACGCCGATTATGATGTTGACGGCAAAAGGCGAAGAATCCAACCGCGTGCAAGGGTTTGAAGTCGGCACGGATGATTACATCGTCAAGCCGTTCAGTCCGCGCGAAGTCGTGCTGCGCGTAAAAGCGCTGTTGCGCCGCGCGGCGAACGCCGCCTACGCGCCGGTGGAGACGACGGCGAAAGACGTGCTTGTGTTTCCGCATTTGACGATTGACAACGATGCCCACCGGGTGACGGTCGACGGCAAGGAAGTCAGCTTAACGCCGAAAGAATATGAGTTGCTTCTCTTTTTGGCCCGCTCGCCCGACAAAGTGTTCGACCGCGAACAGCTGTTGAAGGAAGTATGGCATTACGAGTTTTTCGGCGACTTGCGCACGGTCGACACCCACATTAAACGGTTGCGCGAAAAGTTGAATAAAGCGTCGCCGCAGGCGGGAAAAATGATCGTCACCGTCTGGGGCGTCGGCTACAAGTTTGAGGCAGTGAACGACTGATGTGGCTGTTTCGCAGCGTCGTCGGCAAGCTATGGTTTACGATTTTGTTGCTCGTTTCGTGCGTGCTGTTTATTTTAAGCATTTTGCTTATTAAATTTTTGGAAGATTATTATGTGCAGGAAGCGGAAAACGACTTGACCCGCCTGGCGACAAAAGTGGCCGAGGTGATGCACGATTACCGCGACGAGCAGCTTGCCCGCTCGATCGCTTGGACGCTTGTGGACAATCGAACGAAAGCCGTCATCGTCGCCGATGAGTCGCACTATTGGTATTCGCCTGGCGACGCTGGTTTGGACAATATGCCGCTGTCGTCGATCCGCCAAGATCGGGACTTGCGGCGTGTGCTGACAGACGGGAAAACGGTGAAAAAGCGTTTGTATACGCCCGAATGGCAACCAAAGAAAAAGTTGCCTCGTGATATGATCATCGTCGGCGTGCCGATGTCGATGCCGGATGGCAGCCGAGGAGCTGTGTTTATCTATCAGTCGCTCGAGGCGATCGCCGACGCGACGGAGCGGACGAAAGAGTTAATTTTTCTCGCCGCGTTTATCGCCATTGTCATGACGACGTTTTTTGCCTTTTTCTTGTCGACGCGCATCACCGCTCCGCTCCGGAAAATGCGGCAAGCCGCGTTCGAAATGGCGAGGGGCCATTTCGATATGAAAGTGCCGATTTTAACGAACGATGAGATCGGTGGGCTGGCGATGGCGTTCAACCAAATGGGACGGCGTCTGCAGTTTAACATCAACGCCTTAAACCAGGAAAAAGAACAGCTCGCCAGCATTTTAAGCAGCATGGCCGATGGCGTCATTACGTTTAACCGCGACGGGGAAATTTTGATTACGAACCCGCCGGCTGAGCGGTTTTTGCAGGCGTGGTATTTTGAGCAAGGGAATGATGCGGAAGCGATGGCGCCGTTGCCGCCGCAAGTGAAAGAGCTGTTCGCCCGCGTCGTTCGCGAGGAGAAGGAGCAATCGACCGAAGTGACGCTGCAGGGGCGGACGTGGGTTATTTTAATGACGCCGCTGTACGGCAAAACGATGGTGCGCGGCGCGGTGGCTGTTTTGCGCGACATGACCGAAGAGCGGCGGCTTGACAAGCTGCGCAAAGACTTTATCGCCAACGTTTCGCACGAATTGCGCACGCCGATTGCCATGCTCCAAGGCTACAGCGAGGCGATCATCGACGATATCGCGGCGAGCGAAGAAGAGAAGAAAGAGATGGCGAAAGTCATTTATGACGAGTCGCTGCGTATGGGCCGCCTTGTTAACGATTTGCTTGACTTGGCGCGCATGGAAGCTGGCCATATCGAGCTAGAGTACGAACAAGTCAAGCTCGTTCCTTACATCGAGCGGGTGATCCGCAAGTTTTACGGGCTGGCGAAAGAAAAGCAGATTGAGCTGACAGCCGAGTTTCGCGACCGGGACATCGAAATCGCTCTCGATCCGGATCGGATCGAACAGGTGCTGACGAACTTAATTGACAACGCCATCCGCCATACGGAATCGGGCGGCACAGTTCGCCTCATCATCGAACCAAGCGGCGACGGCGTGACGATCCATGTCCAAGACTCTGGTTCCGGCATTCCCGAAGAGGATTTGCCGTTTGTGTTTGAACGGTTTTACAAAGCCGATAAAGCGCGCACGCGCGGCCGTTCCGGCACCGGGTTAGGCCTTGCCATCGCCAAAAACATCGTCGAAGCGCATAAGGGGCTCATTACCGTTCACAGCAAACTGAACGAAGGAACGACGTTTTCTTTTTATTTGCCGGCCCGCGGACCGAAAGGAGCGTAGCGCCGTTTGGAAGAGCGGGGAAGCCGCAGCTTCCCTGCTTCTTTCATGCCGGAGCGAACCAGTTGGAGGTCAACGTTTGTTTTAATTGGTATAGACAACTAGAATATATAATGTTATGATAGAAATGGAAAGTGGGGAATCGCGATGAAGCGATGGATATTGAAAAATGCCGCGGTGTATGCAGAAACAGGGAATATCGAACAAGGGTATGTGCTGATCGAAGGGGAAAAAGTGGCCGCGATCGGTCCGATGTCGTCATGCCCAACTGATGAAGGGGCGGAAGTGATCGAGCTTTCTCCGCAGTTTGCCGTCGTGCCGGGATTCATTGACGTCCATATTCATGGGGCGGCTGGGGCGGATGTCATGGATGCGACCCCGGAGGCGCTTCACGCGATGGCGAAGGCGTTGCCGGCGGAAGGAACGACAAGTTTTCTAGCGACGACGATGACGGCGCCAAGCGAACAAATCGAAGCCGCGCTTCGCAACGTCGCTCGCTATATGGCTGAGGCGAACAGGCCGGGAGCGGCTGAAGTGCTCGGCGTTCATCTGGAAGGGCCGTTTTTGTCGCCGAAGCGCGCCGGAGCGCAACACCCGCGCCATCTCGCCGATCCGGACATCTCACTGTTCCAGCGCTGGCAAAAGGCGGCGGGCGGCCATATCCGCCTTGTCACGCTTGCCCCAGAGCGGGATGGGGGGCTTGAATTGGCTGCTTATTTACGAAAAACAGGGGTCATCGCCTCAATCGGCCATTCCGATGCCGTTTACGACGAAGTAAAAGCGGCGGTCCATGCAGGGGTGACGCATGCGACCCACCTGTTCAATGGGATGCGCGGCATCCATCACCGTGAACCGGGTGTCGCCGGTGCTGTGCTTATGTTTGAAGAAGTCATGTGCGAGCTGATCGCCGACGGGCTGCACGTTGCGCCGCCGATGGTTCGCTTCGCTTACCGGAATAAAGGAAGCGATGGGCTCATCTTAATCACCGATGCCATGCGGGCGAAATGTCTCGGCGATGGGCAATATGATCTTGGCGGCCAAGAGGTGACCGTCCGCGGCGGAGAGGCGCGGCTTGCCGACGGCACGCTGGCGGGAAGCGTGCTCAAGCTTGGCGAGGCCATCCGCCGTGTGCTGGATTATGCCGGCTGCACGCTTGAAGAGGTGATCCGCATGGCGAGCTGGAATCCGGCGAAACAGCTTGGCTTGCTTGATCGGAAAGGAAGCTTGCGGCCCGGCAAAGACGCCGATGTCGTCGTTTTGAATGAACGATATGAAGTCATGATGACGTTTTGCCGCGGTGCCCTTGCCTATCGCAAGCCGGATGAAAGGGGTGAAGAGCGATGGCCATGAAGCTTTTGAAAGCTGCTGACTACGCAGAGATGAGCCGTCAGGCGGCGGACATCATCATCAAACAAGTCAAGGAAAAGCCGAACGCCGTTCTCGGCTTGGCGACCGGATCGACCGTGCTCGGTGTGTACCGCGAATTGGCCGCCGATCATCGGCAACATGGGACATCGTATCGGCTTGTGCGCACGGTCAATTTGGATGAATACGTAGGCCTTGGCCCGGATCATCCGAACAGCTATCGCTATTATATGAATCAGCATTTGTTTGCTCAATTGGACATCCCGCTTCATCAGACGCATGTGCCGGACGGCTTGGCCGCTGATCTTGACGAAGAATGCCGACGCTACGAGCGGCTCATCGATGAATTGGGCGGCATCGATTTGCAGCTCTTGGGCATCGGCCGCAACGGCCATATCGGCTTTAACGAGCCAGGGACGCCGTTTTCATCGACGACTCATGTCGTGAAGCTCGCCTTGTTGACGCGTGAAGCGAACGCCCGCTTTTTCCCGTCGCTTGATGACGTGCCGCGCTACGCCATTACGATGGGGATCGCGACCATTTTGCGGAGCCGCCGCATCGTGCTGTTGGCGTCAGGGAGGGAAAAAGCGGAGGCCATTGCCCGGCTTCTCGAAGGCGTTGTCACACCGGACTTGCCGGCTTCAGCGCTTCACCTTCATCCGGATGTGACGATCATCGCCGACCGAGAGGCGCTCTCGCTCATCCCAAAGGAAAAGCGGCGGGGGGATGCGCCATGATCGATAAACAGTCGCCGATTCCGATTTACTATCAGCTCGAGCAATATATGAAAGAAAAGATCGAAAAAGGGGAGTGGCAGCCGGGCGAGATGATCCCGTCTGAGCGCGAGTTGGCGGAAATGTATGACATCAGCCGGATGACCGTTCGGCAGGCGGTCAACAATTTAGCGAACGATGGCTATCTCATCCGCCGGCGCGGGAAAGGAACATTTGTCGCCGCCAAAAAAATCGAGCAGCCGCTCAAAGGACTGACGAGCTTTTCCGAAGATATGCGGGCGCGCGGCATGGAGCCCGGCACGATCGTCCTCAGCTTTGAGACGGTTCCGGCGTCTCAGAAGCTCGCTGAAAAACTTGGTGTCACGGAAGGCGACGATCTTTACGAAGTCAGACGCCTTCGGTTGGCCGACGGCTTGCCGATGGCGCTCGAGACGCTCTACATTCCCGTCCATCTTGTTCCCGGGCTGACGCATGATGTTGTAAGCGGTTCCGTCTATGAATTTATCGAAAAAGAAAAAGGACTGATCATCGGCTCCGCTGTTCAAACACTGGAAGCATCTGTCGCCCGCAAGGTGGAGGCGGAGCATCTGAAGATGAAAGAAGGGGCTCCGGTGCTGCTGCTTGAGCGCCGCACGTGCCTTGTCGACGGTCGGCCGCTTGAAGTCGTCAAATCGGTGTACCGCGGCGACCGATACAAATTTATGATTGAGATGAAAAGGGGAGGATCATGATGTTAGGATTTTTACAACGGCTTGGGAAGGCGCTTATGTTGCCCATTGCGGTGTTGCCGGCGGCAGGATTGTTGCTTCGGCTCGGTCAGCCTGATTTATTGAATATTCCGTTTATCGCCGCCTAGGGGTTGACTTTATTTGCTTGACGGGGAATCCGAAAACGGGCGTAACGAATGATGAAATTGTGAAGGCTATTGAAACCGCGCGATCCGTTTTCGGAGAAAACGGCTTGATCATGGCGGGGAAAATGCACGCGGCAGGTGTAGCCAACGAAACAGGGAGCAGCATTATATCTGAGGAAGTCGTTGCGCGCTTTATTCACGCTGGTGCGGATGTCGTTCTGATGCCAGCTCCCGGAACTGTGCCGGGAGTGACATTGGACAAAACGGAGCAGCTTGTTCGGGTGGCCCATGAACATGGGGCGCTTGTGATGCTGACGATCGGTACAAGCCAAGAAGGAGCTGACGAGAGTACGATTCGTCAAATCGCGCTTGCAAGCAAAATGGCTGGGGCGGATATACATCATATCGGCGACGCTGGCTATCATGGCATCGCTGTTCCAGAGAATATTATGGCGTATTCGATCGCCATTCGCGGCAGACGCCACACGTATATTCGCATGGCAAGATCGCCGTTGAGATAAAATGGAATATGATCAGTCGGTCCCAAAAGCATTCGCTTTTGGGGCGTTTTTTCGGGCAGAGAGTAGGGCGTGTATCAAGGAGTTGGAGAAGTAGATTTGCGGCTGTGGGAAACGGTTGCCTTGTACCGCCGCCTCTATTTATTTTGTGATCAAATGAAAGAACAAATTTGTGATAAAATTAAAGAACAAATGAGAAAGCATTGCGCATGGCGGGGAGAATATGATGATTGCCGAGCCATTATTTCATCTCATTCTCATTTTCAGCGTATTGTTGCCGCTTGTATCGTTGACAGTGTTGGCGCTGTTGGGGGTAGCGGAAAAAGAAGTGGATTATTGGCAGTTGGAACATGCGCGCCTTCGATTGGAAAAAGAACTTCAAGAAAGCAAGTATATGCAGCTCCATCAACAAATCCGACCGCATTTCTTTTTCAATGCGTTGAACGCTTTCTTATCCCTGGCGCGCTTAGGAAAAAATGAAGAAATGATTCGGGGAATGGAGCATTTTGCGCTGTTTTTGCGTGATAGCTATGAGACGAAACAGCCGCTTATTCCGTTCAAACAAGAATGGGCGCATACAAACAACTATCTAGCGGTGCAGCAGCTTCGCTTCGGTTCACGGCTGTCGGTGTCGGTGCAAATGGATCCGGATGGAGAGCGTGCGCTCATTCCTTCTTATACGTTGCAAACGCTGGTGGAAAACGCATTCAAACATGGCCTTGAGAAAAAAGCGGGTGAAAAATGTTTGGCGATCGATTTTCGGCGCCAAGGCAACTGGGTATATTTGCGCGTCTGCGATAATGGCAATGAAGGGAAGGAGTTATCCATCGCGAATGGAGGTGTCGGCTTGGATAATTTGCGCAAGCGGTTTGCTCTTTTGTTTGATTTACCAACTCAGCTCGTGTTGCAAAAAGATGAGCGCGGGTGGACAGAGGCGCTTGTCGTTTGGCCGTATGTTCCAGGGGATGAGGGATAAACGATGAAGGTGTTGATTGTCGATGATGAATATTTGGAATTGGAACAACTCACGTATTTGGTGAAGCGGAAATATCCGCATTGGGAAGTATGGCCGGCGGAGGATGCCGCAGAGGCGAAACGGTTGGCCGCATCCCATCGCTTCCGGCTGGCGCTGATCGATATCCACCTTCCTGGACAGTCCGGGTTGGATTTGGCCTATGAGCTCAAACAAAAACAGCCCGATCTTGCCTTGATCATTATCACAGCCTACCAAGATTTTGCTTATGCCAAACGGGCGATTCAGCTTGAAGTGCTCGACTACTTGGTGAAGCCGCTCATTGAGAGCGAGTTTGATCAAGCGCTGTCGAAATTTGAACAAAAGCATCCGGAAGCGCTTGTCTCGTCCCCGCTCATCCGCGCGGCGCTCGAATATGTGCACTGTCATTATGCGCAAAAAATCAGCTTAACCGAGGTAGCCGCTGCCGTGCATGTACATCCAGCCTATTTGAGCAGGCTGTTTGTTGAGGAGATCGGCATCCATTTTAAGGATTACGTCAATCGATATCGGATTGAAAAGGCGAAAGAGCTGTTGACCAAAAAGCCGGATTGGTCCATGGCACGCATTGCTGAGGAGACAGGATTTTCTAGTCAACATCATTTCAGTCATTTGTTTCGAAAATATGTCGGCATCCCGCCTACGAAGTATAAGGAGACCAATGGATAATGGACTGGTATATGCTTTTATTCATGGCATGCGTACTGCTGCTTGCTGCTGTGCCGCATATTGGTCGCTGTAGTTTTATCGGAGCGGAGGCGCTTGGATTAAGCAAGGGGGTCAATGCTCTGTTACTGCGTTTTGCATCCGGGGAGTTGCTGTTGTTTGGATGCTATGCTTTTATTCATGGCGGAGTGGCGGCGGGGGTGGTGACGGCTATGGCGGTATGGGCCGCCGTTTTTGTGCTTTGGCGTTCAGCAGCGGCCGTGCGCTATCGTTCCCTAACAGAGGAAGGGGATCGCTGGCCGGACTGCTGTTTTACGGCGCGGGCTTTGTTTTTCTTTCGGTTTTTTGTTCGCCTTCTTTCGATCGGCCGGCTGCTTACCGTTGTCGTGTTATGTACCTATTTGTTGCAGCAACTCTTTCGTATTTCTCCGACTTTTTTATTCATTTGGTTCGTCTATGTGTACGTGTTTACCGTGCTCTCTGGTTGGTTCGGGATGCGGAAAATCGGAACGGTTCTGCTATACATTGTTTATATAGTGATGGGAATGGTTCCGTTTGCCTATTATCTAACGGGCGGTGTGGCGCGGCAATATGAGATGATTGTACGCACTGTCCCAGCTTCCCTCGACGTGAACATGGTTTCGTTGTTCGTGTTGTTTTGGGCTGTGCTGGCGGCGGCTGCCGGGCAATGGTTGGCCGACGAGTATGTATGGGATATTGCATCGATATTGAAAAAAGAACGCGTTGCGCTGACGTTTTCTATGGCCGCGTTTTGCCTTGCTCCGCTTCCGTTGGCCGTTGCAGCCTTATGCGTCCCGTATGCGGCGGCCGCTTCGACTGCCGCCATACTGAAACGGTGGCTGCTCCATTCTTCTGTCTTGATTGCCTGGCCGCTTACTATTGCCTTGCTGGCGGCGTTGTCACTCAGCTTATCCCTTTCCTTGCATTCCGTTGTGCAAATCTTTTGGCACAGGTGGAGCAGGCATCTCTCATGGACATATGTCATCTCTTTTTTGCTTGTACTAGCCCTCTTTTTTATTGCTCCCCTTCTTCCGATGCGGATGGTCATGTTTTCGACCGCCTTGCTTGCCTCCTCGTGTTTTGGGTTGGCTGCTTTACGGACAGGAGAGAAACCGATGGGGGTTATAGGCATGATCGGATGGGTATGTTTGTTTGCTATCGCCTGGCGATGGGGAATGCGCCATAATGAGCTGGAGGCCATAGCATGGAATGGGATTGGCAGTTTCTTGTTTACTCAGATTTATCGATTAATTCAAAAAATAAAGAAGTAACAAAAATGAATCAAAAAAATGCAAAACAGTTTGTTTGCTCCCTGTTATAATGAGACAAAAACGAAAGGGAGGAAAGCGAACATGTCATTTGTTCCGTGCGCGATGGCCATTTATGCATTTAGCAAAAACCACCAACCGGTTCGAACAGTCCAGTCAGGGGAAACGTTTGTCATCGAAACGTACGACTGTTTCCAAAATCAAATTACTTCAAGCGAAACGCCGTTTGACTCGATCGATTGGAATCATATTAATCCGGCGACTGGACCGATCTATATTGAAGGGGCGGAACCCGGTGACATTTTAGCGGTAAAAATTGAACAGATTCGCCTCAAAGGACAGGGGGTCATGGCTGTCGGCCCAGGACTCGGGGTGCTTGGCGACCGGATTCCGCAGTTTGAGGCGAAAATTATTCCAGTGGAAGAAAACCGGGCCGTATTTGACGAGCATCTTTCTATTCCATTAAATCCAATGATTGGCGTCATCGGGGTAGCGCCGAGCGGTGAGGATGTGTCGTGCGGGACGCCCGGGCCGCACGGCGGCAATATGGATACAAAGCTCATTACAACAGGGGCAACCGTTTACTTCCCGGTTTTTGTCAAAGGGGCGTTGTTCGCATTAGGCGATTTGCATGCGGCGATGGGGGACGGCGAAATCGGCGTGTCTGGCATCGAAATTCCGGGGGAAGTGACGGTCACCGTCCGGGTGATGAAAGGATATTCGCTCAACCATCCACTGTTGCAAAACGATGATGGCATTGCGACGATCGTCTCGGCCAAAACGTTGGATGAGGCGGTCAAACAGTCGGTTGAGGAAATGGTTGATTTGCTGTTGCCGCACACTCCGTTGACGCTGAACCATTTGACGATGGTGCTTAGCGCTGCCGGTCAGACACAAATCAGCCAAGTCGTTGACCCGCTCGTCACGGCGCGTTTCTTTGTACCGCGATTTGTGCTTGAGGCGTATGGCATCCGCCTGTTTGAGGATTGAGGAGGGAACGGCGATGGCGCAACTTGAAACGAACACATCGGTCGAGTCGCTTGGTTATAAACAGGAATTAAAACGGTCGCTCACATTTGTTGATTTGTTGATTTACGGAATGGTGTTCATGGTGCCGATCGCTCCTTTCGGCATTTACGGGTATGTAGCGCAAGGGTCAAAAGGGATGGTCGCCTTAGCATACTTAATCGGAATGGTGGGGATGATTTTCACCGCCTTGAGCTACGCCAGAATGGCCGAGGCGTTTCCAATCGCTGGTTCCGTGTATTCCTACGCCCAGCGGGGAATGAATGAATATGTCGGTTTTATGGCAGGCTGGGTCATTTTGCTTGATTACATTTTCGTTCCGGCTCTTCTCTATTTGGTCAGCGCTGCTGCCTTAGCCGACATTGTGCCGCAAGTGCCGATTTACGTGTGGCTCATTCTGTTTATTGCCATGAATACGATCATTAATATTCTCGGAATCGAGATGACGGCCAAAGCGAACAAAGTGATTGTTGTTTTAGAGCTCATCGTCCTTGCAGTGTTTGTGATCACAGGAATTATTGCTATTATAAAAGGCGTCAATGGAGCGCAGTTTACGTTCAAACCGCTGTACGATCCCGATCATTTCAGCGTGGAGACGGTGATGGGGGCGGTGTCGGTGGCCGTCTTGAGCTTCCTTGGTTTTGATGCGGTGTCGACGCTGGCTGAGGAAACGAGGGACGGGAAATCATCGATCGGCAAAGCGATCATTTTCGCTTTGCTCGTTGTCGGTGCGCTTTTCATCATGCAAACATGGGTCGCCGCTCTCATTTGGCCTGATTATACGACGTTTAAAAATGCAGACGTGGCGTTTTATCAGATTGCGGAGCTGGCAGGCGGACCATGGCTGAAATGGACAACGATCGTCGCCACCGCGCTTTCGTGGGGGATCGCGAACGCGCTCGTCGCCCAGGCAGCCATCTCCCGCATTTTGTACAGCATGGGTCGCGACCGTAAACTGCCCAGTGTGCTGGCCAAAGTGCATCCGAAATTTCAAACGCCATACGTCAGCACATTGCTTGTCGCTGTGATTTCGCTCATTGTCACGACGGTGTTCGCCTCGCAAATTGATAAGCTCGCTTCGCTTGTCAACTTTGGCGCCCTGACGGCTTTCCTCTTTTTGCATGTGTCGGTGATGAACTATTTCTTGCGCAAACAAAAGAGTAACGATTATATCAATCATCTCTTGTTTCCGCTCATCGGTTTTGTTATCATCGGCTATGTATGGATGAATCTGGACCCGCTCAGCAAAAAGCTAGGATTGATTTGGATCGCGATTGGACTCGTTTATTTGATCTTTTTGCGACTCACTAACAAAGACTCCCGTCTAAGCGGGGAACTGTAGTTGCTTGTATGGCCTGACGCCGTCATAAAAGGCGTTGGGTCTTTCGTTTTTTGCCGACGATGAAACATTTTTTCGATCGCGACGTATTACAGAATGAGAGTACGGCGCCTTGTTAAGGCAAAACGCCGTTCATCCGCAATAGGCGGGCGCCGATAAAACATGGAAGGAGCCGGAGGAAAATGAGCATGTTTGGAAAAGTCGCCGCCGATGTGCTTGGGCTAAGCGACATCGGCTCGGTTATTCAGCCGAAAGATTACGACAAAGTGGATGCCGATGATTATGTGATGCACGAGGATGGGGAAAAAATCTATTTCCTTATTAAATCGAAATCCGATGAATATTGCTTCACAAACCGCGCGCTCATTCATCTAGACGGCACAAGCGCCACGAGCAAAAAACGGACGCTGCGCCGCTACGATTACTATAAGCATCCGATTTCCGACGTGTCGCTCGAAACAGCCGGGACGGTCGACTTGGACGCGGAAATCAAATTTAAAATCGGGTCGCACTCCTACTCGATTGATGTGCATAAAAAGCATATTGAGGAATTGAAAGATTTGTATAAATCGCTGCTGGCGATCGCGGAGATTTGCCATGAAAACGAAACGAAGTTCAACTATGCGGAGCGGAGTTTGGAACTGGCGGCCAAGGTGTTTGCCAACATGCGCGGCGACGGCGCCAATGTGTCGGCGGATTTTCAGGCCGTGAATGAATACGCTTTTCGCTGGCTGGCGGAAGCGAAAAAGAACTATACGGTGAAGGATTTCGGGTTTGTGTTTGAAAAATATATCGGGCAGTAAAGGGATCGAAAAGGCGTCAAAAGGAAGCGCCTTTTCTTCATCTATCTAGGTGGTGGACCGACTTCTTTCTACAAAAATAGTTGTCAAACACCAAGCCTTGCTTTAATATAAAAATGTCCATATCCGATAACTGAATAGATTCGCAGCAAGGTGCCGAAAAGGCTTAATAGGGAATCCGGTGAGAATCCGGAACTGTCCCCGCAACTGTCAATGCGGACGAAATGAAATCGCCACTGTACGGACAGATGGCTTGCGCTGTTTTCCGTACGGGAAGGCTTCAGAGTAGGATGAAGCATGAGTCAGTAGACCTGCCTTGCTTGCCGCAGTTTCCGAATCTTCGGGGGGTGAGACGCGGAAACAGTCGTACAGGGCATTGTTGTGCCCATTGGCGGTCTGTTTCGCGCTCATTCCCAGATTTAGGCGGAATGGGCGTTTTTATTTTTACATAGCGAAAGGGGGAACGACCGATGAAGCGTTGGAAATGGACGGCGGCGTTGGCTGCTCTATTCCTTCTGGCCGCCGTGCTGGTCGGTTGCAGCAGTGGGACCAATAGCAACGCCCAACCAACGAAAAAAGAAGAGCCGAAAACGGAACAAGCGGCGTTTCCGGTGACGGTGAAAGACGGGCTTGGCCAAGATGTAACCATCAAGGCAGAGCCGAAAAAAATCGTCTCACTCATCCCAAGCAATACGGAAATCGCCTATGCGTTGGGGCTTGGCGAGAAAATCGTCGGCGTCAGCGATTTTGACAATTATCCGGAAGACGTCAAAACGAAAACGAAAATCGGCGGCATGGAGTTTAACGTCGAGAAAATCATTTCGCTCAAGCCGGATCTCGTCTTGGCTCACGCGTCAAGCGCCCATAACTCGCGCGATGGCCTCAAGCAATTGAAAGACGCCGGCATCACCGTGCTTGTCGTGAATGATGCAAAGTCGTTTGACGATGTGTATGCGTCCATCGAATTGATCGGCAAAGCGACAGGGACGACGGACAAAGCGAAGCAAGTGATTAATGATATGAAAGAGAAGCTTGCGCAAATTCAAGAAAAAGCGAAACAAATCCCGGCGGATAAGCAGGCGAACGTCTGGATTGAAGTGTCGCCGCCGCCGCAGCTGTATACGGCCGGCAAAGGGACGTTTATGGATGAGATGCTCCAAGTGATTTCAGCGAAAAACGTCGCCGGCAGCTTGGAAGGCTGGCCGATGGTGACAGAAGAAAAAGCAGTGGCCTATAAGCCGGACGTTATCATCACGACATACGGCGGAGCGAAGCAAGTGCTTGCGCGCACCGCTTGGAAAGACGTGCCAGCGGTGAAAAACAAGCGGGTGTATGACGTCAACTCCGATTTAGTGAGCCGACCGGGTCCGCGCCTTGCCGAAGGGGTCGAGGAACTTGCCAAAGCCATTTACCCGGATGTGTTCAAGTAAAACGTGGATGTATATATTGGCCGTCATGGCGGCCATTTTATCGTTGCTCGTAGGGATATCGACAGGATCGCTGTCGATTCCCTTTTCTTCTATTGTTCGCATTCTTGCGTCCGAATGGTTTGGTATGCCGCTTCCGTCTGACATTCCGGCCGATTGGGCGCCGATTGTCACAGCGATTCGCCTGCCGCGCGTTGTGCTCGCGTTTTTGGTCGGCGCCTCGCTGGCGATGGCCGGCGCGGCGTTCCAAGGGTTGCTGAAAAATGCGCTCGCCGATCCGTACACGCTCGGCGTCTCATCCGGCGCTGCGGTCGGAGCGGTGCTCGTCATGTTTCTCGGTTGGCAATGGCCGCTCTTTGGCACGTTTACATTGCCGGTGGTCAGCATTTTGTTTGGCATGGCGACGCTTGCCGCCGTTTTGGCGTTCACCCGCGCGGTTGAGCGGCAGCTGTCGGTTGAGACGATCATTTTAGCCGGCATTATCTTCGGCGCGTTTTTCAGCGCCTTCATTTCGCTCATGATCGCTTTGACCGGGGAAGAATTGCGGCAAATCATCTCATGGCTGATGGGGAGCGTGGCGATGCGCGGCTGGAAGTACAGCGGGCTTTTGTTGCCGTTTTTTCTCATCGGCGCGGCGGTGCTTCTCGCCAACGGCCGCGAGTTGAACGCGTTTGCTTTTGGCGAGGCGGCGGCGCTTCATGTCGGCGTTGATGTTACGCGCCGAAAAGTCATCATTTTGACGGCGGCCGCGCTACTCACTGGCGCGGCGGTGTCGGTGTCCGGGACGATCGGTTTTGTTGGGCTCGTTGTTCCGCATATGGTCCGGCTTGTGTGCGGGCCAAACTATCGGATGCTGCTGCCGCTGTCGCTCTTGTATGGCGGGGCGTTTCTTGTGCTCGCCGATGTGGCGGCGCGGACGATCATTGAACCGCGCGAACTGCCGATCGGCGTCATCACCTCGCTGATCGGCGCCCCGCTATTTGCCGTCTTGTTTTTCCGAAAAACGAAGCGAAAGATGGGATGATGATGCTTGAGGTGCGGGCCGTATCGCATCGGTATGGACCAAAGCAAGTGCTTGATCGTGTGACGTTTTCCGTGGAAAAAGGGGAGCTGTTCGGCATCGTCGGGCCGAACGGCAGTGGAAAAACGACGCTGCTGAAACTCATTTGCAAAGAGCTTCCGCTTGCCAGCGGTGAGATCAAGATTCATGGCCAGCCGCTTTTGGCGCTGTCTGCGAAGCAATGGGCGCGGTTTGCCGCCGTCCTGCCGCAGACAGCGGAGACGGCGCCCGGCTACACGGTGAGAGAAACGGTGGCACTCGGCCGTTATGCTCATCAGCGCGGCTTGTTTCCGGCGTGGACGAAAGAGGATGAAGCCGCGGTTCAAGAAGCGCTTCGTGCGGTCGGCTTGGCCGACAAAATCAATGAGCCGCTTGAGCGGCTAAGCGGCGGGGAGCGGCAGCGCGCCTATTTGGCGCGGGCGCTCGCCCAAGAGCCGCGGCTGCTGCTTTTGGATGAACCGACGAACCATATGGATATGAGCGGCCAAGTCCGGCTTTTGGACCGGCTCGCGGAAGCTGCCCGCTCCCGCGATTTGACGGTCGTCGCCGTCTTTCACGATATGAACGTCGCTAGCTTATATTGCGACCGGGTGCTTGTGTTAAAAGAAGGAAAAACAGCGGCGCTTGGAACGCCGACAGATGTGATGACGCCGGCGCTGCTTGAGGAAGTGTTTGCCGCGCCGATTGTGCGTTTGGCCCATCCGGCGACGGCAAAGCCGATGTTTTCGTTTGTGCCGAAAGGAAAACAAGAAGAATCGCCGGCCGGCGGGCTGCGTTTGTCCTTTCTTGATGACGCCGCTGTTCTTGCCTCCTGCCAGCCGCTTCGCGTCCTGTCCTCGGCATTGATCGGCGCTGGGTTTCAATGGGCGACCCATTTTGTCAATCGCCATGTCGGGTTGGATTACGATTGCCGCGATGCGGAAGGAGACATGCGCCGCTATTTGGAGCAACACGGGTTTTCGCCGGAACGAACGATCGGCATGATGACGGCGGTTGACGTCCATGATGCCGTTTGGCTTCAGGAAGAAGGGGAAGCGTTTTCGGTTGCGGTCATGACGACCGCTGGCGTCGGCAATGCGGTTGATGCCGCTCGGGCATGGCAGCATAAGCCGCTTGTGGCAAGGCCGGGAACGATCAATATGGTGATTGTCATTGACGGAATGCTGACGGAAGCGGCGTTTGTCCAGGCGATGATGACGGCGACGGAAGCGAAGGCGAAAGCGCTCGCCGACCGTTCGGTTTGCGACCCGGAAACAGGGACGCTTGCCACCGGCACGTCGACCGATTCGCTCGCCGTGGCGGCGACGCAAACCGGGCGGACGTTTGCCTATGCCGGAACGGCGACGGAACTGGGGCGCGCGATCGGTCGGCTCGTGTATGAAGCGACGATCGAGGCGCTTGACCGCTACAAGCGGCGGAGGGGGCGGCGATGACGCACCTGTTCGCGATGGCATTGGCCTTGTTGCTTGACGCGTTGCTTGGCGACCCGCATTGGCTTCCGCATCCGGTGCGGGGCATGGGAAAGTGGATCGCCTGGTTTGATCGGCGCTGGAACCAGGGAACAAGGCGGCGGGCGAAAGGTGCGGCGGCCGTAGCGGCGGTCCTGGCCGCCGTCTACGGGTTGTCGGCGTTGGTCGTTTATGTAGGCTATGCGTTGTCCGTGTACGTGGGGGTGGCGGTCGAGGCGGCGCTTATTTTCACCACCATTGCGACCAAAAGCCTCGCTGAAGCGGCTGAGGATGTGCGCCGGCCGCTTGAAGCGGGCGATCTTCCCGAGGCGCGGCGGGCGCTGTCGATGATCGTTGGCCGCGACACCGAGCGGCTCGATGAGGCCGGCATCACCCGCGCCTGCGTCGAAACGGTGGCGGAAAATACGAGCGACGGCATCACTGCTCCGCTCTTTTACGCGGCCTTGGGCGGCGCGCCGCTTGCCATGCTGTACCGGGCGGTGAACACGTGCGATTCGATGCTCGGCTATAAAAATGAAACGTATCGCGAATTTGGTTGGGCAGCTGCTCGGTTGGATGATGTGTTCAACTATATTCCAGCGCGGCTGACGGCGCTCGTGATGGTGTTGGTCTGCGGCGGCCGCCGGCTTCGTTTGGCGCTGTCGATATTGTTTCGCGATGCCCGCCGCCACCCAAGCCCGAACAGCGGCTGGCTCGAGGCGGCGATGGCTGGATTGCTTGGGGTGCAGCTGGGCGGGACGAATACATATGGCGGCGTCGTCTCTGAGCGGCCGACACTCGGCGATCCCGATGTTCCGCTGCGCTCGGTTCATATTCGCCAGGCGGTCGGCATCATGATCAGAACGGTGCTCGCCTTTACGTTATTGCTATGGATCGGGGGGATGATCGTTGCGTTGGCCGGCGCATGGGGCGAATCCGCGCGCGTTGTATGAGCAATGCGGATTGGCCCCTCCGAAAGAATACATTGATTTCAGCGTCAATACGAACCCATATCGCCTGCCGCCGTCGGCTTGGCCGAACGGCGAGGAATGGATTCGCTGGGCCGGTGAGTATCCGGATCCGGAAGCGAAGGCGCTCAGGGAGCTCGTTGCCAAGCAGGAGCAGATTCGCCCCGGGCAAGTGCTGGTGACGAACGGGGCAGCGGAGGCGATTTATTTGTTGGCCGCGCTGCTTGCCGGCCGGCGCGTCGGCATCTTAGAGCCGACGTTTTCCGAGTATCGGCGCGCCTGCCTTGCTTACGGATGCGAAGTCAAGTCTTTGCTGGCAGAGGAAAGCCACGGTTTTTCGTACGACATCGACAAAGCGGCGGCATGGGCAGCGGAATGCGACGCGGTTTTTTTCTGTCATCCGAACAACCCGACCGGAACCGTGATGCCGGAGCGTGATCTCCGCTCGCTCGTCGCTGCAGCGGATCAAGCAGGGACGTATATCGTGGTGGATGAGGCGTTCTATCCGTTTTGGCGCGGCGGATTTACAGCCATGCGGTGGCTGGATCGCTATCCGCGCCTCATTGTGCTTCGATCGTTGACGAAAATCCATCATCTGGCCGGCGCGCGCCTTGGTTATGTCGCTGCCGACGAGGCGGTGATCGCTTCGCTGAAAACGCATCAGCCGCCATGGAGCACAAACTGCATCGCCCAACAATTGGCGCTTCGTTTCATGGCGATGGAATCGTTTGTCAAGTGGACGAAAGAACGGATCGCCGCCGAGCGGGAGCGCGTGTTTCGGTCGCTGCCGGCCGGCCGGTATGCCGTCTCGCCGTCGGTGGTCAATTTTTACTTGCTGCGTCCGCTCTCCGGACGGACAGAGGATTTGTTTTTCTATTTATTGCAGCAAGGAATCGTCCCGCGGCATACAATGAATTTTCCTGGACTGGATGGACGTTACGTGCGGCTCGCGGTCAAAACGCAGGTGGAAAACGATCGGCTGCTTGAGGCGCTTGCGAGGTGGAGCGGATGATTGTGTTTGTCAGCGGAGCCGCGCGCAGCGGAAAAAGTGAAGCGGCGGAAGTATGCGCCATCCGGCTTTCTTGCGGAGGTCGGCTTCACTATATTGCTACCGCGCAGGCAGTGGATGAAGAAATGACGGAGCGCATCCGCCGCCATCAAGAGCGGCGTGCGGCGCAGGCCGCGCATTGGACGGTGTGGGAAGCCCCGTTCTCTTCTCGGGAGATTGCCGCTTCCCTGCGCCCTAATGATGTCGTCCTGCTTGATTGCTTGACCGCTTGGCTCGCCCACGAATTGTTTTCCGGGGAAAGCTGGAAAACAGACGCAACCGCCCAAGCCACCGCCCGCCGCTTGCTTGACGGAGTGCGGGCGTGGGATGCCGCCTGCCGCGCGGTTGTGATTGTATCGAACGAGCTGTTTTCCGGGGGCGTGCCGGATGATCCTGGCACATTTCGCTACATGAAAACGCTTGGCTCGCTTCACCAACAGTTGGTCGCGGAAGCAGCGGCCGCCGCGGTCGTTGAATGCGGCCTTCTCCGCGTGAAAAAGGGGCGGTGGCCGCGATGAAGCAAGCATGGAACGGATGGCTGTTGGCGCTGCAGCTGTTTACCATCATCCCGATTCGGCGCTCGATTGAATGGAACGCCGTCCATGTCCGCTGGCTCGTACGCTGTATGCCGCTTGCGGGGGCGCTGATCGGGGCGTTTTCAGCCGGAGTGTATGCGCTCTTTTCGTTATTTTCATTTGGCTCGCCGCTTGTTTGGGCGCTTCTTCTTCTTTGGCTCGGCATTTGGATAGCCGGCGGGCTGCATGCCGATGGGTTTATGGATGTAAGCGATGCGTTTTTTTCATACCGCGATGTGAAGCGGCGGCAAGAGATCATGTCCGATTCGCGTGTCGGTGCGTTTGCGGTGTTGTCGCTTATTTGTTTGTTGTCATTTCGTTGGCTGTTTCTGTACGAATCGCTCCAAGCCGGCGTTCCGCCGGCGCTGTTCGCCGCCGTTCCGCTGTTGTCGCGGGCCGGAGCTGCCTGGCTTCTTTCCGTCGGCAAGCTGGCAAAGCCGACAGGAATGGCCGCATCGCTTCGCGAATATAGTTCATGGCGTGATGCCATTTGGGCGCTTGGACTCGCTTTTGTATTGCTTTCGCTTCTTTGTGCATCCACCGCCATTTCGGTGCAAACAGGGGCGGCGCTGGCTGCAGCGGTTGTCGTTTTGGCGGCGGCAGCGAAGCCGTGGGCGGAAAAACAGTTTGGCGGCATCACCGGCGATGTGCTCGGCGCGCTGATCGAAGGAGGGGAGACGGTGCTATGGGGCGTCATTTGGCTGTTACACTCATCCGCCATGGGATGACGGAACAAAACCGACGTCGGGCGTATATCGGCTGGACGGATGCGCCGCTTGCGGCCGCGGAGCGCAATCGGCTATGCCGTTTGCAGCTTGAGCGGCCGTATCCGGTCGACTGCATGGTCACAAGCGACCTTCACCGCTGTCGAGAAACGGCCGCCTTGCTGTTTGGCGGACGCAGGGCAGATTGGTGCACCAGCCGCTGGCGCGAGTTTCACTTTGGCGCTTGGGAAGGAAAAACGTTTGCTGAGCTGGAAGAAGAGCCCGCCTACCGCCAATGGCTTGCGTCGCCCTTTTCCGCGGCGCCGCCTGGAGGAGAGCGTTATGCCGACTTTCAAGCGCGCATCAAACAGGCGCTCGCGGAGACGATCGCTTTGGCCGAGCAAAGCGAAGCCCGCCATGTCGTGATCGTCACCCATGGCGGCCCAATTCGCCTCCTGCTCGAGCAGTATGCGCCGGATGCCCGTTCGTTCTGGGAATGGGAGGTGCCATTTGCCGGCGGATATACGTTGGAATCGACGATCGAGCGTTGGAAAGGGGGAGAGCGGTGCATTTCGTTATCGGCGGTGCGTTTCAAGGAAAACGAAAATGGGTGCGGGAACGGTATGGAATAAATGATGGAGTTCATATTGTATGGCATAACGGTTATTTGGAGCCGTATAGGTCGCCGGATGGCATCGAAACGGCAAAAACGGTCGTCTTTGACGGGTTGGAAGCCGCCATCCGCCTCCGTCCGGACGCAGACGAGTGGGAATCCTATTTCCGCGCTTGGCAACGATGGGAAGCGGCAGCGCCTAACCGCACGGTCGTTTGGATCGGCACCGATGTGACGCAAGGCGTTGTTCCGGTTGATCCGGAAGAGCGGCGCTGGCGCGACGCAGTGGGAATGTGCTACCAGCGACTAGCTTCCTTGTGTTGCCGCGTCGACCGGCTTTGGTGCGGACTGGCGGAACGATTGAAATAAGGGGGAGAGGAAAAGTGAAATTGTATACGCGAACCGGGGACCAAGGGAAAACGAGTTTAGTCGGCGGGCGCGTTGACAAAGACCATTTGCGCGTCGAGGCGTACGGGACGATTGACGAGGCGAATTCGTTCATCGGATGGGCGCTTGCGTTATTGGCCGGCGATGAACGGTTTCGCGACCTTTGCGCCGAGCTGCAAAAAATCCAGCACGAGCTGTTTGACTGCGGCGGCGACCTGGCCATCGTCAACGGCAAGCTTCCGTATAAGGTGACCGAGGCGATGGTCACATTTTTAGAAGAGCGCATTGATGCGCACGTGCAAGAGGCACCGCCATTGCAAAAATTCATTTTGCCGGGCGGCTCCAAGGCGGCTGCGGCGCTCCATATGGCGCGTACGGTGGCAAGACGGGCGGAGCGGTGCATCGTTTCCTTGCAAAAAGCGGAGCCGATCAACGATGTTGTGCTCAAATATATGAACCGCCTGTCCGATTATTTGTTCGCCGCTGCCCGGGTCGTGAACGCCCGTTTAGGGGTAAAGGACATCGAGTATGAACGGAGCGCTATTGTGTTCCGCAACAAGGAGGAGAAACAATGAACCGCCGCTTGGCTTGGACGGCCGTTTGTTTGGCGCTTTCGGTGATCGGATCCTTCATCAAGCTGCCGACGTTTGTCGGCAGCATCGCTTTGGACAGCGCACCGGCGCTTGTCGCCGCCGGGGTTCTTGGTCCGCGCGCCGGAGCGGCGGTCGCTGGGCTGGGGCATTTGGTTTCGGCGTTGATCGGCGGTTTTCCACTCGGCCCGATTCATTGGTTTGTCGCTCTTGAAATGGCGGGGCTTGGCGCCCTGTTCGCCGTGTTGCATCGGCGGGGATGGAAAATAGGCAGCGCCGCGGCCTTTTTCATCGGCAATGCGTTTTTGGCGCCGCTGCCGCTTGCCGTTTCGTTCGGCTGGCCGTTTGTTTTTGCCGTCATTCCGCCGCTTTCGGCAGCTGCCGCGGTCAACGTGTTGATCGCTTTGGCCGTCATGCCGGTTGTCGCCCGGTTGGCGGCGAAAGCGGGGGTGGAGGCGCCGCATGCGTGATGTGCTTTTCCTTCCATTTGCCGACGGCATGGAGATCGCCGTTGCCGCCGACGGTTCGGCGGCGGTCGGGGACAAGCCGGGCGACGTCGTATCTGCTCCGGCTGATGTGGTCGCTTATTTTGCCGCCCGCGTCGCTTTAATGGAATTAGTAAGCGTCGGAGCGGAAGCGAGGGCCATCGTGCTGCAAAACTTCATCGCCGATGACCGGTGGGAAGCCCTTTGCCGCGGCATCGGCCGGGCGTGCCGCGAGCTGGGGATCGATCCCCCGATCACCGGCAGCACGGAATCGAATTTTCCCACCGTGCAGTCGGCGCTTGGAGTGACGGCCATCGGGACGGTGGCCAACGAACGGAAACGAATCGGCATCACGCCGGAAGAGGCGAAGTTTGCCGTCATCGGCCGTCCTCTCGTCGGCTCGGCCGTGTTGGCGCATCCGGAATGGGTTGCGCCGCTTTCGCTGTTTGCCGCTCTTCTTCGCTCACCATACATTTACGAATTGATTCCCATCGGCTCGAAAGGTATTTATTACGAATGGACACAGCTGTTAGCCGCTAACGGCCGCCAAGGGCGGGCCTGCGCATGCCCGCTTCCGCTCTTTTCCTCCGGCGGCCCGGCGACGTCGGTGCTTGTCAGTTACGATCCGGATGGCGAAAGTGAAATCAAAAAGCAAGCCGGCTCTCTCTTTTTTCCACTGCACGTCGAGTGGTAAAAGCCGGCTGCTTTTGGTGAAAAAATCATTCCCTTTTTAGCTCGAACCCGTTATCATGAAGATAATGGGATTTTTTTGTCGCGGTCCATGGGGGAGATAGGGGGAGAGAAGCGATGGACCCCGTCTTTGAAAAGTTGTATGAAAAGTACCATAATGATTTGTTTAATTTTTTATTCTACATGGTGCGGAATCGAGAGCAGGCCGAAGATTTGGTTCAGGAAGTGTACGTCAGAGTGCTGCGCTCATACAAACGATTTAAAGGGCAGTGTAGCGAAAAAACGTGGCTGCTGTCCATTGCGCGCCATGTGGCCATTGACTTTTTCCGCAAGCAAAAACGCCGACGCCAATGGGCTGGTTCGGCGGAATGGAGCGAGGAACAAATCGGCGCCGACGAGCCGATTCCTGAGGAAATGGCGATTCAAAAAGAGGAGATTCAGCTTATGTACCGTGGTTTGGCGCGCTGCACGGTTGATCAGCGGCTTGTGCTCGTCCTTCGATTCATCCAGTCGCTGTCGATCGCGGAAACGGCGGAAGCGCTCGGCTGGACGGAAAGCAAAGTGAAAACAACGCAGCACCGCGCACTAAAGGCGCTCAAGCAATATATGGAGGAAGAGGCAAAACAGGAGGGGTGGCGGTGTGAAAAAGCTCAATTGGAATGAGCGATGCATTGAACATGGCCTTGAACAGTTGCCCGTCATCAAAGACCGGCGCACGAAAGAAGAAGTGTATGCCCGGCTGGTGCGCGCTCAGCGGATGGCGCGCTGGAAGCGGCGTTGGCTCCCAGCGGTTGCATCGGCGGCCGTGCTTGCATCGGCGGTTTATGCCAGTCCGCATTTCATCGTTCCAACACGTTCGGACAAAAACGAGGCTTCCTCATCCCCTGTTCAGACGTTGCAGGCGGATGGCGCTTCCTCTCACCCAAAAGCGATGATGGCCGTCAGCGAACCGGCGAATGCAGTGGTTATTGCCTTGCCCGATGAGCGGATCGGCCAAGTGGTGCCAGTGGTTGTTCCCCTTCTTGGCCGTTCCGCGTCGGAAGAACGACTGTCCGCGGCGCTCGGTGAGCTTGCCCGTTCCCCGTTGCGTGAGGCGTCCGCGTGGCTCGACGGTGTGAAGATGGCCCCGGCGACAGGCGATGGGCGCGTATGGGTTGTTCGCGTTCCAGCGAGCCATCGCGTGTTTGCCGCCAGCCATGAGGAACAACGCCTCTTTTTCGACGCGGTCATGGAAACAGTGCGGCAGATGGGCGGGCGAAGCATCCGCTTTTTCACTGGGGAGGAAGAAGGGCTCGATTTGCCAGTGTTTGGTCGTCTAAAAACGACAAAAATCAACCAGCAGAAGCGAATGTATTATCAAAACCGCTCCTCCTCCTTCGGCTATACGGTGCTCATCCCGGCGCCAGGCAGCGCCCGCTCGTTTCCTGAGGCGCTGCAGCAGATGAAAAAATCGACGATCCACGGGCTTGAGCCGGCCATTCCATCAGGGGTGGAAGTTGATTCGGTCGATGTCGATGCGCGCCATGCTACGGTCCGGCTTCATTTGTCCGCTCGGCCAAGCGCGGAAGAAGCGGCGAGCATGGCAGAGGCGGTGTTGCTGACGGCGAAAGAGTTTGGGCTGCTTGACGTCACATTCGAGTCGAGCGGGTTATCGACTCTTGGCCCGTATCCGCTTGGGAAGCCGATCAACGTGCCGGCCGGACCGAACGCCGCGTTGTTGGCGGCCGACCCGTAGCCGCCAGCGTGAGCTCTTAGCGGTTTTTAGACGGTATCATTTTGTTACAGACCCGCGAGCGAGAAAGCCCACTCCTTTAGGGGTGGGATGAAAGCGAGCCGTTTTCTTATATTGAATGATTATGAAAAAAACGGTATCCTGTCATCGCCACAAGGAGGTGAATCCATGCCGACGATCACACTAAGGCTGGAGCTGTACAACCCAACGAAAGTCAAACAAGACATGTATAAACGGATGACAGAAGTGAATACCGCGTTTGCGAATTGGCTGTTGAATCATCCCGAGCTGAATCAAGCGACGAGCAAACTATTTAAAGAGTTTTCGTCGCAGCGGTTCCCTTCTGCCGTCGTGAATCAGACGATTCGAGAAGTGAAGTCTCAAAAGAAAAACCAGAAAACAAAGAAGTTCCGAACATTATGGTGTTGCTTTAACAACCAAAACGTAAAGGTGGAAAAGAAAGGAGAGTTCTACACGGTTTCATTCCCCACACTGGAGAAGCGAATTGGCGTGCCTGTCGTCACGCGTTCCTATCAAGAAGCATGGCTGAATCGGCTTATCAATGGAACCGCCAAACAAGGGGCGGCCAAGCTCTACAAAAAGAGAAAGAAATGGTACTTCGCTATTGCGATCACAGTTGAAGTCCAACAACGGGAAGAAACCAAGGTAATGGGAATTGACCTAGGACTTCGCTATATTGCCGTTGCCAGCGTGGGAACGAAATCGTTGTTTTTCAAGGGCAGCCAATGCGCTTTCATTCGCCGACGATATGCGGCTTTGCGGCGAACGTTGGGCAAAGCCAAGAAGCTCCATATGATTCGCAAAATCGGCCGTAAAGAGTCCCGCTGGATGAAGGATCGAAACCACAAAATCAGCCGTCAAATTGTTCGTTTTGCCCTCGCCAACGGTGTTGGCGTGATTCGGATGGAAGAGTTGACGGGGATTCGAAAGCGGGAAACATCGGCCAAAGAAGCAGGACGAAGCCTTCATTCCTGGTCGTTTCATCAACTGCAAACGATGATTGCCTATAAAGCGGAAATGGCGGGCATTCGGGTGGAGTGGGTGAAGCCGACCTATACAAGCCAAACATGCCGATGCGGGCATCGAGAGAAAGCGAACCGAAACGGCATCCACTTCCAATGCAAAAAATGCGGATATACGATTCATGCCGACTTGAATGGCGCGATCAACATCGCCAAAGCGATTTCGGGCTTCGCCGCCGAACCTAGCGCACTGGTCACAGGTGCGCCGCCCATTGGGGTACATCTTAACCCGATGGGACGGGGTGATGACACACCCCTAAACTTGGGCGTTGTCCGAACCAGAAATGGATGAGGGCGCAAACGACCCAAGAATCCCACGCCCTTTAGGCGTGCGGAGTGTCAAATTTTTGTTAATGTCGACGCGAGGCCGTTCTATCGGCGTTCGTTTTGACATAAGACATATATGGTGCGACATAGGCAAGGAGGGATGGAAATGGGCGATGTGATGAGACGCCTCTTGGCGGTGGCTGGTGTGGCGGTATGCGTCGGACTGTTGTTTCTTGTCGGCGCCAACGGATGATTGGATGAATATTCGCAAAACGGTTGTCCTTTCTTGCGGTAATGCGTTATAATGAGAAAAACAGCAGGAGAGGAGAAACACCGATGTTGACCGATTATCATAACCATTTGGAACGAGGGACGTTGACGCTTGATTATTTGCGCCAGTTCACGGATGCAGCGGTCAAAAAAGGCATCCAGCATTTCGGCATTTCCGAGCACGCGTACCATTTTTACCAAACGAAAAACATTTTGTCCAATCCGTGGGTCGACGCGCGCCGCTGCTACGATATGGACGATTATGTCCGGCTGTTCCACGAAGCGTGGGATGCGGGCCTCGATGTGAAAATGTCGATCGAAATGGATTATACGCCGGGCAAACACGAGGAAATGGCCGCCTTTATCCGCTCATACGAGTTTGACTATGTCATCGGTTCGATCCATTGGGTCGACGATTTCGGCATCGACTTAGCCGAATATCGCCACGAGTGGGAACGGCGCGATTTGTACGATACATACCGCAAATATTTCGATCAAGTCGTGACGCTCGCCGAGTCGAATTTGTTTGACATTATCGGCCACCTCGATTTGGTGAAAATTTTTAAATACGTCCCGGAAGATGAGGAATTTTTGCTTGAACAATACGACCGGGCGACAACAGCGCTCGCCAATTCGAAAACGTGCGTCGAAATCAGCACCGCCGGGCTGCGCAAGCCGGTCGGCGAACTGTATCCGGATCCGCGCCTGCTCCAAATGTGCTATGACAAAGGCATTCCGATTGTGTTGTCGTCCGACGCGCACGTGCCTGAGCACGTCGGCGCCGACTTTGACAAGGCGGTCGAACTCGCCCGCAGCGTCGGCTACACCGAACTGATGACGTTCTCGAAAGGCGAGCGTAAGGCGGTGCCGCTCGGCTGAACGGAACTGACAAAACACGAGGGTGTCCCAAAAGGATCAGGACACCCTTTCTTATTACCGTATGTAGGCATAAAACAATCATTAAGAAACGATGTGTTGTGTTTTGTTTAAGGAAAAACAACCTTTTGGGTCAGCCCCC
>NZ_MQMG01000030.1 GCF_001908025.1 Geobacillus proteiniphilus
CCAAATCCCACCGTTGATACTTGTCAAGCCACTGGGCGATCTCATAGACGGTGTACCGGTCCAGCAGCTTCTGCACCCCTCGAATGCGTGATGCCGTCTGTTTCGGTTGTTCCATGAAGTATTTCCTAATGGCCTCCGGCAAGTAAACTCGAAACCGCGAATACTCCACCACCCGAGGCTTTTGCGCCCATTCCGCCAAAATGTCCTTCCAAGGGAGCTCCCGTTGCTTTTTCGTGTACGGCCTTGGCGCTTCCAGGTACACCTCCCCTTCCTGGGACAAAACCATGAAACGATCCCATTCCTTTTTGACAAGGACACGGTTGGGAACCGGGATCCCATGAACCACAAACGCCTCCCCATCCACCGTTACTTCCCCGTATTTATTGACATTGGCGTGGTGGAAGGAGAAGATCGGGAGATCTCTCTCCGGCAGGACAAGCAACTCCTTTTGTTCTTCCTGCCATAATTCCTCAATGGTTCTCCCTTTTTCATAGTGGGGGCGGGCTCGATCTTCGATCATCTTGCGATGCAGCCACTCCGCCAGTTCTTCATCCCCCTCGATCAACGGAGCAGGGACAAAGCAGTGTTGACGAGTATAGTAAACTTTCCGTTCGACATTCCCTTTTTCGTGTCCGCTATACGGATTGCACGCCTGTACGTCAAACCGGTAATGAAGCCGGAATCGCTCAAATGCTTCAGTATATTGACGTTCGCCTCCTTTTCGGATCGAAACCACCGCCGCCGCCAAATTGTCGATGCGCAGTTTTCTCGGGACGCCTCCGGCTTGGCGAAACAGCTGAGTGAGCCCGTAAAGAAAACATTCGCTGTTTTCCGCCGGCAATGGATACGCATACGCGGCGTTGCTGTACGGAAAGCTCAAAATCAGAATTGATCGGTCTTCCTCTTTTCCCTCCTTCGTCACAACGGACATGGTGCCGAAATCCACCTGCGCTTCCCCCGGAGGGTGTTCCAGCCTCTCGTAACGCTGTTCCTTCTCCAGCTTAAGCTGAGGTCTTCGTTTTTGAACGTAGGCGCAAACGGTTCGATAAGACCCCTTAAATCCATGTTCGTGCTTTAACTGCTCATACATCTTCTTGCTCGTCCGCCGTTGCTTTCTTGGCAGTTTAGCGTCTTCCTCCAGCCAATCATCGATGATTTGACCGTATCCTTCTTCCTCCATCATTCCCCGTTTTCTCTTTATTTTTTGTCTGACCGAAATGTCTCCATCCGCATATTTCTTGACTGTTCTCCAGTTAAATCCCGTCCTACGGACAATTTCGGAAAGCGATAACCCTTTCTTTTCACGCAAATGTTTGATATGATGAATTTCAGGCATTGCTAGCATCCTTTCATTACCTCCACTGTTTTGTTCTTCACAACCTTAAACAGTAGAGGGTATTTTAGGAGCTGGCAAGCCTTTTTTTATGCCATGAAGCTCTGCACTTTTTTGTTGCAGAACTCTGTACTTTCATTTTGCACTAAACAAATCATAGGCAATCACAACACCGCGCGCTTTCGCTTCTTCGCCTTGCTCGACAATGTAACGAGCGAGTCCTTCCGACGCTTTGCGAATGGTATAGATATTCATTCGATTCGTACCAGGACCGATTTCCCCGCGCATGCCTCCTGTGCTGAATTCTAAGTTTTTGTAAAAGCTATCTTCAAGCAATTTTTCATTCGTTTGCATAGCAAGTAATTGTTGTTTTAATTCTGCATCTAACTCTGGATAGGAAAGCCATTTTTCTACTGTTGCTTTATATGCCATCTTTCTGTCCTCCCCTTTGTTGTTTACGGATGTGCTGAAATGGCGTAACACTCCCCCGTTCGCGCGGAAGGAATGTCATACCCGTACAAATCCCGCAATTTCGTTTCGCCTCAGATACGTTCTTGGAAGAAAGGGCATAAGAAAATTAGTTATTTCATTATGGTTAAACCCTGTCATTTTTATTTCTTAAAACTTGCAAAATTTGTTTTGACACCATATCCGCTTGATTAGAAAAAAAGGTGTTATGAAATGGATATTGACTTCGCATTTTCTTCATAAACGCTTCGTCAATGACAAAGTGGTGTAATTCGTTCCATGTAATTGTCTTGCATAAATGATTTTCTTTTAAATACAAAATCGTATTTTGATCTTCTTTCATCGTTTGCCGATCTAAAATCAATAATGGTTTACGAGCACATACTGCTTCGCTCACGATTCCCCAACCTGGCTTTGAAATGACTAAATCCGCTGCGGCAATATAATGTTGCGATTCGATGTAATCTTTTGGAATGGAAAAAACGTTTGGCCTTTGCACTTGAACGTTGGATGAAACGATAAATGTACAATTAGGACTATCCCAAATCGGCAGGCGTTCTAATTGCTTGATATCAATTTTCATCCCCAGTCCAAAGAACACAACGAACTGATCGCCAATTGGGTTTACAAGTTTCCTTATCCTATGAACTTCATTTTCATCTACGTTTCTTGCAAAAAAGCCAAACTACTTCGTTCCTTGTATCCCCCAATCCGGCTCTTGGCTTCCGGCTAAAGAAAAGAAATAAGTCATTTTTTCATAGGCTTTTTTTAAAGGTTCAAGCAAACGGATCAGCAATTAATCCTTCATATGCCGTATACCAAGTAAAGTTGGATATACCAAGTGAAGGGATTCCTAGCATATACGCTGCTTCAAACGGAAAAGCGGAAATATCAGAAATGACGAAATCTACCTTATTTGTCTGTAAAAAATTTCGTTCTTGTTCAATGAGGAAGTTCCACTTTTTCAGATACTTTTTATATTCGACCTTTAATTTTTCAATATCTGGCTCCCGAGTTCGACAGTCACTAGGCAAACAAAATGCCTCTCGCCCCTTGATGCAAAAGGGACGAGAGACATTTGGGCACACTTTGGGCGTGTATCTAGGCGCGAGGATGGATGCCTAGGATCTTCGGAGGAGGCTCCAGCCCTAGAGCCGCAAAGAGTTGCGCTTGTTTGGCCGTCAGTTCGGTTCGTTGATAAAGGTCTCCGTTTTTGGAAGAAAAATGTCCAAGCATAAGACGCTCACATTCGTCTCTTACGTTTGGCCATGATTCATGAGTTCGGATCTCCACGATCCGAACGAACAAGAGAGCAAGCCAACTGAGCAGCACATGCGCCCGAATGCGGTCTTCCAAGCGATGATACATAGGTCGCAATTCCAATGTAGACTTCAATGTTCGGAAGGCCTGCTCAATATCCACCAGCTGCTTATACCCGATGGCGACATCTTCGGCAGACAAGGTGTCGTCAGATGTCCGGATGAGATATTTGCCGTCGTACTTTTCCGCGTCACGAACCGCCTGCTTGTCGATGCGAAGGGTTCCGTCCTTCAACTGGCGCAAGTATTTTCCGTAGGACGGATGGGAACGCAACCGGCAGGTCGCCTTATGATGGGCTTCGTTTGGGAGTTGACGAAGCCCTTCCAACTCTTCTTTCAGCGATTCGAGCAGCGTTTCCCGCTCCTTGCGTTGGCGTTCGGCTTCGCTGGGATTGTACACGAGAACATAGCGCTGACGCGCTTCTCCGTCGCCGACGATGATTTCTTTGATGTGCAAATTCTCGTCCACTTCATGATAACGTCCGCGACGGCTTAAGGCCTCTTCGACGGCGGCTTTGCCGGATCGCATTTTTTCGCCGACAATGTAGTGTCCTCCGGCCTGTTGCAAGATTCGCAAATTCTCTTCAGAGGAAAAGCCGCGGTCCATGACGCTGATCACACGTCCAAGCTTCCAGCCAATCAAGTCTTGTTTCACCTGTTTGATGACCGTCATGTCCATGGTATTGCCAGGCCATACCCAAGCGCGAATCGGGATTCCTTCCCGGGTGACAGCCAGCCCAATGACGATTTGAACCAAGTCTGGGCGTTTGTCTTTCGAGAATCCTTGTTTTCGAAGCGATTCTCCTTCCGGTGTTTCAGAGGGATCCACTTCGAAGTACGACGAAGTCGTATCGAAGTAAATCAAGTCGACTTCCAAATTCAATAAATCGGCCACGGCATGGAACACTTGGCGCTCCAATTCCGGCTGTACGGCCAGCAGCTCATCCATCGCCCGGTATAACTGGTGGCTGGCGACTTGAGGAAGGTGAGGGATATACACGTCTTTCTCCACCCACTCCTCCATCGCCAACTTGCTTGACGGATGAAGGGCGCGATTGGCCACCATGGCAAAAATCAGCCGTTCCAGCGAAATCTGGTGATGTCGGGAGGCAAACAAGGAGTGGAGAATCTCTCCCAACCCCAGTTGTCTCCAGAGCTGATCCAAGAGCCAAACGCCGCCGAGGTGTTTGCATGACTGGAATTGAAAGTCATCGGAAGCTTCTCCTGTCAACTTTTCGACTTCCCAAGCCTGCTCAGGAGAAAGGAATCGCGAAATGCTTTTGGCCAGACGTTCCAGGACGGCGCGATCCACCTCGTCTTCGCGCCCGAACGAATAAATCACCTTCGCTTTCGCATATTTGGCCTTTGGATCCCATTCATTGTGAGCAAGCTGGAGATAAGCAACGGTTGTTCCATCCTTGTTTTTGCGTGTGACTCGTCGTATGTACATGCCTATATTATAACGTATAAACTTTATTTTTAAAAGAAAAAATTAATAAATCGTGTGCCTATGAAATTCAGCGTTTTTTCCTAGGATCCGCATCACGAAACCCTTGATATAACAGCATTTTGGTCATTTCCATTTGCCTAAAATGACCTCAAAACTGTCGAACTCGGGTGGCTCAATCGAGTCTTTTCGCAACACATAACCAATATCCGTTTCCAGCGTGCGAAACACAATTCGATTCTCACCCTGTAAAGACTCTCGCAAAAACTGAAGGGCAAAAGAGTGACAAATAATAATCCTTACTTCTTCCTCCATCTTCAACAACTGGCGAATAAGCGCAACACTTCTTGCCGCATGCCCAAAACCGTAATCAGAAATGTAATACGCAATTGTCTTCATTTTGTCTAAGCCTTTCTATTGAAATAAAAAAAGAAGCGGGGAACCATCCCCCGCCAATTTAAGAAATGACTTTGGCTTTTGATTTTTGGAAATGACGAATCACATCATCCCAATCAAAGTAAAGCCGGACAAAATCTTCATCACTAATACCAGAACCTGTTTGCACTTCAATAAACTCTAATTCCGTAATCGCCCGAATACCATGTTTTCGACCTGCCGGAAGATGAATGATGTCCCCTGCTTTTACACGGGTAATCGAGTCATCTAACGCCAACTCCCCTTCACCGCGAACAATGGTCCATACTTCATCTCGTAAATGATGGTAGTGGTAGCTTGAGTTTTTTCCTTGATGAATACAAATGCGCTTTGTTACCATTTCTTGTCCGTCTTCATATTTGGCATAGTCAAGAACGCGTGACCAGCCCCAAATCCGTTCTTCGTACATCGGCGGCTGATGAAAATCGTTAATTAAATCTTTAATTTTTGGACTGGAAGCTTTATCGGCAACCAAGATCCCGTCCGGACTTGCTGCGACGACAAGATCTTTGGTACCAATTACCGTCACAGGAATGTCTAATTCATTCACTAAATGAGTATTAACCGTATCTTCCGCTAATACACCTTTTCCAATTTGGTTCGTCGCCATTTCCTCTGTCAGCGTATTCCACGTACCAAGGTCTTTCCAATACCCATCATAAGGAAGAACCACAATATGACTCGCCTTTTCTACGACTTCATAGTCAAAACTAATTTTCGGCAACGTGCTATATTGATTCACCAGCTCATCAAAATAAAGAGGAATGCCTTTTTCCACAAGAAGATTCACTAAATACTTCAACTTAAAGGCAAATACCCCACAATTCCAGAAGGCGTTCATGGCGATTAACGCTTCCGCCTTTTCTTCATTCGGCTTCTCCGTAAAATGATTAACGATAAAGTACTCCGCACCATCCACCTTCTCTTTTGGAACGATGTATCCGTATTTCGAAGACGGATACGTTGGTTTCACACCGATTAAGGCTAACTCCGCATTCGAATGCTCGAGAACCTGCTCTAACTCTTTGACTCGTTGAAAAAACGAGTCTTCCACATACGGATCCACCGGCAAGACAACAACCGTTTCCTCTTCTGGCCTATTCTCGACCGTATATAAATACGAAGCCGCCAGCGCAATCGCCGGAAACGTATCGCGACGCTCCGGCTCAATAATGAGCGGTACCTCTGTCCCTAATTGGCGATAAATCATATCGCGCTGCATTTTCGATGTCGCAATCACCGCAGAATCGGCAAGCCCGACCGCTTCCAACTGCCCCCACACGCGCTGCACCATCGACTGTTTCTCGCCATTTTTTCCTTCTAATACTTTCAAAAATTGTTTCGAACGCGTATCATTCGACAAAGGCCAGAGGCGTTTGCCAGATCCGCCGGATAAAAGGACTAATTTCATGATGACCCCTCCCTACAAAAAAATCAGATCTTAAACGATCTGATCTTTGCATTCATTGTTAGACTGTTTGGAACTGATAATTATAAATTGGTTTGCGGCCGATTGAATGATATTCGATAGGATATTTTTGCACTTCATTTAAGCTATAACAATTCCGGCCATCAAAAATGATCGGTTGTTTCATCTTCTGAACATATATATTTAAATCCAATTCTTTAATTTGTGCCCATTCAGTGAGAATAAATGCCATATCGGCATTTTCTAACGCAGCCTCAATGGATTCTGTGTATACTACCTCTTGCGGCAAAACCTTCTTCGCATTTTCAATCGCAACCGGATCGTAAGCAACAATCTCCGCTCCTTCAGCAATTAGTTCTTTGGAAATAACAATCGAAGCCGCTTCACGCATATCATCGGTATTCGGTTTAAAGGATAAGCCTAATAAAGCGATTTTCTTACCAGCTAGACTTCCAAAACGTTCTTTTGCTTTATCGATTAATATGCGTTGCTGCTTACTATTCACCTTTATCACTGCTTTTAACAATTCAAAATCATGATCAATGTTCGCCGCGATTTTTGCCAAAGCTTTCGTATCTTTTGGAAAACAAGATCCTCCATAGCCGATCCCAGCTCTTAAAAACATTGAACCGATGCGCTTATCCATTCCCATGCCTAACGCAACACTTTCCACATCGGCTCCTACTTTTTCACATATATTCGCAATTTCATTAATAAAACTAATCTTCGTTGCCAAAAAAGCATTTGAAGCATATTTAATCATTTCTGCACTTCGGATATCTGTTTTAAAAATCGGGATACCAAAAGGCTTGTTAATTTCTTCAATCACCTTTGCCGCTTCTTCGCTATCGGCACCAATGACAATCCGGTCGCCATGGAACGTATCATAAACAGAAGAACCTTCCCGCAAAAACTCTGGATTGGACACCACTTCCACATGGATATGCTTAGGCACTAAAGAATCTAACAACTCTTTAATATAATGGTTCGTTCCAACCGGTACCGTACTTTTTGTCACAACAATAGCATCCTTAGTAATATTCGCCGCAATATCCCGAACTGCTTGCTCAACATACATTAAATTAGCGGACCCATCCTCTTTCTCAGGCGTACCAACGGCAATATAAATGACATCCACATCTTTAAACCCTTCTTGATGGCTTGTTGTAAAAAACAAACGCCCGGCTTGAATATTTTCCTTCATCAACTCTTCAAGCCCGGGCTCATAAATCGGTGAAATGCCTTTACGCATTTTTTCTACCTTTGTTTCATCGATATCAATACATGTAACATGATGACCAATATGAGATAAAGCAACGCCAGTGACTAATCCCACATACCCAGTACCTACTACGGATATCTTCATTGTAATCGTATCTCCTTTTGATAACTTTACAAATCTAGTAGATAACTAGATTATTTTATACGTTCTTGATGAATTTTTTCTAAAAGCTTTTCAGCAATAACATCCCAAATAAAGTTTTCTCTAATATTTTTTTTTCCATTATTAGAAAATTGAGCTCTTAAAGATTCGTTTCCTAAAAGTAAAGAAATTTTATTTACCCATAAATCCTCATCAAAAGTTTCTATTATAAAACCATTTATTTCATTATCAATTATTGTTACTGCTCCTCCATTGACAGAAGAAACAACCGGTACACCAAAATACATACTCTCGAGCAACACCATTCCAAACGGGTCATATTTAGTTGGTAACAAGAAAACATCTGCCTTTTCATAAATATATTTTAGGTGTTCTTGGCTAACTTTCTTTATATGATTAATGTCATGTTCTATCCCTAATTGTTTAGCATACATAAAATAAGCTTCCACATCATCTTGTTTACCATCTCCGACCACCAACAAAATTACATCCTCATTTAATTTTCGTAGTTTATAGAAAACATTAAATAAAAACTTAATATTCCTCCGCTCTTCTAATTTACCCACATATAATAAGACTTTTTTATCCCTAATATTATCAAGCTTTTCTTTGATCTCATTTGACACATCAACTAATTCGCCTGATTCAAACCTACTGGTGTCTAGCCCTACGCCTAAAGTTTGTACCTTTTTAAAACCTTTATTTCTTAAATATTCCTCTGCTAATTTTGATTTTGCAAAGGCATACTTTATATTTTTCGCTATAGTTTTTAGAAAAAACGTATCATAAACTTTTTGGACTAACTTTTTAGAGTTATCTTTATATGGTCCATGGTATAAAATAAGCTTATCCTTACACAATATAGATAATAAATAAGTCATTATTTGGTTATATTCTGTGGTAATAATATAATCATATTTATCTAAAAAGCTCTTTTTTAGTACTTTTAAATATATTCCGTTACTGAGAAATTTCAAAGCAGGCATCCAAATAATACTTAACCTATTCTTCCTATATGTGTATATTGTCTGTTCATGTGATTTACTTTCATCCGTATAATAGACAATATCACAATCATATCCTTTTTTGACTAATGCCTTACCGAATCCTATCTCCTGTAAATTATAAGTATTAATATCTACTTTGCTCGCAAAATTTCGGATATAGAGTATTTTTCTAGTCATCTTTATACACCCTATTAAACTTAATTAAAATTAACCCGTGGTGCTAGATAAAACTCAGACAAGCATAAAAATAGCCCTTGCTGGCGGATCTCCAGTAGAATGAAAGTGTCACCCAACATTCGAAAGGAGAGATCCCCCATGCAAGAGCACTTTCATTTTACTACAGATCCAGCCAAACTTCAAAAACAATATGCCGCTATTTTCTGTTTTGTTTCTGCCCAACTGTCGTTGATTCAAATGTATCTTCATCGCCGCAACCGTCACTTGGTCAAGCAAGAAGACGAAGTGGTCATGGCGGTTCACCTTTTGGGGAAGCTGCTGGGCTTTTCTTCCGAACGAGCCTGGCATCGTTTTGTCACGGGAAATTTGTTCACAAACGGCTCGTTTCTTGAACGCTCCCGATACAACCGCCGCTGCCGAGCGCTTGGTTTCGCCATCAAATGGATCCGTCATGAGCTGGCGAAACGTGGCCAACACCATGCTTATGCGGTCGTCGACAGCTTGCCTCTTCCGTTGTGCCATCCCGTGAGAATGCAGCGCGTCAAGCGATTTCGAGGGATCGCAGATATGGGGTATTGTGCTTCCAAAAAGCAATGGTACTACGGTTTCAAGCTGCATCTTCAAGTGACCAATCAAGGGCTGGCCATGGGCTATGTCGTGACGGAAGCGTCCTGCCACGACGTCAAAGCCGCTGAAACGGTGATGACTCAAATCCCTCATCCCTACAACTTTGGGGACAAAGGGTACATCAGCCACGCTCTTCGAGAAAAGCTGTACGAAGAACACCAAGCCGCGTTCTGGACACCGTCTCGACACAATCAAAAGCACGGCCCATCCAAGGCATGGGAAGAATGGATCAGGAAAAAACGCAAAGTCATCGAGACGGTGTTTTCGATTCTCGTAGACCAATACCGGATCACCGACATTCGAGCGAATTCCATTGCCGGGTTTGAAGTGGCACTCGATGGCATCTTGTTGGCTTATTCCTTGGTCACACTAGGGCTGGTTGAGCGCTGACGCTCAACTAGCACCACGGGTTATTTCTAAATTATTTTATATCATACTGCCAACTATTTCTAAAAGAGGCCAAGGAACTTTTTCTTTTTCACCCGCTGTGGTTCGTCGCGGAACACGGCTTGGCCGCGAACGAGCAGCTCGGCGTTCTCTTGGAAGTAGTACACCATGTCTGTCCCGTATTCTTTCCGGATCACCTCGTACGCCTCGCGGAGGCGAAACGGCCGCGTTTTCGTGTTGTGGGCGTCCGAGGCGATGAAATGGGCCAAGTTCGCTTCGATCAGCTGAAACGAGAACGTTTTGATTTTCTTGCCGAAATGGCCCGTAATGCTCGATGTCGTCAGCTGGGACAAGGCGCCGCGTTTGACGAGCTGGTAAAGCCGCTCGGGGGTTTCGATGATCTCGGCGTTTCGCTCCGGATGGGCGATGATCGGGATAAACCCTTTCACTTGGGCATCAAAGAGGAGTTGCTCCGCATACTTCGGCACATGATCGGGCGGAAATTCGATCAACATGTATGATGTATCGGCAAGCGTCATCACCTCGCCTCGGGCAAGGCCGTCAAGCAAGTCGCCGTGGATGCGCACTTCTTGGCCTGGAAGCACGTTCAAGGCGATGCCGCGCCGTTTCAATTCGTCATTTAGTTCCGCCGCCAAGGAAAGGACGGCTGGTCTTGGGTTGTCATGCGTTCCATTTTGATGATGGGGAGTGGCGATGATCGTTGTAATCCCCTCCTTGGCTGCGGCTTGCGCCATGGCGATGGCGTTCTCCATCGCCGCCGCTCCGTCGTCAACGCCAGGCAAAATATGGCTATGAATGTCGATCATCGTCCACTCCTCCTTTTTTCGCTCTACTAAACACCTATTATGGTAACATAGGAAAAACAGGCTATCAATGGGTGAGGTTTGTCGAACATTGTCGAAATGGAAGGCAAATTCCACTGATTAGGGGGCAAGCTGGAACGCCCACCAATGCGGCTGTCAGTTGTCTTCTTTTCGAAAACGGTCTATAATCGAAATGGTATGCACGAAAATTTCTGAATGGAAAAGGAAGAGTGCCCATGAGAGCAGAACGTCGAAAAAAGAAGAAAACATGGCTCCGCTGGGTGACGGGATTGCTCGTCGTGTTATTCGCTGGAGCAGGAATATTCGCCTATTCCATTTATCATCATGTGAAACAGACGGCGAACCAAATGCACGAGAACGTCAACTGGAAGTCGGAGAAGCGGAAAGAAAACGTTTCGTTTGAACGGAAGACGCCGATTTCCATTTTGTTGATCGGCGTTGATGAACGCAAAGGGGATCGCGGGCGCGCGGATACGCTGATTGTGATGACGGTGAATCCGAACAAGCAGTCGATTGACATGGTGAGCGTGCCGCGCGACACGAGGACCGAGATCGTCGGAAAAGGGACGAAAGATAAAATCAACCACTCGTACGCCTTTGGCGGAGTGGAGATGACGATGGCGACGGTGGAACACTTTTTAGATATTCCCATTGACTACTACATTAAGGTCAACATGGAAAGCTTCCGCGACATCGTCGATGCGGTCGGCGGAGTGACGGTGAACAACCCGTTCGCTTTTACGTATGAAGGAACGCACTTCCCGAAAGGCGAGATTACGTTAAACGGGGACGAAGCGCTGAAATACTCCCGCATGCGGAAAGAGGACCCGCGCGGCGATTTCGGGCGCCAGGACCGGCAAAAGCAGATCATTCAAGCGATTATTGAGAAAGGCGCCAGCTTCTCGTCGCTCACGAATTACAGCGATGTGCTCGCAGCGATCGGGAAAAACGTGAAAACGAACTTGACGTTTGAGGAAATGAAAGAGATTCAAGCGAATTACAAAGACGCCCGCAAGCAAATTAAGCAGCTGCATATTACGGGACAAGGGACGAAAATCAACGGCATTTATTACTTGATCGTGCCAGAGAGCGAACGGCTGGCGATTTCGAATGAGTTGAAAGAGCATCTGGAGCTGAAAGCGACAGCGGCGAAGTAAATGAGACGCGCACCTTAAGAGGTGCGCGTTTTCATTGGGCGATGAAGCGCTTGGCGAGCGCATCGGCCCAAAGCGCGGCTCCTTCCTCGGTCGGCAAGTCGGTTTGCGGGTCGATGTAGCGGTTCAGCTCTTCGCTTTGATCGTCAGGCCAGGCGGGCCAATGGTTGAGGTAAGGATAGCCGTTCTCTTTGGCAAATGCTTCGAGCTGTTGGACTTGGCGCGGGTAGTAGGTCGCGTTGTAAATCGGGTTCGGCGGCTGCAAGATCATGACCGCATTCGGGGCCGCGGATTTGAGCTGGCCGATGATCGATTTGATATGGGCAAGGGTGTCGTCGATCGTCACGACGCCGTTGTCGTTTAACAAAAACGGTTCAAGCAGGACAAGATCCGGCTTGTCCTTGGCCCAGTCGGCGGCGATGCGCTGTCGGTCGGCGTCGGCGGTGGTCAAGCCGTCGTATTCGTGGACGGTGATATGGAACACGCCTTTCCCGTATGCGTCATCGAGCGCTTGTTTCAACAGCTCAGGCCAGCCGCCGTTCTCTGGCGTCGATTCGGAGCCGGCGATGACGAGGCGGATCGGACGGTGTTCCTCCACAGCCCGCTTGATGGCAGCTTGCGCGGCCGCTGGCAGCTGCTTGGCGCGGGCGAGGATCGCTTCCGTTTGGCTCGTCTCCTTTTCCTGCTTGGCGGATGTTTCGACTTTCGCCCGCGCCGCTTGCACCGTGGCATCGATTTTTCGCTCCCAGTACAAGTGACCGGTGATCAGAAAGGCAAGGCAAGCGGCGGTGACCAAAAGGATGAGGACGAAGTTTCTCAACGGTTCTCCCCCCTTTTCTCTATCAGAACGGCTTCCCGCGGTCGGGAAGCCGTTTGTTGTTACTTGTATTGATAGTAGTAATAGTACCCGCCGTCGCGGTGCTTCCGCTTGTTCAAGACAACGCCGAGCAGTTTGGCGTTGGCCGCTTCGAGCAGTTCTTTCGCCTTGACCGCCGCTTCGATTTCGGTGCCGCCGCTTTCGATGACCAGCACCGTGCCGTCGCATTGGTTGGCTAAAATTTGTGCGTCCGTCACGGCGAGGACGGGCGGGGTATCGAAGATGACAAGATCAAACGTCTCATACAACTGTTCGAGGCATTGCGCCATCGCTTTTGAGCTGAGGAGCTCGGCCGGGTTCGGCGGAATCGGTCCGGACGTTAAGATTGATAAGTGGTCGATTTCGGTCGCTTGGCACGTCGGCAAAAGCGGCGCCGAGCCCGTCAAGACGTTGGTCAATCCCTTGTAGTTGTTTAAGCGGAACGTGTAATGGACGGTCGGCTTGCGCAAGTCGGCATCAATGAGCAATGTCTTTTTCCCTTGTTGAGCGAAGACGACAGCCAAGTTCGCCGCGGTGGTCGATTTTCCTTCGCCAGGGCCGGTTGACGTGACAATTAGGGAGCGGAGCGGCGCATCAATGAATGAAAATTGGATATTCGTTCGGATCGTTCGGTATTGCTCCGCGATGGGCGATTTTGGGTTGTCGGCGGCGATCAGCCTCCGCTCCGCTTTGCGGATCGATGTTGCTGGTTTACGAGCCAATGGTTTCACCTCTTGTTTGTGGAATGGCGGATTCGCGTCTCGCTTTTTGGCCGCCTTCAGCCGTGATCAAACTGACCGCGCCGAGCACCGGCAGGCCGAGATGCTTTTCGACGTCTTCTTCCGTTTTGATCGTGTTGTCCAAATATTCAAGCAGAAAAGCAAGTCCCACACCCGTCATAAGGCCGACGACAAAGGCGATGGCCATGTTGAGAAGCGGCTTCGGCTTGACCGGGGCTTGATGCTCTTTCACTTCCGCTTTCGAGAGAATGGTGACGTTGTCGATGTTCATGATTTTGACGATTTCGTTTTTGAACACTTCGGCCGTTTTGTTGGCGATCTTGGCCGCCATGGCTGGATCCGGGTCTTGGACGGTGACAGAGAATACTTGCGAGTCTTTTTCGCTTGAGACTTGAATTTGTTCGTTCAGTTCGTCAAGCGTTCGGTCGAGGTGGAGCTCGTCTTTCACTTTTTCTAAAATCGTCGGGCTTTTGATGATGACGCTGTACGTGTTAATGAGCTGCACGTTCGTTTGGATTTCATTGAAGTTGTAGAGCTGCTGCTCGGATTTCGCCTGGTTGACGAGAATTTGCGTCGACGCCTCGTAAATCGGCGTCAAGACAAAATAGCTGACCACACCGCTCACGACGGTGGCAAGCGCGGTGATCAAGACAATGAGCCAAAGCCGTTTGCGCAACGTTTCGAACAGTTCGCGCAGGCTGATTGTTTCTTCCATCCGTGTTCCCCCTCTCTTGTTTGCCTCCGTCTTGCTTGACGTTCGCTGAATGTACGCCCCTTCTGATGTAGAATGGGTGGGCTGTGCGGGTGTTTTCCCCGCAAGGACATCGCGGTGTTCGACCTCTGTCCCGATCTTTCGAACATGAATCGACATTCCCATTATAGCGAATAGAAAGGGACATAGCTAGCCGAAATGAGTACTAATTTTGGCCAAATGAAAAGGCCGCCCGACAGGCAGCCTTTGTTTGCGCTATTCGTCTTTATTGTCTTTGTCATTCGCATCCCGCGGATCTTCAATCGGGTCTTCGCGGTCCGGCACTCTGTCACGTTCGTCGTCGCCCGGTCCGTTGTTCGTATCGTCTCCCGGCGGGAGTTGATTGTTTTGGTTGTCGTTCAAATCGGTATCGCGGTTGTCCGGGATGCCGTCATTGTCTTTGTCGTTGTCGACGTTATCGTTTTGGTTGATGTCATCAGCCGGGTTCATGTCTTGATCGTTGACATCGTTTTGGTTGTTGTTCGGCGGCGGCGGATTGTTGTTGTCGCGGTTCATATTGCATCCAGCCGCTAAAAAGAGGGCGACAAGGGCGCTGAACAGCCGGATCAGCAACGCTTTTTTCTTCATCCTATCTGCTCCTTTCTATTGGTTGTGGTGACCTTATGTAAGGCCGGTCCTTGTTTATCTTTCCCAGAAAGAAACTTTTCATTCGCACGCTATATAGCGCAGCCGACAAAAAAACGCGCTCCCCGAAGGAACGCGTTTTGTTCAGTCAGCTCGTTTGTCGCCAAGAGCGAACATCAACTCCGTTTCGCAGACAAGCTCGCCGTCGACGGTGGCGATGCCTTTGCCTTTGCCGATGGCGCCGCGGGCGCGGAGAATTTCGACTTCCAAGCGGAGCTGGTCGCCCGGCTTGACTTGCTTTTTAAAACGGCAGTTGTCAATGCCGGCGAAAAAGGCGAGGCGGCCCCGGTTTTCCTCGCTCTGCAGGAGGACGACGGCGCCGACTTGGGCGAGCGCTTCGACGATCAACACGCCAGGCATGACCGGGTATTCAGGGAAGTGGCCGGCGAAAAATGATTCGTTGGCGCTCACGTTTTTGATGCCGACGGCGCGCTTGCCTTCTTCGATTTCAACGATGCGGTCAACAAGCAAAAACGGATAGCGGTGCGGGATGATGGACTGGATTTGCTGGATGTCAAGCATGGGCAAACTCCTTTCTCTCCTTTGGCGGCTTAATCAGCCGCGGTCCGTTCCTTTCTCGACGATATCGATGATGTGCTTCCACGTGGACGGGCGGAATACATCGAGCGGCTTCCCATCGCCAATGGCGCTGTAGCCGACGACCGCGCCGGCGGCGAGGCTTGCGGCCATCAAGGCGGCAACGATGATCAGCCGAAGCCAGATCGGGATGAGCCGGGTGCGGACGAACCGGCGCGGCGCGGCCGCCTCCCCTTCCGACGGAAGGGCTTTGGCTTCCGGTTCGGCGGGAGCCGGCGGGCTCTTTCTTACTCGGCCTTTCCGCCTCGCCATCCGGGAAGACGGCGAGCGCATAGGTTCTTGATGCCTCTCGTCACTCATCGCGATCCTCCTTATGAGGAGCGCATGCCGTTAATCAGCCCAAGCATTTGTTCGGAGATGGAAATGGCGCGGGCGTTCAGCTGATACGCTCGGCTTGTCGCCATCAGGCCGACCATTTCCTCGCCAAGGTCGACGTTCGACTGTTCCAAGGCGCCTTGCTTGACGCTGATTTGGCCGCGCAAGTTGCCGTTCAGTTCTTCGGCCGCGCCTGGGACGTTGGGAAGCGCATAGACATTGCCGCCGCGGGCTTCCAGAAGCTGCGGACGGCGGATCATGGTGACGCCCAAATTGACGCGGGCGACGACGCGGCCGTCGGCATTGGTTGCCGTCAACGTCCCAGTCGGGGACATCTGCACGTCATGCGCATCGGCGGGAAGCACAATCGGCGCGTTCCTTTCATCAAGCACAAACAGGCCGTCGCTTGTCGTCAAAGCAAGCTCGCCGTTCATGGGCGCAAGCGAAAAGTTGCCGGCGCGGGTGTAGCCGATCGTTTCCGCACCGTTTTGATCGGCCAGACGGACGCGGAACCATTGGTTTTCGGCCGTCAAGGCAAAATCCAAGCGGCGGCCGGTTTCCACCAGCGCGCCTTGCTTGGTGATGAGCATCGTCGAAGCGAGACGCGCCCCGTTGCCATAGCGCACGCCCTCTGGCGTTTGCCGGGGCGCTTCGTCGTTCGGCAGGCGGTCGATTTGTTGGGTCAAGAGCTCGGCAAAGCTCGCTTCGCGCCGTTTAAAGCCGACGGTGTTGCTGTTGGCGATGTTATGGCTGATCGTATCGAGCCGCTGTTGCAAGGCATTCATCGTGTTGGCGGCGGTGAGCATCGAACGAAGCACGGGCTTGTCCCCCTTTTGTCATCATTTCAGGCGGCCGACTTCGTTGACGGCCTTGTCCAAGCTGCGGTCGTACGCTTGGACGATTTTTTGGTTCGCTTCAAACGTGCGGTAGGCGGCGAGCAAATCGGTCATCGTCCGCTCAATGTCGACGTTCGACCGCTCGAGAAAACGCTGTTTCACCGTATACGTCACATTGCCGGGCGCCTGCGGCAACGGCCCTGTCGTGCTGCGGAATAAGCCGTTTCCTTCCTTGACCAACGTTTGCGGATTGGCGGCGAATGCAACGCCGAGACGGGTGGCCGTCCCATTCTCATCGATGATCGTTCCGTCATCGCGGACCGAGAACCGCTCGCTTGAGAGCGGAATGCGCTCGCCATTAGCATCAAGCACATACCAGCCCTCTTGCGTCGTCAAGTAGCCGTCCGGGCTCAAGGTGAAATGACCGTTTCTTGTGTAGCGGACCTCCCCTTGACCGTTGGCGACGGCAAAAAACAGCGCGCCTCGCTGGCCGCTCGCCCGGTCGACGGGGACTTGTCCGTCCACAAGGGCGATATCGGTCGCCAAGCCGGTTTCTTTCACATCCCCTTGGCGGAAGTTCGGGATGAGTTCTTGCATATATACGCCCGTAACGAGCGGCCCAATGACGGTTTGCGTCGGGATGGCGCGCCTTGAGGCGGTCGGGATCGGTTGATCCTCGAGGCGGCTCATCAACAGTTCCGGAAACGCTCTCATCGCGGCCGCATCGGCTTTGTATCCCGGCGTTTCGGCGTTCGCCAAATTGTTCGTCAACCAATCCACGCGCCGCTCTTGCGCCAACATGCCGCTCGCGGCGGTGTACAACCCTCTCAACATGACCAGCACCTCGCTTGTCCGATCGATCAGAAAAAGCCGCGGCCGCTCTTTGGGCAGCGGCGGATGGGGTGTTCCCTATGGTCAAGCGGGCGGCGCGTTGCCCTGCCGCTCCGCTCCTTTCCATTCCATCTTTCATTATAAGCGGGCAAGGGCAGCCGCGGCATCCCCCGCCATTCCTTTTTTGCCCGCCTCGCTTGTCCCGGCGGCGGTTGTATCCATTTTGATCACGCCATGAGAAAAACGTCCTTCCAAAGCGGTCTGCGCCTGAATGACGCAAAAGGTTGACTCTATAAGGTTGATCCAGATGAACCATCTCTTGGCCAAAGGGCATGACGGCTTTTTAAATCAATTGCGATTTTGGCGCCCGATCGATGTTTTCCAACATAATCCCGGTGCCAAGAGCGACGCAGTCCATCGGATTCTCCGCGACGAACACCGGAAGCTTCAGCTCTTCTGACAGCAATAAATCGATGCCATGAAGCAATGCGCCGCCGCCCGTTAAAATGACGCCGCGGTCGATAATATCCGCCGACAATTCCGGCGGGGTGCGCTCGAGCACGCTTTTGGCGGCTTGTACAATCAATGACACCGGCTCGCGAAGCGCTCGTTCGATCTCCTCCGATCGAACGGTGATCGTGCGCGGCAGTCCGGTGACGAGATCGCGGCCGCGGACGTCGATTTCTTCGGACCGTGCGCCTGGGAATACCGTTGCGACCTTAATCTTGATTTCCTCGGCCGTTCGCTCCCCAATGAGCAGCTTATATTCGCGCTTGATGTAGTTTAAAATCTCCATATCAAACTTGTCCCCGGCCATTTTAATGGAAGAGGCGGTGACGATGTCTCCCATCGAGAGAACCGCGACGTCAGTCGTGCCACCGCCAATATCAACGACCATGTTTCCGCACGGCTGAAAAATGTCCATTCCGGCGCCAATGGCTGCGACTTTCGGCTCTTCCTCCAAGTACACTTTTTTGCCGCCGCTTTTTTCCGCTGCCTCTTTGATCGCTTTCCGTTCCACGGATGTTGTGTTCGTCGGGCAACAAATCAAAATGCGCGGTTTGGCGAAAAAGCCTTTTAGGTCGAGCTTGCTTAAGAAATGCTTCAGCATCGCTTCGGTAATGTCAAAATCCGCGATGACGCCGTCTTTGAGCGGCCGAATGGCAACAATATTCCCAGGAGTACGTCCGACCATTCGTCGTGCTTCTTCGCCGACTGCCAGCACTTTGTTCGTGTGTTTATCGATCGCCACGACGGACGGCTCATTGAGCACGATGCCTTTGCCTTTGACGAAAATGAGGACGTTCGCCGTGCCTAGGTCAATGCCGATGTCTCGTGAAAACATATGACTTGCTCCTCCTTGCCTCTGCCCTAAAATCATTCCTAATTGTTTATTCTACCATATTTGCCTCCCGGAATGATACTGCAAACGGCAGATGGCAAGGAAAAAGTCAGTTGTTTTTCACCGTCTGCTTTTTATACTTTTTCTTCGTTGCTTCCCCGCCGCGCAAATGGCGGATCGATTTATGGTAATCGAGAATTTGTTTGACTTCTTGGGCCAGTTCCGGGTTGATTTCCGGCAGCCGCTCGGTCAAGTCTTTATGCACGGTGCTTTTGGATACGCCAAATTCTTTCGCAATGACGCGAACGGTTTTCCTTGTCTCCACGATATACTTGCCAATCTTGATCGTACGCTCTTTGATGTAATCGTGCACACCACTCGCCCTCCCTAAGTTGGATGTGAGAAGTGAGAAGTGTGAAATGAGACTCGTCTTGCCAATGATGGGCGCCGCTTTCGTTGGATGTCTTAGAAGCGTCTTCATCGCGTCGCTTGCCGGTTGTGAACGATCCCCACCTCAACCACTCTCATTGCTGTTCAATTTGTAACATTTTATTAGACAAATCGGGCATATATACCAGAAATATCAAGGCGGACAACGGTTTTTTCACAATTTTTTTGCGGTTTGTAACGAGAGCGAAATGGGAAACGACTATATTATAAAGAGGTAAAAAGGAGGCACCGACATGGGCAAAGGAAAAGTGATCGGCATCGCCGCGGCGTTAGCAGGGGTAGCGGCAGCGAGCGCACTGCTCGTGCATGTCAATGCCGACGAACGGCCGCAAGCGAAAGACGATTTGCTTGCCCCAGCGCCATCAGGCAAGCCGGCGACCGCGGGCGGAAAAGGCATCATCGCCGGGACGCTTGAGCCATCGCTGACATATGAAAAACAAAACGGGGCGTACGTGTTTACCTTCACGGTGAAAAACCAAACCGAACGCGTGCAAACGGTGACGTTTACGAGCTCGAAAAAGTATGACTACGTTTTATACCGCGATGGACAAAAGGTGAAGCAGTTCAGCGAAGGGAAGATGTTTGCGCAAATTTATGAGGAACGGCCGTTAAAACAGGGGGAAGAGCTGTCATTTCAGGAAACGTTCCGCGACCTAGAGCCGGGGACGTATACGCTTGAGTGGTGGCTCGCTGATCCAAACTGGCCGAACGCGCGGGCGAAGGCGACATTTACGGTCGAGTGAAGGCGCTGCCGGTTTGCCTGAGCGCTTTTTGCGGCCTTTTCCAACAGGAATTTCTGCATCGATGTTCTTTTTTGCCCGCACTGCCACAAAAAGAGGGATGCTCACCCATGGATGAAGCATCCCGTTGTAGCGCCGAAAGGATTTTCCCTGCATTAAGACAAAAAGAAAGCCCCGTACACAAGCGACAAGGCGATGACATACGCCGGGTGCAGGCGCCATTTGCCAAACATCAAAAAGGCGCTGGCGGCGGCAAGAAACACCGTTTGGCCGAGCCCGGTCCCTTCGTACGACTCGCGAAAAAAGTCGATGGCCATGAGCGCAAGCATCACGGCGATCGCTGGGCGGATGTAGGCGGTGAGCCGCTTCACTTGCGGCGCGTCTTTCCATTTGTACAAGAGCCCAAGCAGCGCCAACAGCAAAACGAGCGACGGAGCGACGCTGGCAAACACTCCGATGGCAGCGCCAAGGACGCCGGCTTGTTCGTATCCGATATAACCTGCCATTTTCGTCGCAATGGGGCCGGGAAGAGAGTTGCCAAGCGCCAGCACCTCGCTGAATTCGTTGACCGTCATCCAGCCGTAGCGGTCAACGACCTCGTGCTCGATGAGTGGGATGGAAGCCGGGCCGCCGCCGTAGCCGAGAATGCCGGGCCAAAAAAAGGCGAGAAACAGCTGCCAATAGATCATGACGACGCCCTCCTTTCTCCGCCTTTGTCTCTATCCACCGCCTTCGGCTTGCTTCGGCCGACAAACGCGGCCGCAAGCAACACTGCGACCACAAGCGCCGGATGAAGGCCGAGCCACTGCAAGGCCAAAAAGCAGGCAAGAAGGAGCAGGGCGGCCGGCCGCCAGCCGAGGGCGGCGCGCGCCTGTTTGGCGAACTGCCACGTCATCTCGGCGAGCATGACGGCCACGACCGGCACGACCGCTTTGGTCATCCCAGCGACCCATGGTGTGTCTTTAAACGAGGATAAGGCGGCCAACAGCACGATCATCAACACGACCGTCGGGGCCGTCGTCGCCAACACGGCGTTCACTAAGCCGAGCGCGCCGCCGACACGGTAGCCGATATAGCCGGCAAGCTTCGTGGCGATCGGGCCGGGCAAAGCATTGGCGATGGCCAGAATTTCAGCGAATTCTTCATCCGCCATCCAGCGGTATTTCGCCACCACTTCAGCACGCACAAGCGGGATCGAAGACGGGCCGCCCCCATATCCAAGCATGCCGACGCGGAAAAAAGCGAGAAACAAATGCCATTGGTTCATCGAAGTCATCCCTTTATCGTGAGTCTTACCAAGCGGCCACCGCACCGTCCGTGCGCGGCTCCGTCCCGGCGGCGAGCACGCCGGTGTCAGGATCGCGCCAAATGATTTGCCCGCGGCCGAACAGTCCGCTGTCCAACGCCAAGCGGATGTCATGCCCTTTGCGGGCGAGCGCTTCAGCGATATGGCGCGGGAAGTGCGGCTCCACCAATACCGTTTTCCCTTCCATCCACTGCCAACGTGGCGCATCGAGCGCCGCTTGCGGGTTTAAGTCAAAATCGACCGTGTTCATGATCACTTGCAGATGCCCTTGCGGCTGCATAAATCCGCCCATGACGCCGAACGGGCCGACCGGCGCGCCGCCTTTGGTCAAAAAGCCGGGGATGATCGTATGGTACGGCTTTTTCCTTGGCGCCAGCCCGTTCGGATGGCCGTCATCAAAGGCGAAGTTATGGCCGCGGTTATGCAAGGCAATGCCCGTTCCTGGGACGACGAGGCCCGAGCCGAAGCCCATGTAGTTGCTTTGAATATAGGACACCATATTCCCTTCGCCGTCCGCGGCGGCCAAATAGACCGTTCCGCCTTTTGGCGGCGTTCCCGGCTCCGGCGTCAGCGCCTCCTCGCCGATTTGCGCCCGGCGCATCGCGGCAAACGATTCCGACAACAGCTCGTCTGGGCTGCAGTTCATATAGCGGCAGTCGGCGATGTACGCTTTCCCATCGGCAAAGGCAAGCTTCATCGCCTCGATTTGCCGGTGGTGCGTCTCGACATCCGGCACGCTCGGCACGTCAAACCCGTTCATGATGTTGAGCGCCATCAACGCGACAATCCCTTGGCCGTTCGGCGGAATTTCCCACACCTCATAGCCGCGGTAGGAGACGGAGATCGGCTCGACCCATTCCGGTTCATACTCGGCGAGGTCGTCCGCCGCCAAAAAGCCGCCGTATTGCTTCGAGAAGGCGGCGATTTTTTCCGCCAGCTCGCCGCGGTAAAAGCTTTCCGCTTCCGTTTCGGCAATGGAGCGCAGCGTCGCCGCATGGTCCGGCGAGGCCCACACTTCGCCGATCTTCGGCGCGCGGCCGCCCGGCGCAAACGTCGCAAACCAGGCGGCAAACTCCGGCCCGCGAAGCGCTTCTTTGTATGTACGAAACGCCGCAACCCAATACTTTCCGAGCACTGGCGAAACCGGATAGCCGTTTTCCGCATAGGCGATCGCCGGTGCGAGCGTTTCCACAAGCGGCAGGCGGCCGAAGCGCTTTGACAGCGCCGCCCACGCCGCCGGCGCCCCCGGAACGGTCACCGGAGCAAAGCCGTATTTCGGCATCTCCGTATAGCCGCGCTCTTTCAGCGCTTCAATCGAGATCGCTTTCGGCGCATAGCCGCTCGCGTTTAATCCGTACAGCTTCCCGTCCGTCCAAACAAGGGCGAACGCATCGCCGCCGATGCCGTTCGATGTCGGTTCGACAACCGTCAAGCAGGCGGCCGCGGCGATCGCCGCATCGATGGCATTGCCGCCTTTTTTCAACACATCAAGCCCCGCCTGCGCCGCGAGCGGCTGCGACGTTGCGACGACGCCGTTTTTGGCGAACACCGTCATCCGCTGCGATGGGTATGGGTGGTATAGGTAGTCCATGGCAGTTCCTCCTTACTTCACTTCATGGCAAGCGACAAAATGACCTGGAGCCGCTTCTTTCCACTCCGGCCGCTCTTGTTTGCATCGTTCGGTCGCCACCGGGCAGCGCGTATGGAACGGACATCCTTTTGGCGGGTTGGCCGGGTTCGGCAAATCCCCTTCAAGACGAATGCGCTCCCGCTTCGCGCCTGGCTTCGGCCGAGGAATGGCGGACAGCAATGCTTTTGTATATGGATGGAGCGGATTGGCATACAACTCCCGAGATGGGGCTAGCTCCACCGTATGGCCTAAATACATGACAAGCACCCGATTGCAAAAATGGCGGACAACTCCTAAATCGTGAGAGATGAATAAATACGTCAGTTCATGTTTTTCTTGGATGTCTTTTAACAGTTTAATGATTTGCGCTTGAACCGATACGTCCAACGCAGAGACCGCCTCATCGCAAATAACGAGCGACGGGTTTAAGGCGATCGCTCGGGCGATGCCGATCCGCTGTCGCTGCCCGCCGCTGAATTCATGCGGGTATCGGTCGTAATGTTCCGGACGAAGCCCGACTTCTTGAAGCAAATGCAATACCCGCTCTTCGCGTTCGGCCTTTGTCATGTTCGTATGGATGATAAACGCTTCTTCCAAGGCATGTCCGATGCGTTGGCGAGGGTTGAGAGACGCGTACGGATCTTGAAACACCATCTGCATCTCTTTTTTCCACTTTTTGCGTTGCCGTTCCGGCAAACGGCTGATCTCTTCCCCCCGAAAGAAGATGGCGCCCCCCGTCGCCTCTTCAAGGCCGAGAATCGTCCGGCCAAGGGTCGATTTTCCACACCCTGACTCGCCGACGATGCCAATGCTTTCCCCGGCAAATACATCAAGGGAAACGTTCTCCACTGCTTTGACGTAGCCTTGGATGCGTCGCAACACTCCCCCTCTGATCGGGTAATATTTTTTAACGTTTTCCAACTTAAGAAGTGGCTGCTTGGACTGGCTCATGACTGTGAGCACCCTCCTCTAGCCAGCAACGGACAGAATGGCTGTTGCTGATTTTTCTCTCCAGCGGCGGCGCCGTGCGGCATCGGTCGGTCGCAAATGGACAGCGCGGGTGGAAGCGGCAACCGTCAATTTGTTCATTTAAACTGGGTAACGTCCCCGGAATCGGTTCGAGCGAATACTCCTCATCATCCACGCTTGGCACGGATTTCAACAACCCTTTTGTGTACGGATGGCGCGGGTTGGCGAAAATACTTTCGACATCGCCTTCTTCCACTTTCTCACCAGCATACATGACCATCACTCGATCCGCCATTTCCGCGACCACGCCCATGTCATGAGTGATCAAAATGACGGCCATATTCAATTTTTGTTTCAACTCATTGATCAAATCCAAAATTTGTGCCTGAATGGTCACATCCAAAGCAGTTGTCGGTTCATCCGCAATGAGCAAGCTCGGATGACAGGCAAGCGCCATGGCGATCATGACACGTTGCCTCATCCCGCCGCTCAACTCATGCGGGTATTGTTTCATCCGCTTTTCCGGAAATGGGATGCCGACTTGCTTGAGCAGCTCAATGCTTTGTTCGTGCGCTTCCCGTTTTGACAGTCTTTTATGAAGCATCAATGGCTCACGAAGTTGATAACCAACTGTAAACACAGGGTTGAGCGCTGTCATTGGTTCTTGGAAAATCATCGAGATTTCATTGCCGCGAATGCGGCGCAACTCTTCTTTCGGCAATTTCACCAAGTCGCGTCCTGCAAACTCAATCGATCCGCTCTCAATCTTCCCGTTGTTGGGAAGCAACCCCATAATCGACAGCGAGGTGATGCTTTTCCCGCACCCTGATTCGCCGACAATGCAGAGTGTTTCTCCTTTGCGGACGGAAAAAGAAACCCCCCGCACGGCGGAGACTTTTCCCTCCGCCGTGCTGAAGGTCGTGACAAGGTTCTCGACACGCAACAATGTTTCAGCCATGCTATCCCCTACTCTCTATGAACGTGATAGAGCGACCATTGTCCTGTCGGATCGATCTCCAATCCTTTCACCGATTGATCAACAGCCGCCGTCACGACGCCATGGTTCATTACAACAACGGCAGCATCTTTCAACAAGAATTCATTCGCTTCTTTCAACTTTTGTTTCCGCACTTCTGGATCGATCGTCGTACGTGATTCTTCGACAAGTTTGTCGAATGTCGGATTGTTGTAGAACGTCCGGTTCGATACTCCAGCGTTTTTCGAATGGAAGTTTGGATAAAACAGCTCGCTGCCATCCGCCGTGCTGTTGGTCCAACCAAGGAATGTGATATCGTATTTTCCTTGCTTTGTTGCATCAAGGAAGGTGCCCCACTCCATCGATTCAATTTCGGCGTTGATACCGACTTCTTTCAGCTGTGCTTGAACGATCTCCGCCATTTTCATGTAATTTGCCGTATTGGCGACCAAAATTTTCACTTTCGTTCCTTTATAGCCATGCTCTTCAACGAGCTGTTTCGCTTTTTCAGGATCATAGGTGTAAGCGACGTTTTCTGACGATTCATCATAACCGAACACTTTCGGACCGATGACGCTGTTTGATTTCACCCCAAGCCCTTTCAGCTGCTGGATATACTCATCTTTGTTGATCGCATAGGAAACCGCTTGACGGAAGGCAAGCTCGTTCATCGGTTTCTTTTTCATATTAAAGCCTAAATAGTAGACTGGTGTGCCTTCCTTTTTGATCAGCTGAACATTTTTCATCGATTCGACGCGGGACAACTGTTCAGCCGGGATATTGTCGATAAATTGCACATCGCCCGTTTGCAGCATCGAAATCGCCGTCGTCACTTCCGGAACAACTTTGAACGTCACTTTTTCCAACTTCGGCGCCCCTTGCCAATAGTCATCGTTTTTCTCTAATGTCACATGGTCGCCCGGCACCCATTCAACAAATTTAAACGGGCCAGTGCCGACCGGCTGTTTCATTAAATCTTGTTTTTGATCAGCCGTTGGACTGACAATGGAAGCGTTCGTATGCGACAAGGCCGCCAACATCGGACCATACGGGTATTTCGTTTTGATCACTACCGTGTAATCATCTTTCACTTCCACCGATTCGACCGGTTCAAGAAGCGATGCCCTTGGCGCCGCTGTCTTCGGGTCTCTTAGTTTATCAAACGTATACTTGACCGCTTCCGCGTTAAAGTCGGTGCCGTCATGGAATTTAATTCCTTTTTTCAATTTGATGACCCACGTCTTATCATCCGGAGTTTCATACGATTCCGCCAAATGCGGCTTGATTTCCATCGTCTCCGGATCACGGACGAACAACGTTTCATACACTTGCTCGATAACGGCAGACGAGACGGAATCGTTCGTTAAAATCGGCGAAAGGCCAACGACGTCAGATGTCGTCGCATACGTCAATTCCTGGGCGACGTTTCCTTTCCCTTGCGAACTGGACGAGGCGTTGTTAGAAGCGGATTTGCCTCCGCATCCGGCCAACGCCGCGGAAACGGCAAGAACAAAAGCAAGCACAACATACGACCAATACGTTTTCTTTTTCACTGGCTTTCCCTCCACACTATATATAAGTTTTTATTGATTGATATCCATGTTTGGATCCAGCGCATCGCGCAATCCGTCGCCAACGACGTTAAAGGCGAAAACGACGAGCATAATAGCGATGCCTGGAACGACCGTCATGTGCGGCGACGTCCACATAAACGCCTGGCCAGCGGCAATCATGGCCCCCCACTCCGGCGTCGGCGGCTGAGCGCCGAGCCCCAAATAGCTGAGCGAGGCAGCAGATAAAATGGCAGTTGCCATGCGCATCGTCGCAAACACAATGATCGGCGCCAAACAGTTTGGCAAAATATGCTTGATGATAATGCGGGCGTTGCTCGCCCCGAGCGCTTTCATCGCCAAAATATATTCGCGATTTTTTACTGACAAGACGCTGCCGCGGACGATGCGGGCGCATGTCGGGATCGACCAAATACTGATAGCGATCGCCACATTAATCAAGCCGGTGCCTAAAATGGCGATGATAAGCATGGCAAGCAAAATTCCCGGAAACGCAAACAGCAAGTCGACAATCCGCATGATCAGTCCGTCGAGTTTTCTGTAATACCCTGCTAACAGGCCGAGCACCACCCCGCCGATCAGCCCTAAGCTGACGGAAACGATGCCGACAACGAGGGAAATGCGAGCGCCATACACGATGCGACTCCAGATATCCCGCCCGTAGTTATCGGTTCCGAGCCAATGTCCATCGGAAAAAACCGGCAGCTCAGCCGCTGACAAATTTTGCTTTATCGGATCATGGGTGGCGAGCCACGGGGCGAAGATGGCCATGAGTACTTGAATAGCGATGATGACAAGCCCCACAACTGCCAACTTGTTTTTCAGCAACCGCTTGATCGTGGTGATGTACATTTTTTCTTTCTTGCGCCTAAGGCCCGCTGCTGCATGGCCTGTATTCACCGCTGCACCGGTTTCCATCGATTTTCCCCCTTTCTATCGTTCTTTTAATCGTAACTAATACGCGGGTCGATAAACGTATAAATAATGTCAACAATCAGGTTGACTAAGACAAACAACGTAGCAACAAGCAAGACGGAGCCTTGCACCATCGGGAAGTCCCGGGCGGCAATGGCTTGCACCATCAGGCGGCCGACGCCGTTAATGGCAAAAACCTGTTCGGTGATGATCGTGCCGCCGAGCAAAAAACCAAAGTTTAGGCCAATAACAGTAATGACTGGAATCATGGCGTTGCGCAAGGCATGCACCCAAATGACCGTCCGCTCTCTTAAGCCTTTGGCCCGTGCTGTCCGAATAAAGTCGGCTCGGATGACCTCGAGCATCGACGAACGGCTCATTCTCGCAATCATCGCCGCTGACCCGGTCCCGAGCGTAATGGCCGGCAGCACCAGCTGCTTCAACCCTTCTGCCGTATAAAACGGCTGATCCAGCCCGCCGACTGGAAGCAACTGCAAGTTGACCGCGAAAATTAAAATGAGTACGGTGCCAAGCCAAAAGTTCGGGATCGAAATGCCTGCCAAAGCAAAGACGGTGCTGGAGACGTCAAACCATGAATTTTGCCGGATGGCAGAAATAATGCCGGCAACGACACCAATGATTACCGCCACAATAATGCTGGCAATGGCTAGCTTAAGCGTGTTCGGAAACCGCGTCATGATCGCTTCCCACACCGGCTGCTTCGTTTGGTACGAATAACCAAGATCGCCATGGAGCACCCCGCTTATGTAACGGCCATACTGGACAAGGAACGGGTCGTTAAGCCCTAAATCTTCGCGGATGGCGTCGATGTCTGACTGTGATGCGGTCGGGCCAGCAATGATCGTTGCTGGGTCCCCCGGAGCGATATACATGCTCGTAAAGACGAGGAACGAGATACCGACCAATAGGAGGATAAGCTGAAAAAATCTTCTGACAATCATCCCCGCCATCATATTCACTCCTTTCTGTTGTTTATATAAAAGAGAATTTTATATGCATTTGTTAATTAAAATTAAATTGATATTTAACAAAGTTAATTTTTATTTTGTTTTTTATGATTATATAGGAATTCGAATCATTTTTCTACATAATTCTCAAAAAAAATTGAATTTTTTATTATGAATAAAAAACGCCCCTTTACGGGACGCTTTTTACCGGGCTTCACGGCCCTACCAGAGGCGGCGGCTACAACTTCAACCCCGTCCGACTCTTAAAGCGGCGAAGCAAAATATGGCTTTCAACTCTCGTAATGCCTTCCAACGCGTACAACTCGTTATTGATGAATTTTTCAAGGGCAGCAAAATCTTCAACGAGGACATGCATATGGAGCGTGCTCGGGCCTGTCATTTGGTAGCAGCTCGCTACATTCGGGTTTTCGGCCAGCTTTTGCGCTACTTCGACCAAATACGCTGGTTCACAGTCGACCTCGAAAAACGCTGAAACTTGCTTGCCGAATTTCTCTGAATTGATGACAACGGTGAACTTTTCAATCACACCGTGCTTGACGAGCTGATTGACCCGCTCGCGGACGGCGACGCGCGAAAGGTTCAGCTTTTTGCCGATGTCGACGTACGACATGCGGCCATCTTCAATCAACAGTTCAAGAATTTTGCGGTCGATGTCATCTAGTTTCATCGCCTTGTCACCCGCCTAGCATCCATTTTTCTATCATTATAACGGCTCTAGCATGAGGTTAAAAGCTTTTTCAATCCCCGTCCGCAGCCCCTGCGGTGCAAAAGTCTCGTGAAACGACGATGAAAAAAGACCCGCCCGCTTGTCTTGGCAAACGGACAGGCCTTTTCGTCGCGTTTTTCGTTTCCTCTTGCTCGACGCCTTGTCGATTACGCTCTTGCCATGCCGATCGAGGCGTCTGGCGTTTTGTAGGATGAAGCGTCGTTGTTTTCGTCTTGGTTGTTGTCGCTTGGCGCCGTCGAATGGTCGTCAACCGGCGCTTGTTCGTTCGCTGGGTTTTCGTCTGTCGGCGCTGTTTCGTCACTTGGCATCAATTCTTTTTCTTTGCTTGTGGCGGCGCGATCGGTTCCTGCGTTGTCTTCCGTTTTATCGGTCAAGGCAGTCAACGGTTTGTCGACATAGTCGATCGGGTTGACCGCCCGGCCGTCTTTGCGAATTTCAAAATGGACGTGGATGCCGGCTTCTTTGTTGAATTCGCTTTGCCCTGCCTTGCCGATCACTTCACCTTGTTTCACCGTGTCGCCGGCTTCGACTTTCACATCAGCGAGCGATTGATAGACGGTCGTGACCCCTTGTTCATGATTGATTTCGACAACATAGCCTAAAATCGGGTCTTTTTCCGCTTTCGTCACCGTGCCGCTTAAGGAAGCGGTGACGTCAAACGTTTTGCCGTCTTGGCGCACAAGATCGATGCCTTGGTTCGGGTGGTACGTATGATCATAAAAGACGAGGGCTGCTTCCTGTTCTGCTTCGGATGCTTTGTCATCGTAGAATGGCGTTTTCACTTGCACCGCATTTGGATCAAGCACCGGCATCGCAATCGTTTCGACCGTTTCATTGACCGGAACAGCCGGATTTTCTTGCTGGGCGGTGCCGTTTTTCGCCACGTTGTCTCTGCCCGTATTCTCCTCTTTGCCCAATTGGAACCAAAGAGCGCCAGCGACGATCAATGCGGCAGACGATAAATAGATCGCCGGAAATACCCAACGTTTGCGGAACAGACGCTTCAGCGACGATTGTTTTTGTTCCTCTCTCATGTTCATCACCTCAGCAACCATTTTGAACAGAAAGAGGAAAAGATATACACATAGAAAACAATTTTTTCACTTATTTTTTGACATTAGGCTAGATTTTATACAAAAAAATGAGGGGCGTCTCCCTGCCGTTTGCCCCGAAAGTTTGACAGAAAAACCGGGGCGCAGAACCCCGGTTCATCCATTTTTCGCGGTCAATTTGTTTAAAAACGCCGTCGCCGACGAAATATGGACGCCGCGGTAATAATATTTGACGATGTCAGCGTACGTTTTCCCTTCTTTGGCCATAAAGTTGGCTCCGTATTGGCTCATGCCGACGCCATGGCCGTAGCCTTTCGTCGTAATGATGATGTCATCTCCGTTGCGCACCCAGGTGAAATCACTCGACGGCAATCCGAGCCGTTCGCGCACATCGCGGCCCGTAAACGTCTTGCCGCCAATCTTCACTTCGCCGACGCGGCGGCCGGGAGTGCGCGATACAATGACGCCGACTGAGCCGTCAGCGGGCAGTTCAATCCCCAGTCTTCGCTCGAATTCCGCCACTGGCATCGTTTTTCGCTGGTAAAACTTCGGGGATTGTTTGTCCCATGGGCTGGCGACGCTTTTTAAATACGGAAAATCGCTTTGCCAATAGGCTTCCGAATTTTCCGTATAGCCGTTGCTTGTCGAAAAAAACAGCGCCTCGATCGGCTCGTTGTTGTATGTCAAAATTTGTCCTTGCGTGTCCATCACCGCTTTTGTCACTTTTTTGATTTTCCAATCGTAGTCGCTGCCCCATAGTTTTCGTAGTTCGTCATCGCTGTAATAGACTTGATGAGCCACCGTGTCGGTCACATTCGCTCCTTTTGGCAGGCGAAACGGCTGGTTGGTGAGCAATTGCTTCACGATGTATGTTCTTGCCGTCAACGCTTGCGCCTTTAATGCCTCGAGTTCAAATTCGGCCGGCATTTCCGCCGCAACGACGCCGATGACGTATTGCTCGAGGGGAATATGTTCGACGCGTTGTTCTTTGCTTCGATAGACCGCCACGTCGATGGACGGCCCTTCGGCTGCCTGCGACCGTTGGACTTGTTCTTGCTTGTGCAGTTGTTCGGCCAATTTGGCCACCTTCCCGTCATAAAATGGAAGAACGAGCGCCGTCGGAATGACGAGGATGGCGACAAACAGCGAGAGAGCGAGCGCCATCACCGGTTTCAGTCGTTTCACCATAGCCGAGCCCCCAATATGCATTTTCCAAGCACAAGCGGACATCGCGAATGAATGCCTGCGTTGGCTTCGGTTCGTTACTATAGTTATGGGCTCGGACAAGTATATATGACAGTTTTCTTTCCAGCCAAAACCTCCATGAGCGCGTTTCGCACTCCGCCTAAACATGAAGCCGTTGAAAAAAGTCGGTGACTGAATAGGGGGCGATGGAACAAGGGGCTTTTCGAAAGCACATGTTTCACCACCGTCGCGACTTGCCGCGCGCGGTGCGATCAAGCTTATGGAGAAACTTCATACAGACGGCCTTTCTCTGAGCTTCAAAACAGGCCGTTAGGAACGAACGGTTGTTTTTTACCGTCCTTCGACGGTCGCCCGTGTGCCAAGAAAAAACGACCATTCCCTACCGAAAGGCAGTTCACGGTCGTTTTTCGCTCTTTATCCGTTCCATTGGATCGCTTGAATTTGGTCGAATTGTTCCGTTTCTTCGCGGACGCGTTCAATGTCAGCCCCAAGCGCAGCCAACTTTTCGTGGAAGCGGACATACCCGCGGTCGAGATGACGAAGCTCGGTCACGCGCGTGTAGCCGTCCGCCGCGAGTCCAGCCAAAATCAACGCCGCCGCTGCGCGCAAATCGGTGGCCGCCACTTCGGCGCCTTGCAGCTGGCACGGGCCATTGATAATGACGGAACGCCCTTCAATTTTAATATCGGCGTTCATGCGCCGGAATTCCTCCACATGCATAAAGCGATTTTCAAACACCGTCTCGGTGATCATGCTCGTGCCTTCCGCTTTCAACAAGAGAGCCATCATTTGCGACTGCATGTCGGTCGGAAAGCCCGGGTATGGCATCGTTTTAATGTCGACGGCTTTCAGCTTTTCCGGACCGATAACACGCACGCCGTTTTCCTCTTCAATGACGGTCACGCCCATTTCTTCGAGTTTGGCGATCAGCGAGCCTAAATGTTCCGGAACGGCTCCTTGCACGAGGACATCGCCGCCGGTGATCGCCGCCGCCACCATAAACGTGCCGGCTTCGATGCGGTCCGGAATGACCGTATGCGTTGTGCCGACGAGCTCGTCAACTCCCTCGATTCGAATCGTTCCGGTGCCGGCGCCGCGCACTTTGGCGCCCATCGCGTTCAAAAAGTTCGCCAAATCGACGATTTCCGGCTCTTTGGCGCAGTTTTCGATCACAGTCGTGCCTTCCGCGAGCACGGCGGCCATCATAATGTTTTCCGTCGCCCCGACGCTTGGAAAGTCCAAATAAATTTTGGCGCCGCGGAGCCGTCCGTTCACTTCCGCATCAATAAAGCCGTTGCCGACTTTCACGGACGCGCCCATCGCTTCAAATCCTTTTAAATGTTGATCGATCGGGCGCGAACCGATGGCGCAACCGCCCGGCAGCGCCACGCGGGCTCGGCCGTTGCGCGCCAACAGCGGCCCCATGACAAGCACCGACGCGCGCATTTTTCGCACATATTCAAACGGCGCTTCCACCGTCAACGGACCGGTGGCATCGACGGTGACCGTCTCGTCGGCAATGTGCACATCGGCGCCTAAATAGCGGAGCACTTCACTGATTGTATATACATCGGAAAGAGCAGGCACATCATGAATCGTACTAATTCCTTTCGTAGCCAATAGAGTAGCGGCGATGACGGGCAGCACGGCATTTTTTGCGCCTTCCACTTTGACGGTGCCGCTCAACCGGTTTCCGCCACGGACGATGATCTTTTCCAAGGTATTCCCCTCCGCGTCCAATTTCTCTATATTAGTATTCAATGGTAATGATTGGGGTTCCAACAACGACGCGCGTCTTGCCGCCCAATCTTTCTCTCAAGGCGAGTTGCAGGTTGATCGGCTGATGATTGGCGGTTGGGAGAACGTTCTTCCACTGCCCAGTATATGCAGACAGGGAAACGAGTGACTCTTCCCGCAGCCACTCGACAGGCGTCGCTTGAAAATCGCGAAGCAATTGAGAAGCTTGATCGAACAAACCACCTTCCATATTACCACTGAACTCGCCTTCCATACAAGCAAAAAATGTAGGGTGATTCACAAATAGTCCGTTCGTCGTTTTTTGAATGTGCTGTGCTGCTTCTTTCCACCCAGCTTGGCTCCACGTTGAACCGGTCGCTTCATAGAGGATATACGTTTGCGGCGTTCCATTTGTGACGGTCATCACGAGCTGGATTTGTTCACGAAAAAAGGAATGTTCGTTCGTGCCGATCACTTTTTGCCAATGGCTAGCTTGGTGGAACGTCCAGCGAAAGGAGCGGTATGTTTGTTTGAACTCCGCCATTTTTTTGAAAAAGTCCGCATCATTTTGAATATCGTGGGCATACTCTCTTGTGTACACGACCCAGCGGCCGAGCGAGGCACCGTGCTGCGCCAATGTGTGCGCCATCATTTCCAACGGTTCGGACCATTCGTTCCCCCGCGCGCCTTCCGTCCGGTATTGCCCTGCGGCCAACAACAAGACCGCGGCGGCCAGCGCCACCAGCCAACAGATTGGATTTTTTCTCATCTTCGTTCCCTTCCTCTCCTTACTTGTTATTGTTGCCACCGGACAAGGGAACATACGTCAAAAAAATCGACAACCGGCGATTTTTGAAACGGTTTTCATAAATAAACATCAAAGCGGAGGGCAAACGGCCGAGAATCCATGGAAGAAGGGGACGGCGAGCAAAGAGGCGGCGGCAAGAACGGATCGACCGGACAGAGGGCGGGGCAAGCGGGCAATTGGAGGGGGAGCCGAAGCACCACGGCGCCCCGGGCCTCCCTATTCGCGGAACAAATACGGCAAATCGGTTGACCAAGCCCAATAGTCAAGGAAAAAGTTCGCCACCGTCGAGCCGATGGCAATCGTCAATAAAATGTACAGCAGCCGCCCTTGAACGACGCGGTTCGGCCGAAGCAGCACCTCGAGCCTCACCGCCTGCAGCGTCCACCACGTCACCGCTAGAAACGCCAAATGAACGATAATCGAAATCAACGCTTGTTGGCCGATGACCGGCATCATCAAGTTTCACCTCTTTCTCAAGCATATGTGAAACGGCGCATACGACGCATCACCTCTTTTCCAAAACGCAGCGAGCAGCCAAAGCACTTCATGCGTTTCGAAAACAGGTTAAGCGGCGCATGACAAGCTCTTCTCCCCCGAAACAGAGCCGGCCGCGCATCCAAGGTGCTCCTCGATCCCGAAACAAAGCCAGCGGGATGAGCATTCCCCTCTTTCTATAAAAATGCGTAGGCCTTGAAACTTCATGCTAGGTGGAAAGCAAACATTGCTCGATGGAGCTTTCCTGCGCAAAGCACGCAGCGCATCCCCTCCTTTCCAAACGAAGCCGGCGGCGCAAAAAAAGAGGAGAGGCATTCTCCCTCTCCCTTTATTCTACCGTTACGGCAAAAAATCGCCAAAATGCCCGAACTGGGCGAGCATATCGTAAGCAAGCCCCGGCGCCCATCCGATCGCCAACGTTCCAAGCGCGCAAAGAACGACGGCGGTCGACAGCCCGGCCGGCAGCCGGCCAAGCGGCGCGGTGAACGTCGGGCGGAAAAAGAGCTGGACGATCAAATTGAAATAATACACGTACGAGATGACGGTCGTGATCGCCATCACGGCGGCGAGCACATAATGGCCCGGCTCTGTGACGACAAGGCCGATGAAAATATGCAGCTTGGCGATAAAGCCAGCCGTTCCTGGGATGCCGGCGAGCGAGAGCAAAAACAGCCCGAGCGCCACAGCCAGCAGCGGACGGTGCCGATATAAGCCGGCGAGCCCATCCAAATCATCGGATCCCGTTTCATTGACAATATGGGCGATAATGGCAAACGCCCCGATGTTCATCAACGTATAGACGAGCAAATACATCCAGAGCGAATCGATCATCGCCCATGACATCGCGGCAAACCCGGCGAGCAAGTAGCCGGCGTGGGCGATGCTCGAGTAGGCGAGCAGCCGCTTTAAACTCCGCTGCCGAAGCGCCACGACGCTGCCGATGATCATCGTCAGCCCGGCCAATACGGTGATGACCGGCTGCATCGACAAAAGGAGCGATGACGGATCCCGCCCTTCTGCCGGCGCAGCGGCAAAGATCGTCACCAGCAAACGGAGAAGAAGGACAAAGCCGGCCGTTTTCGACACGACGGCAAAAAACGCCGTCGCCGGAACGGGCGCCCCTTCATACACGTCCGGCGCCCACATATGAAACGGAACAGTCGCCAGCTTAAACGAAACGCCGATGAGCAAAAGCAGAAACGCCAAAGCAAGCATGTACGGCTCGTTCGTCTCCTGCAAGCGGCGCGCGATGCCGCCGAGATTCGTCGTTCCGGTCAAGCCGAACAAATAGCTCATGCCAAACAGCATGATGGCGGTGGCGATGCCGCCGTTAATGACATATTTGAGCGCCGCCTCGTTCGATGCCGGCGCCGTTTTGCGCAAACCGGCCAAAATGTAGGACGACACCGAAAGCAGCTCAAGGCTGACAAATAGTGTAAGCAAGTCGCCGCTAGACGCCATCATCATCGCCCCAAGCAGCGCAAACAACATCATATAGGCAAATTCGCCGCGGTGCGGACTGCCTTCTTTCGGCGCCCATTCGGCCACTAAAAGCAGAGCGAGCGCTCCGCCAGCCAGCAAAATGAGCTTGAACGCTTTGGCGAACGCATCGAGCCGGAACGTATCATGCAAAATCGATGCCGACCCGGCCGGGATCATCGCCGCTGTCGCGATCATAGCGAGCGCCGCCGCCGCCGCGGCGCCCCAAGCAAGCGGCCGGCGGCTTCGATCACTCGGCAGCGCCAAGTCAATCACCAACAGCGCTATGGCGGCCGCGAGGACGATCCATTCGGGCGCCATCATGCTCCAATCGGATTGCCATACATCGTTCATGTGATCAACCCCCTAGCCCGTTCATCATCGTCTCTACGACGGCCGTAAGCGGTGCGGCCAATAGCTGCGGATAGACGCCGACGGCCACGATCAACGCGACGAGGATGAACGCCGGCACAGCTTCTTTTCCTTGCAAGTCAACGACGCCCCCTTGCGGTTCACCTAGGCTTGCCCCAGATGTTTGCGGTTCACATATGCTCACTGCAGATGCTTGCGGCTCACGCCAGCCCATGACCGCTTCCTGCCGGTCGCGGGGGCGGCCGAACGTGATATCAAGGACGGCTTTCAGCGAGTAGACAGCGGCGAAGATCAATCCAAGCGCCCCAACTGCGGCAAGGGCCGGCTTCGTTTGAAACAGCCCGAGAAACGACGTGAATTCACCGACAAATCCCGCCAGCCCCGGCAGACCGAGCAAGGCGAGCGCCGCTGTGAGCAAATACCCGGAAAAGAGCGGCATCGCTTTCGTCAGTCCGCCAAGCCGGTTGATGTCCGTTGTTCCCATTCGATGAGTGAGCACGCCGACAAGCAAAAACGACAAGGCCGAGATGAGTCCGTGAGCCACCGATTGAAAGATCGCTCCTTGAATGCCGGCCTCATTCAACGCACCGAGTCCGATGAGCACGACCCCCATATGCGACACGCTCGAGTAGGCGAGCACGCGCTTCAATTCGCGCTGGCGAAGCGCCAACAGCGCGCCGTACAGCACGTTGATGACGCCAAATAGAGCGAGAACGCCGGCAAACGAGCGGAACTCATCCGGAAACAAGCCGACCCCGAAGCGAATCATCCCATACGCTGCGATTTTCAGCAACACCCCGGCATGAAGCATCACCACCGGCGGCGGCGCTTCGACGTGGACGCGGATGAGCCAGCGGTGGAACGGAACAGCCGGCAGCTTGACGGCAAATGCCAACAGCAGCCCGCCGAGCAGCCAGCGACGCCCTTCCTCCGTCAGCGGCGCAATCAGTTGCCCTTCCGCCGCTGGATTATGTAACATTTCATGAAGCAAGGCAAAATTCGCTGTTCCAGTTCGGGCAAGCAGCACCGCGATCACGACAAGCAGCAAAGCCGAGCCGAGCCCGTTGTACAACAAGTAGCTGTACGCCGCCCGCTCGCGCTCAAACCCGCCCCACTTGCCGACAAGCAAAAACATGGCGACCAACGTCACTTCTAAGAAGAGGAAAAACCAAACGAAATTGGCGGCGGAAAATACGCCGAGCATGCCAATCTCAAGCGCCAGCAGCCAGAGAAAATACCCTTTTTTCTCCGTTTTGACAAGCATCGACGCCAAAGCGGCCAACGTCGCCAACACCGCGGTCAGAACGATAAAGACAAGCGACAGCCCATCGATGCCGAGCTCATAGCGGATCACATACGCCGCGTCCGTCAAAAATGGCAAGTCAGCAAGCCGCACCCAGTCCCGCGCTTCGTCGAGCCGCTCGAGGCGAAACCCGCGTCCAGACTGAATGAAAGCAAACAACGCCAAAATGAGCGGCGGTACGGTGGCGGCCGTTCCGAGCCATTGAATCATTCGTTCATCCGTTTTGCGGACAAACATCAGCAACACGATGCCTAACAGCGGCGAAAAGACGAGCAGCGATAAAAACATCATAGCCAGTACCCCCCTGTTAAGGCGAAAATGACGACCAAAATCGCCAATCCGGCCACCGTCACCGCCCCATACGTCTGCGCCTGCCCGTTTTGCCCGCGCGACCCAGCTGAGGCAGCCGCGCCGACAATGCCGGCGGCAAGCCGGGCGAGCCCTTCAACAAGGAAGCGGTCGACATACGCCAACAGGCGGCTGATCCATGACACAAGCGACACGACCGTCAAACGGTAAATGTCATCGATGTAGTAATGACGGCGCAGCAGCTCATCAACATACGGAACACGCGCGGACAGCCAATCGCGCGGCATTTTCTGCGCCCCGTACATCAGCCAAGCGAGAAAAATCCCTGCAAACGACACGATCGTCGCCACAACAACGATCCATCCCGGCGCCGCTTCATGACGATACGCTCCATCCGTCAACCATTCGCCAAGGAACGAGCCAAACCACGGCGTTTGCATGTATCCGGATGCAATCGACAGCACGCCGAGCACAAGCATTGGCGCCACCATCGAGGCCGGCGCTTCATGAGCATCCTCATGATGCCGCGCTTTGCCGGCAAAGACGAGGAAAAAGAGCCGGAACATATAAAACGACGTCAACAGCGCGGCAGCGACCGCGAGCCAAAAGAGGAGGCGCGGCCCGTTCGTCCAGGCGGCGGCCAAAATTTCGTCCTTGCTGAAAAAGCCGGCGAATAGCGGAACCCCGCTGATCGACAGCGCCCCAATGAGGAATAGCGGCGCGGTCCATGGCAGCCGCCGCCAAAGCCCGCCCATTTCCTCGATGTTTTGCGTACGGACGGCATGAATGACGCTCCCGGCGGCCAAAAAGAGGAGCGCTTTAAAGAACGCATGCGTCGTCAAATGGAAGATGGCCGCGACATAGCTGCCCGCGCCAAGCGCCAACATCATATAGCCGAGCTGGCTGACCGTCGAATAGGCGAGGACGCGCTTGATGTCCGTCTGCACCAAGCCGATCGTCGCGGCGAAAATGGCCGTCACCCCGCCGATCGTCGCCACGGTCATCATGGCTGCATGGCTTGCCTCATACAGCGGAAACAATGCCGCCACAAGGTACACACCGGCCGCCACCATCGTCGCAGCGTGGATGAGCGCCGACACCGGCGTCGGGCCTTCCATCGCGTCTGGAAGCCATGTATGGAGCGGAAATTGCCCCGATTTGCCGATGGCGCCGATGAAAATCAAGATCGCCGCGAGCGTCGTCATCCCCGGCGACAGCGTGCCGTCGCCGACGGCGCGGAAAATGTCATCGTAATCAAAGCTATGCGTTTGCCAAAAGAGCAACATCATGCCGATAAAAAAGCCAACGTCGCCGATGCGCGTCATGATGAACGCTTTTTTCGCCGCCGCTTTTGCTTCTTCCTTATAGAAGTAAAAACCGATCAGCAAAAACGATCCAAGCCCGACGAGCTCCCAAAAGATGTACGCCTGCAGCAAATTCGGCGACAGCACAAGACCGAGCATCGCAAACGTAAACAGGCCCAAATACGCGTAAAAGGTGGAAAACCGTTCATCGCCAGCCATGTACCCTTGCGAATACACATGGACGAGCCAGCTGACGAGTGCGACGACGACGAGCATCCAAACGTTTAGGGCGGTGGCGGAAATCCCGACCGTCAACGTCACGCCGCCTATCGTCATCCATGTCCAGTTTGCCTCATACGTCGACCCGCCGAGGCGGTCCACAAGCACCGCGAGCGCCAAAAGCAGCGACAAGAACGTCGCGGCGATGCCGACATAGGCGCTTGCTTGTTTCCATCTCCGTCCGAACAGCAGCAACAGAATGAACGAACCAAGCGGGAACAGCGGCACGACCCAAGCTAGGTTCATCATCGTTCCCATCCCCTTCTCTAATGTTTCAACGAATTGGCTTCATCGACTTGAACCGTCTTCCGGCTGCGGTAAAAAGCGATGAGCGCAGCTAAGCCGACGGCTGCTTCCGCCGCCGCCACGGCGATCGCAAACAGCGCGAACACGTGCCCGTGAACGCTGGGATGGGCGCCGTATTTGGCAAAAGCGACGAAATTGATGTTGACCGCATTTAACATCAGCTCAATACAGATGAGCACAATGACCGTATTCCGCTTCGTGAGCGCCCCGTACAGCCCGATGCAAAACAAGATCAGCGCCAACGCTAAATAGGCCGATAATGTCATTCGTCTTCCGCCCCCTTGCCGTCTTTTTTCGCCAGCACGATCGCGCCAATTAAGGCGACAAGCAAAATGACGGACACGATTTCAAACGGAATCGTATAATATGAGTAAAGCGACTTGCCGATCGCCCTAGCGTTGTCGCCCGCCAACGCGCTGCCGTCAGCGCCAAAGTCGAGCTGGCGAATGCCGAAGTAGACGGCAAGGCCGAAGGCGATAACAGAGAGGGCGGCAACCGCTTTATGCCAGACGCCGCCGGTGGTTTGGCGCTCCCTTTCGTCTGTGTGATGGCGCGTCAGCATGATCGCAAACAGCATGATGATCGTGATGGCTCCGGAATAGATGAGCACTTGCACAACAGCGACAAATTCGGCTGACAACAGCACGTACAGCCCGGCAATGCCTAAAAACGTCATGACGAGGGCGATGACCATATGGACGACGTTCGTCAGCTGGAGCATCGTCACTCCCCCGGCAATCGCCGCGAGGGCGAGCAAGAAAAAGGCGATGTCCGTTCCGCTCACGGCTTATTCTCCCTTCTTATGTTCGTATCGTTTTCATCGAGCCAGGCCAAATCTTTATACAGAGCGTCGCGGCTGTATTCCGCGAGCTCAAAGTTGTTCGTCATGACAATCGCTTCCGTTGGGCATACTTCCGTGCACAAATCGCATAAAATGCAAATTTCAAAGTTGATGTTGTACGTCTCAATCACTTTCCCTTTTTTCGTCGGATCGGGATGTTTTTTCCCGGTCAGCTGGATGCATTCGGTCGGGCAAATGTTGACACACTGGTTGCACACGATGCATTTTTCCGGATAAAATTTCTGGATGCCGCGAAACCGATCCGGGAGCGGGAGCGGTTCGTGCGGGTAATCGTACGTCACTTTTTCGCGCGTCAACTCTTTTAACGTATACGCCAATCCTTTCATCAACCCAATCATCCGTCTACCCCTCTCATGGGAAAAGTGGCGTTCCGACACGACCTCTGTCCGAAAGAGGAGGCCATGCTCATGGACGGCTGCCCCCTTCCTGGCAAGACAAGTTGCTTTGTTCCTTTAGAAAAACCACGCTTTAACGACCGCCGTCAGCACAATGTTGACGAGCGAAAGCGGAAGCAGCACTTTCCAGGCGAACTCCATCAGCTGGTCGGCGCGCACGCGCGGAAATGTGGCGCGAAACCAAATGAGGACGAAAACGACCGCACAAAACTTCAAGGCAAACCAGACCGCGCCAGGAATCCAGCCGAGAAACGCGACCGGATGCCAGCCGCCGAGAAACAAAATCGTCACGAGCGCCGCCATGGCGAACAAATACACATACTCGGCGAGCATAAAGAACGCCCAACGGAACCCGGAATATTCGACATGGAACCCCGCGACCAGCTCGGACTCCGCCTCCGGCAAGTCAAACGGCGTCCGGTTCAATTCGGCCACCGCGGCAATGAGGAAAATCAAAAACGCCAACGGCTGGGCGAAAATGAACCATACGTCTTTTTGCGCCGCAACGATGTCGACCAAATTCATGCTTCCAGCCAAAAGCACGACGCCAAGCGCCGACATGACGAGCGGAATCTCATAGGAAATCATTTGCGCGGCTGCACGCATGCCGCCAAGCAGAGCGTATTTGTTGTTTGACGCCCAGCCGCCGGCGACGACGCCGACGGTCGTCAAGCCGGAGACAGCGATATAATACAGAAGGCCGACGCCGATATCGGCAAACCGGAACGCATCGGTAAACGGCAGCACCGCCAACACCATAAACGACGGCACAAAGGCGATGATCGGCGCCAGCACGTAGAGCGGACGGTCGGCCGCTTTTGGGATCGTATCCTCTTTCAAAAGCAGCTTCAACACATCGGCAACGGTTTGCAGCAGCCCGAAGCGGCCGCCGACTTGGTTCGGCCCGATGCGCCCTTGCATAAACCCCATCACTTTCCGTTCGGCCAAAATGCCGTATGTGACAAAGGCGAGCACGACCGCCAAAAGCAGCGCCCCAAGCCCGAAAAAGAGGGCGATGTTCGACCAGCTTGGCGTGGATTCAAGCCATTGTTCCATCATCCGTCGACCTCCCCGAGCACAATGTCAATCGACCCAAGAATGGCGATGACATTGGCCAAGTTTTCCCCTTTGAGCAGCTTCGGGAGTATTTGCAAGTTGTAAAACGATGGGCGCCGGAATTTGAGGCGGTACGGCTCTTTTTTGCCGTCGCTCGCAATATAGCAGCCGATCTCGCCGCGCGGCGCCTCGATGCGGACGAACGTCTCGCCGGGCGGCGCTTTAATGATGCGGGGCACTTTTCCCATGATCGGCCCGTCAGGCGGGAACTGCTCGCACGCCTGCTCGATAATGCGGAGCGACTGTTCGATTTCCGCCATCCGGCATTCATAGCGGGCGAGGCAGTCGCCGCCGTCGCGCACCGGCACATCAAAGTCAAAGCGGTCATAGATCGAATACGGTTCATCTTTGCGCAAATCCCATTTGACGCCGGTCGACCGCAAGTTGACGCCGCTCAGTGAATAGCTGATCGCCTCTTCTTTCGTATACCGGCCGACGCCGGTGACGCGCTGGCGAAAAATTTCGTTGCCAGTGACAAGCTCATGGTAGCCAGCCAATTTCTCGCGCATATACGGAACGAACTGTTTCACCTTGTCGATCCAGCCATCCGGCGCATCCCATTTGACGCCGCCGATGCGCATGTAGTTGAACGTCAGCCGCGCTCCGGACAGCTCATTTAATAGATTAATAATCATTTCGCGTTCGCGGAACGCGTACAAAAACGGGCTCGTCGCGCCAAGGTCAAGCAAATACGTCCCCCACCAGACGAGGTGGCTGGCGATCCGCCCGAGCTCCATGGCGAGAACGCGCAAATATTCGGCCCGCTCCGGCACTTCAATGCCCATCATCGTTTCGACCGCATGGCAAAGCACATAGTTGTTTGTCATCGCTGATAAATAGTCCATTCGGTCGGTGTACGGAATGATTTGCGTATATTGCAGCCCTTCGGCAATTTTCTCCGTCCCGCGGTGCAAATAGCCGATGACCGGTGTCGCCTCTTGAATGATCTCGCCGTCAATTTTCAAAATGAGGCGGAACACCCCGTGCGTGCTCGGGTGTTGGGGGCCGACGTTTAAAATCATTTCTTCTGTGCGCAGCATCATCTACACCTCCGCATCATACGGCTCGTAATCTTTGCGCAGCGGATGCCCGACCCATTGTTCGCCGAGGAAGATGCGGATTAAGTTCGGGTGGCCGTGGAAACGGATGCCAAGCAAATCGTACGCCTCGCACTCCGGCCAGTTCGCCCCCGGCCAAAGCGGAACGAGCGAATCGACTTCCGGGTTGTCGCGCTCGATTTTGACTTTCAGCGCCACCGGCTGCCGGTTTGGATAGGAATACAAATGGACGTACACTTCCATATGCGTCTGAAAATCGGTGCCGTGCAGCTCGGATAAATAATCAAACCGAAGCTGTTCATGGCCTTTCAACAACTCGGCGACTTTGTAGTACGCCTCTTTTTTGACGACAAGCGTCGGCACATCTTTCGCCAGCCGGTTGATGTATGCATCCTCGAGCACGTCCGGACCGAGATGCTCATGAATGATGCGGACATATTTCTCAAGCAGCGGATCGTTCGGCGACGGAGCTCGATCAGCTTCCTCGGCCTTCGCCCGGGCGGCCGCTGCCGCTTTTTGTTTCGCCCCCTCATCGCCAGCGCCGCCTTGTTGCTTCGCCAAGGCCGCCGCCCGCGCTTTTGCCGCGGCCGCGGCTTTCGCTTTCGCCGCGGCGGCCGCTTTTTGCTTGGCTAGCTCGTCATCGTCGCCCGACGCTTCGGCCGCTTTTTGCTTGGCCAATGCAGCGGCTCTCGCCTTCGCGGCCGCAGCTGCCTTTTTCTTCGCCAACTCAAGATCATCCTCCGCGCCGCCTTCCGCTGCCTCGCGCTGCCGCCGCAGTTCGGCGGCCCTCGCCCGTGCTTCCTCGGCCGCCTTTCGCTTCGCTGCCTCGAGGTCGCCTTCGGTCGCGCCGCCTGTCGCGGTTGCTTCCCGCTGTCGCCGCAGTTCCGCCGCCTTCGCCCGTGCTTCCTCGGCCGCCTTTCGCTTCGCTGCCTCGAGGTCGCCTTCGGTCGCGCCGCCTGTCGCGGTTGCTTCCCGCTGTCTCCGCAGTTCCGCCGCCTTCGCCCGTGCTTCCTCGGCCGCCTTTCTCTTCGCCGCCTCAAGGTCATCCCCTGTCGACGCACCGGACGCAGCCGCCTCGCGCTGTCTCCGCAGTTCCGCCGCCTTCGCCCGTGCTTCCTCGGCCGCCTTTCTCTTCGCCGCCTCAAG
>NZ_MQMG01000031.1 GCF_001908025.1 Geobacillus proteiniphilus
ATCACGGTCTGTTCAAGCTGCCCGATGCGCTCATTCGCCCGTACGACATCCTCTCTCGTCGCCGTCACGGTCTGTTCAAGCTGCCCGATGCGCTCATTCGTCCGTGCGACGTCTTCTCTCGTCGCCGTCACGGTCTGTTCAAGTCGCTCGATGCGCCCGTTTAACCGCGCAACATCCTCTTTGGTCGCCATCTGAGTCCGCATTTGCCGCAATTCATCGAAAAGGCGCTCCACCCATTCGTCCATTGTTTCACCTCCTTTTTCCTCTCCATTATACCATCAGCCTTTCACCATCTTCTAGCATTCTTCCCGTCAATCGAGGCGCAAACAAGAAAAAGTCATCCCCATTTCCCGAGCGACACCCGGAAAATGAAGATGACTACCAAGTCCATGACCAGAATTATGAGATTTTTTGTTCCTGCAGCGGCAGTGCAGCCGATTTTCTTGCCTTACCGAAATGGAAGACGGCGTTTAAGATGATGGCGGTCATGCTGCCGACAACGATGCCGCTGTCGGTTAAAATGCGCAAGCCGGCCGGCAGCTCGGCAAACAAGTTCGGCACCACCGTCACCCCAAGCCCCACGCCGACCGAGCAGGCGATGATCAACAAGTTTTCTTGCGAAGTCAAATCGACTTGGCTTAACATTTTCACACCGTAGGCGACAACCGTGCCAAACATGGCGATCATCGCTCCGCCTAAGACCGCCGCCGGAATGAGCGTCAATCCGATCACTGTCACGACCGAACCGGTGACAACTGGCGGAAACAACGCCCGCAACTTGCCGAAATACGGACTGATGAGCACCACAACCGCTCCGGCGCAGAGGATCGCCCCATACACCGCCGGCATCCCGTACTGTCCGCCAATAGCGATCATCGGCCCGACCGCCGTAAACGTGCAACCAAGCATAACCGGCAAGCCGATGCCAAACCACTTGTTTTTCCACGCTTGCAAAAACGTCGCAATGCCGCACGTCAATAAGTCAATGGCCACTAAATACGTCAGCTGCTCGCTCGTTAAATGCAGCGCCCCGCCGACGATGAGCGGAACGACGATCGCCCCGGCGTACATGGCCAATACATGTTGGATGCCGAGCGATCCGACTTGCCACCATTTCATCTTCATCGACTCATCACCTCGTCAGCAAATTGAATGGCGCCACCATCAAGCGATGCGATGCGGGCGAGCGACACAACGCGGAAGCCGCGCGAACGAAGCAGCCGGCCGCCGTCTTGAAACGCTTTTTCAATGACAATGCCGATGCCGACCATATCAGCCCCCGCCTGCTCGATGATCTCCACCATTCCGAGCGCCGCTTGGCCGTTGGCTAAAAAATCATCAACGATCGATAGGCTTAATCTCCTTTGTTGCATCGCATTGCCTGTTCAATCGCCGGCGTTTTACATGCCAGCGAAAAGGACATTGGCGGGCTCTGCTGCCGTGAGAGAAAATGACGTCTTCATCATTTTTTCACAAACGTCACCATTTGTTCACACTTCCAGCATCGTTTTTGTGAGAAAAGTCACTGTTGCCCCAGTTTTGTACAGTTATGATAGTGTCAAAGCAGGGAAATTGGCCGTTTGGCGCACCTGCCGAATTGCTGTTATGGGGGATGAATCCAACAAAGTAAGGGGGGATCAAACATGGCAAAAGCAGCTGAAGCGGCCCGGCAAACGAAAAAGGAAAAAGAGCCGGCGCTCAAAGGCACGCTGGCCTCTGTGTTTCTGCTCGGCTTTTTCATCATTTTTTCTTGGGTCAGCGTCTACTTTTTATTTTTGCACCGCCTGTAAGCGGCAAGGGAGGGAATCGGTATGCACATCCATAAGTATGAAAAAATTTGGCTTGCGTTTGGCATCGGCTGTTTGATCGTCTTTTTGACGGTCGTCGGCGTAAGTGCATTCGCCGCCGGACAGCAGCCGCCGAGCTGCCTGACAACGATCGATCCAGAAAAAGTCGATTCGACCCCGCCGTTTGATCATCCGGGGCTCGTCAAAAAAGGAGACAAGGAATACGAGTTGAACATCGTCGTCGCCGCGTTTTCTTTTACACCGAATGCGATCGAAATTCCAAAAGGAGCGAAAGTGACGATCAACGTCACTTCGAAAGACGTCATCCACGGATTTGAAATCCCGGGAACGAACGTGAACATGATGGTCGAACCCGGTTATGTGAACAGCTTAACAACCACGTTTGACAAGCCGGGCGAATATACGATTCTTTGCAACGAATATTGCGGCGCCGGCCACCATATGATGACGGCGCGCATAAAGGTGGTGGAGTAACATGGCACAACCGTTGGAAAAAGTCGATCGCCGCGATGCGAAACTGGCGCTTGCCCATTTGTTCGTCGCCTTTACCGCCCTCGCGCTCGGGGGGTTCGCCGGCCTATTGCAAACATTAGTCCGTTCAGGCAAGTTTGAGCTCCCGGCTGGGATCAGCTATTACACGATTTTGACGACGCACGGCGTCTTGCTTGGACTCGTGCTGACGACGTTTTTCATTATCGGCTTTCAGTTCGCCGCGGTCAGCCGCACAACCGGGGCGCTCTCAGACGGTTCGCGCCGGACCGGTTGGGTCGGTTTTTGGCTGATGACAATCGGAACAGCCATGAGTGCGTTTTTCATCTTAACCGGCAAGGCGTCTGTCTTATATACGTTTTACGCGCCGCTGCAAGCGCACGCCGGCTTTTACATCGGCTTGGCGCTTGTCGTCGTCGGCAGCTGGGTGAGCGGCTTTGCGATGTTCGCTCATTATGCCCGCTGGCGGAAAACGCACCGCGGTCAAGTGAGCCCGCTGTTGGCGTTCATGTCAGTGACGAATATGGTGCTATGGCTCGTCTGCACGCTTGGCGTCGCCGCCACCGTCGTCTTCCAGCTTATTCCGTGGTCGCTTGGGCTCACGGATCGGGTGAACGTGCTCTTGAGCCGGACGCTGTTTTGGTATTTCGGGCATCCGCTCGTCTACTTCTGGCTATTGCCGGCGTATATGGTTTGGTACGCCGTCATTCCGAAAGTGATCGGCGGCAAAATGTTCTCCGATTCACTCGCGCGGCTGGCGTTTATCTTGTTTTTGCTGTTTTCGATTCCGGTCGGCTTCCATCACCAATTGCTTGAGCCGGGGATTTCGCCGTTTTGGAAATACGTGCAAGTCGTCTTGACGTTCATGGTCATCATTCCGTCGCTCATGACCGCGTTCGCCATGTTTGCGACGTTTGAATCGTACGGCCGCTCGCAGGGAGCGACCGGCTTGTTCGGCTGGCTGCGGAAACTCCCGTGGAGCGACGCCCGCTTTTTCGCTCCGTTTGTCGGAATGCTGTTTTTCATTCCGGCCGGCACCGGCGGGATTATTAACGCCTCGCACCAACTCAACCAAGTCGTCCATAATACGATTTGGGTGACCGGCCACTTCCATTTAACGGTGGCAACGACTGTCGTCCTAACATTTTTTGGTGCGTCATACTGGCTCATTCCGCATTTGACCGGTCGGGTGATGACGAAAGCGATGAACCGGCTCGCCATCATTCAAACGATCGTTTGGGCGGTTGGGATGACGTTCATGTCCGGCTCGATGCATTTCGCCGGTTTGCTCGGCGCACCGCGACGCTCGGCGTTCTCCACGTACGGCAATTCGCCGCAAGCGCTTGAATGGATTCCGTACCAAATCGCGCAAGCGGTCGGCGGCACCATTTTGTTCATCGGCATTATTTTGATTCTCGTCATCGTGATCAACTTGGCCTTTTTCGCCCCGAAAGGCGAAACGGAATTTCCGGTCGCGGAGGCAGCTGCTCCGTATGAACGGGCTGCGCTGGCGCTTGAAAACTGGAAGCTTTGGATCGGCCTCGTCGTTGCGCTCATTTTGATCGCCTATACGGTGCCGATCATCGACATCATTCAAAACGCTCCTCCGGGGTCGAAAGGATACAAATTATGGTGAAACAAGAAGGTGTCCCTAAGCGATCGGGACACCTTCCTCTTTATGTGCATAAAACCGAGACACAATAGGACTTTGTCGACAGAAAAACTAAACGAACAGCGTAAGAACGATGTTTGCACTGACGCGCCTGTTCTATAATCGATAAAGCGCCTTATATTTTTCTTCTAAATATTGAATAAGATAATCGGCTTTCAGCGTTTCGCCGGTCGCATCGAGCACAAGTTCGAGCGGCTTTTTCATTTTTCCAAACTGGTGGATATGAACGGTCAGCCATTCACGGATCGGTGCGATGTTCCCCTCTTCAAGCAGCCCAGCTACATCCAACTCTTTTTCCATCGCTTGCTTGAATTGCGCCGCATACATATAGCCGAGCGCATACGATGGGAAATAGCCGAAGCTGCCGCCGGACCAATGGACGTCCTGCAACACGCCGACCGCATCGTTGTGCGGGCGGATGCCAAGGTATTGTTCATATTTCTCATTCCATACATCCGGCAAGTCGATCGCTTCCAGCTCCCCAGCAAACAGCTGCTTTTCGATTTCATAGCGGATGATAATATGGAGCGGATACGTCAGTTCGTCCGCTTCAATACGAATGAGCGACGGCTTCGCTTCATTGATCGCCCGGTAAAACGCATCAAGCGAAACGTCGGCGAACTGCGTGGGCGCGTATTGCTGCAGGCGCGGATAATGCCGCTTCCAAAACGCGTAGTGGCGTCCGATCATATTTTCAAAAAAGAGCGACTGCGATTCATGAATGCCCATCGACGCCCCGCTCGCAAGCGGAGTGCCGACAAGCGCCTCGGAAATGTGCTGTTCATACAGCGCATGGCCGCATTCATGGATCGTGCCAAACACCGCGGTGCGGAAGTCGCGCTCGTCGTAGCGCGTCGTAATGCGCACATCGTTTGGGTTGAGCCCGATCGCAAATGGATGGACCGTCTCATCAAGCCGCCCCTTGCCAAAATCATAGCCGAGCTCTTTAAGCAACTCAAGCAAAAAAGCGCGCTGCTTTTCTTTCGGAAACGGCGCGAACAAAAACGATGTGTCCGGCTTGTCGGACGCGGCGGAAATGGCGTGCACAAGCGGGACGATGCGTTCGCGCAGGCGGCTGAACAGTTCGTCAAGCAAATCGACGGTCATGCCCGGCTCGTATTGATCGAGCAGCGTATTGTACGGGTGTCCTTCATACCCCCAATAACTGATAAAGCGGCGCTGAAACTCGATGATTTGCTCCAAATACGGGCGAAACCGGGCGAAATCAGCAGCCGCTTTCGCTTCTTCCCAAACGCTTTCCGCTTTGGAACAAAGCACGACAAACTCTTTGTATTCATCCGCTGGAATTTTTTTATTGCGCTCGTATTCTTTTTTGCATTCATCAAGCGTTTTCTTTGTCACGTCATCCAGCTGCTCGTAGACGGCTTTGGGCGACAGCTTGGCGATAAATGCTGCCATCTCCTCGGATGTCGACATGCGAAACACTTCTTCTGACAGCATGCCGATCACTTCTGATCGCTGCTCGACCCCTTTTTTCGGGGCGCCAGTCCGCAAATCCCAATACATGAGGCCAATCGCTTCGCGGTAGCCCGTCATTTTTTTGACATATTGCAAAAACTGCTTTTCGATCTGCTTCATTGCGCTCAGTCCCCCTATGTATTTCGTCGGCATATCATCATTTCCATCATGAACCGCCTTTTTCCTGCTTGCAAATGGTGAAATGTTGTGTTCGGCCCAAAATGAAAAGGAGGGAAGAATCTTATTCTCCCCTCACCGCTGTCGGCAACACGTCTTTGATCGCCGCAATGACCCGTTCATCTTCCCGGTCGGTGACGAAAATGGAAACGATGCCGCAGTCGTCGCGTGTGCGGATGAGTCGTCCGACTCCTTGGCGAAGACGAAGAAGCATATACGGCACATCGACGTCCCAAAACGGGTTGCTATACGCTTTTCGCTTCGCCTGAAACACCGGATCATTCGGCGGATACGGCAGCGACCAAATAATGACATTCGAAAGCGACGGCCCCGGGATGTCAAGCCCTTCCCATAAATGTTCGGAACAAAGCACCGTTTCCTCGTTACGCTGAAACTCGGCGACCAAATCGCTGATTTCACGGTCGCCTTCAAACAAAAACGAAAATGGTTCGCCGGCTGCCGCTTCTTTAAACTGAAGAAGCTCCTCGCGCGTCGGGAACAAGATGAGCGCCCGGCCTCCGGTTTCGCGCAATTTTTCAAGCGCATATGCGTATTTTTTGGCAAACAGCGTCTCATCCGCGCGGAACGTCGGCATAAAAATCGTCATCTGTTCGTCGTAATCAAACGGCGACGGCACGCTGAACGATAAATAGTCATCAATGCCTAAGCTTTGCGCTATATATTGGAATGATTTTCCGTTTGATAGTGTTGCCGATGAAAAGACAAACGGCATGCGTTTGCTGAACACTTTTTCGCGCAACACTTCCTGAACGGTGCGCGGCATGACGACAAACGTCGCCTCTTGACGCGACGACTCAAGCCACGTAATGGCGTCGGCGTTTTTCAAAAACAAATCGAGTGAATACTGAATCTGATCCAAATACTCATCCACAATGTTCAGCTGGTAATGATCGATCGTATACGTCTCGCTTTCAAACACTAGCTCGTTGCCGATTTCGACCATTTGGCCGCGGAGCCGCTTCGCCCATTGTTCAAGACGCGGCGACGGCAAAATTTCTTTCCGGTTCGAACCCGGAACGTCTTTCGCGCACGCTTTCAGCTCATCAAAAAAGCGCGTGCTCGTCTCCAGCGTCTCCTCAATTAAATAGGCGAGCTCTTCACGGATGTCGTTTTCAAGAAGCCGTGTCAGCAACGTCTCAAGCGTCGTCTCTTTCATTCGATATGTCAACGCCTTTTGCGCAGCGAACTCCAATAAATGCCCTTCGTCAAACACGACACAGCTCGCTTCCGGCAACAGCGGCAGCTGTCCTTCCCGCTTGCGCGCTTCATACGTCCAAACATGTTCCATATAAAAATCGTGCGAGCAGACGATCAAATCCGCCGCCTTCCGGTAATAGTCGCGCCAAAGCGTCTGTCCGCAGCGATGCCGCTTTTCGCACGTGAAACAGTCTTGAAACGGATCCCAAGCGATTTTTTTCCACTGCTCATCAGTCAGGTGGGCGTATTCTTTTCGGTCGCCGTAGCGGTAGAACGACTGCAGCGGTTTGTTGTCATGGACGAAGGCCGGAAGTTCATCGTAAATTTGCTCATACAGCTCGATGTCGTCATCGTCATACGTCGTCACTTCTTCCAGTTTATTTAAACATAAATATTGATCCGGCGATTTCGCCAGCCGGACGTCGATTTCCAGCCCGAGCACGTTGGATAGCTTCGCAATATCGCCTTCCTTTTTGACGAGCTGCTCAATGAGCGTCTCATCGGCGCAGGCGATAATGGCCGGCTTGCCGGTATAGCGGGCGTAGCAGACTGCATACAGCAAATACACGATCGTTTTCCCCGTGCCAACTCCCGCTTCGGCGAAGATCACCTTTTTTTCGCGAAACGCCCGCTCGAGCTGAAACGCCATATAAATTTGCTCGTCGCGCAGCTCAAAGCCGGCTTCCGGCAAAATGTCATAAAAAACATCGCCGATCCACTGGCTCAACTTATCAAAAAAGTTTTCATTTTTTTCTACAACAAACGGATAACGCTCATGGCCCATCGTCGCCACCCCTCCAATTGGCATAAACTCCCCCGGCATATCATGCATAAGCGCGCAACAAGTTTGTTGCGCGCCCGATCCCTAGTAACAAAACAATATTATGATCGATGGCCGCCGAGAAGTCAACTTCGAGCTTCGCGCGGCGGCCGCGGCCCCCAGTACTGGTAGTAATGCGTTTCAATAAAGCCGTTAAACAGTTTGCGCCGCTTCGTCGCCGGGCGGCCGTAATGCGTTTCAAAACCGCGGTGGGCGGTTAAAATGTACACCGACCACGTATCCAAGGCGGCGAAGGCGCGGCCGATGGCGCGATAGAGCGCTTCGACCTCCCGTTGTTCGCCAAGCCGTTCGCCGTATGGCGGGTTGCCGACGATCACCCCGTATTGTGCATCGGTCCGAAACTGCTCGGCGCGGCCCTCCCGAAAAGAAATGAGATCGGCCAGCCCCGCTTCGGCTGCATTCATCTTGGCGATCTCGACCATGTGTGGGTTAAGGTCAATCCCGCAAATATCAAGCGGTTGGTCGTAACGCGCCATCTGTTCCGCCTCTTGGCGCGCCTCTTCCCATACCGATTCCCCGATCCACGGCCATTGCTCCGAGACGAAATCCCGGTTAAACCCTGGGGCGATGTTTTGGCCGATCAGCGCCGCCTCAATGGCAATCGTGCCCGACCCGCAAAACGGATCGACGAACGGGCGCTCGGGCGTCCAATTGGTGAGCAACACTAAGGCGGCCGCGAGCGTCTCTCTTAGCGGCGCCTCCCCTTGGCGAGCACGGTAGCCGCGTTTATGCAGCCCGGCGCCGCTTGTATCGATCGTCAACGTCGCGATATCTTTGTGAAGCGCCACCTCGATCCGATACAACGGCCCGGTTTCCGGGAACCACGACAAATGATAGCGCGCTTTTAAGCTTTCGACGACTGCCTTTTTCACAATGGCTTGGCAGTCGGAAACGCTGAACAGCGTTGATTTGACCGACTTCCCGATCACCGGAAACTCGGCATCTTTCGGCAAGTAATCGGCCCACGGCAACGCCTTCGTTTGTTCAAACAACTCCTCAAACGTCGTCGCTCGAAACTCACCGACTTTCAGCTTCACGCGGTCAGCGGCGCGCAGCCAAAGGTTGGCCCGGCAAATGGCGAGCGCATCGCCTTCAAACGTCACTTTGCCGTTCTCCACTTGGCACTCATAGCCAAGCCGGCGCACTTCTTCCGCGACGACCGATTCGAGCCCCATCGCGGCCGTGGCAATCAGCGAAAACGAAGTCATCCTGTTCCCCCTATCTGATAGGCGTATGTATCCTCATTCATGGCCTATACTTCCATTATAGTCATATGGAAGGAAAACACACAAAAGAGAAAGCCCTCCTTCCTGCAGGAGGGCTTTCCCACGATTCCAATCACCGCGTTAATCATGTTCTGTAAGCCATGTTCTGTACCTTCGTACTGCAAGCGGCTTTCGCCTCGTACTCCGGCGGTAATCATCTATCTACAGGCAGCGTACGCCGCCTGTCCTTCCCTCCGTTCATTTCCTTCAGGAAGGTGCCCCTACCATCATTTGGGTTTCTCGCTCGTGGGGTTTACCGCGTTCCACCTCTAAGGTTTCCCTTAGAGCTGCGTCACTGTGGCACTTTCAGGGTAATCGAACCATATCCGCATGCGGACGTAGGTTCTTTCCCCGCCGTCAGCCCAGCCGAAGCCAGACTGCCCTAGCTTATGGATTCGCTAGGCACGAACACTACGGGCATCTCAGCACCGTGCGAGCATGGACTTTCCTCTACGGCCGAAACCGGCCGCAGCGATTACCCGAACATGATTAACGCTGCGAGCATCTTACAGTATAGCTGATCTTGGTGTGAGAATCAAGAAGAAAAAAATTAGAAATCACCTGCATCAACTTCGCCCTGCCGGCTGGTTATTCATACAGTTTCCGGCCAAACACATGCTTTTCTAAGTTGGAAAGGCGCTGCAAAATGTCGTAGTTCGTCGTTCCCGCCGACATCGCCGGCCGTTTTTGAAGCTCCTCGACTTGCCGCTTCAGCCGGGCGTTTTCCTGGCGCAGCTCGTCAATTTCTTGCTGAAATGCTTCATAATCTTTAATAATGAGATCCAAAAATTGATCCACTTCGTCTTGGTTGTACCCCCGTATGCTTACCTTAAATTCCTTTTCTAAAATGTCTTTCGGCGTCAGTTTCACTTGATGGGCTGACATGGCTTTTCACCTCAATCCGCATTCAACGATCATCTTCTCTTTATTTTTTCAGAAATTCAGCCGGTTGTCAATTGACGGTTGGCTTGCCGCATCGATCGGGAAGCCGCATGGCGCCCACGCAGACTTCCCGGCGGCGCCGAAACGCCGTCCTCCCGCCCAAACGCCGCCGGCTGCCGGCGTTTTCCATCCGTAAAAAAACAGAAGCCGACAAAGCGGCTTCTGTTTTTGGCCCTTACTATCGCAGCGGAAACGGCGGAAACGGACCAAATCCTGGCATTGGTCCCGGACCCGGACAGTACAGATGGCGATTGGCAGCCTGAGCCACCGCCGATTCCGTATGCGGGAAATAATGTTGATGTTCATACAGGTGATGATAAACATGTGTCGTATGCGATGGATGGATATGCGGCACAATCGTTGCTTCGAAATGATGCTGAACGTTGCAACGAGGCGGATGAACGATCGGCGCCGTTACATTCGGCAGGCAATGCATAATATTCCTCTCCTTTCATCAATTTAGGCTGTTGCTTGACAATACTAGCCTATGATGAACGGAGTGGACTCGTACTAGTATAAACACCCATTTTGAAGAGCCATTCGCGCCAACAATCTACCGGCTCTCTCGCCCCCGGTGCTTCGGACGTTTTGGCATAGTCATTCGTCTTTTTGAATCCGTTATGCGGCGCCGGCCGCTCTGACGTTCATTAATAGATATAATTGAACACGACAAACGTCAAACCGACGACAATAAAAAAAAGATACAAAATTTTTTTGTACATGCTCCGCATCGTCTTCTTCTCCCTGCCATCGTTTTCGTTCATTCCGATGCCATTGTACACGTTTTTTCTTTTTTCTACAAGATTCACAACAAAAAGACGAAACATTTTTGTTTTCTGTCATATTTTGCGCTTGCCAGGGAAATGGACGAGTTCTCACCCGTTTTTCTTGCGTTCAAGCCGCGCGAGCCGCCTGCGCCATTCCGCTTCTTCTTTCTCGCTATGTTGTCGGCTCATCCTAGCGAGCGACCGCCACGCTTCATATGCCATAACGGCATAACGGTGCGCTTCGGCCGCATCCCGGAAATAATGTTCATACACCTTCGCCAGTTCAAGCCCGGCCTTCGCCTTCCAATAGCCATTTCCGTGGATAAACAAGTCGCGCCAAAGGAGAGCAGCCTCTTCATATCGTTTTTCTTTTCGGTATAAAAGCGAAAGCTGCCATTTCGCCGCCTGCGCTTCCTTCGCCCCTTTGCCGCTCGCCTCCTCGTACACCCCCCTTGCAGCCGCTGTTTCCCCGACCGCTTCGAACCAACGGGCGGCGGCCAACTGCTCCTTGGGGTCAGCGAGCCGGTCCGCTTCAAGCAGCTGAACGGATAGGTGAATGTAGAGAGCAATGAGCGACAACACGTCGCGCTCGTTATGGCGCAATACTGGCATGAGCCGGTCTGGATGGGGCGTTTGCAAAAACTCCTTGTACATCATCGGCGCCAAAAAGCCCGGCACATCATCGCCCCGCTCGACATGGAGAATGTGCCGCTCCACTTCCGAAAGGCGCAGCGAATCCAATTTGTCTTTCCATAAGCGGCGGGCGGCGTGATACAAATCAAAATGACCGAACGCTGGCAATTTTGGCACCATGTTGCGGACAAGCGCATGGCGCGTTTTCAGGCGCGGCCAGTCGAACGCTTTTCCATTATAGGTAACAAGCGTCGTATAATCGACGTCAGACAAAAAACTTTGATAGAGCGCCACTTCCGCCCCTGGGTATGGCAGAAGATGCTGGCGGATGGTGACGAAATCGCCAAGAATGCGGGCGTGGCCAAGCAAGAACATGATGTTTCCCGCCCCGCTTGAAAGTCCCATCGTCTCCGTGTCAAAAAAGAATAAGTCGCGAACGGCAAAGCCGCGGCAGGAGAGCGGATGGGAAAACGGCGCTTCCTGCCATCTTTCGTGCACTTCATACAGCGCTCCGAGCCGATAGCGGCCGTGCTGATAGTCAAGCGGATACACCGTTTCCCGAATGAGGCAGTAATCGCCGGCAAACCAATACGGCTTGGCGCCGTACTCCCGCCAAACGTCGGCATACGGCACGTCCGTCACAGGTCGTCCGTCCGGTTTCTCTTCTTCTTTTTCTTCATCGTTCTCCTTTTTATGCCGGGCGGCAAGCAATTCTTTCCATTGCGCCAACTTCGGCTTCATCCGTTCACCCCCTCCTTGCTTGACGTCGGCTTGCTTCTATAAGTTGATTCTCCCACACTCGGCAAAAACACGCATGACGACGCTTAAACGGACGGACCGGCCCAAACGGCAAGTTGTTCGTCCAAAAACTGGACAAGTTCGCGCTTCAACGACGGTCCGTCAGCGCTTGAAATGCCGATGCACGATGGGCAGCCGTCCGCACACGGGCAACGTTCGACCCATTCTTTCACATGTTTCATGATCTCTTCATACCGTTCAAACACCGCCTCCGACAGGCCGACTCCGCCTGGATAGCGATCATAAAGGAAAATCGTCGGCCGTCCGGAATGCGGCGCCTTAAGCTGCGGCACGACGTGAAGATCGGAGCGGTCGCACATGACAAACACCGGCACGAGATGACCAAGCACATTGGCGATGCCGACAAGGAGTTGTTCAAACAGCGCCGGGGAAAACCGTGACGGCACCGCCTCCCACTCGATCCACGCCGCCGATGTATGCAGCGTTTCCTCGGGAAGCCGGATCGGCCCTGATCCGATGTTTTCAAACGTCGACAGCTTCAGCTTTTTAAAAATCGTCGCCATCGCTCGGACCGATACATCACCGTAACGCACCGCCATTTGTCCGCGCGTTTCGCTCCGGTCTTCCGACAGCACATCAAGCCGGACAGCCAAATTGGCGTCCGTAAAATATTCCACATCCACTTGGCGGACGTACGCCTTTTTCTCCTCCCAGTCGAGCTTTTCGACTTGGTATTGTGCTCCTTCGTGCAAATAAATCGCTTCATCATGAAGCAGCGTCATCGCGCTGAAGCGGTCCATTTCGCCAATGACGCGATGGCGGGCGGTGTCGGAAATATCGATGATGACGACGTTTTCCTGAGCTGCGGAGCGCAAACTGATATCATGCGCGGGAAACGCGTCGCTCATCCAGTGCCAGCGCCCAGCGCGTTCGTTTAGCACCCCTTGCTCGGCCAAAAAGTCGAGCACCTCTTCGACCTCGACGCCGCCGAACGTCTCGCCGCGCCGGAACGGAAGCTCATAGGCGGCGCATTTGATATGATCGACCAAAATGAGCAGATTGTCCGGGTTGATGCGCGCCGCCTCCGGCGAGCGGGCGAAAAAGTATTCTGGATGGGAGATGATGTACTGATCGAGGGGGCTTGCGCTTGCGATCATCACAACGAGCGAATCGCCCTGGCGCCGGCCGGCGCGCCCGGCTTGCTGCCACGTGCTGGCGATCATTCCCGGATACCCTGTTAAGATGCACGCTTGCAATTGGCCGATATCAACACCGAGCTCGAGCGCATTCGTGCTCACCACACCGATAATCTCCCCGCTGCGCAACCCTTTTTCAATGGCGCGCCGCTCGCTCGGCAAGTAGCCGCCGCGGTAGCCGCGGATCGTCGTATCGCCGATTCGTTCGTTCACCACCGCCTGCAAATGGCTTAAAATCAACTCGACACGGACGCGGCTGCGGGCGAAAACGATCGTCGGAATGCGGTTGACAAGCAGCTGTCTTGCGAGCTCAACGGCCGTTTTTGTCGCGCTTTGGCGGATGTTCATCGTCCGCTCGACAACCGGCGGATTGTAAAACACGAAATATTTCCGCCCGCGCGGCGCCCCATTGTTGTCAATAAGCGCCACCGGTTCACCGATCAGCCGCTCCGCCAACTCTTTCGGATTGGCGATCGTCGCCGAGGTGCAAATAAACGTTGGTCGGCTTCCGTAAAAGGCGCAAATGCGCTTTAAGCGGCGGATGACGTTCGCCACATGGCTGCCGAACACGCCGCGGTATGTATGCAGTTCATCGATGACGACGTAGCGCAGCTGTTCAAAAAGAGAAATCCATTTCGTATGGTGCGGCAAAATGGCCGTATGGAGCATATCTGGGTTGGTGATGACAATATGGCCCGTTTGACGGATTTTTTGCCGCAGCGCCGGCGCCGTGTCGCCGTCGTATGTATGGCTGTAAATCGATACCCCCATCTCGGCGATGATCTCGTTTAGTTCGTTTTTTTGATCTTGAGCGAGCGCCTTCGTTGGAAAAATATACAGGGCGCGGCTCGATGGCTCTTTGGCGATGGCATCAAGCACCGGCAAATTGTAGCAAAGCGTTTTCCCTGAAGCGGTCGGCGTCACGGCGACAATGTTCCGCCCGCTTTGGATCGCGTCGTAAGCGGCCGCCTGGTGCGTATACAACGAAGCGATGCCGCGCGCTTTGAGCGCCGCGCGCAACCGCGGATCGAGTTCGTCTGGAAACGGAACGAAATTCGCTTCTTTCGGTTCAATTTCATGCCAATACACGACATTCGGATCTTGGCGAAGCTGTTCGATCCATTCCGAAAGCGTCTGTTTTTTCACGTCGCATATCACCTCGTTTCTATTTTACATGCATTCCGTTTGTTTGCACTACAAAAAACGCCCACCAAGAGGCAGTCCTCTCCCGTTTAAGACTGGCAGACACCCGATATATCGGAGCCAACCGAACGACAGAACTTTCGATTGTATCTGAACGGTTTTGGAAAAAGGATGCCTTCCTCTCACCTTCCCCGCCAAGGCGGCGTCCACATGGGTCATTCTTCTTCGCACAAAAAAACGTCCAGCCGCTACAGCTGGACGGAATGGGCTCCACGATAGCCGAGCCTTGCCGACAGTTCTTTGCCGATCTGGCGCATGCGCACAGCGAGCGCTGTGATGCGGTCGTCCGTCATGCGGATCGTCGGGCCGGAAACGCTGATCGCCGCGACGACGCCGCCGGTATAATCAAAAATCGGAACGGCAACACAGCGGATGCCGTACTCGTTTTCTTCCAAGTCAAGCGCATACCCGTTTTGCCGGACGGTCTCAAGCTCGCGGAAAAATGCCTCGCGGTCGGTGATCGTCCAATCGGTATGCTTCGGCAGTCCTTTCCGGTCGATGATCTCCGAAGCCACCGCTGGCGGCAAATGAGCTAAAATAGCCTTGCCGACCGCCGTGCAATGCATCGGAGCCCGCTTGCCGACTTTGGAGTGCATGCGCAGCGTCTCCGTTCCTTCCAATTTTTCAATATAAATGACTTCCCCTTGGTCATAGACGACGAGGTGGATAACCTCGTTCGTTTCTTTTTCGAGCTGGCGCAAATAGGGCTTCGCCTCTTGGCGCAAATCGATCGAATCAAGCAGCTTTGAGCTGAGCTCTAAAAACTTGTAGCCGAGCTTATACCGCTCCGTTTCCGGATGTTGCTCGATATAGCCGTATTGGGCAAGCGTCGTTAAAATGCGGTACACCGAACTTTTGTTGATGTCCATTTGTTTCGCGATTTCCGTAACGCCCAGCCCGTCCTTTTTCGTGCTGACGATTTCGATAATTTGCAGCGCCCGGCGGACAGATTTGACCGTGTTTTCTCTTTCCATCTCATTCACCTCGATTTGTTCTCTCCGCTCGCCATTATACACGAACAGCCGGGCTTTTGCAGGCGGGAGAGCGGCGCAGGCGCGCATGGCGGCGGCAGCGCCGCCTTAACGGACGGAACGTATTCACCGTCAGGACGCGCCTGATGCCTTGTTTGGCCCAGAGATGCCGCAGGTTCGTTATGAACGTCGGATGGAAACGACCGGCGCTTTGGCGGCGATGAACGTATTGCGGAGCGTGCCGATGCCGTCCACCTCGCACTCAATGACCGTCCCCGGGCCGACAAGCTCGGCGCCGACCGGGCTTCCCGTCAAAATGACGTCGCCCGGTTGCAGCGTCATGACATGAGACAAATACGAAATCATTTTGCTGATGGAAATGATCATCAGCTCGGTCGAGCTGTTCTGCTTTTCTTCGCCATTGACCCGCGCTTTCACCGATACAGCCCGAGGATCGAGCTCTGTTTCAATGACCGGGCCGAGCGGTGTAAACGTATCGAATGATTTTCCGATTGTCCAATGGCCGTCCGGGTGGAAAAACTGCGGCGCGGTGACATCGTTGGCGACCGTATAGCCAAAAATATACGACCACACGTCTTCTTCGCTCACCTGCTTTGCCTCTTTGCCGATCACAACCGCCAGCTCGGATTCAAATTTCACTTCACCAACCCCGCTCGGAATGACCACCTCCGCTTCCGGCCCCACAACCGATGAGGATGGTTTAAAGAAAAAGACAGGAATATCTGGAAGTTCAACCGGCAGCTGTGCACTTGAGGCCACATAGTTGGCGCCAATGCCGATCACATGGCGCGGCGCAAGCGGCGCCACGAGCGAAACGCGATCATAGCGAAATACGTTTCCCGTATAATCCCAAGCGGTGAACATATTTCCTTCGATTTCGCGGATCACTTCACCGTTCACCACACCGGCGCGAATCGCGCCATCGGCAAGAAAACGGGCAAATTTCATCGATGGCTACCCCTCTCTGACACGATTTTGTTCCTCAACTTTTTCCTTGACTCGAGCCACCCCGGTCTCCATGGCGGCGCGGGCGACGGCGGAAGCGACGGCCTCGACGACGCGCCGGTCAAACGGGTTCGGGATGACATACTCTTCCGTCAGCTCTTCCGGCTGGATGAGCCCGGCGATGGCTTCGGCAGCGGCAATTTTCATCGCCTCATTAATTTGCGTCGCCCGCACATCGAGCGCGCCGCGGAAAATGCCAGGGAACGCCAACACGTTGTTCACTTGGTTCGGCAAATCCGACCGGCCGGTCGCGACCACGGCGGCGCCGGCGGCTTTTGCCTCATCCGGCATGATCTCAGGCACCGGATTGGCCAAGGCGAATACGACCGCCCCGCGGTTCATCGTCCGAACCATCGCCGGCGTCAACGCCCCGGCGACCGAGACACCGATAAACACATCCGCGCCTTGAATGACGTCCGCAAGCGTCCCGGAGATACGGCGGCGGTTCGTTTGCCGGGCAATTTCTTCCTTGATGGCGTTCATCCCATGCGAGCGCCCTTCATAAATCGCTCCTTTTGTGTCGCAAACGATCAGTTCGCCGACTCCGATCGACAGCAGCAATTTGGCGATCGCCACCCCGGCGGCGCCAGCGCCGTTGATGACGACCCGGCAATCGGCAAGCTGTTTGCCGACCACTTTTAAGGCGTTCGTCAGCCCAGCGGCCACGACAATCGCCGTGCCATGCTGATCATCATGAAACACCGGAATCGCCATCTCTTGGCGGAGACGCTCTTCAATGACAAAGCAGGCAGGGGCGGCGATATCTTCCAAATTGATGCCGCCAAACGCCGGTTCCAGCAACTTGACCGTTTGAATGATTTGTTCCGGATCTTCGGTATCGAGGCAAAGCGGCACGGCATCGATCCCGGCGAACGCTTTGAACAAGGCGGCTTTCCCTTCCATGACCGGAAGCGCCGCCCGCGCGCCAATGTTGCCAAGCCCAAGCACCGCCGTGCCATTCGAGACGACGGCGACAAAATTGCCCTTCACTGTATAGTTGTACATTTCGTCTTGGTTGACGTAAATTTCTTTGCACGGTTCAGCCACTCCCGGCGAATAAATGAGGCTTAAATCATTGGCATTCACGACCGGCACTTTCACTTCAACTGACAGCTTTCCTCTTGCCTGCCGATGGACAAGCAACGCTCGTTCTCGCAAATGTTCCATCACTGATCCCTAGCTACTAACCTTACCCCATCCCCTTGTACCGCCTTTTGTGCTGCTTTGCCTTTGACAACCGGCCAGTAGTAACTAGGAGCTGCCTCCCTTCTTTTTATTTTCTTAATTTTCTGATTAATGCAGATAGGAAGGAACAAGGGCGTCCATCCCTTGTTCCTTATACCGCTTTTGGCGTTTATTGCTGAATGGCGGCAAATTTCGCTTTTGCTTCTTGACGGCGGCGGTGCAAAATCGGCTCCGTATAGCCGTTTGGCTGTTCATAGCCGTGGAAAATGAGATCGCACGCCGCTTGGAACGCCACCGAATCATCGTAATTCGGCGCCATCGGACGATAGTTCGGATCGCCGGCGTTTTGTTCGTCGACGACTTTCGCCATCCGCTTGAGCGTCTCAAGCACTTGCTCTTTCGTGCAAATGCCATGATGGAGCCAGTTGGCGAGAATTTGGCTCGAGATGCGAAGCGTCGCCCGGTCTTCCATCAGTCCGACGTTGTGAATGTCCGGCACTTTCGAGCAGCCGATCCCTTGGTCGATCCAGCGGACGACATAGCCTAAAATGCTTTGGCAGTTGTTGTCGAGCTCTTCTTGAATCTCTTCGGCCGTCCATTGCGGATGGTCAACGACCGGAATTTGCAACATGTCGTCGCGATAATCGTTCCGATCGTTCGCCAGTTCGCTTTGCACAGCGGCGACGTTCACTTGATGGTAATGAAGCGCATGGAGCGTGGCCGCTGTCGGCGACGGCACCCATGCCGTATTGGCGCCGGCTTTGAGCTGGCCTCCTTTTTGCTTCAGCATTTCCGCCATCAAATCCGGCATCGCCCACATTCCTTTGCCGATTTGCGCCCGGCCGCGGAAGCCGGCGGCAAGCCCAACGGCGACGTTCGATTTTTCATACGCCTGCAGCCAAGTCGATGATTTCATCTCGTTTTTGCGCAACATCGGCCCCGCTTCCATCGACGTATGAATTTCATCTCCGGTCCGGTCGAGGAAGCCGGTGTTGATAAAAATGATGCGGTCGCGCACTTGGTAGATGCAGTTTTTCAAGTTGAGCGACGTGCGGCGCTCCTCGTCCATGACGCCGATTTTAATCGTATTCCGCTCGAGACCGAGCATATCCTCCACGCGGTCAAACAGCTCGTTGGCAAACGCCACTTCGGCCGATCCGTGCATTTTCGGCTTGACGATGTAAATAGAGCCTTTGCGCGAGTTTAAGTAGCGCGTGTTGCCGATGAGCGAATGTTTCATAATCAAGCTTGTAATGACAGCGTCCATGATCCCTTCATGCACTTCCTCGCCATTCGCATGCAAGATCGCGTTGTTCGTCATTAAGTGCCCGACGTTGCGCACGAACATGAGCGAACGGCCCGGCAGCACGAGCTCCCCGCCATCCGGCGTTTTGTATACGCGGTCCGGGTTCAGGGCGCGCGTCATCATTTTGCCGTTTTTCTCAAATGTCGCTGTCAAATCGCCTTTGACGAGACCAAACAAGTTGCGGTAAACGAGCACTTTGTCTTCGGCGTCAACGGCCGCCACCGAATCTTCGCCGTCCATGATCGTCGTGACTGCCGCCTCCAACACGATGTCTTTGATGCCGGCTTTATCCGTTTTTCCGACCGCATGCTCGCGGTCGATTTGAATTTCAATGTGAAGGCCGTTGTTTTTCAGCAACACCGCTGTCGGATGTTGCGGGTCGCCTTGGAAACCGACAAATTTTTCTGGCTCTTTCAGCCCCGTCGTCGCCCCGCCTTCGATGGTCACGACAAGCTGGCCATTAACAACCGCATATTGAACGACGTCTTTGTGAGAGTGTCCCGAAAGCGGCACTGCTTCATCCAAAAACTGCCGCCCGTAGGCGATGACTTTCGCCCCGCGCACCGGGTTGTACGACGAACCGCGCTCGGCGCCGTCTTCCTCGCTGATGGCATCGGTGCCGTACAGCGCGTCGTACAGGCTGCCCCAACGGGCGTTGGCAGCGTTTAATGCATAGCGGGCGTTCGTCAGCGGAACGACGAGCTGCGGCCCGGCTTGCAAGGCAATTTCATCGTCGACATTGTCGGTCGTAATCTCAAAGTCCTCGACTTCCGGCTCCAAATAGCCGATGTCTGTCAAAAATGCTTTATATTCGTTAAAATCAAAGCGGCCGCGATGCGCTTTATGCCACTCATTCAATTTTTCTTGAATTTCGTCGCGGCGGGCGAGCAATTCTTTGTTGCGCGGCGTCAAGTCGGCAATGAGCGCGCCGAAATCGCGCCAAAACTTGTCTTGATCCAACCCGCTGTTCGGCAGAAGCTCCTCGTTGACAAAATCGTACAACACTTTGGCGACTTGGATGTTCCCTTTTTGTACGTATTCGCCCATCGTTCTCTTCTCCTTTCTTGTTTCTTATTACAAAACATCGTTTCTTAATTGCTCTAAAAAGATGATACCATGAAACGAAATGACTGGCAATCGTTTTTGCAAAATTTTCATTTAACTGTCGACGACGCTTGTTTCGTCTCGACGCACCGCCCCGGCGTCGGGAACAGCTTGCCGGCGTTGAGCAAGTTTTTCGGGTTAAACACGTCGCGGATTGCCGTTTGCGCCAAAATTTCCTCGTCAGTGAAAATGAAGCGCATCTCTTCTTTTTTCTCAATGCCAACGCCATGTTCCCCTGTAATCGATCCGCCGACCGCCGCGCACGCCTTGAGGCATTCGCTTCCGGCGGCAAGCGCCCGCTCCGTCTCCCCAGGCTTGCTCGCATCAAACAGCACAAGCGGGTGCAAATTGCCGTCGCCGGCGTGGAAAATGTTTGCGATTCTCAGTCCATACTTGCGGCTGATATCGGCGATTTCCCGCAGCACTTCCGGCAGACGGCTGCGCGGAATAACGCCATCTTGCACTAGATAGTCAGGCGAAATCGCCCCCATGGCGCCAAAGCCGGTTTTCCGGTTCGCCCACCAGCGGGCCCGTTCTTCCTCTGACTGGGCGACTTTCACTTCGCGCACATGATGGCGGCGGCAAATCGTTAAAATATCGTTGATTTGTTCGTCGATCCCGGCGGAAATGCCATCCACTTCAATGAGCAACAGCGCGGCGATGTCTTTCGGATGCCCGACCGGAAACGCGGCCGCTTCGACCGCCTCGATGGCCGTTTGGTCCATCATCTCGAGCGCCGCCGGCACGATTCCAGCGGAAATGATGTCGGAAACGGTCTGGCTCGCGTCTTCCACTTCGTCAAAATAGGCGAGCACCGTCTGTTTGGCCTCGGGATTTTTCAACAAACGGACGGTGATTTTTGTCACGATGCCAAGCGTCCCTTCCGACCCGGTCAACAGCCCGAGCAAATCGTAGCCGGGCGGGTCGGGAACGCCGTTTCCGCCGATTTCAATCACTTCGCCGTTCGGCAAGACGACTTCAAGCCCTAAAATATGGTTCGTCGTCACTCCGTATTTTAAGCAGTGGGCGCCGCCAGCGTTTTCGGCGACGTTGCCGCCGATCGTGCAGCAATATTGGCTTGACGGGTCGGGCGCATAGTAATAGCCGCGGTGGGCGACCGAGTTTGTCAGCTTCAAGTTGACAAACCCCGGCTCGACGACGGCGCGTCGGTTTTCGAGGTCGACGTGCAGCAGCCGCTTCATCCGCGTTAAGCTGATGACGACTTCGCCGTTTAGCGGAATCGCCCCGCCGCTTAACCCCGTGCCGGCGCCGCGGGCGAGAAACGGAAGGTCATGCTCATGGCAGTATTTTACAATCGTCGCCACTTGCTCCGTGCTGTTTGGAAATACAACCGCCCTTGGCAAATGGCGATGGACGGTGAAGCCGTCGCAGTCATACGCCATCAAATCTTCTTTCCGGTATAAAATCGCCTGTTCCCCGACGATGCGGGCGAGCGCCTGAATGTGCGGGTCGTTCGTTGCAATCGGCCGTTTTCTCATATGCGCACGTCCTTCCCTTCTTCTTTTTGGTACGCCCAATCCAACAGCTGCACCGTATGGACGATTTTTTGGTTTCGTCCATGTTTCATGACGCCAAGCGCCATTTGCAACATGCAACCTGGATTGCCCATCGAAATGAGCTCCACATCTTGCGGCACGTGTTGCATTTTGCTCTCAAGCACCGCTTGTGCCATGTCCGGATGGGTGAGGTTGTAAATGCCGGCGCTGCCGCAGCAACGATCGGCGTTTGGCATGGCGACCATTTCCACCCCCGGAATGCTTTCAATCAAAGCGCGCGGCTCTTGGCGGATGCCCTGGCCATGGGCCAAATGGCACGCATCATGGTAGGTGAGGCGCACGTTCAATTCCGCTTTCGGCGGTTTGAAGCCCGTGTCATGCAAAAATTTGGACACATCCTCAACTTTGGCGGCAAATTGCTCCGCCTTTTCATGCCATTCCGGGTCATTGCGGAACAGTTCCGGATACTCTTTCAACATGCAGCCGCAGCCGGCGGCGTTAACGATGACATGGTCGACATCTTGAAACGCCTCAATATTTTGCTTGGCGAGCTTCCGGCCGGTTTCGCGGTCGCCGGCGTGAACGTGAAGCGCCCCGCAGCACGTCTGGTTCGGGACGATGACGACATCGTTGCCGTTATGGGTCAACACACGGATCGTCGCTTCGTTAATGTCACTAAACATGACATCCATGACGCAGCCGGTCAAAATCGCGACTGTCCGCTTCGTTTCCCCTTTCGCCTTAATGAGCGGCTGATGCTTATACTTTCTCCGCACCGGCGTGCCGACCGAAGGCAAAATCGCCTCCATCTCAGCCAAGTGATCGGGCATCACCCGCAACAATCCGGTTTTGCGCGCCACCGTCTGCAAGCCGCTTTTTTGGTACAGTTTCAGCAGGCGGCCGAGCCAATCGAGGCGCGACGGATGCGGAAAAATGCCTTTTAAGAACAAGCCGCTGACAAGCGCCTTCCAACCGGCAAGCGGCACCGCCTGGCGGAGCTGGCCGCGCACTTGTTCAATGAGCCCGCCGACATCGACATCGGCCGGGCAAGCCGTCGTGCAGGCGCGGCAATCCAAGCACGTAAAAATCGGATCGAGCAAATCCGGCGTTAAATCAAGCTTCCCTTCGCCGACCGACTTCATCAAATGAACGCGGCCGCGCGGAGAGTGCTGTTCTTCACCCGTCTGTTCGTACGTCGGGCATGATTCCAAACACATGCCACAATGGACGCAATCGGCCCACTTGCTCGGGTCAGGTAAATCGCCAAACCGATAGTTGCCAAGGCTCGCGGTTGCACACGCCGGGCTGTCCGCCCGTTCATTGGCCATCGTGCTCATCATTAAATCCCCCCAATAAAGCGTTGATCGTTGACCGTTTTGTTCGGATCGATTTTCCGCTTAATGCCTTCAAGCAAGAAAAAGTACGACGGCTTCCCGCCCCAGACGTCGACGCGCTGGCGCAACGAAAGCGGCAAATGCTTCACAATCGCGTAGCCGCCAAGGCGAACCGCCGTTTGGCGCAGCTCCTCGATCGCGGCCGACACCCCCTCTTCGCCGCCGTGCATATACGCCTGGCAAAGACCATGACCCAACCCGCCGTGCGCCTCGATGCGGACATGACAGCGGTCAGCGATTAAAACGCTTTCACGCAAGATGGAGAGCACATCCAAGTTGACGACCCCGATTTTCACCGCTGCTTCAACACCGTTTTCCACCCGCGCCAGACGCCCGTTCGGTGCAATCGTGTAAAACGTCCGCCAAAACGCCGCCGCCTCCTCGCCGGCTAAAATGGACATTTCCGCCGCTTTCGGCCGCAGTCGTTCGACCCATTGCTCTTGGTAATGAACGGCGTTTTCCACATCTTCAAACCCGATCGCGAGCGTATAAACCGGCCGTCCCGTCAGCCGCTCGGAAAGCGCCGGATTGAGCAGTTCAAAACAAACCGGCTCCATCATCGTATCAAGGAACGAAATGGAAAACGAACGAATGTCATGAATATCGCCGCTTGGGAACGACAACAACACAACGCTTTCATATTTCGCAAGCGGTCGAAGCTTGAGCGTAATCTCGCTCAGCACCCCGAGCGTCCCCATCGCCCCAATGAACAACTTGTTCATATCGTAGCCGGCGACATTTTTCACCACTTTGCCTCCAGAACGGATGACGGTCCCGTTCGGATAGACGACGCGCAGCCCGATGACCGAATCGCGCGCCGACCCGTAGCCGAGCCGCTTCGGACCGCTATCGTTCGCCGCAATCACCCCGCCGATCGTCGCTTCCTCCGGCCAAAACGGGTCCAAGGCGACCTTTTGCCGATACGGAGCGAGCGCTCGCTGCAAATCGCCAAACACCGTTCCCGCTTTGACGGTAACGGTCATATCGGCGGCTGCATGTTCGACAATGCCAGCATAGTGTTCCAATGACAGCAAGATGTCCGCCTGCTCCCGCTGCCCGCCAAACCCCCGCTTTGTGCCGCGTCCAGCGATGACGACTTTTTTGCCATGACGGTCGGCATAGCGGAGCACCGCAGCGATTTCTTCCTCCGTTTGCGGATAGACAGTCACCGCTCCATCATTGCCGAGGGGGTGGAACGATTCATTCCGTTTGATTTGTTCTGGATGCAAAAACGCCTGCAGCTCCTCAATCCATGCCATTGAAAGCATGAGCGACCTCCTTTGTTCCGCAATAGGAAACAATGTTTCTTTTTATCTTCAAAAAAAAGCGAATCACTTTGGCTGTTTCCATCAGGTGGCGCCCTCTTGAACGAGGGCGCTGCTACTTCTATTAAACCATTGCTCATCCATTTTTTCAACGAATTTTTCGAATTCATCAACCATTTTGTTCATTCCGTCTCTTTCACAACTACCCCGACCCGCTGCTCGAGCGGCTGGATGACCGCTGACATATCCAAATCGGCAAGGCCTGCGGCGATCGCTTCAGCGAACGCTTCTTCCGCCTGAACGCCAAGACGGTGGCCGAGGCCGATTTCATCCATCAACTCGTTCGCCAAGCGCACATCTTTATGCACATATTTGACCGCCCCGCCTGGTGCAAATCGGCGCGGCAAAACGAACTGCTCCATATGGCGGCGCAACATCCGGCTGTCTCCATAGCTTTCTTTTAACAGCCGATACAGCTTCCCGGCATCCAGCCCGTAGGCGACGCCAGCGACCATCGCTTCCGCCGCGGCGACAGAATGGACGGCAACTAAATATTGGTTGATCACTTTTGCCGCACTGCCGGCGCCGCTTTCCCCTAAATATTCAACCGTTTTTCCTAACACCCGAAGCAGCGGGCGCACTCGCTCCCATGCTTCTTTCGCCCCGCCGACCATGATCGTCAGCTCCCCTTGCTCCGCCCCTTCCGGACCGCCGCTTACCGGTGCGTCCAAATAGGCGACGCCGCGCTCGTCGGCGCGCCGAGCGACAAACCGGCTTGTTTTCGGACCGACGGTTGTAAAATCAAGGCAAATCGTCCCCGGACGGGCCGCGCTAAGGACGCCGCCTTTGCCTGTATACACTTCGATGACGTCATCCGGCATCGATAAACACGTGCAAATGACATCCGCCTCGCCCGCCAGCTCTGCCACTGTCGCCGCCTGTCGGGCGCCAAGGCTGACAAGCGGAACCGCTTTTTCTGTCGTACGGTTGTACACCGTGACATTGAATCCCGCTTCAAGCAGCCGTCTGGCCATGCGCGAGCCCATCACGCCCAAGCCGATAAAGCCGACGCGAGTCATCGTCCGCCTCCCCCTTTCATCCCGCGGTATTCATCATACCAGTCAAAACTCTCGCTGCTTTCCCTTGATGGAATGTACTCAAGCCCAATCGCTCCATTGTAGCCGTGCTCTTGCAAAAACGAGAAAATCTCGCGATACGGAAGCTCTCCCGTCCCCGGCTCATGCCGCCCGGGGGCATCAGCGAATTGCACATGCGCGATGAGCGGTGCGTAGTCGGCAAACGTCGCCGTCACATTGCGTCTGAGCCGAGCCATATGGTAGACGTCATATTGCAATTTCACATTCGGCCGGCCGAGCTCGCGGATGATCGCCGCTGCTTCGTCGATGTCAGTTAAAAAGTAGCCCGGCATATCCAACGGATTGATCGGCTCAATCATCAATGTCAAGCCGTGAACGGCAAGCATCTCCGCTGCTTCATCAAGGCGATGCATATACGTCTCCTTCGCCCGCTCGCGCGGCACGTCCTTTGGCACGACCCCGGCCATGCAATGAAGATGCGGTACACCGAGCGCGAGCGCATAACGCACTCCTTCCTCCAGTGCACGCCGGAATTCATCATGACGGTCAGAAAAAATGGCGAGCCCGCGCTCCCCCTTTTCCCAATCGCCAGCGGGCAAATTCAGCAAAACAAGCGACAGCTCAAGTTGTTCGAGTTCATCAGCAATCGCCTCAGGCGCCACCGCGTACGGAAACTGGCATTCAACGTGCGAAAACCCGTGCTGCTTCGCCTTGGCAAACCGGGCGAGAAACGGCGCTTCCGTGAAAATCGTCGATACATTGACGGCAAACTTCATCATGAGGCCCCTTTCTTCTCCATTTCTTTCTCTTATTCGCCCCACCCTTGGCCGATTCCTGCCTCACCGCGTTTCACCTTTAATGCCGTAAAAAATCAGCCGCACCATTTCACTTGCCGCTTTGATCAGATGGCGCCGGCATTGAAAAAGGGCTGCTCCTTTGGGGGCAGCCCTTTTTGGCGCTCAATCCTCATCGCTGGCGAAAAAACGCAAAATGTAGACAAACAAGTTGATGAAATCAAGGTAAATATTGACGACAATCATCGGGATGTCCGCTTCCGTAAAACCGTAGCGGGCCAAACGGTTGATGTCATAAATCGTAAAGCCAAGGAAAATCAAAATTCCCAAAGCGGCGATGCCCATTTGCCCGACGCTTGAGAATGGGATGAACCATTGGATGATCAACAAGCCAAGGAGCGCAAACGCCCCGAGCATCAAAAACCCGCCGAGGAACGAAAAATCTTCTTTCGTTCTCGCCGCGTAAATGGCAACGCCGGAAAACGATACAACGGCCAGCGCAAACGCTTTGAACACCGCCGCCGCGCCGATGATGGAAATGTAATAGCCGATGAGCGGATAGAGCGTCGCCCCTGAGACAAACATAAACGCAAACATCAGCGGATAGCCGACGGCTTTTTTCACGCGGGCGAACATCATGACCAAAAGCAAAACGAGTTCCAGTCCATACAGCGGCAAGTACATCCCAGCCGGCACCCATTGCCCGGCGTATAGCCCTGCGGTCGCTACAGCCAGCGCCGCTAAAAAGGAAACCGCCAACTTTGCCACCGGGCTATGCGGACGATAAACGGTCGAATGGTTCATGGCAATCCCCTCCTTTTTCTTTCTAGTTTAGCATATATCTGTTTCTTGTCACAGCCCTTTCTTTTTGGTTGCCGCTGGCTGCATGGACCGTCCACCATGCCGGATGGGCCGCCGTTCGATCCGTCGAAACCAGCGGGCGGCAAACAGTTTTTTCAGCACCGGCGGGACGACAAGCAAAATGAAAAAAATGCGGAACATTTGATAACTTGTCACAACGGCAAGGTCGGCATGCGCTTCCCGCGCCAAAATTCCCATTTGATCCATGCCCCCCGGCGCCAAGGCGATGAACGCTGTCAAATACGGCACGCCATGCAGAGCCGTTAAGACAAATGCCGAAGCCATGGAAAACAAAATGAGCGCAAGACCGGTTGCCGCAGCCGCCAGCACGGCTCTTCCCTTTTCCGCGATGCGAGCCGGTTTCAGCATTAAGCCTAGATAAGCCCCCATCGCGATTTGCGCGATATCCAACAAAGGCGCTGGCAAATGCGGCGCCGGCGCCCCGGCAATGACCAGAGCCGATGTTCCGATGATCGGGCCAAGCAAATAGGCGGTCGGCAGTTTGATGCGCCTTCCGATGATCGCGCTGGCGACAGTGACAACCAAATACAGCAAGACAAGACCGACGCTCCAATCCGGCCCTTGTCCGCTTCCCACGCCCGTCCCCGCCCCGGCGCCGCCGGAAAAGAACGGGCTTAAGGCGATGAGCGGGACGAGAAAAACGACGCCCATCAGGCGCATCACTTGAAAAAACGTGACAATCGTTGCATCGACACCGTCGAGCTCTTCGCCCAACACAAGCATTTGCGACAATCCGCCGGGGATGCTGCCGGTGATGATCGAACGGAGCGGGATGCTGGTCCATTTTGCCACAAGGCAAGAAACGAAAAAGCTAAACAGCAAAATGAGCGCCGTCGCCAACAGCATCGCCGGCAGCTGCCGACCCATCTCCATAAGCGTTCCTGCCGTCATCGATGTCCCTAGCGTATAGCCGATCGGAATGAGCGCAGCGTTGCGAATGCCGACCGGCCAATACAACTTTCCCTTCAAAAAACGACCAACCAAAAGCAACGCAGCTGCTGGACCGAGCATCCAATGGAGCGGAACGCCGAACAAAGCAAACATCCATCCCCCAAACGACGCAATCGCCAGCGTCAAGGCGATGCGCGTCATGTTGTTCCACCCTTGTTGTCTTTCCAAAGCCAAGCGAACACTTCCTCTCCACCTTAGTGAACTACTTTCATTGAACAATCCCTTCTGCCTTTTGTCCCCCATGAACATAACGAAAGCATCCGTCCACCTATGGCCGATGCACACAGCGATGGCAGTATGAACAGGAAGAAAAAATAGAAAAACCAAAAACATATCCGTTACAATATTGTTTAGTAAGCCATCAAAAATGGAGGAATGCCAAATGGTTCATGATGAAATCCGGCTCTGTTTTTATCAACCCGAAAAACGCCAAAACAAAAACATCCCTCCCTTGAGGAATGTTTGCCTTCGTACGCCCGACAAAGAACGGGCGGGACGGCCAACAGCCGCGTTTTTTCGCCCGTAGGCCGTCCGCTTAATCAGCGAATAAATCGGATGACAAATACCGCTCTCCGGAATCAGGCGCCATGCAAAGGACGCGGGCGCCTTTAGGGAGCTGTTTCGCCACTTTGATGGCGTAATAAGCGCTCGCCGCCGCTGAGGCGCCGACCAAAATGCCTTCCTTCGCCGCCAGTTCGCGCGCCATCTGCTGGGCATCCTCATCTTTGATCAAAAAAATGTCATCATAAATCGAGCGGTTTAAAATTTTTGGGATAAACCCCGGACCCGTGCCAGGAATTTTGTGCGGCCCCGGCTTGCCGCCCGACAACACAGGCGAGCCGTACGGTTCAACGACGTAAATGCGCAAATTCGGAATGCGCTTTTTCAGCTCCTCCCCTGTTCCGGTCACCGTTCCGCCGGTGCCGGCGGTTAACACGAACGCATCGAGCTGCCCATCAAATGCTTCGTAAATTTCCACCGCTGTTGTATGCCGGTGCGCGTCCGGATTGGCCGGATTTTCAAACTGCATCGGAATAAAGCTGTCAGGGATTTCGCTAGCAAGCCGGTTCGCCTCATCGATCGCCCCTTGCATTCGCTTCTCCGCCGGCGTCAAATAGACTTCGGCTCCGTACGCCTTTAAAATTTTCACCCGCTCCACCGTCGCATTGTCGGGCATCGTAATGATACAGCGATAACCCCTGGCGGCGCACACCATGGCCAGGCCGATGCCGGTGTTGCCGGATGTCGGTTCGATGATCGTGCTTTTTCCAGGCGTAATTTTCCCTTCCGCCTCCGCACGGCGGATCATTTCCCAAGCGGGCCGGTCTTTGACGCTGCCGCCCGGATTGAACGATTCAAGCTTCATATACACATCCGCGCCGTCCGGGTCAGGAAGACGCTGCAACTTTACAATCGGCGTGCCGCCGATCAAATCTAAAATCGAGTCATACAATTTCACGATCATCCCCAACCTTTTGCAAAATATTTGTTTGCCTCATTCATTATAAATGATTTTTCTTTTTTCGTTCAAACAGTCTGTCCCGCCCGCAGCACCGGGCGTTTTCCGATCGTTTTTAGCAAAAGGACGTTCGTTTGGCCGGACCGATTGCGATTTTTCCCCTGTTCTAGTCCGATATTCCCCCTTATAATAAAAAATAAACGATGGAAAGCGAGGTGGCTTTTTTGGCATCTGCGGCACAGCAGCTCGTCACCCATTTAGAAGCCCATTTGCCGAACTTTCTCGCCTATTGGCGTCAACATATGAAAATTGCCGACGATGACAAATACATCGATCATGTCGAACAAAACGGCTTAGCAGTGTTTGAGCTGGTCAAAGAAGCGCTGTTGCGGTCGCTATCTGGCGAGACGGTCGAACGATTAGCCAACAAAATCGCTAAAGAACGTGCGGAAATGAACGCCGGCATCGGCGCTCTCGTCTACAACGTCAACCTTGGGCGGCGGCTGGTCATCAACCACGCGTTGACCGCGCCGCTGTCGGTCGACGAGCTGGCTCCGCTCATCGACCATTTGAACGAGCTGTTTGACCAATTTTTGTTTCATGCAGTCACAAAATACAATGAGTTAAAGGAAAAAGAACTGCATGAAAAAAACGCGCTCATTGCCAGATCGCATCAAGACCGGCTGACGTTGCTCGGGCAAATGTCATCGAGTTTTGTCCATGAGTTTCGCAACCCGCTTACGGCTATTATCGGTTTTATTCAATTATTGAAATTTGAGCATCCATATATTCCCTATTTAGACATTATCGACCATGAGTTGCAGCAGCTGAAATTTCGCATTTCGCAATTTTTGCATGCCTCACGCAAAGAGATTGTTGAAAGCGAAAAAGAAACGTTTTCCCTGCGCCAGCTGTTGGAGGAAATTATCGAGTTTTTATACGCCACGATCGTCGACAGCGACGTCGACCTTTCGGTGGCGATCGATGAGTCCATACATATGTTTGCCTATAAAGACCAGCTGCGCCAGGTGCTGGTGAACATTTTGCTCAACTCGATCGAAGCGGTGAAAGAGAGGGAAAAGCCGCGTCGGATCAACATCGCCGCCCGCTGCCAAGACGGAAGCATCATCATCGAAATCGCCAACAACGGTCCGGCGATTCCTGCCGACATTGTTGAAACGATTTTCGAGCCGTTTTTTACGACGAAAAAACTCGGGACCGGCATCGGTCTGTACATTTGCAAAAAAGTGATCGAGGACCATGGCGGGGATATCTGCTGTTTTTCCGATGACAACGTGACGACGTTTTCCATCCGCCTCCCTGCATAATGAACAGCGGAAATGGGCATGATGGATGAAAAAAGGTGATGCTGATGAAACCGTCTTGGAAAAGCTGGTTTGAACAAGCGGCAACCGCCATCCATGAATGGCTGCAGCAGGAAACTCACTCCTTCGCCGAACTCGCTGAACTCATCCGCCGCCATCCGGACACCGTCCGCTCTGAGCGCACGTGGCTCGGCTTGACGTACCGATTCTACTCGCTGGTCATGAATGAGGCGACATTGAAAATGGAAACGAAAGTCACCCGCGAAGGCAAGGAGCGGATTTTGTTTTTGTCGTTCCACGCTCCGCGGACGAAAGCGGCTGTCTACCGCGCCTATGACGAAGACGGTGATTTGGCGGATATCGTCGCCACCCCTCCACTTTCGGAAAAAACCGCACCAGTTTGATCACGGTGCGGTTTTTTCATCATAATTTAGCGAAGAAGCCCCACTTCCAAGCGAAACGAAAGCAGGAAGGAAGGTCAACCTTGCATGCCCTGCAGCCATTCTTGGTAACATTCCGGGCAAAGCGTTTCTTCGCGTTCTTCGCCATTCGTATGGAACGACACGTAATGCACCTTGTCATCGCACTCGCACTGGCAGTAAAAACATGTTTCGCTCATCACTTTCCCTCCCTTGCCTATTAGTGTGGGCCGTCTTATAACGGCCGTTGCAAGGGAACTATTCCCATCGGCATGAGCGCAGAATAAACGACGCACGATGCGGTCAGCGCGAGGTGAGCGACAACAAATAGTCCAATACCGCCTCTTGCTCTTCCTTCGTAAATCCGGCTTGACGGTCGATCCAATACCGGTGCCCGGCGCCGGTCACATGCACCGTCCGCAAGTCGGAGTCCTTGGCGTTGGCGGCGATGACGCGCTCGCGCCATGTCCGGTCGATCAGCGCCCGCAGGCTGTTGCGCGCATCAGGAGCAATGCCGTTTCCGACCGTGCCCGTCAACCCGAGTTCCCCGTTCGGCCCGACCGCCACGCCGCCGTCGTGCAAATACGGCGAGCTCCACGCCAGGCCGATGAGGCTCGGCACTTTATACCCGCCCGGCGAATCACCGTGGGCGAAGGCAAGCCCGATTTGTTCTGGATCTAAATGGTCCGTCGGCACGTTCAATACTTTCGCTCCCTTTGGGATCGGGACCGGCGTATCCGGAGCGTACAACACGGCCTCTCCGAACACTTTTTCTGTCTTTTTCAGCGCTTTCGCCCGTGACGGTTCCGTGCCGATGACATTCGCCGCCACGACGCGGTTGTTCGTCAAATACGCCCCAGCATGGCAGCGGATGCAACCGGCGCGGACAAACACCTCTCTTCCTCTCGCCGCCCGCTCCTCGCTGATCCGTTCATTTGGCGGCGGAGGATTGAGCGTATTTTGCCAAGCGGCCACGGCATTGTTTTGCTCATTGAACCGATAACCCGGCTCGCTGACGATCAACCCATCTGGAGCGACGAGCGATACTTTCGGAAACTGCGGCGGCGCGACAAACTGATTAACGCCGACCGTTTTCGGCGTCGGGTCGACTTTCGCGAAAAAGGCGGACGGTTTCTCCTTTGTCGTCGGCTGATAGCGAAAACGCGGATGGGCGGCGTTTTGCAAAATCGTGCCAATATACACTTCCTTATCAATGCCAAACAGCGCTTCGCTAATTTCCGCCTGCGCGAGCGAATCGGCGTTTTGCGCGTGCACGTTGTTGCTGAAAGCGGCCAAGCCATGGAATGAGCCGGCGGCGGCAAAGCCGCTCCACCCGTACGGATGGTCGCCGCGCGTAAACGAATCCGGAATTTGCGCCGGATTCGCTTTCATATCGATCGTCGAATCAAAATTGCCGCGCGGCCAGCTGGCAAAAATGCGGTCCACGTCCCGCTCAAGCAACTCCGGATCCGGCAGCGCCGCTTTGCGCCCGTGCGAATCGATGATCGTCCGATCGAACGAGCGGATATATTTTTTTAGCGAGTGAATATTGGCGTGAGTAAAATAGGCGCTCGAATTCGTCGCCAACGCCATGAGCATTCCGGCATTCAAATCGTTGTTCGGCGCCCCTTCCACCACTTTTTTCGTCACTGGATCGACGGTCGCATGGCAGGCGGCGCAGCTGATGCCGACGCGCACGCGGCCGCCGTCGGTGACGATCGGCATCCCGAGCGGCAAGTATGACCCTTTGGGCACGTCGATGCCCGTGTCGATCAACTCGCCTTTTTTATATGTGCGGCCGCCGATCGTCACATCTTCGGCAAGCGGCACGCGCAAATTCGTCGTCCCTTCTCCTTTTAATGCGACAATGGCTTTGGCCATATTGACAAGCGTCAGCGGCCCGTCGACAATGCCCATGATGTCGGTCAAAAATACTTCATTGCCAAACGTCTCCTTATAAAACACCTCCTTGCCGAGACGAAGCAACCGGTCATCGACGACAACCGCCCCTTCCTCTTTTTGCAAATGCCCGTTTCTAGCCGACAACGCTTGGATGCGGCGGTCATCCGCTGCGATCCATCGCCCCCACACATCGATTCCAGTCTGTTTGCTCGCTTCATACGGCGCAATATCGCTCCCATCCGGCACAAACGCATACTCGCCTCGGCGCAAAAGAAGAACGGCCCCGGCAGCCAAAAGAAGGAGAACAGCAATGCTTAGCACAATGAATGTTTTTCTCACCCGTTTCCCTACCTCCTTCATAAAGCGGATTGCGCCCATAGTATGCCCCGCTCTAGGCAAAACTTGAGTACGCGGACTCCTTCTTTTCCTGATTGTCGCGACCGTTCAAAGCGCCACGACCCGCTTTTTCCATCATTCCCCACCCATACAGCAAACAGCCGGGCACATACTATGTCACGGAAGGTGGTGAGAGGAATGAACGCGACAGGAACACATGAAACGCTCGAATTGCATGAACTGCTTATGTTTAAAAACACCTGTCTTGCCAAAAGTGCAGCCATGCAGCAAATGGCAAGCGATCCGCAATTGAAATCGCTCATTCAACAAGACATGCAAAAGACACAGCAACACATCCGCGACTTGCAAAACTTGCTGTCATAAGGACAAAAGGAGGGACAACGATGCAGGCAACGATGACACCGACCGGCGTATTGAACGATCAAATGATCGCCGCTGATTGCCTGATCAGCGCGAAAAACGCCATTAAAGGATGCGCGATGGCCATTGCCGAAGCGTCCACCCCAGAAGTGCGCAACACGTTGAAACAACATTTGAATGACGCGATCGTGTTTCATGAGCAGATCAGCCAATATATGGTCAACAAAGGGTACTACCATCCGACGAACGTTCAGGAGCAACTGCGCCTCGATCTGCAAGCAGCGCAGCAAGTGTTGCAATCGGTCGGCCGCTGAAGAAGAAAATGGGATTCGCCGTGGCAAAAGGTGAATCCCATTTTTCATGATTTGTCCGTCAATCGCCCATCCTAACAACGAAGGAGGTGAACAGCGTGAAACGCCGATACCGAATATGGGCCGCGGCCAGCGCGGTTGTTGCTCTACTCGTTGCCGCAGCCGCCTTGGGGCGACCGGCTCCAGAAGAAAACGCCCCGGCTCCACCGCGGCTGAAGCCGTTTGACGCCGAGGTCGCACCCACCCATCCAACCGTTGTCGCCTTAGACAGCTTAAGCGCAGGCGAGCAACTGAAACAGCAGTTGAACAAGCACCCGCGCATTCGGGAAATTCGCCATAACCGCCGCGGTGACCGAAGCCATTATTTCATCAATGAGATCGTGGTCCGCTTTCGGGCATTGCCGTCCGAAAGCCGCTTGAAACAAATGGAGGCAGCCATCGCCGGCCAGCTCATCAAGCAGGTCGATCACGTGTTTGTATTCCGTTCGCGCAGGCAAACGTATGAAGAGATGCGCCGCTATTTCCGCTCTCTTCCGATGGTCGATTATTGCGAACCGAACTACATTTACATGCAAAACGAGCGTGATGAGCCGATACTAATGCCGAACGATTCGTTTTACGCCCGCTACCAGTGGAACTTGCCGGCCATTCATACCGAAGCCGGCTGGACGCTGTCGCGCGGCAAGCGGAATGTGCCTGTCGCCATCATCGACAGCGGGGTCGACCTGACTCATCCCGATTTAACCCGCCGCCTTGGTCCCGGATATAACGTGTTGGCCGACGACCGCTCTCCAGATGACGAAAACGGCCATGGCACCCATGTCGCCGGCATCATCGCCTCACAGCCGAACAACGGCGAAGGAGTCGCCGGCATGACATGGTTCAACCCGATCATGGCAGTCAAAGCATTAAATGCGGACGGCTATGGGACGAGCATTGATGTAGCGAAAGGAATCCGCTGGGCAGTCGACCACGGGGCAAAAGTCATCAACTTAAGCCTTGGCAACTACCAACCGTCCTCGGTGCTCGAAGAAGCGATCCGCTACGCCGACGCCCATGATGTCGTGCTTGTCGCCGCTTCTGGCAACGACAGCACGTCGCAGGCGAGCTTCCCAGCCGCTTATCCAGAAGTGATCAGTGTTGGGGCTGTCAACCCGGATCTTTCCTATGCGCTTTATTCCAACTACGGCGACTATGTGGATGTCGTCGCACCCGGAACGAACATTGCCAGCACGTTTGCCGGCCACCGGTACGCCGCCCTTTCCGGCACGTCGATGGCCGCGCCGCACGTCACCGCGCTCGCCGCTTTGATCCGCTCCGTCAACCCGCGGCTTTCGAACGATGAAGTGCGCGACATTATTCTCGAAAGCGCTGACGATTTGGGAGAGAGAGGAAAAGATCCGTATTATGGCTACGGGCTCATCAATGTCTATCGCGCGCTCGAGCTGGCTAAGCGATAACCGATGCTCCTTCCGCCGATGGCATTGGGGAACCCGTCGCTGCGAAAGATCAAACGGACAAGATTCTCATCCCCTGTGCGAACGACGTTAAAACTCCCCCACAGCATCAAGTCAGCAAACAGCTGGAAACGGCGCCTTCGGTGACGAGCGGCCCGCGCCGGCAAGCGGTGCCGCATTCCCATAGAGGAGCGCCTATCTGCTGAAACGAAAAACGATGGGGATTCGGGCTATACCCCCATCGTTTTTTCGCGCGTCAACATCGTCGTCACCGCCCCGACGACCGTGACAACGACAAGCGAGTAAACAAATGGCACTGAGTCGATGATCATGCTCCCAGCTGAAATAATGCAGGCGTCAATGACAAAAATGATGATCCCGACGTTCCAGTTCGTCCATCTAGCGATAAACTGGGCGAGCAGGTCGGTCCCGCCCGTGCTCGTCTCCTCGCGCAGCATCACGCCGATGCCCGCGCCGACCAGCACCCCACCGATGACCGCGCTCAAAAGCGGATCCAACACCACCACGCCGCGCAAAACAGACAATACGTCAATCACCCATGAGGAAAATAAAAGTCCATGCAAGCTGTTGTAAAAAAACGGGCGGTAGTAAAACCATGCGGCTACATAAAGCGGAACGCTTAAGACGATCATCGTCAACCCAGCCTGAACGTGCCACACGTATTTGGCGATCAGCCCGAGCCCGATCATCCCTCCATCAAGCAAATGGTGAGGGACTAAAAAGACGTTGATGCCAACGCCAAGAAGCAGACTGCCTCCTATGATCGCCGCCATTTTTTTGATCATCACGAAACCCCTCCGCCACCGGCTTATCCCAACGAGCCAACATGCCTCCATATATATGTATATGGCGCCTTTCGGCAGAGCTTGTCTCTTTTTTGCGGCGGAGGAACATGGCCGACAAAGCAAAAAATAAGAGGCTAGGCCTCTAGACCCAACCCCTTATTTTTGCGCTTTTGTCGCCTCGTCGTCATCGATGATGCCTTTTGTCGCGTTTTTGAATTCGCGCAGCGTTTTTCCAGCCGCTTGTCCTAACTCCGGCAGCTTTTTCGGCCCGAAAATGAGCAAAGCGAAAAAGACGATGAGCGCAATTTCTCCAAAGCCGATGTTCATGTTGGTCACTCCAATGGTAAACGTTGTTTTCTTCGATCATTATACCATATGGCAACGAGGGTTGCCACTGTCTTTCACCTTTCATTTTCCCAAGCCGGTAAACCGTTTTCCCTCCATCGGCATGTACGCATTCCTTGCTTGGGTTTCCGGATTTGCCGCAAGATTGGCTGTACGGCTCAAAATCGTACGATACGCTCGGCGTCTCGGAACCAGCCGGCGTTGCGAGCCGCCTTGCCATTTATGGGGCGAGCCTGCTCATGATGTTCGGCTTCCTGTCGCTCATCCCGAGCCGGCGCTTCTCCTTTTCCATGCTTGGGGCGCGCACGTTTTACAGAAAAAGCCGTCTGAAAGCCCACGGTTTCAATCGTGGGATGAAAGACGGCGTTGCTTGGTAATCCCTTAATGGGATTGCTTAGAGCAACCATTTTTATCTTTAGGTGTTGCAGTATAACCATTAAACTGATATAATTCATAATATGGAACAAGAATATCGAAGAACGAAAACAACTGTATCTTTAATTAACTATCATTTTGTTTTCTGTCCGCGTTATCGAAGAAAGGTGTTAGTAGGCAGAGTGGAAGAGCGATTCAAGCAGTTAGTAGAAGAAATTTGCCAAGAGAATGATTGGGTCATCCTTGCTATGGAAGTGATGCCTGATCATTGCCATTTGTTCTTGAATTGCCTCCCTTCTGATTCTCCATCAGATATTATGGCAAGAGTGAAAGGAGTGACTTCCAGACGATTAAGACAGGAATTTAAACACTTGTCTCATTTGCCAAGTCTTTGGACACGCTCTTTCTTCGTTAGCGCAGCAGAGAATGTATCAAGTGAAACAATAAAACGCTATGTGGAATCTCAAAAGAAAAGGGGGTGAATCCATGCCCACCATCACCCTAAGGCTGGAGCTGCACAACCCAACGAAAGTCAAACAAGACATGTATGAACGGATGACAGAAGTGAATACAGCGTTTGCGAATTGGCTGTTGAATCATCCCGAGCTGAATCAAGCGACGAGCAAAATGTTTAAAGAATTTTCGTCGCAGCGGTTTCCTTCTGCCGTCGTGAATCAGACGATTCGAGAAGTGAAGTCTCAAAAGAAAAACCAGAAAACAAAGAAGTTCCGAACATTATGGTGTTGCTTTAACAACCAAAACGTAAAGGTGGAAAAGAAAGGAGAGTTCTACACGGTTTCATTCCCCACACTGGAGAAACGAATTGGCGTGCCTGTCGTCACGCGTTCCTATCAAGAAGCGTGGCTGAATCGGCTTATCAATGGAACCGCCAAACAAGGGGCAGCCAAGCTCTACAAAAAGAGAAAGAAATGGTACTTTTCGATCACCATCACCTTTGAAGTGGAGCCGCGACACGAAACAAAGGTGATGGGGGTTGACCTTGGGCTTCGCTATATCGCCGTTGCCAGCGTTGGAACGAAATCATTGTTTTTTAAAGGGAGCCAATGCGCCTTTGTACGCCGACGATATGCGGCTTTGCGAAGGAGATTAGGAAAAGCTAAGAAACTCCATATGATTCGCAAAATCGGTGATAAAGAGTCCCGATGGATGAAAGATATGAACCATAAAATCAGCCGTCAAATCGTCCGTTTTGCGCTCGCCAACGGTGTTGGCGTGATTCGAATGGAAGAGTTGACGGGGATTCGAAAGCGGGCAGCATCGGCCAAAGAAGCAGGACGAAGCCTTCATTCTTGGGCATTTCACCAACTACAAACGATGATTGCCTATAAAGCCGAAATGTCGGGCATTCGGGTGGAGTGGGTGAATCCGACTTATACGAGCCAAACGTGTCAATGTGGACATCGGGAAAAGGAAAATCGTAATGGCATCCACTTTCAGTGTAAAAAATGCGGATACACCCTCCACGCCGACTTGAATGGCGCCATCAACATCGCCAAAGCGATTTCGGGCTTTGCCGCCTAACCTAGCGCACTGGTCACAGGTGCGCCGCCCATCGGGGTACATCCTAACCTGATGGGATGGGCTGATGACACAGCCCCGAACTTGGGCGTTGTCCGAACCCGAAAGGGATGAGGGCGCAAACGACCCAAGAATCCCACGGCTTTAGCCGTGTGGAGTGTCAAATCTATATCTTGCACGGGTTTATTTTAAAATATTTGCACGAGACGCCGTTCCCTGACTTTATTATGGATGTGCACGGCTATCCGCTTCTGTTTGCACTGTCGGTTGCCATGATGCTCATCCTTGGAAGCAAGCCGGTCGTCCGGCTCCTACGGCCGCTGTTGGAATGGCGATGGCCGAACTGGCGGCAGACAACGACCTAGCAGTCAAAAAAGAAGGTGTCCCGAAATATCAACGGGACACCTTTTTCCATTAGGGCGCTTTGCCCACAAATGGAAACCGACTTTTTCATTCAGCGCGTGCGGGCTGCCCGCACCGCTTCCGCCAAGGCGGCGGCCGCCGCCTTTGGCGACGGAGCCGAAGCGATGGCGCTGATGACGGACACCCCATCCGCCCCGGCTTCCACAACGGTTTTGGCGTTCGCAGCCGTAATGCCGCCGATGGCGACGATTGGGATTGTGATCCCGGCTTCGCGCAGGCGGCGGAGAACATCCAGTCCTTGCGCTTCCTTTGCATCCTCTTTCGAGCTGGTCGGGTAAATCGGACCGACGCCGAGGTAATCGGCGCCCGCATCAACGGCCGCCATCGCTTCTTCGACGTTGTGCGCTGAGACGCCCAAAATTTTATCGCCGATTTTTTCCCGCACGCACCGCGCATCCTCATCGTCTTGACCGACATGGACGCCGTCGGCATCAATGGCGAGGGCCAGCTCGACGTCATCGTTGACGATAAACGGCACCCCATAAGCGCGGCAAAGGCGCTGCAGCTGCCGGGCGAGCGCCTCTTTGTCCGCCTCTTTTAAAGCGCCTGGCCCTTTTTCGCGGAATTGAAACAACGTCACACCGCCGTCAAGTGCTTCTTTCAGCACATCGGCGGCCGGACGTTCGCTGTTTCGGCTTCCCATAATGAAGTAAACAGCCAGTCTCTCCTTCATTTCGCCGCTCGCGATGCGCGCCATCGCTCTCACTCCCCGTATTGGCGGTACGCCCAATGGTTCGTCGGGCCGTGGCCTTGACCGATGCCAAGGGGGTGAGCAATCGCCGATTGCACAAACGCCTTCGCCGTCGCGACAGCGTCGACAGGATGCCGCCCTTTCGCCAGCTCAGCGGCGATCGCCGCCGCAAACGTACAGCCGGTTCCATGCGTATGGCGCGTGTCAATTCGTTTGCTTTTAAAATAGGAAAATTCGCTGCCGTTATACAGCAAGTCGACGGTTTCTTCGCCATCATCGTCATGGCCGCCTTTCACGACGACATAGCGGGCGCCCATCCGGTGGAGGAGGCGCGCGGCTTCGCGACGGTCATCCATCGTGCGGATGACAACGCCCGTCAACGCTTCCGCTTCTGGAATGTTCGGTGTAATGACAAGCGCCATCGGCAGCAGCTCTTCTTTCAGCGCGGCCGCCGCTTCCTCTTGCAACAGCGGAGCGCCGCCTTTGGCGATCATCACCGGGTCGACGACCAGCCGCTCCCATTTATGTTTTTTCACTTGTTCAGCAACCGTACGAATGATCTCGGCACTAAAGAGCATGCCGGTTTTCACCGCATCCGCGCCTAAATCGCCGGCCACCGATTCGATCTGGGCGGCGACTGCTTCCGCCGACAGCGGGTAGACGCCTTGCACGCCAAGTGTGTTTTGCGCCGTCACCGCCGTGATCGCTGACATGCCAAAGACGCCGAGCTCCTGGAACGTTTTGAGATCGGCTTGGATGCCGGCGCCGCCGCCGCTGTCCGACCCGGCAATCGTCAACGCTTTGTACACCATCGTGTTTCTCCTCCCCTTTTACCGTTGTTCCACCCGGCCATGCCGTTTGACATCATCGACGCTTGTATACGCCAACGCGTCCAAAAACGCCGTCTGGAAGCTGCCCGGTCCGCGCTCCCCGGCTTTGGCCGCCGCCTGCTCCGCTGCGACGCCGTAATACACAAGCGCGGCCACCGCCGCCTTCACCGCATCGCGCTCAACGGCCGCAAACGCTCCGACAACCGATGTCAGCAAGCAGCCCGCCCCGGTCACTTTCGTCAGCAACGGATGGCCGTTCTGAATAAGATACGTCGTCTGTCCGTCCGCAACGACGTCCTCTTTGCCGGTAATCGCGACAACGGCGCCGAGCTGCTCCGCCGCCCGTTTGGCCAACGCCACTCGATCGCCGCTTCCTCCGCCGGCGTCCACCCCTTTAATCGCCCACGCCTCACCGATCATATTGGCGATCTCCGCCGCATTGCCACGGATCACGGCGAGCTTGACTTGTTCCGCGATGCGGCGCGCCGTCTCCGTCCGGTAGCGCGTGGCCCCGGCCCCGACCGGGTCGAAAATGACCGGCACGCCGGCTTCATTGGCCGCCCGGCCGGCGACAAGCATCGCTTCTACCTCTTCGGCATTCAACGTCCCAATATTGAGGACAAGCGCGCCAGCGAGCTTCGCCATCTCGCCCACTTCCTCTTTCGCATACGCCATCACCGGCGAAGCGCCAAGCGCAAGCAGCCCATTTGCCGTAAAATTCGTCACAACGACATTCGTGATATTATGGACGAGCGGATTCTCCTCTCTCACCCGCTCGAGCATTTCCGCCCATTCATGCCAATTGGCCATTTCCGGTTTCTCCCCTTTCCAAGCCTTTTCGCCGGCCATACACTGACTTTCGCCGTATTTTCGGCCAATGGAATGATCCATTCTCCCCATCCATCAGTCTACTCTTTCTTTTTTTGAATTGCAAGACAAAGAAAAAAGGCGGCCGCCAAAGCGCACCTCCCTTTTTGTTCCATTACGAACGCGTCCATTCGGCCGCCCCTCCCTCTTCGGACGGCGCCGCCGGCGACAGCCGCTGCGGCAGCGTCCAATTCCATAAATCCAAATCGACGATATAGCGCGGCCGCCGTTTGGCTTCTTTGTAAATTTTCCCAATATATTCACCGATCAGCCCGAGCGCCATCAGCTGCAAGCCCCCTAACAACCAAATGGAAGTGATGAGCGACGTCCAACCCGTTTCCGTATGCCCGGCCCATTTGAGAAAAAGAAAATAGGTGCCAAACATCAAGCTGACGACAAACGAGAGAAACCCAACGAGCGAAATGAAACGGATCGGGGTGACGCTAAACGACGTCACGCCGTCAAGCGCAAAGGCGATCATTTTTTTCAGCGGATATTTCGTTTTCCCGGCCAGCCGCTCTTTTCGGTCATAATAAACCGTCGCCGACCGAAAGCCCAAAAGCGGGACGATGCCGCGCAAAAACAAGTTCACTTCCCCGAACTGTTCAAGCGCGTCCACAGCGCGCCGGCTCATAAGGCGATAGTCGGCGTGATTGTAAACGAGATCGACGCCAAACGCCTTCATCAACCGATAAAACCCTTGCGCCGTATGGCGCTTGAACCATGTATCGGCATCGCGCCGCCGGCGCACGCCGTAGACGATGTCATAACCTTCGCGAAACTTTTGCACAAATTCCCGAATCGCCGCTACATCATCTTGCAAATCGGCGTCGATCGAAATGAGGCAATCGGCATGCCTTTTCGCGGCGAACAGCCCAGCAAGCAGCGCGTTTTGATGCCCGGCGTTATGCGCCAGTTTCAGCCCTTTCACTTCCGGGTGGCGCAAACTCGCTTTGTATATGATCTTCCATGTATCGTCACGGCTGCCGTCGTCGACGAACAAAAGCGCGCTGTTGGATGAAATGAGCTGCTCTTCAATCAATTGTTCGCGCAGCTCCCGCAAGCGGCGGATCGTCTCCGGCAGCACCTCTTCTTCGTTGTAACACGGCACAACAATGGCCAACGTCGGTTCGAACATGTCACCTTCCTCCCTCCGGCACGACTTTGTATAAATAGATGGTCCACGCGGACTCTTTGGAACGGAACACCCGCTCAAGGCGCAAGGCGTTTTCGCCGGCGTTTTCAATCGGCAGCGCCGAAAAAACGTAGCGCCCGCCCATGTCATAAAACACGTTCGTGTTCAATTCCAAGTTGCGAATCGTACGCTTCGAGTTTTTCTGAAACATATACCGCTTGCCCAGCTCATCGACGAACAAATAGCAGCGCCCGCCCCATTCATCGAAATACTCGCGCAGTTTTTTGTTTTTCGCGAGCTCCTTGGCGATGATGCGGCGAAACCGATGCTTGTATTCGAGCGGATAAAAGTTGTTGTACGTATCAAGCGTGTAAAAGCCGTTGTATTGAGCGATCGCCGGATGGATGCCAATGCTGGCGACGCGGTATGTATGAACCGGACGGCCGATATAGCGGCGAATGGCGGCAAACTGCTTTTCCGCGTAAAACTCGCGAAACGACGGCTTGTCGCGGTAGACGATTTCCTCATTGCATAAAGCAAGCACGACAAGCTGCAAGACAATGGCCGCCGCACCGACCGCCCGCCACCTTCGGCCTTCCTGCCAAAAAATTTTCAACGCCAGCGCAAACAATATGTAAATGACCATCGGCCGCAAAAAGTGATAGCGGGCGAAATTGAACTTATCGAGCAAATCGAACCGTTCGGTGAGCGGCAGCCACCCTTTGTAAAACCAAAACGCATACCATGTCGACAACGCGAAGTTCAACCCGTGCAAAAGCAAAAACAGTTTTTCCTGCCGCCAGCGCTTCCGCTTCCAGACGAAATACAGGGCAATAAGCGTCACCGGTAAAATGACGAGCCCATGCACGGTCATGACGTGGGTGTGGCCGAGCACATAGTTTTTGAACGTCAGCCGGATGACGCGCCAAAGCGGCAGGCGCGCGTGGAAATATTCGTCGCGGCTTGTCGGCTCATTGGAAAACAACAGCGAATGGACAAGCCGGTAATCGACCGCCAAATAAAGCATCGTCATATAGGCGATGGCCGCCAAAAACCGCCAATTCCAACCCTTGCCGCGGATGACATCAACGAGCCACCAAATCCCAAGCGCGCTCAAGAAAAAGAAAAATCCAAGCACGAAGCTCGAATAGAGCGGCAAGAGCGTCAACACCGCCCAGTTCACCCATGAACGCTCGCCGTTGCGGATGTTTAAAAACGCCCAAAGCGCAAGCGGCATCCCGAGCGTACTTAACATCCCCGATGGCCAAAACGGCGTCAAGGCAAACGTCAAGGCGGCACCGACACGAATCCAGCGCCATCGGTCATCCGGCAGCACATGTTTTCTCAGCAGCAAATACATGCCGATGAACGCCAATACGCGGGTTGCGGCTTGGCTGATCCCATAGGCGTAAATAGATGGAAACAAAGCATGGAGCCAAACGATGCCGCTGAATTCCGTGCCGAACGCGTTGCGCGGCAGGCCGTTGATGATTTGCGGAATGACGCCATCGACCGGTCCGAATAGCTCACCGCTTCGGGTGAGCACCTTATACCAGGCGATGTTCGAATCCAAATTGTCATGAACACGCATATGCGCATCCTCGCCAAGCACAAAATACGGCGACACGTACAAGGCGATGACAACGAAAGAGAAGATCAGGAGTCGCTTTTCGATGGCCGGCACCTTTTCTCCTCCTTTCGCTCGGCTCTTGTCTTTCTTTATTGTTCAACCAAACAGGAAAATTATTCATAGGAATGGAAAAAAACGGACCCCCGTCCAAACAAAAAACCGCCG
>NZ_MQMG01000032.1 GCF_001908025.1 Geobacillus proteiniphilus
CCGTGAAAATCCCCACCACTTGGTGAGTGCGGTATACGCTCCTGATCCGTGAGGGTATACTGAAAATGGCCAAAAAAGGCAATAGGAAAGCAGAGGTGCCCGATTTTAGGCATCTCGTATAACCTGTCTGCCTTTTGGCTAGACTAAATAAGTTGTGGTTGGCGGAACGGCTCTTTGCGGGAGATCATGCAAAAGATGATCACCAACATCCGCCGAGCAATGGCGATGAGGGCTTTTTTCTTCCCGCACCGGGCCGCCAACGACCAAAACTTTCGGGACAAGGGATGCGTCTTGGATCGAGCTGCTGACCATGCCGCCTCGCATAACGCCGATCGGAGATGGGGATTGCCTTTTGTCGTGCGCGTGCTCTTTCGCTTTCCGGCGCTTTCATGGTTGCCGGGGGACAATCCAGTCCATGAAGCCGCCCGTTCCGGCGTTTCAAAGACGCTCATGTCGGTTCCCATCTCGGCGATGATGACGGCGGCGGTTTGTTTTTTGATTCCAGGCATGGTCATCAGTAAGTCCACTTCCTCCCGATACGGCTCGAGCAGGCGGTCGATGTGCTGGTCGACTTCTTCGATGAGCCGCTCCAATTCCTCAACGTGTTTCCACAAGAGGCGAAGGAGACGGAGCTCGTGTTCGGTCAAGGTGCCGAGCAGCGAATCGTACACCGCTTGCTTTTTCTTTTTGAGCCTTCCGCGCAGGCATTGATCCAACTCGTCCTTGTCCACGTATCCCTTCTCAAGCAGCCGGGCGAGGATGTCTTTTCCGGAAACGCCGAAGAGATCGGAGAGGACGGAGCCGAGTTTGACATTGGAAGACTCGAGCACTTTTTGAATCCGGTTTTTCTCCGAAGTCAGCTGTCCGACCCACTTTTTGCGGAGGCGGGTAAAATCCCGCAATTCGCGAATATCCGCTGGGGGGACGAAACTTTTTTCAACGAGTCCATGGCGGAGCAGCTTGGCGATCCACTCGGCGTCAGAGACATCGGTTTTTCTTCCCGGGACATTTTTGATCCGCTGCGGATTGGCCAAAGTCAAGTCGACATAGCCCTCGAGGAAGGCGAAGACCGGTTTCCAATACACGCCGGTGGATTCCATGGCGACATGGGTGACCCCATGGTCTTCGAGCCACTCAAGCAGGTCGCCAAGTCCTTTCGAGAACGTGGAGAAGGTTTGAATGTCCTTTTGAATGTGTCCATCTTCTTCCCATAGCGCGCAGGCGACGATGGTTTCGGCATGAACATCCAATCCTGCGCAGCGAGGATAGATGACATCCATGATGAAAATCCTCCATTATGGAAGGAGAGATGGATTTTCATGCCTGGGTGGGGAGTAAAATTTACTCATGGATGTTTTTTGTTTTTCATTCAAATAAATACTTGAATAATAAAAGAAATGGGGTATAATATATTCGAACGGAAATTTGAATATGAAAGGGGGATAATGAATGAGTAAGAAAGATATGGGGTATAATATATTCGAACGGAAATTTGAATATGAAAGGGGGATAATGAATGAGTAAGAAAGAGACATGTGAAATTTATTGTTATGACGAAGAAAAAGTCAATCGAATACAAGGGGAATTGCAAAAAGAAGATATATCCAGGGTTGTCCTGTTGTTTAAAGCACTGGCAGATGAAAATAGGGCAAAAATTGTCTATTCACTTTGCCAAGATAAAGAGTTATGTGTATGTGATATTGCCAATATCATTGGGGCTTCTGTTGCAACCACTTCCCATCATTTACGGACTCTTTATAAACAAGGGATTGTAAAGTATCGAAAAGAAGGAAAGCTAGCATTTTATTCGCTGGATGATGACCATATTAAGCAGTTAATCATGATTGCGTTAGTACATGAGAAAGAGGTGAAAGTCCGTGTCTGAACAACAAGCAAAATTATCTAAATCAGAAGCGAAAACCTACCGTGTTCAAGGATTTACTTGTGCAAACTGTGCGGCAAAGTTTGAAAATAATGTAAAATCATTGCCAGGTGTTCAAGATGCTAAAGTAAACTTTGGAGCATCTAAAATTACCGTTTGGGGTACAACAACCATCGAAGAATTAGAAAAAGCAGGAGCTTTTGAAAACTTAAAGGTTCGGGAAGATAAAGAAAAATCAGTCAAGCGTGAACCTTTTTGGAAGCAAAAAGAGAACATTAAAGTGTATATTTCCGCCGTTTTGCTTGTGATCAGTTGGTTTTTAGGGAAGCAATACGGAGAAGAGCATATCTTTGCGACAATTGGATATGCTGCAGCAATTTTAATCGGTGGATATTCGTTATTTATAAAAGGTTTCAAAAACCTAGTTCGATTGAATTTTGATATGAATACGCTGATGACAGTGGCGATTTTAGGAGCTGCAGCGATTGGTGAATGGGGAGAAGGTGCAACGGTTGTTATTCTATTCGCCATTAGCGAAGCCTTAGAGCGTTATTCCATGGATAAAGCTCGTCAATCCATTGAATCGTTGATGGATATTGCTCCAAAAGAAGCATTAATTCGTCGCGGAAATGAAGAAATGATGGTCCCTGTTGACGATATTCAAGTCGGAGATATTATGATCGTAAAGCCTGGTCAGAAATTAGCGATGGATGGAATCATCATCAAGGGTACATCTACATTAAATCAGGCTGCCATTACAGGGGAAAGTGTTCCCGTAGCGAAAACAGTTGGTGATGAAGTTTTTGCAGGAACATTGAATGAAGAAGGTTTATTGGAAGTAAAAGTGACAAAACGAGTGGAAGATACAACCCTTTCGAAAATCATCCATTTAGTGGAAGAAGCTCAAGCAGAACGAGCGCCTTCTCAAGCGTTTGTAGATCGTTTTGCCAAATACTATACACCAGCCATTATCATTTTTGCTCTTTTACTAGCCGTTATTCCGCCATTATTTATGGGTGCTGATTGGAGCGAATGGATTTATCGGGGTCTAGCTGTATTAGTGGTTGGTTGTCCGTGTGCGCTGGTCATTTCCACTCCTGTTGCGATTGTAACCGCCATTGGAAATGCAGCGAAAAACGGGGTGTTAATTAAAGGTGGCATCTATTTAGAAGAAGCAGGATCTCTAAAAGTCATCGCTTTTGATAAAACAGGAACATTAACAAAAGGTGTTCCTTCCGTCACCGATGTGGTCACTTATAATGGCGATGAAAATGAACTAATGACCATTACAGCAGCCATTGAAAAAGGCTCACAACATCCACTTGCTTCCGCCATTATAAGAAAAGCAGAAGAAGATGGATTGAATTTTAATGATTTATCTGTTGAAGAATTCCAATCCATTACAGGTAAAGGGGTCAAAGCCAAAGTAAATAACGCAATGTATTATGTCGGAAGTCCAGGTCTTTTTGAAGAACTTCTTCCAAATGGCATCCAATCAGAAATAAAAGAACAAATTACAACCCTTCAAACACAAGGGAAAACGGTCATGGCGTTAGGAACGGAAAAAGAAATTCTGGCGTTAATTGCCGTGGCAGACGAAATAAGAGAATCATCCAAAGAGGTTATTCGAAAACTTCATCAAGTCGGTATTGAAAAAACGGTAATGTTGACAGGGGATAACCAAAGAACAGCCGAAGCCATCGGAAAACAAGTCGGCGTTTCCGATATTAAAGCCGATTTACTTCCAGAAGATAAACTGAATTTCATCAAAGAGCTTCGTGACAAGCATCAAAGCGTGGCGATGGTTGGAGATGGTGTGAACGATGCACCAGCTCTTGCAGCTTCAACCGTTGGTGTGGCAATGGGTGGTGCTGGAACCGATACAGCCCTAGAAACAGCCGATATTGCCTTAATGTCTGATGATTTAAGCAAATTGCCATATACGATTAAATTGAGCCGCAAAGCTTTAGCGATTATTAAGCAAAACATTATTTTCTCTTTAGGGATTAAGGCATTGTCATTACTGTTAATTGTGCCTGGTTGGTTAACGCTATGGTTAGCGGTATTTGCCGATATGGGAGCAACATTACTCGTAACATTAAACAGCATGCGATTGCTAAAAGTTAAAGAATAGGCTCTTCACCACAAGTGGCAGTGCATGATAAGGAGCGCTGAACGTGAGCATTTCGTCTCTCATTGCGTCAAAATACGGGATCAAGAACGCGACATTTTGGGAAAATGGGTATACGAGAGTGGACGAAAAGAAGGAACAAGCGTTATAAGCCATCATACGTTGTAGAGTTGGAGGTGTCCCGCTGCGTTCGGGACACCGTTTTTGTGCGTCCGGCATCCTGGGAATGGCCGCTTTGGAATCCTGTTAGGCAAAGCAGATATTGAAAAAAAGGTTGGAAACAGGAGATGATGACGAAACGGTTGATGAGCTGACGGGGATGGCGGTCGGGAAGATGGAAAAGGGGAGAGGGGGAGGAAGTTTGTTTCGTAAAAAAACCGGCCGCAGGGCCGGTTTTTGTGGAAATTAATGGGTTGTTCCCTTTAGGTCACGAACAAGTTGAGCCAGCGCGTCGTGAATCGGCGTCACCGGTCTGCCGAGCAGTTTTTCAAAGTCGTTGCTTTCGATTTCTAAGGAGCCTTCGCGGATGCCGCGTTGAATGTCCACGAGAAACGACACGAGCGGATCGGGCAAACCAGCCTTTTTCATGATATCAGCATAGGCAGCATCGTCGACTTGTTGCACCGGCACGTCTTTGCCTAAGACGGCGCCGAGGGCGGCGGCGAGTTCTTCTTGGGTCATGAGGGGGCCGGAAAGTTCGTAAATTGTGTTTTCATGGCCATCTCCGGCGAGGACGGCAGCGGCGGCTTCGGCGTAGTCTTGGCGAAGGGCCCAGCCGACTTTGCCTGTCCCGGCTGATGTCACCCAAGGCGCCCCGGCGAGGACGGCTTGAACGGTTCCGATTTCGTTTTCCAAATACCAGTTGTTGCGCAAAAAGGAGTACGGAATGCCGGTGTTTGCGATGGCTTCTTCCGTCACCCGATGCACTTCGGCCAAGGCGAGCCGGCTTTCATTCGCATTCGCCAGGCTTGTGTACGCAATGAATCCGACTTGGGCGCGTTGGGCGGCGTTGACGGCATTTGTGTGCTGGCGGATTCTTGTTTCGTTGTCTCCGTCGGTGGAGATGATCAACAGCCGGTCAATCCCTTGAAAGGCTGTCTCCAACGTTTCGGGGCGGTCAAAATCGCCATGGCGAACGTCGACTCCGCGGGCCCGAAGATGTTCGGCTTTTTCCGGCTGGCGGACGCTGACGGCCAGCTGGTGAGCCGGCACGGATTTCAACAGCGTTTCGACGACTTTCGTTCCTAATTTTCCGGTTGCCCCGGTGACTAATATGTTCATACGCCTAGACCTCCTCATTTGTTTTGTTATAACCAGTTTGGTTACAACCGATGTATAAATAAAAGCCCTGTTAAGAGCTTTTATTATTGAAATTGAGCGATCAGCCGGCTGATCGTCGTTTGCGAAAGCCGCTCTTCCATGGCCGCCTGCGCCGCTTTCAGTTCGGCTTGCAGAACCGCCTCGATATTCCGCCCGACCGGGCACTGAATGTTCGGATGTTCATGGATGCGAAACAGTTGATCCGTTTCCACGACACGGACGGCCCGATACACGTCTAACAGCGTGATTTGGTCGGGAGGTTTGCGTAGCGAAGCGCCGCCGACTCCGGGGCGGACGTCAACCAACCCCGCTTTTTTTAACATGCCCATAATTCGACGGATGATGACAGGGTTTGTATTGACGCTCTGCGCGATGAAATCTCCGGTGCAATCGGCCGGGCTGGTCGCAAGCAAGCAAAGGATGTGCACGGCCATCGAAAATCGTGTGCTAATTTGTTTCACGTAAAACACCACCGTTGTAACCATTATAGTTATATCTTCAGGAAAAGTCAACTTTGGTGCTGGCCGTTTTGGATCAATCGTGCTTCCGGTCGGAAAGGGATAAATCCCCGCCAAAGGCCGCGCCGGAGAGAAGAGGGGCTGACGCCGTGACGGAAAGGTGCTTTGGATTCGTCCACTGATCGTGTACAATACATAAAGGGTGACAACATCGTTCATCTCGGAAGGAGGAAAGCCATTGACAGACAGCGGAAAACAATCGTTCATTACGGACATTCATCAGTTGGATAAAAAAGGAATTGGACAAGCCGTCGTTTGGCGTGAAGAGGACGGAAAGAGAAAGAAGCTCAAACTCGCCATTCCGTCTACACTTCCCGGTGAGAAGGTGCGAGTCGTTGTCGATGAGCCAAAACGGTGCAGAGTTCAGGCGCGGTTGGAAGAAGTGATTGAGCCGCATCCGGAACGGCTTGCGCCTTCGTGTCCGCACTTTGACCGCTGTGGCGGCTGTGTCTGGCAGCACTGGCGCTATGAAGGGCAGCTGCGCCATAAAACGGAGCATGTCAAGACGCTCTTGAAAGAGCACGGATTTGACCCTGGCGTTGTCCGCGATACGATTGGCATGGAACATCCGTGGCATTACCGCAATAAAATGGAGTTTACGTTTTCTCCGGAGGGCCTGCTTGGGCTGCATGAGCAAGGAAACTTTCGACAAATCATCTCATTGGAGACATGTCTCATTGCCGGTGAACGGATCGTTAAAGCTGCCATGGAGGTGGCGCGTTGGGCGCGCGATCACCAGCTGCCTGGTTATCACAAAGATACCCACGAAGGGCTGCTTCGCCACGTCATGGTGCGCGAGTCGTTTGCGACAGGAGAGGTGATGGTGGCGCTCTTTGCGACCGAGGCGCCGGAAGGGGAGTTGAAAGAAGCGGCGGCCGATTTGACGGAGCGGATCACGAAGGCGCTCCCGCAAGTGAAAAGTTTGCTTTGGCTCGAGAATCGGGCGTGGGCGGACCGCACCCAGGCGGAACAAACCCATGTGTTGGCCGGACGTGATTTCATTTACGATGAATTGTGCGGCTTCCGCTACCGCCTTTGGTTTGATACGTTTTTTCAAACGAACCCAGTGCAGGCGGCCAAATTGGTTGAACTGGCGTTGGAGATGGGCAAACCGCAGCCTCATGAAAACATGATCGACCTCTTTTGCGGAGTCGGGACGTTTTCCCTGCCGTTTGCGAAACGGGTCAAAGCGTTAGCTGGCATTGAAATTGTTGAAACGTCGATTGAGTCGGCGAAGCGAAATGCGAAGGACAACGGCATTGACAATACGTACTTTTTGGCTCGGGATGCGAGACGCGGGATTGATGAAGTGTTGGAACAGTTCGGGCGGCCGGAGCTGCTGCTTTTGGATCCTCCACGTTCGGGGGCGGGCGGGAAGGTGATGCGCAAAATCGGCCGGGCGCGGCCGGAGCGGGTTGTGTATGTCTCATGCAACCCGGAGACGTTTGCGGCGGATATTACCCAATTAGTCCCGTTCGGCTATACATTGAAAACCGTCCAGCCGGTCGATATGTTCCCGCATACGGCCCATGTCGAGTGCTGTGCGTTGCTTGTTCGGGGATCATGATGGAAGGAATCCCGTTTCTCGGATAGGGAGAAACGGGATTTATTGTTTTTGCCATCCTTTTTGAAACAAATAGAAATCATTTACAGGGATAGATGTGCAACCTATGCCTCACCTACAAACTTCAGAAGCGGAAGGAAAAAGATGGCGGACGGCCCTTTTCGTTTTTTCCGTCTAACTGTACTTCTGGATCGCATCTGCCAGTAATTGCGGCAATGCCGGGATGTCGTCTGCGCCGTAGGTGAACCGGACAAACGTCTCGTCCATATCGAGCGCCTCTGCGAACAACCCAGAAAGTCCACGTGCCTTGCGGTCGATTTCCAGCAAGACTTCCACGCTGTTTTCAGACAAAAAGAAGATCGCTTCCAATTCATCAAGACAGCCTTTGAACGGTCCACTTGCCGGCTTGAATTCAAACTCTTGGATAAACGGCAGCTGCCGCTCACCATAGCGCCGCGCTTGTTCGCATTGGACGTGGTGGAGGCGGAATCCTAATTGGCGGGCTGCCTCGAGAAACGCGGCGACGAGCGGGTGCGGTTCGATGGTGAGATGGTCGCGGTCTTGCGGGTCGAGCGCCATTTTAATGTCAAGGCCGGTTTGCAGCCATACCCGCGAAGAGCCGAGCGTGACGGGCACGTCGTACGGCAAGGCGAATTGAAACGGGATCGTTTTTGTTTCGTTCGGCCCAATTGTCAGCGAGCCGCTTACTTTGTATCGCCCCAGTACGGCTTTTTCTTCGAATTTCTTATCATCGATTTCGCGGATGTACGTTGTGACTAATGCCAAGTAAATTTCATCAATGTGCTGCTCGACGCTGCCGCCGCGAATGTCAACAACCCCTTCGATTGCTTCGCCTTGGACGTATTTCGCTTTCACCAATTTCGTATCGACTGTCGCAGATCCGATGCCGATGGAGCTTAACAGTTTTTTGAACAACAAGTTCTCCCCCTTGTCATCGATTTCAGTTGAGAATACGGAGCGCCTGGTGAAAAGGTTCCGTCCTTCTTAAGCGACATACTCCCACCACCTACGCTAACGCTTAGAGGCGGGGGCTTCTCGGGTAATCCCATCTCATGACAGGAAGTTGACCGAGCGATCCCCGTGTGCCTCACGGTTCGAGGTCAACGTTCGTTGAGGTGGGAGACTTGACTTCTTTCGGAAAACAGTTAAAAAGGCGGGAACGATGCCGTCCCTCCCTTTGCCTGTCATGCTTGGCCTGACAACAGCCGATAAACGGCCGAAAAATCGTCTTGCCCCCAGCCGTATTGTTTGGCTAGGCCATACAGCTCTTTTGCCAAGTTCGCCAGAGGCAGGGTGATTCCGCGCTCGTACGCCGATTGGGCGACGAGGTGCAAATCTTTGTGCATATGTTCGAGCGGAAACTCAGCTGGAAAGCGGTTGTGAATGATATAGTCCTTTTTCCCTTGTAAAAACGGTGCGGCAGTCGGCGTGTTGAGCAACATGTTCACTACCGTCTCTTTGTCAAATCCGAGCGCCTCGCCAAGGGATACTGCCTCGGAAAAGGCGGCCATTGCTTCAGCCAGCATCAAATTGACAACGAGCTTCATCATGGTTCCTTTCCCGTTTTCGCCTAAGTGATAGACGGCTTTGCCCATTACATGAAGCAGCGGACGGATTTCGTCGACATCTTCTTGGCGGCCGCCGACAAAAAACACGAGCTCGCCTTTTTCCGCCGGAAGTTTCGATCCCGCGACCGGAGCGTCAACAAAGCGGATGCCCCGCTCGGCGCACTTTGCCGCCATTTTGCGTGTAAAGGCGGGGTCAACGGTGCTGCAATCAACCCATATGTTTCCCGGCGTCAAATGGGGCAAAAACCCTTGTTCCCCGAGCGCCATCGTTTCGACCGCCTGCGGGTTAGCGAGCATGGTGAAGATGACGTTGGATTGTTCCGCTGCCTGTTTGGGAAAGTTGGCCCATTTCGCTCCTTTTCGCAAGAGCGGTTCCGCCTTTTCTTTCGTCCGGTTGTAGACAACGAGAGAATAACCGCTGTCGAGCAAGTTTTCCGCCATACGGCTGCCCATAATGCCAAGGCCGATAAACCCGATCATGTTTTTCGTCCCTTCCTTTCTTGGTTGTCCTACTGTTGAGAGTATCATAATGTTTGAAGGAGTTCCACTATTTTGGAAAACAAAGCGGTTTTTGCTAAAATGGCGTATATGGATGAGAAGGGCGGGTCAGCAATGAAACGGGTCATTCATGTCGTCGGAGCAGCCATCTGCAACGAACAGGGGGACGTTTTATGTGCGTTGCGCGCGCCGAATATGTCGCTCCCGAACGTGTGGGAGTTCCCCGGCGGCAAAGTGGAGGAAGGTGAAAGTTCGGAAGCGGCCTTAGTTCGGGAAATTCGCGAGGAGCTTGGCTGCACGATTTCCATCGGCAAACTGTTGGCGGATGTATGCCATGAATATGAACATGCCATCGTGCATTTGCGGACGTATGAAGCCCGCTTAGTCGATGGGGAGCCGCGAGCTCGGGAGCATGCCGAGCTTCGGTGGGTGCCACTGTCCCAGCTTCACTCCCTTAGGTGGGCGCCGGCGGACATTTCGACCGTTGAGGCGCTGTTGCACAAGAGGAAGGTGAGCCGGAACGTGTAAATGGCCGTTGCGGCGTTCGGGTGTTTGTTAGGAAAAACTACCGTTGTACAGATTGAGGCGAAAAAGAGTCTGACGCCAAAGGGCGATGTTCAAGAAGCGAAACACAATATATTGCTTTTTAACATTTTTTTGTATCTATATATACGGCAATCAAAAAAGGTGCCCCGATCTTTTTGGGACACCTTTCCTTTTTGTTTCGTTGTGTTAACGGATGCCGAGCGGATCGATGGCTTCATTGGCAACGGTGCACGCTTCCGCCAAAGCGAGGTCGGCGGCGGCGTCTTCAGCAGTGACGAGGACGCGCCAGCTCGGGTTCTCGATCAAACGGCAAAAATCAAGAAAGCGCGCTTGGGCGATCGCTTCGTACCAACCGTGGCGGTCCGAGAGCACAACGGTGCGCTCGTACGGACGGCGCGGAGCGGCTGAAGGTTCCGTGGGCGGCATCAGTCGGTCGGCCGCTTGTTGCAGTTGTTCGATGGAGCCGGATGACGGCTTTGTCGGGATGGCGTCAAGCCAGGCGTCAATGCACGCGGCCTCCTCGTCAGAGACGAGGCCGGAGACGGACAGCTGCGTCGGAATCCAGCCGTCAAGCACGATGCGCCCGCGTGCCGTATGAATGTCCCAGTGCGTCGATTCCGAAGCGGCAGGGTCCATCGTAAAGCCGTGGTAATAATGGACGGGGATGCGCCGGCCCTTGCCTTCATGGATCACAGTGGCTCCGACGCGCGGCCGTGTGCCGTCTGTTTCCCTTAACGCGAATCCGTGCGCTTCGACGGCTTCGCCGAACCAGTCACGGCCGACTTCAAAAAAGTGGACGCCGTGTTCAATGAGAATGCCTCCGCTTCGCCGTTCGTCCCAAAACCAATGGCCTTCCGCGACGCGGTGAGCCGCGTTGTGAAGGCTTGCGTAGTCCACTGGGCCAAGAAGCGCGCGATGGATAAGTTGCTTGACAGCTTCAGCGAGCGGGTGGTAGCGAAGAACGAGATTGACCGCCAACGCCCGGTTTTGGCGGGCGGCGAGCTGGATGTTCGCCCGCAGCGCCTCGGCGGTGAGGCCGCCTGGCTTTTCAAGGAGCACATGTTTTCCTTCCTCAAGCGCCCGCTCGGCAAGCGGGGCGTGCAAATGCGGCGGGGTGGTGAGAATGACGATGTCAACATGCGGGTCAATGATCAATTCTTCAGCTTCGCGGTATTCGCGCACGTCGCCCGCCTGCGGCTGACGGCGGCGATAGGCGTCGATGACGCGCTGGCGTTTTTCGTCCGTCCGCCCGGCGACAGCGGCGAGATGGAAGGAAGGAAGCGGGGCGAGCGCACCGGCGAGAAATTCAGCGAATGCGCCGGCACCGGCAATGCCAACATGGTAACGGAAAGATGATGAAGAAATCATGGCGTATTCTCCTCCTCCCTCACATATATATAGCATTAACGATACTCATTATACCGCAAAGAAAAAGAAGAACGAGAAAATGAAAGTTTCTAAATTTGCAAGCATCAATCATTCCTCATCGACACCATCCGACAATCATTTCGCTTGCATAGAAGGAGGAATATTATGTATACTATTATTAGCAACCGTCACTGCCGAGTGCTAGCAATCTATGAACTACTTTCATTTTTTCGTTCATCCGTCAAAAAGATGCCTATTTTTGTGAAAAAAAGATTATGGAGGGATGACGAAATGAAAGCATTGTTGCTGGCAGGAGGATTAGGTACGCGTCTTCGTCCATTGACCGAAAACATCCCCAAACCGATGGCCCCGATTGCGAACCGGCCATGGCTTGAACACCTCATCGTTCATCTTCGCGACCAAGGAGTCAACGAATTTGTCATCGCCGCACATCATTGTTCAGAAGTGATCCGTCGCTATTTCGAAGATGGGAAGCGCTGGAACGTCAAGATTACATACGCGCTCGAACCGTTCCCGCTTGGAACGGCTGGGGCGATCAAAAACGCCGAGCGCTGGCTGAAGGAACGGTTTCTCGTGTTTAACGCCGACATCGTGCATTTGCCGCAATTGATCCCGCTGCTTGATTTCCATCGTCAACATGGCGGTTTGGCGACCATTGTTTTAACGGAAGTAGACGATCCTTCTTCCTATGGGGTGGTCGAACAAGACGATCGCGGGCAAATTTTACGCTTTGTCGAAAAGCCGCGCCGCGAAGAAGCGCCATCGAACCGCATCAATGCCGGCATGTATATTTTCGAGCCGGACGTGATGCGCTATATTCCGGCTGAGCGGGAAGTATCGATTGAACGCGAAACATTCCCGCTGCTGATCGAGAAGAATGTCGGTGTATATGGCATCGTCAGCAACGGATACTGGCGTGATATGGGGACGCCGGCCCGCTACCGCCAAGTGCATTGGGATGCGTTGAGCCGGGAGTTTCCGATTCCGCTCAAAGGACGTGAAATTCAACCGGGCGTGTTTGTTGGCGAAAACGTGGAGATTGGGTCTGGCGTCTTGTTTGTGCCGCCTGTGCTCATCGGCGACCACGTGAAAATCGGTCCGCAGGCCGTCATTGGCCCGAATGCGGTCATCGGCGACCACTGCCAAATTGGCGCCCGCGTCCATTGCGCGCAGACAATCGTTTGGGACCGCTCTGTCATTCGTGACCGCAGCCGTTTGCAAAACAGCATTTTCGGCTATCGGACGGTGACGCCGGCGGGAGAAGTGTTCGAAGATTCGATTATTAATCAGTTCAAGGAGGCGGTGCAAGCATGATTCGAATTGCCTACGTCAGCACGTACCCGCCGCGGCGGTGCGGGCTGGCGACGTTTACGGAACATTTGCGCCAAAGCATTGATGGCGTCCGGGGCCCATCCGATGGCGACCGCGTCATCGTTTTGTACAACGAAAGCGACGGCGATGACGCCTATCGCAACGACCCAGCGTATTGGCCGCTTCCGGCGCAAAACCGCGCGGCGTATGCCGAGATGGCCAAACGGGTGAATGAAAGCGACATCGATGTCGTTTTATTGCAGCATGAGTTCGGCATTTTCGGCGGGGAGGCTGGTGAATACATTCTTGATTTCATCGCCGCGCTCAACAAGCCGCTCGTGACAACGTTTCATACGGTGTTTGCCGCGCCCGAGCCGCCGTATCGCCCGATTCAAGAGAAAATCGCGGCGGCAAGCGATGCGATCATCGTTATGAACCGGCAGGCGATCCCGTACTTAGTGCAGGCGTTCGACCTGCCAGAGGAAAAAATGGTCTATATTCCGCACGGCGCTCCGGGCCCAAGCAGCGAAAATCGCGATTCGCTTCGCCGCCGCCTCGGATTCAGCGGCCGCAAAGTGATGTTGACGTTTGGCTTGCTCAGCCGCGGCAAAGGGATTGAGTCGGTCTTGGCCGCGTTGCCGGGCGTCGTTCGCAAGGTGCCGGAAGCGCTGTATGTCATCGCCGGACAGACACACCCAGAAGTGAAAAAAAGGGAAGGAGAAGCATATCGCGAGGAGTTGAAGTCGCTTATTCACCGTTTAGGGCTTGATCGCCATGTCCGCATGGAAGATCGGTATTTCAGCGAAGAGGAATTGATCGATTATTTGACGGCGTGCGACTTGTACGTCACCCCGTACCCGGGCATGCAGCAAATTACAAGCGGCACGCTTGCCTATGCGGTCGGCGTCGGCCGTCCGGTCGTTTCGACGCCGTATGAGCATGCGCGCGACTTGTTGCAAGGTTGTGAAGAGCTGTTGTTGCCGTATGGCGATACGACCGCCTGGGAAGAGCGGCTCGGGCAGCTGTTGGCCGACGAGGCGGCGCTGAAGCGATGGGAGGAAAAGGTGCGCCAAATCGGGGCAAACACGCATTGGCCGCGCGTCGGCGAACAGCATGTCGCCTTGTTTGCGCGCATGTGCGCCGCGAAACGTGGGGAGGTGAAGACGGTTGGCACCGTCAGTCATTAAGTTCGACCATCTCGAGCGCATGACTGACGACACCGGGTTGCTCGAGCATAGCCTCGGCCGCATCCCGCGCCGTCGCGAGGGTTATTCGACCGATGACAACGCCCGCGCCATTTGGGCGTGCCTGGAATGGCTGGCGCTATGCGAAGACAAAGGAGAGAAGGAGCGGCTGCACCGTTTGCTTGACCGGTATTTGGCGTTTTTGCTTTGGGCGCAAAACGATGATGGCACGTTCCATAACAACTTTTTCTTCGACCGGACAAAGGAAGAGGAAACGCCGTCAGACGACTGCTTCGGCCGGTCGTTTTGGGCGTCGGCCATCGCGTACGCCCGTCTCAGCGATCCGGCGCGGCGTGAAGCGGCGGCGGAGATGCTGCGGCGGGCCATGCCCGCCGCGTGGGAGCTTCGTTCGCTGCGCGGCGTCGCCTGGGGGTTGGCTGCTTGCGGCATCTTATTGACAGAAGGACGCCCGCTTGGCGTCGATCAAGAGGAAGTGGCGGCCTTGGCCGCACGGCTTGAGCAGCGGCTGCTTGCGGCGTATTGGGAGCATGCTGGCGACGACTGGCATTGGTATGAGCCAGAGTTGACGTACGCCAACGGGGTGCTGCCGTGGGCGCTTTGGACGTCCTATCGACGTGCGCCGCGGGATGAGGTGAAGGAAGCGGCGGAAAAAAGCCTTGCGTTCCTTATTGAAAAAATGAGCGGACCGGGCGGCGTCATCCGCCCGATCGGCAACCGCGGTTGGTGCAGCCGCCGCTACCGCGCCGATTGGGATCAGCAGCCGCTTGATGTCATGAAGCTCGCCTTGGCGGCGCGCGAAGCGTATTGGGCAACGGACGACGAGCGTTATCGCAGCGTCGTTCGCCGCTGCCTCGCCTGGTTTTACGGGGAAAACGACGGCAACGCGCCGCTTGCCGACCCAAGCGACGGCAGTTGCTGCGACGGGCTTGGCCCGAACGGCCCGAACCCGAATCGGGGGGCGGAGTCAACATTGTCGTACTTGTTAACAGCAGCAATCGCTCAATCGATTTCGGTGGAGGTGGTTGTCGATGAATACGTCAACAACGAAACCGTTCGCATGGCCGGCACACGTGTTTAAAGAATATGACATCCGCGGACGAGCCGGCGAGGAGCTCGATGAGTCGTTCGCGTATTGGCTCGGACGGGCCTTTGCCGAAATGATGCAAAACGAAGGTGAGAAGAAAGCGGTTGTCGCCCATGACAACCGTCTGTCATCGCCCGCACTGCACCGAGCGCTCAAAGATGGGCTGCTCGATGGCGGCTGCGATGTCGTCGATATTGGGCTTTCGACGACGCCGATGTTTTACTACAGCTTATACTACACGAACATTTCATGCGGCATGATCATCACCGCCAGCCATAACCCAGGGGATGAGAACGGATTTAAAATCGCCATGGGGAAAACGACGATTTACGGCGAGCGCATCCAAGCGCTGCGGCGGGCGATGGAGCGGCTCAGCCAGGAACAGCCGCGTCCTAAAACAGCGCGGGGGCGCGAGGAAACGCTTGACCTTGCTCCGGCATATATCAATATGTTGAAGGAGAAAATCCAACTCGGTCCGCGCAAGCTGAAGGTCGTCGTCGACTGCGGCAACGGCACCCCATCGATCATTGCGCCACAAGTGCTCAAAGAGTGGGGATGCGATGTCATCCCGCTTTACTGTGAATCCGATCCGACGTTTCCGAATCATCATCCGGACCCGGTCGTGCCGGAGAACTTAACGGACTTGATTGAGATGGTGCGCAAGGAGCAGGCTGATCTTGGCATCGCGTTTGACGGCGACGGCGACCGGATCGGAGTCGTGGATGAAACGGGTACAATCCGCTGGGGCGACCAACTGATGGTGTTGTTCTGGCGCGAGATTCTTAAGCGCCATCCGGGAGCCGACGCGCCCGTCGAAGTGAAATGTTCGCAAGCGCTTGTTGAGGAAATTGAGCGACTCGGCGGGAAACCGTTCTTCCATCGCACCGGCCATTCGCACGTCAAAGCGACGTTGCGCCGTCGTCCGGAGATCCCGTTTGCCGGTGAAATGTCTGGTCATTTGTTCTTCAATGATGAGTTTTACGGCTATGACGATGCGCTGTACGCCGCTGGGCGCCTGCTTCGATTACTGTCGCACGATGAGCGCCCGCTGTCCGAGTGGTTTGCCGATGTGCCGCGGTACGCGGCGACGCCGGAGACGCGCGTTGCTTGCCCGGAAGAGAAAAAACCAGCTGCCATTGCTGCGGTGAAAAACCGGTTCGCTGGCCGCTATCCGGTTGTTGACGTCGATGGCGCCCGCATCCAGTTCCCGGAAGGCTGGGGGTTGGTGCGGCCGTCGAACACGCAGCCGATTCTCGTCTTACGCGCGGAAGCGAAGACGGAGGAAGCGCTGGCGGAGATTAAGCGGCAGCTGGCTGATTGCCTCCATGCTCTTGAATTGCGCATCGATTGGTGACGTCCTTTTCCAAGCTGATCGAAATGCTTGGGAGTGTTCTTGACGGGCGCTCTGTCTGGCGCAAAAGGTTTTTTCCGGCGCGGGCGGCCCGCATCATGGCGGGCGCCGCGCCGGTTTGTTTTTGCCATCGCAGGGGGGTGAAGCTTGATTTCTTGCCATTCATTTGTCCATAATAGATAGAGATAAAAACGTGTTGTAGGAGAGTTGAAGGCGTGGTGATCCGTGAATCGTTGCAATATATTCAAGATGCATACGCGGCATTGACGGAGTTGAGCATGCTTATCGTCGATGATCACGGCACTCCCGTGACGAAAGTATCGAATATGACCGAGCTGGCGGAGCTCGTTTTGTTTGCCGCTAAAAGGGAAGCGCCATCGTTTTTCTGCCCGCGAGAACTTGTCATTGACGGATGGCAACGTCCATCGGTCGTGCCGGTCGGGCGTTTTGGCATGAAAAGCATCGTCGCTCCCGTGTTTGTCGATGAGAAGGCGGAATATTGGATTTGGGCGGGCGTGTTTATCGAGGAAGAGACGAAATGGCTCATTTGCGAACAGCCGCTGGCAGCCGGCGGAAAGTGGGTGTCAGCCATCGAACGATCGGTGGCGCTGCCGGCGCGGGCGGTCGAAGCGAAGTTAAAAGATATAGAAAAGATGGCGGTCATATGCGGGGAATTGATCAGCGGCGAGCGCCGCAAGCAACAATGCTGTGAATACGGAAAACGGCTCGAAGCGGCGGTTACGGACGACTCTGCCCTAGCGGACGTGGACAAGCTGCTTTTTGAGTTGCGGGCGTTCGATGAACGCGTCGATATGGCGTTGTATATCGCCAAATGTCCGCAAGGATGGATGGTGGCGGCGGCAAGCGGGGAAAAGGCCGGAAAGCTGCGCGGCAAGATGATCGATGCGTTGTTTCCGCCGCTTTCGTCTTCGGAGCCGCCGCTTCGTTCGGTTTACGTTCAAGATGCCGCTTTGGATCCACGCTTTTCCTTTTTTGTCCGCCATGGCATCCGCCCGAAAGCGATGATTGCGTATCCGGCGATGCACGGGAAAACAATGGAAGGATGGGTCATGATCGGCAGCGAGGCGGCCTCTTCACTGCCGGCGGCGCTTCGTTCGGTCGGCTCCGCCCTCGTTCAACATTGGCTGCTCCTAGCTAAATGTACAGAGGCCGATATGAAAATGGACCGCCATTTGATGCGCCTTTCGATGTTGGTGGAAATTGGACGAGCCATGCGTGTTGTGCAGAACGAGGAAGAAATCATCCGGATGATGGCCGAATTCGCCGCGGAGCTCGCTTACGGCGATTTCGTCTGCGCGGTATGGTCTAGCGATGGCCAAACAGCTGTTGTCCACGAAGGGGCGATGGACGTAGAAATGGCCGTTCGTTATCGGGATGATGTCTGCCGTCGCTATGGCTGTCACGGCGAGAAGGCGAAAAGCGAGGTGCCGGCGTTGCTTTATGTCGAGGGCAAACCGGTGATGGAAGTGCCGTTTTTCGTCGGCGATGGCCGCTATGGCGTTCTCGCCGTTCATATAAAGAAAGAAAGGGAAGCGAAAGAGGCGGAAGTGTATATGACGGCGCTGGCCGCGATTGGTGCGATGATGATTAGCGGCAAGGCTCACGGTGGGAATGATGGGACGGTCAATATCGACATGCTGTCCGAGCAGTTGACAGCCCGGGAGATGGATGTATTGGAGCTGCTCATTCAAGGCTGCAGCAATCGCGAAATTTCAGAACGGCTGTTCATTAGCGTCCATACCGTGAAAAATCATATTACGAACATTTTTCAAAAAATTGGCGTCAATGACCGGTCGCAGTTGATCGCCCTTGTGTATCAACTAAACCACCGCCGGCAGCGCCGTTAAGGGGGACATCATTGGACGATGGGTGCCATGATGTCTTTTTTTGGATGTAGGAAATTGGAATGAACCCCATTTTGTATTATAATGAATTGTAGTAAATAAGAACTATTTTTCGATAGGGATGGAACAATCAAGGAAAAAATAGCATTCGAATCCGTTTTCCCCAGCGCTGGAACGTGCGATAGTGGAAAAGCTGCCATGCTGCTTTGGCCGGCGCATAAGCATAACAAGGATAGGGGAATGCCGATGAAGCCTACGGCCATGATCCGAACGATGGCGATCATGAAAACGGCGGACATTTTAAAAGCGATGGACATTACCGAGGAACTGGCGAAGAGAATGGGGTTTTTGCCGCGCGATTGCCTTTTTCTTCGGCTAGCGACAGAGGAAGCGTGCACGAATGCGTATGAATATTGTCAAAAAACAAGAAGACTGCCCTTTAGGATATTTTGGAAAATTGATGCAAGACAGTTTATGATTATTGTCAAGCAGCGAGGGGGATGCTTCTCCGTAGCCCAAACCGATGTCGTCAACACTGGGCCGCGCGGCAGGGGGCTGCAGCTGATCGCCCATATCGTCGACGATGTATACGTGAAGCGAGCGGGAAACAACGTCTTGTTGTGCATGTGCAAGTGCAAAAAAAAGAGTGACCATTGGAGGAAACAAGATGGAGACAAAACAAGGGGCAATTTGCACGCTGACATGGACAGAAGATATTACCTTAAACAACGTCGAATCGTTCCGTCAAGCGCTGGAAAAGTTGCTGGACAAACGGGCGGATCAATTGATCGTCAACATGGAGGGGGTCAAATACATTAACAGCGCTGGACTCGGTGTCATCGCTGACAGCGTCATGGCGGCGAGAGCCCAACAAAAAGAGTTGGTCATCACCGGCGTAAAAGGGTCGCTTGCAGAAATTTTCCATATCGTCAAATTTTCTTCGTTTATCAAACTATTTGCCACAGAGAAGGAAGCCATGGATTATTTCAGTGGAGAATGACGTTCTATGGTGGATGGGTTTTGGGAATATGTTCAACGTTATGACCACCTCGCGTGGCGGGAGTTGCTTCTCGGCTTGGAAAAAATGAATGTGTTCGTTGGGCCGAGCGATTATGTGTATTGGCTCGCAACGCCGGAACAAAGGCGTCTCTTGTTCATTTCGTCATCATGCGAGCAGCTGTACGGCCTGCCTCCGGACGACTTTTACCGCGATCAAGACATATGGGCAAAAGTGTCCTACCCGGATGACCGCGCCAAGGCGGAAAGAAAATGGTCGCTCCTTTCGGGGGCGGATGCGGGTGTCCAAACGTATCGCATCATCAATCAGCGGGATGGCTCCGTCCGCTGGGTGCTTGAACGGACGTTTCCTGTGCTTGGCCAATTCGGGGAAGTGAGGCTCGTCAGTGGGGTTGTCGCTGATCTGACAGAAGCAAAGCGAAACGAGAATGAACGGCAGCTCGCTGAACAAGTGTACAAAGCTATGGAACAGGCGATGCTCGTAACCGATGGCCAGTTTGTCGTTCAGTTTGTCAATCCGGCGTTCACAAAAATCACTGGCCATGGTGTAGAGATTGTCGGTCAGCCGCTGCATACGCTTTACGCGGGTTATTACGAGGCCTGGCTTTATGAGGTGATTCAAGCGGGAACTGGGGAAAGTGGAGAATGGAGGGGGTGGGTGCGCTGGCGGCGGAAAAACGGTTCGGTCTATGTCAGGCAGACGACGGTGCGGGCTGTGCCCGGCCATGATGGAGGAATCGCTTTTTACTTGTTTTTATTTGCCGGTCCAACTTATGAGAACCCATACATCGCAGCGATGAAAGATGACTTGCGGCTGGCCCGCGAGGTGCAAAAGCGCGTGTTGAGCAAGCCGTTGTCGGCCAAAGGAATCCAGATTGCCGGAACGTACATCCCATCGCGGGAGCTGGGTGGCGATATGTACGCCTGGTATCCGATCGACAAACAGCGGTACGGCATTTTTTTAATGGATGTGATGGGTCATGGGGCAGCGGCTTCACTCATTTGCATGTCGGTCCGCTCGCTCTTAAACGGCGTCATCCGCAAAGGGATCGTTCCGACGGAAGTGTTTCGCGAGTTGAACCGCCATATGCGCCAGTTGTACCATGAAAACGGGCGGATGACGTATTATTTCACCGCCGTGTATGTTCTTGTGGATGTCAAGGAACGGATGATTGAATATGCATCAGCCGGCCATCCGCCGGGGTTTTTGTTCCAACCGGACGGAACGGTGGCGGAGTTGGACCGCGGCTGCGCGCCGATCGGGCTGCTTCCGCGCCTTTTTGTCGACAGCGGCCGGTTGCGCTACGAGCCGGGGGCGACGCTTGTGTTGTATTCCGACGGGGCGATCGAAGGGGAAACGGGCTCTGTCCGGCAAAAGATTGAAGAGTTCCGCGATGCGCTAACGCCGCATATTTCATTGGACGAGCGGATGCTTTTGGCCCATCTGCGCCGCCATTTTGCGCAAAAAGGGCCGCTTCCGGACGATTTTTCGGCGGTGGTGGCCAAGCTTGGCTAAACGAGGGGAAAAGCCGCCTGTATTCGGATGATCGATCCGCTTCACAAGCTGCTTTTTCTTTATGTATGAAACGGCACGGCAGCCAAGTTTGTCTCCCTCAAAGGGGAGGTGGTTGTAAAAATGGCCTTTTGGGCTATCCCTTTTTACAGACCAGCGAGCGAGAAAATCCACTCCTTTAGGGGTGGGATGAAAGCGAGCCGTTTTCTTATATTGAATTATTATGAAAAAACGGTATCATGTAGTCGTCGCAAGGAGGTGAATCCATGCCCACGATCACACTAAGGCTAGAACTGCACAAACCAACGAAAGTCAAACAAGAAATGTATGAACGGATGACAGAAGTGAATACAGCGTTTGCGAATTGGCTGTTGAATCATCCAGAACTGAATCAAGCGACGAGTAAACTATTTAAAGAGTTTTCGTCGCAACGGTTTCCTTCTGCCATCGTGAATCAGACGATTCGAGATGTCAAGTCTCAAAGGAAACATCAGAAGGTAAAAAGGTTTAAAACATTATGGTGTTGCTTCAACAATCAAAATTGGAACGTCGAACGAAAGGGAGAGTTCTACACGGTTTCATTCCCAACATTAGAGAAGCGAGTCGGCGTGCCTGTGGTCACGCGTCCCTATCAAGAAGCATGGCTGAATCGGTTGCTGGACGGAACCGCCAAACAAGGGGCAGCCAAGCTCTACAAAAAGAGAAAGAAATGGTACTTGGCTGTTGCGATCACATTTGAAGTCCAACAACGGGAAGAAACCAAGGTAATGGGCGTTGATTTGGGACTTCGTTATATCGCCGTTGCCAGCGTAGGAACGAAATCGTTGTTTTTCAAAGGGAACCGATGCGCCTTCATTCGCCGACGATATGCGGCTCTGCGGCGAAAGTTAGGCAAAGCCAAGAAGCTCCATATGATTCGCAAAATCGGCCGTAAAGAGTCCCGCTGGATGAAGGATATGAACCATAAAATCAGCCGTCAAATCGTCCACTTTGCCCTCGCCAACGGTGTTGGCGTGATTCGGATGGAAGATTTGACGGGGATTCGGAAACGAGCCGCTTCTGCAAAAGAAGCAGGACGAAGTCTCCATTCCTGGGCGTTTCATCAATTGCAAACGATGATTGCCTATAAAGCTGAAATGGCAGGCATTCGGGTGGAGTGGGTGAATCCGACCTACACAAGCCAGACCTGTCGATGCGGCTATCGAGATAAAGGAAACCGAAACGGCATCCGCTTCCAATGCCAAGCGTGCGGATACGCCATCCACGCCGACTTAAATGGGGCGATCAACATCGCCAAAGCGATTTCGGGTTTGAGCGCCTAACCTAGCGCACTGGTCACAGGTGCGCCGCCCATCGGGGTACACACTAACCCGATGGGACGGGGTGATGACACACCCCCGAACTTGGGCGTTGTCCAAACCAGAAATGGATGAGGACGCGAACGACCCAAGAATCCTACGCCTTTAGGCGTGTGGAGTGTCAAGCTGTTGATTGCGAATACAATATAGAAAAGGCAACAGGAGGGAAGGCATATGGCGGTGACAAATCCGGCTGGATTTTGGAAGCGGCTGTTGGCTAACTTGTTGGATGCTATTGTCGTTGGCATTCCGATTTCGATCATCGGCTATTTCATCACTGGCAGTTGGGAAACGAACTGGTTTACGTCATTAGCGAACATCCTTTACGCGTTGATCGTTCCGGCTGTCTGGTACGGATATACGGTCGGCAAGCGGATGCTTGGCATCCGGATTGCGAAAGTCAACGGCGGAAAAGTCGGCATCGGCACGATGTTTTTGCGCTCGTTCGTTGGCGGACTCGTATACTTTATCACGTTTGGCATAGGTCTCATTATTAGTGCGATTATGGTAGCCGCAAGAGAAGACAAACGGTCGATTCACGATTTTATCGCTGGGACGTATGTGACAACGGAAAAACCGACGGTGTAAACAATGGAAAAAGGCGGGCTTCCGAGTGGAGGCCCGCTGTTTTTACATCGACGATTTGAGGCAAATAAATTCCGGATGCGGATGGCGTGAACTACCCACCACCTACGCTTCGCTCAGAGGTGGGGGCTTCAAGCGACTTGTGCGTGTTCGCCGAACGGTAAGCCACACACAAGAACCCTTTACGCTTCCCTTCGTTCCGAAGGTGTCCGTTCTAACCATAGACTATCATATTCATTGGCGATTGCCAACCGAAATTCATCTCCCACCTACTCATTGGGCTACGCCCTGCACATTCCTTGAGGTGGGAGACTTCTTTCGGAAATTAGGTTAAAAAATCATGATGGGAAATGTCCCAGCCGTAGGCGCCGGCGCAGCGGAACAATACAATGTCGCCAACGCGCACGAAGGATGGCTGGGCGCTAAAGAAGGAAAACCAATGCACGTTGACGAATATGTCAATGCTATAGTAGTAGTATAAAGTTTTTTGATGATAGAAAAAGGGAGGAGAATGGATTGTCGTTAAGCGCTTATATCATTCGCACAATGTTCGTTGTCATTCCTGGCACAGCGGCGATCGGCATGGCCACATGCCTGGTCAACGGCATTCGCGGGACGGCATTTTGGTGGACGCTTGTTGCTACGGTGCTGTTTGGCGCGATGCTCGGCTTCGTTTCGGCAACGCTCAACTATCGACGGTTTGTTGCCCCGATTGCCGTTATTAACGAACATTTAGGCAAGATGACAGGCGGAGATTTGACGGTGCGCGTACCGCTTGATCGCGTGCAGCAGCTGCGGCCGATTGCGGCGTCGTTAAACGATATGGCAGACGCTTGGCAAAGTGTGATGGGGCAAATCCAACATCATGCCGAAGAAGTAGCGCAATATTCTCAGCAGCTTGCCGCCGTCGCCGAACAGACGACGAAAGCGACAGAGCAAATTGCGACAACGATGGAAACGCTTGCGGCAAGTGCGGAGGAGCAGGCCGATGCTGTCCGCACCACCGCCGCGTCCGTGCATGATATTTCCCAAACATTGAGCGACGTCGCTTGCCATACGAAAGATGTGGCGCACCGCGCCGAGAAAACGTCGGCGAAAGCAGAGGACGGCAAGCAGTCAATCGGACAAATGTCCGAGCAAATGCAGTTCATTTACGATCATGTGCAAACGCTCGGCCAGGTGGTGAAAGGGCTTGGGGAGCGCTCCAACGAGATTGGACAGATTACGGAAGCGATCACCGGCATTGCGTCGCAGACGAATTTGTTGGCGCTCAATGCGGCGATCGAAGCGGCGCGCGCCGGCGAGCAAGGGAAAGGGTTTGCGGTTGTCGCGGATGAAGTGCGGAAGCTCGCAGAACAATCAGCGCGCTCAGCGCAACAAATTTCCGAGCTGATCGGCTATATTCAAGAAGAAACGAAGCGGGCGGTTGCGTCCGCCGAACAGGTGATCGCCGAAGTGGTGAAAGGATTGAACGTTGCGGCGGCATGCGGCCAATCATTTGCCCATATTCGCGAGGAGGTCGGCCAAGTGAGCGAACAAATTGGGCAAGTATCGTCCGCCATCGAGCAAATGACGGAGCATGCTCGTCAAGTGAACGACGCACTCCAACAGATGACCAATATTGTCGAACAGTCAGCGTCCGGTGCGGCCAACGTATCGGCAGCGACGCAGGAACAAATGGCTTCCGTCGAGGAAATCGCCTCTTCGTCGACATCGCTCGGTCAGATGGCGGACGAGATGCGGGCAATGCTGAAGAAATTTTCTGTGTGAGTGAGGAAAAGGACGCTTTCTCCGAGAAAGAGGGGCTTTCAAACGACGTGTGGGAGTCAACGTTTGGAATAAAATGGTTTGCATCTTTGCCAATTGTCTGATAAAATAAAAAAAGTCAGTCATCATTGTTATACGCTTATCTGCTAGGGGAGTCCGAGAGCCGGGCTGAGAAAAGAACGCGATGAAGTTCTTTGACCCTTTGAACCTGATCTGGGTCATGCCAGCGTAGGGAAGCAGGCAGCGGGAACAGATGGACGTGTCTTGTTCATTTGGCCTTTTGCCTTCGATCAGGTTCCGGTGTCGGAACCTGTTTTTATTTTGAATCGGCCGCCATCGCCTATTCTCGTGTTTGCCCCGCTTCAGACGGTGTGGCTTCAGATCTGATCTTTCATATTTTATGTTGAAAGGGGAAGCCACGCATGGAAAACATCCGCTCGTTTATGTCGTTTCCGGAAAGCCGCAAAGTGTACATCGAAGGGTCGCGCCCGGATGTGCGCGTGCCGATGAGAGAAATTGCTTTGTCGCCAACGAAAACGCCGCAAGGAATGGTGGAAAACAAACCGGTGCGTGTCTACGATACGACGGGCCCGTATACGGATCCCGATTTTGAACCGGACGTGGAGAAAGGCTTGCCTCCTCTTCGCCGCCGCTGGATTGTCGAGCGCGGCGATGTGGAGGAAATGGAGCGGTCTTCTGTTGCGATCCAACGTTCGCTTCCGTTTGTGCGCCGTCCATTGAGGGCAAAGCCCGGAAAAACAGTGACACAAATGCATTACGCCAAACGGGGGATCATTACGCCAGAAATGGAGTTTGTCGCAATTCGTGAACAAATCGATCCAGAAATTGTCCGCCAAGAAGTCGCCGCTGGTCGGGCCATTATTCCGGCCAATATTAACCATCCAGAGAGCGAACCGATGATCATCGGCCGTCGTTTCCATGTGAAAATTAATGCCAATATCGGCAACTCGGCTGTTTCTTCATCGATTGAAGACGAAGTGGAAAAATTGCTTTGGGCGGTGCGTTGGGGCGCCGATACGGTCATGGATTTATCGACCGGCAAACACATTCATGAAACGCGCGAGTACATCATCCGCAATTCGCCGGTCCCGGTGGGAACGGTGCCGATTTATCAGGCGCTCGAAAAGGTAGGAGGGGTGCCGGAGAAGCTGACATGGGACGTGTACCGCGAGACGCTCATCGAGCAGGCTGAACAAGGAGTCGACTACATGACGATCCACGCCGGTGTGCGGCTTCATTACATTCCGCTCACCGCCAACCGGACGACCGGAATTGTCTCGCGTGGCGGCTCGATCATCGCCCAATGGTGTTTGGCCCACCATGAAGAAAACTTTTTGTATACGCATTTTGAAGAAATCTGCGAGATTTTGAAACAATACGATGTCGCGATCTCCCTTGGCGACGGCTTGCGCCCCGGCTCCATCGCCGATGCGAACGATGAGGCGCAGTTTGCGGAACTCAAGACGCTCGGCGAGCTGACGAAAATCGCCTGGAAGCATGATGTGCAGGTGATGATCGAAGGGCCGGGGCACATTCCGATGCATAAAATTCGCGAAAATGTCGAGCGGGAACAGGAAATTTGTCATGGAGCGCCGTTTTATACGTTAGGGCCGCTTGTCACCGACATCGCGCCCGGGTATGACCATATTACGTCAGCGATTGGCGCCGCGATCATCGGCGCTTATGGAACGGCGATGCTTTGTTACGTGACGCCAAAAGAACATTTAGGGTTGCCAAATAAAGAGGACGTACGCGCCGGGGTCGTGGCCTATAAAATCGCCGCCCATGCGGCTGATCTGGCAAAAGGGCATCCAGCCGCCCAGCAGCGCGACGATGCGCTCTCGAAAGCACGCTTTGAATTTCGCTGGAACGATCAGTTCAATTTATCCCTCGATCCGGAGCGGGCCCGCGAATACCATGATGAAACATTGCCAGCTGAAGCGGCGAAAACGGCCCATTTTTGCTCGATGTGCGGGCCGAAATTTTGCTCAATGAACATTTCGCATGAACTGCAGCGGAAAATCAAAGAGGAAGGGATGAAAGAAAAAGCGAAACAATTTATTCAGCAAGGGTCGTCGCTGTATCAATGACAAGAGGCGGGCTGCGATGCTCGAAACGGCGGAGAGGATAGGGAAGTTCGATCAACGGAAAAAGCATGAGCTGGAAAACGCTCGGTGCTGATCGAAGCAACGGAGGGGGGCGAACGTTCATCGCCCCTCTTGTTTGTCCTGCAAATCGATGCGGTTCATTGTTGGTGTATTATTTTTCTAAAAATTTATAAAAGTATATTTACAAATAATTTTTTATTGATTATGATAATTTTATAAGGTACAAATTTCTAGTCATAGAATAATTATGAAAGGAAAACTGCGCAGTCTATCGCGACGTCTTCGCCGGCGCTTCGCTTCCATAGACAGCGGCCAGTTGCGTCATCGAACCGTGGATGATGCCGGCCGCTTCTTTTTATGGCGAAAGGGGCCGGGTTTCAGAAGGTTGATCGCGTCTTTCTAGCGGCTTAGTGAAAAAACAACCACTTCTCCTGCATCGACCGCTTTTCGAGAAAAAAGATTTTGATGATATCTTGATGTGAGAAAGCCATTGGTATTATAGGCTGCTTCTTGAACGTGAAACGGGCATGAGGGCGATGGGCGCGCGCATAAACTGAAACGAAGGGCCATGAGGAGGGATGGGATTGAACACATTTTCCGATATTGTGCAGACGATGCCGCCATATTTGTTCTCCCGATTCCAGAAGAAAAAAGAAGAACTGCTCCAAAGAGGGGTCGATGTCATTGATTTGGGGATCGGCGCCCCAGATTTGCCGCCCCCTTCCTTTGTCATCGAAGCGTTGAAAGAAGCGCTCGATGCGCCAGAACACTATACGTATTCGCCGTATGGCGGCTGCAGGGAGTATCGGGAAGCGGTCGCGCGTTTTTATGAACGGGAATATGGCGTCAAGCTCGATCCGGAGACCGAGGTGTTGGCGTTAATCGGCTCGAAAGAAGGAATCGTCCATTTGCTGCAAGCCGTTCTCAATCCCGGCGAGCTCGCCTTAGTGCCTGATCCGGGCTATCCTGTCTACCGGACGGCCGTCCATTTTGCCCGCGGCCAGAGCCGATCGCTGCCGCTCGATGCGCAACATGGTTATATTCCTCGGTTTGATGCGCTTCCCTCGTCCGTTTATGACCAAGCGAAAATCATGTTTCTCAATTATCCGAGCAATCCGACGGCCGCCGCTGTCGATTTGGATGTATTGGCCGAAGCCGTTTCACTTGCCCGTCGGCACCGGATGTTCATTGCTCATGATGCGGCCTACTCGTTCGTGACGTTTGCCGGTTTTCAAGCGCCGAGCATTTTGCAGGTGGACGGGGCAAAGGAAGTGGCGGTGGAATTTGGATCGTTGTCCAAAAGCTATAACATGGCCGGCTGCCGCATCGGATACGTGGTCGGAAACCGGGACATGATTCGAGCGCTTTCGGTGATCAAGAGCAACACGGATACGTGCCAGTTTATTCCGATCCAGAAGGCGGCGGTGGCCGCTTTGATGAACGGACAGACGTTTATTCGAGAAAATAGCCGCATTTATGAACAACGCATGAATAGGATGGTCGAGAAACTCCGAGAACTGGGCATCGACGTGCAGCGGCCGAAAGCGACCTTTTTCTTGTGGATCCCGGTCTATGACGGATACTCATCCGAACGATTTGCCGCCAAACTGCTCGAAGAAGCGGGAGTCATCGTCACACCGGGAACAGCGTTTGGACCCGCAGGGGAAGGATATGTCCGCGTATCGCTGTCAGCGCCGCTCGAGCGTCTAGAGCAAGCCGTTGAACGATGGAAGCAAGTGAATTGGGAGGAATCGGCGCCATGAAGCGAACGATGCGTCACATCACGGTGGCTCAAGCCATCGTCGAATGTTTCAAACAGGAACAAATCCGTTATGTGTTTGGTGTGCCGGGGGAAAGTTATTTGCCCCTCCTTGATGCCATCTATGATGAGCCATCCATCGAGTTCATCTCCGCCCGCCATGAAGGGGGTGCTTCCTTTATGGCGGAAGGGTATGCGAAAGCGTCGCAAAAGTGCGGCGTCGTGCTGGCTACAAGGGCGGTTGGCGGAGCGAATTTGGCGATTGGCGTCCATACCGCGAGGCAAGATTCCACTCCGATGGTCGTGTTTTTGGGGCAAGTGAACAGCCGCTTCCTAGGGCGTGAAGGATTTCAGGAAGTCGATATGGAAGCGTTTTTTCGTCCGATCGCCAAATGGGCGGTCGAAATTCGCGAAGCCGAGCGGGTGCCAGAGCTGGTGCAAAGGGCGTTTCGCACCGCGAAAACAGGGCGGCCCGGCCCCGTCGTCGTTTCACTGCCAGAAGATGTCTTTTCCAAAACGATAGCGGAAGCAGTGATAGCCGAGACCGATGTGCCGAAGCCGGCACCAAGGCAAGAAGATATACAGCACATTGAAGAGATTCTGAAGCGCGCCAAACGGCCGCTCGTGATTGCTGGCGGCGGCGTCAAATGGTCGGGAGCGGAGCAGTTGCTGCGCTTATGGGCGGAAAAGTATGCACTTCCAGTCATGGCGGCGTTCCGGAGGCATGATGTGTTTCCCCACAACCATCCGTGCTATGTCGGGCACCTAGGCCTAGGGACGCCGAAAGAGGTCATGGAAACGGCTGAGCAGGCCGATGTGGTGATGGCGTTGGGGACGCGGCTGTCGGAAGTGACGACGCAAGATTACCGTTTGCTATCTCCAACGCAGACGCTGATTCACATCGATATTGACAGCGATGGATTCGGAAAAGTGTATGCACCGGATCTCGCGGTTTGGGCTGACTGTCAGGAAGTGCTGTCCCGTTTGCTCGATCTCGCGGTGCAGCCGTCTTGGCAGGAATGGGCGGCTGAACGGAGGAAACGGTACGAACAAACGGCCGCGCTGCCGCTTGAAAAACGAACTCTCCATGAAGCGGTCATGGCGAGTTTAGGTCACCATTTGCCAAAAAATGCGGTCATTACGAACGATGCGGGGAATTTCGCCGGTTGGCTCCATGCTTTTTTCCCGTTTGGGGATGGGCACACGTACATCGGCCCGACGTCAGGAGCGATGGGATATGGCATGCCGGCCGCCATTGGCGCGAAACTGGCCTTTCCCGACCGGACCGTCGTTTCTTTATCCGGGGATGGCGGCTTTATGATGACGGTGCAGGAGTTGGAAACGGCCGCTCGATACGATATTCCGATCATCAGCATTGTGTTTAACAATCATATGTACGGCACCATCCGCATGCATCAAGAATTGCAGTTTCCGGGGCGGGTCATCGGCACCGATTTAGGCCGCGTGTCGTTTGCCCGGTTGGCAGAATGCTTGAACAGCTGCGGATTCCAAGTGCAGACGGAACAACAGTTCACGGAAGCGCTTCTGTTGGCGCTTGAAGCCAAGAAGCCGACGGTGATTGAAGTGTTGACCGATCCGAACCACATTTCGGTGGCGGCAACGATCCAAGACTTGCGGGCCAAGAGGAAGTCCTGACGATCATCGCTCGGCGTTCAATGTATAAATTATCTCAATAAATCATCTAGAAAAATGGGGGGAGTATACAGTGAAAATCCAAAACTATATCAATGGAGAATGGAAGGAGCCAAGCACCGGGCAATTTGCGCCGGTGATCAATCCGGCGACGGGGGAAACGATTGCCGAGGTGGCGATGTCCGGGCCAAACGATATTGATGAGGCCGTTCAGGCAGCCAAAGAAGCGCAAAAACAGTGGGCGCTCGTGCCGGCGCCGAAACGCGCGGAAGTTTTATATCGAGTCGGCATGCTGCTAAAGGAGCGGAAAGAACAATTGGCACGGCTGTTGACGATGGAAATGGGCAAGGTGATCGAGGAAGCGCGCGGCGAAGTGCAGGAAGGCATTGATATGGCGTTTTATATGGCGGGGGAAGGGCGGCGGCTGTTCGGCGATACGACGCCGTCTGAGCTGAAAGACAAGTTTGCGATGAGCGTCCGCGTGCCGGTGGGGGTTGTCGGCATCATCACTCCATGGAATTTCCCCATTGCCATCGCCACTTGGAAGTCGTTTCCGGCCATTGTTGCCGGCAATGCGGTCGTGTGGAAGCCAGCGCCCGAGACACCGATCATGGCGCAGGAATTAGCCCGCATTTTTGAAGAAGCGGGCTTGCCGCCGGGAGTGTTTCATGTTGTCCACGGTGACGGGCCGACAGTCGGCAATGCGCTCGTCGAACATCCTGATGTCAAGGTCATCTCATTTACCGGATCGAATGAAGTCGGGCGGATGATTGCGGAAAAATGCGGACGGCTGTTGAAAAAGGTGTCGCTTGAAATGGGAGGAAAAAACGCCGTCATTGTGATGGATGATGCGGATTTGACATTGGCGGTTGACGGCATCATCTGGAGTGCGTTCGGCACGTCGGGGCAGCGGTGCACGGCGTGCAGCCGGGTCATCGTCCATGAGCGGGTGAAACAGGAGCTTGAGCGGCGTCTGCTTGAAGCAGTGAAAACATTGAAAATCGGCAACGGGTTGGATGAAACGGTCAAAGTCGGACCCGTCATCCATGAAGAGGCGCTGCAAAAAATTGACCGCTACGTGCGCATTGGCGTAGAAGAAGGGGCGAAACTGCTTGTGGGCGGCTATATATTGCGCGAGGGCGACTATGCGCGCGGCTTTTATTACGCGCCGACGATTTTCACCGATGTCACGCCGAATATGCGCATCGCCCGCGAAGAAATTTTCGGCCCGGTCGTGTCGATCATTTCCGTCCGCAGTTTGGACGAAGCGATCGCCGTCAACAATAGCGTCGATTATGGGCTGTCAAGTGCCATTTTCACACGCGATGTCAACAATGTATTCCGAGCGATGCGCGATTTGGACACCGGCATCGTGTATGTCAACGCCGGCACAACGGGAGCGGAAATTCATTTGCCGTTTGGCGGCACGAAAGGGACGGGCAACGGCCACCGGGACTCCGGCGTCGCTGCGCTTGACGTATTCACCGAATGGCGGAGCATTTATGTCGATTTCAGTGGGAAGCTGCAACGGGCGCAAATCGATACCGATGATTGAACCGGGCTGTCGCCTGCAACATGGCCGGCAAAAGAGAAGCGAAGTATATCGTGAATCGAAGCAGCGGCCGCGGCAAAGATGTGAAAAAAGCGGCTGTCATGTGAGCGTATGGCAAAGAATCGGTGACAGAGGGGGAAAGAACGATGAAAGTGCTCGTGCTTGGAGCGGGGCTGATGGGCAAAGAAGCAGCGCGCGATTTAGTGCAAAGCCAAGACGTTGAGGCGGTGACGTTGGCGGATGTCGATTTGGCCAAGGCAGAGCAGACGGTGCGGCAGCTTCATTTCAAAAAGCTTGCCGCTGTGCGGGTGGATGCCAGCGATCAACAGCAGCTGTCGTCTTTCATGAAAGGGCACGATGTGGTGGTCAACGCCTTGTTTTACCAGTTTAACGAAGCGGTAGCGAAAACGGCCATTGCAGCTGGCGTCCATTCTGTCGATTTAGGCGGCCATATCGGCCATATCACCGACCGGGTGCTTGAGCTGCATGAACAAGCCCAAGCCGCTGGGGTGACCATCATCCCCGACCTTGGCGTCGCACCCGGAATGATCAACATTTTATCCGGCTATGGGGCGAGCCAACTCGATGAGGTAGAATCCATTTTGCTGTATGTTGGCGGCATTCCCGTCCGCCCCGAACCGCCGCTGGAGTACAACCATGTGTTTTCGCTTGAGGGGCTGCTTGACCATTACACCGATCCGGCCTTGATCATCCGCAACGGCCAAAAACAAGAAGTGCCGTCCCTTTCGGAAGTCGAGCCGATTTATTTCGACCGGTTCGGGCCGCTTGAAGCGTTTCACACCTCAGGCGGGACGTCGACGCTCTCGCGTTCGTTTCCGAACTTGAAACGGCTTGAGTACAAAACGATCCGCTACCGCGGCCATGCGGAAAAATGCAAGCTGCTTGTCGATTTGAACTTGACGCGCAACGATGTGGAAGTTGAGATCAATGGATGCAGAGTCAAGCCGCGTGATGTGCTGCTTTCCGTCCTGAAGCCGCTGCTTGATTTGAAAGGAAAAGATGATGTGGTGTTGCTTCGGGTCATCGTCGGCGGTCGGAAAGATGGAAAGGAAACGGTGCTTGAATACGAAACCGTCACGTTCAATGACCGCGAAAACAAGGTGACGGCGATGGCGCGCACGACGGCTTACACAATTTCCGCTGTCGCTCAGCTCATCGGCCGCGGGGTGATCACAAAGCGCGGCGTCTATCCGCCAGAGCAAATCGTTCCGGGGGATGTGTATATGGACGAGATGAAAAAACGCGGCGTCATCATCAGCGAGAAGCGGACGGTTCATGGCTGAAAAGGCGGTGCCATAAGCAGGAGGATGGAAGCAGTTTCGTGAAAAAGGGCAATGTCTCGCCGTTGCGTGCGGAGCAGACAACGCCACCGCAGCATGCTCAAAATTGCCGCGGCCGGAAAGCGAGTTGTGAACAACGCCCGTTCCAGACGGAGACGGGCGTTTTCCGATTTTGGACGCGAAACTGCCGTTGTCGCCTGCTTTTCACGGTTGCGCCGTTTTGGTTGCCGAAGTCTCCCGCTTGCGCCAGGCAAGGAACAGGAAGGAAATGAACGCCAGCGCCATGGCCACCATAAACGGCGCTTTCGCGGAAATGGCATGGCCGATGACGCCGGACAGCACCGGAGCGACGGCCGCCCCGAGCCAGCGGACGAAGTTGTACGTGCCGGACGTTATCCCGCGCTCATACGGCGATGTTTCCATCACATAGCTTGTAAACAAAGCGTTGTTGAGTCCGGAGATCAACCCGGACAAAATAATGAGGGCGACCATCAGCCATGTCGGCTCGGAAACGACTAGAAGGAGAAGCAAGATGGCGAACAATAGCAGACTGTATGGCAAAATTTGTTTCGGTTCGTATTTTTCTTCAAGCCGATGGGCCAACACCGCCGATCCGTAGGCAAGGCAGAGCCCCCAAACGAAAAAGACAAATCCGATTTGCATGGCCGATAGCTTGATGATCAAAGGAGAGTACGCCAAGACGACGAAAAAGCCGTAATAGTACAGCATTCCGCCGACCGCGCCTTTGACAAACGGCGGAAAAGTAAGCAAGCGGCGCATTTCTTGCAATCCGGCCGCTTTTTTTGTTTTTCCTTTGTTCGGATCGTAGACGAAGCAGGCCACAAGCAAAAAGGCGATGAAAATGAGCACGCTCGTGCCAAGAAACGGATAGCGCCACGAATGTTGGCCGAGCAGTCCGCCTACGAGCGGGCCGCCGGCCATGCCGAGACCGATCGCCGCTTCATACAGGCCGACCGCTGTGCTTGCTTTCGGCGTCAACGCCATCAACAGCGTCATCGCGGTGGCAAAAAACGTGGCGTTGCCCAATCCCCAGCCGGCGCGGAAGATCGACAGTTGGGGAATGTCACGGGCAAATCCGCATAATAACGAGAAAATCGTGACGAGGCCAAGCCCGATGACCATCATTCGTTTATCACCGACGCGGCTGACGACAAGGCCGACCGGGATCATCATGACAGCCATCGTAAAAATGTAGGCGGTAAACAACATCTCTACTTGCCAATGGGTGGCGCCGATGCTTTCAGCGATGACGGGCAAAATTGGGTCGACAACCCCGATGCCCATAAACGCCAAGAAGGCGGCGGCGACGGTGATCCATCGCGCCCTCGTTTGTTTTCCTTCCTCCACTATTCCTCTCTCCTCTCTTGCAAGATGGCGTCTACCCGCTCTGCCATTTGTTCCAGCTCTTGCTTAAGCATGGTCATTTTCTTCATTTTCTCTTCAAGCATGGCGATTTGCCGACGCAACCCAGCGCCGATTTGTTCCAGTTCGCGCCATTTTTCGCTGCCAGCGGCGGCATGTCGGTATTCCGTCCGATGCGCCTCAATTTTTTCTTTCAGCGCCAAAAAATGTTGCAGCTCCTGCAAGGAAAAGCCGAGCACCTCGCGCGCGGCAACGATGTTTTTCAGCCGTTCGATGTCCTCGGCTGTATAAAGGCGCGTGCCGCCTTCGCTGCGCGCCGGCGGCTTGATCAAACCGATTTCTTCGTAATAGCGGATCGTCCGCTTCGTCAAACCGGTCGCTCTGGCGACGTCATCGATTTTGAATCGTTCCATCTGGGCCCCTCGCTTTCCCGTGATCACGGTGAACGATCTGTTTTACAAACATAACATTAACGTTAACGTTATATTTTTGTCAATAGGTATTTAGAATGGAAGAAAAACACAATATGTATACCGCATCAAAAAAAGAATATCCCGATTGGGTTCGGGATATCCATTGCTCGTCAAGGATCTGTTGGTGCTGCTTTTTTGGCTTCGAGCACTTCTTTGACCGCCGCTTCAATTTCTTGATAGCTTGTGCAGCGGCAAATATTCGACTCCAGCCATTCTTGAATCGCCGCCTCATCGGCGTTTGGGTGCCGCTCGATGAGTGCGTGGGCGTTCATAATGAATCCAGGAGTGCAATAGCCGCACTGAAAGGAGAAGTGGCGGACGAAGGCGTGCTGAATGGGGGCATCATCAAGCCCTTCGATCGTGGTGATTTCTTTGCCGACTGTCTCAATAGCGAGCATCATGCACGATTTGATTGGCGTGCCGTCGACTAAGACGGTGCAGGCGCCGCAGTCGCCGTTCAAACAGCCTGGCTTGGCCCCGGTCAGCCCCAGCCCATCGCGCAAAACAAACAGCAGCGTTTCGGCTTGGCGAGCGACGATCGATCTTCGTTCTCCATTAACGTGCAGCACAAGCTCCCGCTTTGTCGTTTCCTCCATGTCCGCATGCTCACCTCCTGTTTAGACGGTTTCTCCGTCTCCGAGCTCACGAAGCATATCTTCAAGCAGCTGGGCGGCCACGAACAGCCGGTAGTCCGCCGAGCCTTCAATATCGTGCAAAATCGGGCGCGGGAAGGCGTCAACCGCTGCTTGGATTCGTTCACCAACTGGGCGGCTCCGGTCATTTACATGCGCCTCGACTTCAGCGGAGCGGAACGGGAACGGACAGACGCCGCTTAGGGCAACGCGAACCGTCCCGTCTTTTTTCAGCGCTGCAATCGTCACAAGCGGGTAGCCGACTTCCCCTTGCTTGCGGCGCTTGCGGTGAAAGTGGGGCAGGGCGGTGGCGGCACGATCAACCTTGAACTGGACGACAAATTCACCGCGGCCGAGCTGCAACTGTTGATGGAACCAATCGTTGAAGCGGCATTGCCGAATGCCGTATGGTCCGGCGATGATGACATCCGCCTCGGCGACGAATAGCGGCAGTGCGGTCTCACGGTAAAAAATTTGCCCGCAGATGTTGCCGCCGAGCGTAATTTGGTTGCGCGCTGTCCGGTCGGCCACTTCTCTCGCCGCCTTTGTTAGTAATGGGAACAGGTTTGCTTCCTCAAGTTCAGTGAGCGAGAGCGCTGCTCCGAGCACGAGAGAATCATTGCCGACATCAAGTGTCCGACATTCAGGGATCGCTTTTATATCAATGACGGCGGCGGTGCGGACAAGGTTCAAACGAGACAACGTGATGATCTCCGTGCCGCCGCCGTAGTAGAGCGGTCGTTTTCCGTCCCGCTCGAGCGCCGTAAACAGCGCTGTCGCTTCGGCGATCGATTGAGGCCGGTAGTAGGCAAAGTCAAACGGAACCATAGGAGTCTCCTTTCTGTTTCCGCCAAATGAGTTCAGGCACAAGCGGCAGTTCATTGAGCGGCACGCCGGCAGCGAGCGACAAGGCGTTTGCCAAGGCGGCGGGCATGCCGATCAAGCCATGTTCGCCGATGCCGCGAGCACCGTATGGGGCATCGATTTGCGGAGTTTCGACAAACTCAACGATGTACTCTGGATGTTCGCCGAAGCGGATCGGCCGGTATGTGCGCAGCTGCGGGTTTAAGACGCGTTGTTCTTTGTCAAAAAGAAACCCTTCGCGGCTGGCAAAGCTTAGCCCCATGCTCATCGCCCCCATCGCCTGGCCAAGCGCTGCCTTTGGGTTGAGCACTTTGCCGGCGTCAATGACCGCATAAGCTTTGACAATGCGATACGTGTAGTCGCGGCGGTTGAACTCAATTTCCACTCCTTCCGCACATACACCCCATTCCGGGCCCGGTTTGCCGGCGCCGGTCTCTGGGTCAAGCGGGGTCAAGTGGCGCAAAATGTAGTGGCCGCGCCCGATCACTTGCCCGCCGATGGCGTTGCCGTTCGGAAACTTGTAGCCATAGGCGATGTCTTTGATCGGAAGAAAGATGGCCGGGTCATCGCGCAAAAAGACGCGCCCGAAACCGACTTCCAAATCGTCCGGCGAGGCCCGCAAGACGCAGGCGGCGATGTCTTTTAACTGACGGATGGCGTCATCGGCAGCGGCAAGCGCCGCACGTCCGGCCATAAACGTCCCGCGGCTGGCGACTGTTTTCCAATGTTCTGGTGTTGTTTGCGTATCAATATCCATTTTGACATGAACATCATCCACGTCCATCTTCAGTCGTTCGGCGACGATTTGCGCGAGCACCGTTTTCGTTCCGGTTCCGATTTCGACAACGCCGGAGATGACGTTGACGCTGCCGTCGGAGTTGAACGTTAAGATGACGCCCGAGCTGGCATCTGTGTCGATCGTCGATGTTTTCCAGCCGCCGCTGATTCCCTTTGCTCTTACCGTATAGGCGTCCAATTCCACGCGCTGCCACTCGTCCCAACGCATCAGCTCGCGCAGCCGGTCGAGGCAGGCTGGCATGTTGCCGACGTTGCTTTTGGTGAGCCGCACTTGCGTTGGGGTCGTATGCCCCGGGAGGATGGCATTTTTGCGCCGCACCTCCCATGGGTCAAGTTGAAGCGTTCGTGCCAATTCATCGATGGCCCGCTCCACGGCAAATGCCTGTTCGCAATGGCCAAAACTGCGGAACGGCGTCGCGTATGGGCGATTCGTGTAGACGCACAATGAATCACAAAAGACGTTTTCGACATGGTACGGGCCGGTGCAATCGACGGCCGCGGCGCGGCTGACATCGATCGCCTTGTCGGAATAAGCCCCGCCGTCAAATAGAAATAAGATTTCCATGGCCTTGAACAAGCCCTCTTTTGTCGCGCCGATTTTGACGGTTGCCTCCAAACCGATATGGACGGGCGAAGTGATCATGTCATGCTCGCGGCTGTTCCAGACGCTTACTTTTCGGCCGCCGACCGCTTTGGAGGCAAGGTAGGCGAGCAGCTCAAGCTGGACGGGCGCTTTTCCTCCGTAGGCGCCGCCGACAAGCGGCGTATGGACGATGATTTTGCCGGTTTCTTCGCCAAAATACGTATGAAGCAACTTCTTGATCATAAACGGTGACTGTGAGGAGGCGGAAATATGGATCGTGCCGTCCGGCCAAATTTCCGCCGTGGCGCAGCGTGTTTCCATCGCGATATGGTCGGAAGGGGCGAACGATACGCTCGTTTCGACGATGACGTCACTTTCAGCAAACCCTTGTTCGATGTTGCCTTTTCGGATTTTCGTCCGGTGGGCGACATTTGTTCCGGGCTCAGGATGAGTCGTTTTGTTTTTTTCATAGCGGTCGAGATGTTCATGCAGTAATGGAGCGCCTTCTTTCAACGCCTCACTCGGCGAACCGACGGCTGGAAGCGGTTCGTAAACGACGCGGACGAGGCGGGCCGCTTGTTCGGCTTGCGCGAGCGTATCGGCGACGACGACGGCGACGACTTCGCCATAGTAGCGCACTTTGTCGACGGCGATCGGCGGGCGATCGCGCATGTCTTCACCGGTGAGTGGAAGCCCTTCGCCGGTCACAACAGCATGGACACCGGGGGCGGCGAGCGCGCGGCGTGCATCCAGTGAGAGGATGCGCGCATGGGCGTATGGGCTTGTCACCAGGACGGCATGAAGCATCCCCTGTTCTTTGAAATCGTTCGTATATTTCGCCCGGCCGGTCACTTTATCCCACGCCTCTTTGCGGATGATGCTTTTACCGACGGCCACGGGGGCGTCCCTCCTTTTCTTCTCGATCCATGACGGCATGCTTATAATCATCTTTCGTGTCAATGTCGATGCCGATCGTTTCATCGCCTTCATACAAGAGGCCGCGCCAACGGGGATGGTGAAACAGCGTGCGCCCGCCTGCATCGCCCCTTAGAGCAAGCAAGGCAGGAAACATTTGTTTTCCAAAAATGACTGGGGGCATCGGCGTGCCGAAGCAGGCGAAGGCGACGTAATCAGGGCGGTGGCGGCGGTAAAGGTCGGCAAGCGCATTGATTACGTCCGCAGTGACAAACGGTTGGTCGGCCAACAATACGACAGCGGCGTCCGCCCCGCTAGCGAGCGCTTTCTGCAGGCCGCAGGCAAGCGAGTGCGCCTGTCCGCGGCGATGGTCAACACAGCGGACGAAGCGGCATTTTTCATGATCCCGAAGCTCGGTGGGAAGCCAAACGAGTGGGTCAGCCGGCGGCACGACGACGATGATGGGAGTGAGGCGCGAACGGAGCGCGGCCTGAAGGCCGGCGGCGCCAAGCGTGCTTTCTCCCCAAGGCAAAGCGCGTTTATCCGTTCCCATCCGCCGGCTTTCTCCAGCAGCCAAATAAATGCCAGCGATGGTTGGGCAATTCATGATACTCTCTCCGTTGATCGCCCGCGAAGGACGCTGATCAATTCGGCGGTGATGCTAACGGCGATCTCATACGGACCGCGTGCGCCGATGGAAAGCCCTACCGGCGAACGGACAAATGGAGGCGTCGAGCCGGAAGGAAAGAGGCGGTCAGTGCGCCGCCGCGGACCGAGCACACCGAGATAAGCGAGTGGCATGTCGGCTAACAAGGAAACGAGTTCGCGGTCGCGTTCAAACTGATGGGTCATGATGATGACAAAGTCGCGCTCATTCAGGTGAAGCCGCGGAACGGTTTCATGCGGAAAGCCAATGACTAAGGCGTCGGCGTCCGGCACGTGGGATGGGTGGCAAAACGCTGGGCGCCAATCGCTCACGGTAACGGAAAATCCCGCCGCTTTGGCTGCTGAGACGAGCGGCGGCGCGTCCGGTCCGGCGCCGAAGATGACAAGGCGCGGCTTTGGCCAAAAGTGCTGAACGTAAAACGCCTCCCCATCTGCCTTATACCATCCATTCCATCCCCTGAAAAGCGGCGCATCGCGAAGCCATTCACTCCATTCCGGTCTCGGCATCCGGCCGCTGCCAAAGCGCTCTCCGGTTTCGCTTTGGAAAAACGGCGGTTCGTTTCGGTTTGAGAGGCTGCGTGCCATCAGAACATGCTCGCCGTGTTCAAGGCAGCGTTTGAGCGCCAGCCAGACCGGTTTTGTGTCCCCCGTCACCGGCTCAAGCCAAACATGGATGAGGCCGTTGCAGCCAGCACCCTGCCCCCACGACAAATCGTCCTCGGTCCGCAAATCAAACGAGACGGCGGCTGCCTGGCGGCTGGCCAATACGTCACGCGCGTAGGCCGCCACCGCTTCTTCGAGGCAGCCGCCGCTAAGCAGGCCGACCGTCCCACTATCGTCGCCGATCCACATGTACGTCCCTTCTTTTTGGTATGCCGAGCCTTCCACCTCGATGATGATGGCGAGCACGCCATCGCACGGTGTGACGGCGATGGTCTCAAGCACTGGAAAGTAGCTTTCCATGCCGATCCTCCTTATGCGTTGCGAAAAGGTTAAATTTGGAAAGTACTAAGGATGGCTTTCCTATTGCCTCCTTTTTTGTTTTCGTCGCCCTTGACGTCCCTTTCGCACCTTTGGCGGGTGTTGGTCAAGGGTGAATCCGTCTTCGAGGATCCCCTGCGATGCACAGTGGAGTTTTCTATAGAACTTTTGACACTGCCCGTTACGCCAAAGATGGCCGAGCTGTTGAAAGCGCGGTGGGATGATGCATCAACTTTCGCAATGGCCGTAAGCGGCGGCAGCGGATGCGGCATCGGTTCGTCCCCCTTTTTGAAAAAGGCTCTGCTATCATTATATTTCTGTAACAAATGACCATGACTGAAAAAGGAAAGAAGCCAGCCGTCATCGGCTAGCTTCCTTGTTTTTGATCTGTTTTTCCTTTTCCGAGCCGTCCGGCCCGCTTCGCTGCCTCCCGCAGCAAAAACTCGATATGGGCATTGACGCTGCGGAATTCATCTTGCGCCCATTGTTCGAGCGCGGCATATAATTCATGGTCAATGCGCAGGGGAAATTGTTTTTTCTTTGCCATCGCACTCCACAACCGTTAATATAGACTGCCGGCGTTGATGACCGGCTGGGTGGTGCGCTCGGAGACGATCGCGACCATCAAGTTGTTCACCATTGCGGCCTTCCGTTCATCATCTAACTCTAAAATATTTTCTTTGTCAAGCTGTTCAATCGCCATTTGCGCCATGGAGACGGCGCCTTCCACGATTTTTTTCCGGGCGGCCAAAATGGCGGCTGCTTGTTGGCGCTGCAACATGGCGCCCGCAATTTCCGGCGAGTAGGCCAAGTGGGTGAGGCGCGCTTCGATCACTTCGACCCCGGCGACGCGCAGCCGCTCTTGCAGTTCCGCGGCAAGCACATCGGAAATGACATCCGCGTTGCCGCGCAACGTGATTTCGTTATCATCCTCAAACGTATCGTATGGATATTTCGTCGCCACATGGCGGATGGCCGCTTCGCTTTGAATTTCGACAAACTGTTCGTAATCATCAACGTCAAACACCGCCTTGGCTGAATCAATGACGCGAAAGACGACGACGGCGGCAATTTCAATTGGATTGCCTTGAACATCGTTCACTTTCAACTTGTTGCTCGTGAAGTTGCGCACGCGCAGCGAAACTTTCTTTCGAACGGTGAGCGGCACGGTGAAAAACAGCCCGCTGTCGCGAATCGTGCCGAAATAGCGGCCGAAAAAGGTGAGCACTTTCGCTTGATTCGGCTGAACGATCGTGATGCCAGTCGCCAAGAGGACGGCAAGAACGAAGCAGAAAACGGCCAATAAGAGCTGCACTTGAATGAGGCTGACAAAACCAGCAATAACGAAAAGGGCCATACATCCGATGCCGATAAATCCATCCATACGCCATGCTTCTTGTTCTCTCATACCTATCCCCCTAACAATGTCAGTTTGATATTTATATGATATCATATAATCAAAAAATGGAAACCAGGATTGATCATGTTAATAAAGAGAAGATGGATTCGTCCATAGTTCGCCACGAGGCGGATGTTTCTAACTATTTTCCATCCAGAAACATAAAGGGCGATCGTTCAGCCTGTTAATGTTTTAATGTACTAAAAAAATGGAAATTCATAATTGACATCGCTTTCATTGTCATCATACAATAGAAAAAAAGATCAATAGGTGTGTAGAAGCAATGGAAACACGACAAGCGCGCATCGGCCGGCTGGCATTGTTGCTGGCGATGCTTGACGAAGGAGAGGAAGACCCGGTCCTCAACCAGCTCGAGGCGCTCGCCTGGCGCTATTGTCAAGGGCGGGTCGGGGCGATGGAGCCGCAAAAAATCGTCGCGGCGATTGAGACGGCGGCGAAACGGCATGGAGTGGTTGACGGTGGCTTGTACCGTGAGATGCACGCCTTATACCATGCGATTTTAGAGGCAGTGCATGGCGTGACGAGAGGGCAGGTAGAGCTGGGAGATTTGTTGAGAACCGCTGGCCTTCGTTTTGCCGTGGTGCGCGGTATGCCGTATGAACAACTGAACGAAGGGGAATGGATCGCCGTTGCGTTGTACGGGACGATCGGCGCTCCGGTGCGTGGGCTCGAGCACGAGGCGGTCGGGCTCGGAATCAATCATATATAGGAGCGATCAATGCCTAGGGCGATGAGTCATGAGGAGGCGAATGCTGCCATATGGCAGGGCGCCTCCTTTTTTGTTTGCCCAGGCGTTCGATTGGGAAAACAAACGAAGGGAGATGGAATGATGATCGTATTGACTGGGCATACATTGACGATCGATGAGGTAAGACGTGTTGTCTATGAGCGGGAGCGGGTGGAGGCCGCTGAGGAAAGCATGAGGGCTGTCGAGAAAAGCCGCGCGGCAGTGGAACAAGCGATTTCCAGTGGACGGACGATCTATGGCGTGAATACGGGCTTTGGCAAACTCGCCGATGTGCGCATTGGCGGAAGCGATCTTGAGCAGTTGCAAATCAACCTTCTCCGCTCGCACGCCTGTGCCGTCGGCGAGCCATTTGCCGAAGATGTTGTGCGGGCGATGCTTCTTTTGCGGGCGAATGCGTTGTTGAAAGGGTATTCCGGCGTGCGGCCGGCGGTGATTGAGCAGCTGCTCGCGTTTTTGAACGCCGGCATCCATCCGATCGTGCCGCAGCAAGGTTCCCTTGGCGCCAGCGGCGATTTAGCGCCGCTTGCCCATTTGGCGCTGGCGCTTGCCGGTGAGGGGGAGGCGATGTACGAAGGGCGGCGGATGCCTGCCGCCCAAGCGCTTTCACAAGCGGGGATTTCACCGCTTTCCCTTCAGGAAAAAGAAGGGCTGGCGCTTATTAACGGAACGCAGGTGATGACGGCCGTCGGAGCCCTTGCTTACTTAGAGGCGGAACAACTGGTGTATGACAGTGAACGGATCGCGGCGCTGACGATTGAGGCGCTTTATGGCATTGTGGACGCGTTTGACGCCCGCATCCACGCAGTCCGCGGGTTTCAGGAGCAGGCGGAGGTGGCGGAACGGCTGCGCCGCTATTTAGATGGCAGCCAACTCACAACAAGGCAAGGGGAGCGGCGCGTGCAAGACGCCTACTCCATCCGCTGCCTCCCGCAAGTACACGGAGCGTCGCTTAGGGCGCTTCGTTATGTGAAGGAAACGCTTGAAATCGAAATGAACGCTGCTACGGACAATCCGCTTATTTTTACGGACGGGACGGTGCTCTCTGGCGGCAACTTTCACGGCCAGCCCGTTGCGATCGCCATGGATTTGTTGAAAATTGCGGTGGCGGAGCTGGCCAACATCAGCGAACGCCGCATCGAACGGCTTGTCAATCCGCAGCTTAGCGAAGGCTTGCCGCCGTTTTTAAGCCCACAGCCCGGCTTGCAGTCTGGGGCGATGATTATGCAATATGTCGCCGCTTCGCTCGTGTCGGAAAACAAGACGCTCGCTCACCCAGCCAGCGTCGATTCGATTCCGTCTTCAGCGAACCAAGAGGATCACGTCAGCATGGGAACGACCGCCGCCCGCCATGCGTACATGATCGTGCAAAACGCAAGAAAAGTGCTGGTGATTGAGCTCATTTGCGCTTTGCAGGCTGTCGAAGCGCGCGGCATCGAGCGAATGGCCCCGTCAACGAGGCAGTTTTACCACGAGGCGCGCCGCATTGTTTCCTCCATTACAGCTGACCGCGTCTTTTCCGATGACATTGAAGCGGTGGCGGCGTGGTTGAGCGAAAGGGCAAAACATCACTTCCTCCGCGATGAAACGAAAGCTTAGAGAAGGGCAAAGCATGATGGGCGTAGGTGGAGAGCGTTCAAGGATAGGTGTTTGAAAAAATGGT
>NZ_MQMG01000033.1 GCF_001908025.1 Geobacillus proteiniphilus
TTTTGTTCTACCTCCCCGAACGTTAATCCCGATATCGGACCAAGAAAACGAAGTTTTGTAGATTTTTTGTCCTTTATCAGCGGCAATAACTATCCCTTTCCTCGCTGCATTTCTTAACACTAATAGTTGCATTTGATCTAAATCCTGCGCTTCATCAATAAGTATATAATCAATACGCATCGATTCAGGAAAGCTATCTATGTTACGATATATCTTAACTGCAAAGTCATCAAACTCCATCTTACCATTAACATCTAACAATTTTTGGTACTCTTCAAAGAGTTCGAAAATCTGCTTCCTATCTTTTTTTGTAACACGAACCTGACTCCCACGTCCTATACGTTCTACTTTTTGATAATCCTCAAATTCCATTAATCCCTTTCCCTTTATCCAGGAAATCTCTTCTCTTAAAAATGTAAAATATTTGTTATCATTAAAATAACGATGGTTGCTTTTTTTCTTCATGTTTGAAATGGCCTGTTCTAATAAACTCTCAGCTGTTTTATTGGAGATAACAGGTCGCTTTAATCCCATCTCTGTAAGAACTTTTGAAGCCCACTGATGAAATGTATATATTTTTATTCTATCGCTGTTCAAAAACATCGCTAACTCCGAAGCATAGTTGGCTAAGGTTCGGTTAAATGTAAATAGCGCTACAGTAACTCCTTCTTTACTTTCGATAATCTTCCTTGCTTTTTTAAGAAGGACAGTGGTTTTTCCACTTCCAGCTATACCTTTAATCAAAAGTTCATTCCCTTCGAAATTAACGATTTCTTCCTGTTCTTTTGTAAGATCGACATTAAACACTAAAACCACACTCTTTCTAATTTAGATAAATTCATCATCATCTTCATCCTCAGAAAAAATGAAGTCAAGGGCTGTTGGAATAGCTTTTTTAGTTTCATTTTTCTCCATACTCTCGACTGCCCTTTTAACGCTGATGGCAGCTATTTCATGAATTTTCCTTTCCCTTTCCTGTTTCGAAACATAAAAGGATTTCCCCCATGCCCTGGCGGCACTTTCCCAAAAATCTATATCGATAACCACATTTCTCATATATCTTTTACTCCATTTCCCTCGAATCATCATCAATCGGATAATAAGAATCAGGACATTCATCAATATAAGGACAGAAACGGCATAGTTTAGATGGACTAGCAGTCATCATTGGTTGTTGTTCTTCGGATAAGCTCTTCCAGAATTCATTTTCAACCTCTTTACCTGTTCCAAATACTAAATTCCATTTCTCCCTAATCGAGTCTTCACTGCGATAGGTCCCTGGATGCAGAAGAAACTGAAACTGCCTTTGTACAAAAGGATACGAAACACCTTCATACAAGCTGTTTTCGGTCTTTCTAATGGTTTCGATATATTGGGCTTTATAGTTTTCCTCCATCAAGATCTTCTTGCGCAATAATATCCATTGAGGGAACAAGGCAAACACTTGCTCTTCAATCTTTTCCTGCGGAGCATTAGTCATAGCTGCGAGAACCTTTATTAATGTTCCAAATAAAAATTCAAGATGGAAATCCTTCCGATAAGTTGCATATGGTTTTGTTAAAAAGCTATAGAAAAAGCGTCGTCTGCAAAAAAACAACTCATTCATAGCCTCAATAGGATAATGGGAAAAGTGCTCTTTTGATTGCTCAAATCCATCACTAATCATCTTCTTTAGTGCTAATTTTTCTATAGAAGGGTCGTATTTATAAGGCTCTTCTGGCAACTCAAGCAATGTTAAATAAAAAGATTCCATCATATTATCATTTCCGTTCCAATTTCTCATCCAAGAGACAATTCCATAATCTGTGAAGCTAGCAAACAAGTAGAAAAGATAACGAGAGATTTCGGACTTTAGGTTTTCTCTAAGTAAAACCATATATAGTGATGTGTTTGACTTCATTGATTCTAATGTTTTTTTTGTCAGCGGCCACGGCAAAGAAGATTGTGATAATGGCAAACTGTTTTCATCTAATCCGCAAATATGAATAACAGCCTTTTCTATATTCGCTTCAATTACCTTTCCGTCAATCTCTTGGAACGATATAACAACTTTTTCACCATCCAATTGCTGATCATCTTCAAATGATAACCTCCCTCCCAAGTAAACAGAAATAGCATCTGCCAAATCCTGTACAAGAAATTGGTGATCCTGATCACCCTCAACAAGTTTTTTATGCAATTCGTCTACAAGTATTCGCTCTTCTTGTTCAAGACTATCCCTAACACCCTTACCAAGTATCTCCTCAATTCTCTTAAAATGGTCATGTAGAGAGACCCTATCTCCGTTTTCTGTAAATAAAGAACGTGCAATAGAAAACAATTGTTTTATAAAACGAATAGTTTGCTCAACATCCTCGATAGGAATGTTCAAATAAGAAAAACGCACAAAGGGATTTTCCAACATCCTATGAAAACGCTCTGACGCAACACCTTTATTGTTATATTTCTCATATAAATGCACTACATTATTTCGTATTTCCCAAAGAAGCTGTGCGGTTTCTTCCCATTCATCTATGGTTCGGCATCCTTGGAAAAAAGGCAGCAAGTCGTTAAGTATCCCCATATAGTCTCTGGCGTTTTCATTCGTTTCATTATCTAAAAGCCACCCTGATCCAAAACATTCCATTAAAGCGCGGTCATCTATTATTAACTGTTCTTCTTGCTCATCCCACATCTTATGAAGATGAAATAAAAATTGGCCAAAAGGGTAAGATAGAAAATGGCGTTTATCTTGATAGTTTTCGGGATAGTATTCTTTAAGACGATTATTTAAATCTGCTTCACAAGGCGACAAGTATATAATTTTTTTTCCCCGCTGACTATGATCATTTTCTATCTTCTCATACTCATCTAGAAACTCGTAAAAGTCTTCGTAAACCACTTTTTTTAAAGTATTTTTTACATTCTTTCTATACTCGCGAAATTGTTCTGCAGTTCCTTGGTCTGTAAAGGAACTCGCAAAAACCTGACCAAACGTTGAAGACGGATACTTTCCCTTATCAAAAATCCAATCCTTATGATCAACCAAACCGTATCTATCTGAAAGAAATTCTCGGACAGACTTAAAAATCTCTGGATAGCGCTGGTCATATAAATTCATAAAGATAAGCTCAAAACCGGCCTGTTTCAACAACATAAAGATTCTATGCTGAATTGGAGTAATAAAGTAGAAACCGTGGAGAAGTATTTTTTTATTCCACTTCTTGATTTGATTTTCACCAATTAAATTACTTAAGGAGTGATATAAATCTCCACGAAATCTAGCGATATCATTTTGCCATTTACTAATCTTTTCACGGATTTTTGAAAATGATTCGTCCCTTTTCTCTAGTTCTCCCCAAATTTTAACAAAGCATATCTCTTCAGGTTCTTTCACTTTCTGAGAAAGTCTACTCGGCGATTCCTCGACCTCAGACAGAATTCTTATAGTCTGTAGTACGTCTGTCTGATTTAAACGAAAAGCTCTCAGAATTTGTTTTTCATCTTCATCAGTGTTATCTCTTGCCTCTCTAATTACTTCAGTAAGTCTAGCGTATTGAGTGAGTTTTTGTTTGGTTGAGGTCCAGTAGCCAAGGAGTTCACTCACAAGCAAAGCTGCGGAAATTACCATATTCTTCGGACCTTTATACTGTTTTTTATCAGCACTTTTTCTAACAGCCTCGGTAAGACTTTTTGTTGCACATATATGCACAGCATTCCGATACTTGCTCCCAAATATATCCCTTTTGATAAAATCTCTCGGGTCTGTGTAAGCGATCATTCTCGTCGTCATATATTTACACCTCGAGCTTTTTTGATAAAAGCTTTGTCCAGTTCCAAACTGAAGGGTTTTTAGAATAATTATTTTTAATAATCCATAGCTGATTTTGAACACGTGTCATCGCAACATATAGGAGACGTGTTTCCTCCTGCAGAACAGCTAGTTCCTCCTCTTGTGATAGTTTTTTATAATTTAGATTTTCTCTTGTTTCATTTTGTTTTCTTATTTTCCATCCAGCCTGCTTTTTATCCTCATCAAACAAAATTTCGCTAAAATTATACCGGAACGGACGTTCAGTAAAAGGAATCAATACAGTATGGAACTCTAATCCTTTGGAGCGATGAACAGTCATGATTTGAACTATATCTTCTGGAATTTCATCAACCCGCGGTTCGTCCTCATCTCTATTAGTGGCCTGGTTTTGTTTAAGCCAGGTATGAATGCCATACAACGTAGCAAAATCCGAATCAAAATGCTCGTGTAAAAGATCCATTAGATGGTTTAAGTTTTTCACGTATTGTTTCCACTTGAATTTGGCTTTTTCTTCTACTAATTCAATCCAATTTTCTTCATTGATTCCTTGATTCTCTGTTAATGTCTGGAGGCGAATTCTTTCTCTTTCTTGCCAATAGTATCTAGAATCCGGCCTAGTAGCTGTTATGATTTGACGCAAAACAGAAAAAACAGGTCTGATTCGCAATTGTTTTGTTATTTTCAACAAAGGAAATCCTGACTCATAATCATCAGCACTGAGCATCTCTTCTCTTAAGAACTCGTAAATTTCTTTCTCATTGCCATTAAACTTGGCAAGAGCTGTCCAGTCGATCCCCTTGCTAGAGTATGGTGTATTAAGGAGATTCAAAATGCTTAAAACTCTTTTTGGATATAGCAAAGCTTCTACAAGTATTGAAAAGTGTTTAACAGCTTCGCTATTGAAAAATGTGCCCCCTACATTTAGATATGTATCTATCCCTTTTTTCTTACACCAATGTTCTACAAGTTTAGCCTCTTTATTTGTTCTAACAAGTACAGCTATTTTCCGTTTTTCCTTAGACTTACTTTCTTGATCCAGCTCGAGAGAACGTTTAGCTTCTATGATCATTTCCACCACATCATCTTCCATACAATCTTTAGGTTTATCGACAGTTTTATAAATGATCTTAGGATAGGGCAAATCTTTGGGCATATTACGAATACCGATCAGTCTATCTGTATCTTTAGGGTCTGTATCGGAATACTGCAACCATCCATTTTTTCCCCATTCAAGAAAATACAAGTGCATCTCATCAAGAAGCTCCATGGCTGTACGGTAGTTTTTCCTCAGATTATATTGTTTGATCTTTTGCCCATTTTGTTTCACTTCCTGTTGCAATCGATTAAAGGCAGTATGATCTGCACCGCGAAAACGGTAAATGCTTTGCTTGATATCTCCTACTACAAACAAATATGAGTTTAATGCTTTTTGCATTTGGGCAATTAGTCGAATTTGAACATCATCGCTATCTTGAAATTCATCTACAAAAATATAGCGAAATGGAAAAGGTAATTTTTCAAATGCATTTCCTTTTCCGGTCTTTTGACGTTTCAATGCCAAATCTACCTGGCGTGTTAAGTCATTCAATGACACAGTGTTGTTTTCTTGTTTAAAACGTTGGAATTCTCTTTCAACTGCAGGAAAAATCGCTTTCATAATATCGTTATAAAAAACATGGTCTTTGGTTGCTTCTCCCCAATCCAATGATGTAATTTCCTCTATAGTCATTCCTTTTTTCTCCATTTCCTCCCAAAAACTATTTAATGTATCAACCAGTTCATGTAGACGGAGGGGGGCTATCAGTTTTTCTAATGTTTTCGATACATCATTTTTTAATAAATACCTTTCCAACTCCATTTCTATAATCCTTTTCCGCTCCATCCTAAAAGTACGAATATGCACGTCTCTTCCATATCCAAGGATTGACCCCATTTCCTTTAATAACATTTTTGCAAATGAATGTATTGTGCTTATACGCATATTTTTTAATTCTTCAATGTAGTTCAAATATCGAATCTGGCGTGTGACACGATAGCGATTAAACAGTTCTTTTCTAAGGCGGTGAAACATTTCTTGTGCAGCATCTCTTGTAAATGTAATCATTGCAATTTCCCTTGGAGAAACACCAGCCTTTTGTAACAAATACATGACTCTTTGCACCATAACAGTTGTTTTCCCTGTTCCAGCTCCCGCTTTTATTGATAAATGCTCATTAGCAGGAGCATGTTCCACTAAGTACTGCTCAAAATTAAATTTTCGAAAATGCTTCACAATGTTCCCAAGTTCGTCTGTAATATTTTCTCCGTCTACTATGGTTAGGTGATCTTTAATGTGAAAAGAAGATGAGTCCGGTGTGAATATTTGCAATAAATAGCTCTCCCTAAATCCCTTTTCCTCCTCTTCGTCCATAATGCCTTTAAAACAGATATCCTTATCCGTCAACAAAAGAACTTTTATGCCTGATAAGAGAAAACCTTTTATCCTTCTTTTTAAATCCTCTTGCATCTCTGATGAAGGAATAACTTCAAGATATGAATATATAGGCGCACGTTCTAATCTCTCCATTGAAGTTAATCTCCTTTAAGATCAGTTTTTGGATCAAACTACTAAAATCTCAGACTAATAACCTAAAAATATATACTTTTTTATGAATATCATACAATAATTATATAATGGTCCATCTTACTTTGTAACTATTCAGCCACATCATAAAGTGAGCTGAATATTTTTTGCTTTTCCTGTCCATGATGTGAATATTGATAGACAAGGAGGTGAATCGCATGTTGACGGTACAACAAGCTGTATTTACAGTTGAGAGCTTAATCGGCAAAGTTCAACAACAAAAACAGCTCATTACTCACCAACAACAAGTCATTGAGCAACTGTTGAAAGAAAACAAACAACTACGCAAAGAAAATGAACAACTGAAGTACCGTGTTCAAGAGCTGGAAGCACGCACGAAAAAAAATCAGCTCCAATAGCCATTTGCCCCCATCTTCTGACCGTTTTGAGAAAAAGCGTTCCTCCCGCGAGCCGTCTGGCAAAAAGCCTGGTGGGCAAGAGGGACATGAGGGGAAGACGCTCCGTCAAGTGGAACATCCACATCATCGTGTCGTCCACCGTGTGCATACGTGTCAAGGATGTGGAGCTTCTTTGCGTGAAGTCAAACCGTTCAAAGTCGATATCCGTCAAGTGTTTGATGTCCCTACTGTGGCGATCGAGGTGACACAACATGAACGTGAAGTGAAATCGTGTCCACATTGTCGATGCGTGCAACAAGCCGAATTCCCATCCCATGTCACGAATCATGTGCAATACGGTCCACGGCTCACGGCGCTCGTTGTTTATTTACATCATATCCAATTGATCCCGTACAAGCGTTTAAGTGATACAATCGAAGCGTTATATCAACACTCGATTAGTACAGGAACCCTTGCCAATATGGTGAAACGAGGACGCGAAGCGCTGGAATCAAATATGGACATCATCGAAGACGCCTTACTTGAATCCAACATCCTGCATGTCGATGAAACGAGTTTGCGCATCAATGGGAAACTCGCATGGGTGCATGTCGCGTGTACATCGAGATATACATACTTGGCTCCTCACGCTTCTCGTGGAAAAAAAGCGACCGATGATATCGGGATTCTTCCCCGATATGAAGGGACGATGATGCACGATGCGTTCGGTACGTATCCGAAATACACACATGCCACCCATGCCCTTTGTCATGCCCACCATTTGCGTGAGTTAAAAGGATTCATCGAACAGGGGCATACGTGGGCGATGCGCATGACCACGTTTCTGTTAGCCGCCAAGCAAGCCGTCGAAGCCCATCACGGTGCACTTTCCGAAGAAGAAGCGAGACGGTGGGAACGAGTGTATGATCGCATCCTAGAAAGAGCACAACACCGATTAGAAACGATGACGCCTCTTCCGAAAAAAGCACTCGCTTTTGTTCGACGCCTTCAAAAACGAAAGGAAGAAGCGCTGCGTTTCTTACGTGAAGTACATGTTCCCTTTGATAACAACCAAGCCGAACGCGATCTTCGCATGGTCAAAGTCAAAGAGAACATTTCGGGTACGTTTCGCGAAGAAACATTCGCGCAGTCGTTTTGCATCGCAAGAAGCATCGTTTCCACACTGACGAAACACGAAAAAAACGTGTGGGATTCGTTATGTCTTCTGTTGGCAGGCGAAACGATCGATCGAGTTCTTTCCGCTACCTAGGGCATTTTCTATGACCGAAATGCCCTATTTGTGCTGGGCTTTTTTATACACTAGCACTGGGGTGAATAGTTACCTTACTTTCCTACAACAATAGCTGTTTATTTTGACCCGAACCAAATGATAAAGACCTAGAACTTTGGCAAGGCCTCTACCGCATCTGCCAAATCACTATAACTATCCTTTAAGTACCGTGATGTGGTGGCGATATGACTGTGTCCAGCCAGACGTCGCACTTTTTCGATGTCGTTGTTAGTCGCCTTCAACATCCATTTACAAAACGTATGGCGAAACATGTGCGGTGTCAGTTTCTTGCCCGGTGGGCTGTAGCTTTCGACCATCCGTTGAATACCGCGAACAGAAAATTTCGGAGAGCGCTGGCTGTAAAAAACATACGGAGAAGTTGCAACGTGTGGCTTTTTTGTCGCCATTTTGGCACGAAACGATAACCAATCTTGAAGTTCTGCAAACAAAATATTCGAGATTGGCACCGTCCGCACCTTCATCCCTTTGCCGACGATCCGAAGTCTCCTCATTTCGAAGTCGATGTCTGTGAGCTTCAGATTCGACAGTTCCTCCACCCGCAGACCGGCGTAGACAAACAGGTACACAATCGCTCGATCGCGGCGATATTTTTCCTCTGAATCTACCCCCCGACTACGAATCGGCATTTTCCGCATTCGATGTAGCAGGTCTTCAAACTCCTCTTCGGTCAGCCACATGATGGTCTCTTGGTCCTCATCTACCGTTTTCAAATCCGATATGCTATTCATCGGATTTTGCTCTATATACCCCTCTTTCACAGCCCAGCGATAAAAGTTGCGGAGTGCATTTAACCGCCGGTTGATCGTTGAGGTCGCCAACGGCTTTCCTTCGATCGGATGGAGCATTTGCTGGATCCATTTGCGGATATCAGCCGACGTGACGTAATCGCCCGGACGGATATGTAAATCGTTGAAAAAGATATTTAAGTCATTGGTGTAGGAGATGATGGTGTTTGGGGAAGCTCCTTTTTCCTGAAGATAGGTAACATACTCATTTAACATCTTTTTCACCCTTTCACTTATACGACGAGTTTAAATCGATTCAAAGAGCAAATAATCGCTTTTAAAAATAACATTATATGACGAGTATACCATAAAAAAGGCGAGATTGTTAGACATATAATGTATATTATATGTCCAGTTTAATTATAATTTAATTATTATTGATTTTTAATCATTTAAAAATCACTTCTCCGAAATGATCTTTAAATAGTTAAAAATTAATATGTATCCGGAAAACAGCCTTTTCGCTGTTTCCCTCCTTTCGATATTTATTTAATTCCTATCTTCAAATTTTAATTTTATTTTAATTTTATTTGACAGTGAATGCTGGATTTTTAGAGCGTTTGTGTTCTTCTGCTATTTTGTCGCATAGTTCAATAAATTTCTCGTATGAGAGTGCATTTTTCATCCTATTAACTATATTACAGCAGAGAACGATATTATCCGGAGTGTATCCTTTTGTATTATCCAACCTGTCTATACTAACGGAATAGTCGTTGTTATCGTGTTCTTGCTGAGGTATTTCCATTTGGATGCCGGTGTAGAAACATTTCCCCTTCTGCACCGCATAAAAATGCTTTATTAATTTTTCCAAATCATTTGTTTCCAAACTTTCTAGACCTTTTTTCTGTGCTCTCATGGTCGCGCCCAATGCTTTCAACGCAAAATAGTTTTTTTGCTGATACTGTTTTTGGTATTCCTTTCTATATTGTTTCATACAATCTGTACACCAAGACGGGTTCTTAAATTCACTAATTGGATTCCACCTATTACATCTACTACAAATTTTACCCTTTTGTCCCTCAATAATGACAATTTGTTTTTTTCTTCTCCCTCTTTTTACCATTAAATTCCTCCTTTTTAATCAAATGGTTCATCACCACAACGTGTACTTGACAAGCGAGGCTTTTTCTCGTGTCACCATGTAGGAAAATCGTTGATTTACTGATTTTCCTTATGCATGTAAGCAAGACATGATCTGAAACAGTCAAGTACAACTTTTGGTGAAGAGCTAATCAAATTTTTGTTGAAATTTTTGTACATAAAATCACCTCATTTATTTTTATTTGCTGCCCCATTTCACACCCGATGCAGCAAGTCCCACCCTTTTACCAATTATTCCATTCTATTTTTATTTTTCTCCATTGATAAACTTTGGCAAATAGTTTTGATGTTTTATTATAATATCTCCTTTTCCATTTAACATGGTTGCTTTTACAGTAATTCCTTTCTTTTAGGGCTTTATATTACATATAATATTATTCGTTTAGAAAAATATGACAATTTCAATATAAAATTTTATTGGATATATTATACGGCGACCCGTAGTCTTTTGGGCCGGGAAGGGCGGTGTGATAGGCTGGACCGAGCCGGAAGGCGAGGGCTTCGGCGCCTGGGCTTGCAGTGGGGGAGCCTTCCCGGCTGCCAGCCGACCATCACACCGCCCCGGGGACCCGGACCAAAAGGAAACGGAAGCGCCGGTGCAGCTGCACCTATCTGTCGCTTTTTGTCGAAAATTAACCAATATTTAATGTCAGACAAAAAAATAAAACAATAAACATCATTATTGAACGCGGCGGTGCTTTGAGCAGCTCCTTGATGTTGCTTCGCACGGCCGCGGACAGCGGAAGGTTCTGGATCGCAAGCAGCTTCTCCGAGCGGCTGAGCGCCGGGCTTCCCCAGGCTCCGGCCGGATGGCCAAAGGCCAGAAGGCGGCCAGCCGGGAAGACCGGCGCGGAAATGGAATCTTCGTGCGAACCACGAAACTTTTGTTTGTTGGAAGAAAAGATGAAATAAACGTTTATTTATTGTTTTAATTATTTCAATGCATACTCTATTATTTTTATCATCACTTATTCGTTTAATGATTCGTTGCTTCAAGCAGCGGTGCAATGAAGTGGCTTCTTCGGCCACGCTCCGCACGGCTATGGATGGTCATGCTTGCAAGCGGCATCCGCGGACAGGCCGGCGCGGATTTCGTTTATCTGATATAATCAGTAGTAAATATACGCTTTTGAAAGGCTTCGCTGACTGGGGTGATCCATTTGAGCGACAATCTTACCAAAGAGCAACGTTCCAAGACCATGAAAGCCATAAAGTCGCGCTCGCAGTTGGAAGATACGGTCTCAAAAGCCCTCTGGAGGGAAGGATATCGATTTAGAAAGAACGACAAGACCCTCCTTGGGAAACCTGATATCTCCATCAAAAAGTATAAAGTCGCCATCTTCATTGATTCATGTTTCTGGCATGGATGTCCACTGCACGGGAATATGCCTGAAAGCAATAGGGAATATTGGGAAAAAAAGCTCTTGAGAAACAAAAATAGGGATCAAGAAGTCAACGAATATTATAGAAAAATGGGCTGGAATTGCTTGAGAGTGTGGGAGCATGATTTGAAACAGGATTTTGATCAAACAATAAAGCAAATAAAGAATTTCATTGATCAAGCCATGGATAGATGAGCGCTTGGATGCAACAAGCGTTTTTTTATTTGTAGAAAATTATAACCTTATAAGGTTTATGTATTATACAAAGATAAAAACTATGATGTTAATTGGAGGAGGGGGAGGAATTTTTTGCTTCATAATTCCAGGAGGAACAAAAATTTATTGCAAAAAATATTAAGCAAAATTATAAGCAAAAAAGTGATGGACAACTTCAACAGATTTTTATCCCAGCATCGGATTGCAAACCGGGAAATCAGCCGATATATTGGCGCTCCCGACAACGCCTTCAATAAAATCATCAACGAAATGTCGGTCCCGTCTGTGGCCACCATAATCCGTTATGTGCACGCAGCGGAGCAGATTATCGGGGAAAATAAGATTTCCATTTATTCCAAAATTCTAATCGACAATGAAATTGAGAAAGCCGTCAGCATCCTCAACCAAATTTCAGATGCCGACATCACTGAGCTGATCAAGGAAAACAAGGAGTTTTTCAAGTCGCTGGACTTTTATTTTTCCACCACCCAGTCCAAAAAAGTCGATCCATTTACAATCGAAGAGAGAGACATCTACGCAGAAATAAAGGAGATGCTCGACCATGAATAAGAAAAGCACCAGAAAGGTATGGTTTATTACACGCCCGGAAAGAGACCCCCGATTCCATCAAGAGGCATTGCTGGCTTTGCAGAAGGCGACGGATGATTTCAGGCTGAAATGGGCGGGAAATAGAGAAGTCCATAAACGGTATGAAGAAGAGCTCGCAAATATGGGGATCAAAAGAAACAACGTCAGCCATGACGGTTCCGGAGGACGCACATGGATGGCCATGCTCAAAACCTTCTCCTATTGCTATGTAGATGATGACGGATATATTCGCCTTACAAAAGTCGGAGAAAAGCTCATCCAGGGAGAAAAGGTGTACGAAAACACAAGAAAACAAGTCTTGACGCTCCAATATCCAAACGCTTATTTTCTCGAGCCGGGATTCCGCCCAAAATTCGACGAAGGGTTTCGGATCCGCCCTGTCCTGTTTCTGATCAAGTTGGCGAATGACGAAAGATTGGACTTTTATGTAACAAAAGAGGAGATCACTTATTTTGCCATGACAGCCCAAAAGGACTCGCAGCTGGATGAAATCGTGCATAAAATATTGGCGTTCCGAAAAGCCGGCCCTCGCGAGAGAGAAGAAATGAAACAAGACATTGCCGCCAAGTTCGACCATAGGGAAAGATCAGACAAAGGAGCGAGGGACTTTTACGAAGCCCACTCCGACGTGGCCCACACTTTTATGCTCATCAGCGATTACACAGGATTGGTCGAATACATTCGCGGCAAGGCTTTGAAAGGCGATTCTTCCAGGATCAATGAAATTAAGCAGGAAATCGCTGAAATCGAAAAACGCTACCCATTCAACACACGGTACATGATATCGCTCGAGCGCATGGCGGAAAACAGCGGCTTGGATGTCGACAGCTACAAGGCCAGCAGATACGGCAATATAAAACCAGCTGCAAACTCCAGCAAGCTTCGGGCGAAAGCAGAGAGGATCCTTGCGCAATTTCCATCCATAGAATCGATGTCGAAAGAGGAAATCGCTGGGTCCCTCCAAAAATATTTATCGCCGAGAGACATTGAAAAGGTCATTCATGAGATAGTGGAAAGCAAGGACGATTTTGAAGGGATCAACTCCGATTTTGTAGAGGCCTACTTGAATGAAAAAGACAACTTGGTGTTTGAAGACAAGACCGGCCAAATATTCAGCGCGCTGGGGTTTGACGTTGCAATGCGCCCCAAAGCCAAGAACGGGGAAAGAACAGAAATCGAAATCATCGCCGGGTATGGAGGAAGCAAATTCGGCATCATTGACGCCAAAAACTATGCAGGAAAGTTCCCACTGTCCTCTTCCTTGGCTTCACATATGGCGTCTGAATACATCCCCAATTACACGGGATATGAAGGCAAAGAGCTAACGTTTTTCGGCTATGTGACCGCAAACGACTTCAGCGGGGAGCGCAACCTGGAAAAGATATCGGACAAAGCTAAGCGAATCACCGGAAATCCCATCAGCGGATTTTTAGTCACAGCCAGAACCTTGCTCGGCTTCCTTGATTATTGCATTGAGAACGATGTGCCATTGGAAGACCGCGCCGAACTGTTTGTCAAGGCTGTCAAAAACAAAGGATACAAGTCGCTCGAAGCTCTGCTTCGAGAATTAAAAGAGACAAGCTAGGGCGAGGGATTTTTCCCTCTGCCCTTCTACACAAGCTCTGGAATGGCCAATTGCTCCGTTCCAAACAATTCTTCAACATCCCATTTAGGTTCAACGCATTCATACGGAATGCCAGCGAACGTCTTCAAAATGGCTTCAAAGATGATCTTTGCTCCTTTCGGAGGAACTGCCATGCCGATTTGCTGCCTGACATTTTCCTTTGTCCCCTCAAACACAAAATCATCCGGGAATGTCTGGAGCCTCGCCCTTTCCCTGTTTGTGAGAGCCCGCGGCTCCTCCCAGTGATATACGTGCGTTCCACCGCCGCCGCTCCCTGTAACGGTGTAGGAGGGCTGATCAGGATGCAGCCTTCTGTAGATTTGGCTCAGCCTTGCTTTTTTTACATTTAAGCGCAACTCCTCAGGTATCCCTTCATACCATGCGTTTTCACCCGGCGGTATATGTTTGAGCATTTCTACTGTTTTTGCGTTATGGCGCGTAAACTCGTGGTTGGGTGCGTCGTCTGGGATCGGCGGATTGGTGATCGCCTCCTTCGCCGTCACATACTTGTCGGGAGTAGTCGGCGCAGGAACTTTAAACCTCAAATCCAGGTCTTTTCTGATGCCGACTATGATAATGCGGTGCCTCATCTGAGGAACGCCGTATTCCTCAAATTTATATAGATGCGGCACGATGTCATACCCTCTCCCGGCCTCGGACAATTCTTTCAGAATCTGCATGAATGCACGGCCCTCGTTGGCGCTTTGCAGGCCGCCCACGTTTTCGGCCACAAAAAACTTTGGTTGGTGAATATTAAGGACCTTGACCCCATATGTGTATAAAGGTCCATACTCTCCATCCATTCCTTTGTGTTCTCCTACAACACTGTAGTCATTGCATGGAAAACCGAACGATAATGCGTCTATTCTGGGAAGCTGCTCAATGTCAAGCTCCCTTACATCGCATGCAATGACGGATGGATCGTCTGGATCGCCGCAGATATTCCGTCGATACGTCCTGCATGCCGATTCGTTGTAGTCATTGGCCCAAACATGCTCAATGCGGAACTCTTCGCCATCAGCAGCAACCACCCTCGCCATTTTGGCTCCTAAAGCAAGGCCTCCAGGACCGCTGAAGAGTTCTCCTTTGCGAAAAATCATTGTATTACCTCCGTGGCGAAAGAATTATCAACGTGTCAGTACATTATAGAGGATTTTTGAAAAAAACAACAGCAATTCAATTAAAGCCTTCACTCGGCTCCCTTCTTGAGCTCATTCAGATATTTTTCAACAGCTTCCTCAATCAACAGATAGATATTCTTCTCCTGCAAAATCGACTGCATCTTCAACTCTTTGTGCAGGTCCGTCCGAATATCGAAGGAAACGCGCTTTCTTTCCACTTTCTTTCCTTCCTTTCTTGGTTGGTTGTCATCTTCGTTTAAAACTGTATTGTTTTCTTCCCCTACAGGATCGGTCAGCACTTGCGTAGGCGTGATGACTTTTTGCTGGCGCTTCATGTTTTTGATGTCATCTACTTTGGACACGTTCCATCATCTCCTTGTAGAAGTTTTCATACTGCTCCAGCGCCTGGTTCAACTCATTGTTTTCCTCAAAGCCGTATAGCGACAGGCGTCCGATCGGCGCCTTGCGGGTGATGATCGTTTTGAAAACCTCGTTCGGATAATCTTCCTCGATCATTTCATTGAACGCCTTCGCGTCGCTGCGGCGGACGTCGTTCATGGTTCTAAGAATGCCCAGCAGCCTTGTATTGTGCCGCCCATGAACCCTCGCTCCCTCGACGGATTCCATAAAATTCGGGACCGCCGAGTAGCACCAATTGGAGCACTCGAACATCATGATGACATACTGGCTTGCGCACAAGGCGTTGGTCGTCTGCTCGCTCAGCGAAGGCGGCGTGTCGATGACAATGAAATCGTAATGATGCCGGATCTTGTCCAACGTATCGTCCAGTATCAAGGTCGGCTTTCCCTTGTATCTTATATATTTTCCAAGGTACGTCTCCCCTGTGTAAATCCAACGGGGGAACGTGGCCAGGAAGTTGTTGGCCGGAAGCAGATCCAACCTGTCGTTGACCTTGACTATGTACGGCTCCGGATCCCTCTCCTGCATCGCTTCGAGAACGGATTTCTCCGTGAATTCGTTGGATGGCTTTCGCGAAAGGAGCTCTGTCAAATTCCCCTGCGAGTCCATGTCGACGGCCAAAACCCTGTATCCGTCCCTGCTCAACAAATAGGCGAGGACTCCTGTTGTCGTGGACTTTCCGCATCCGCCTTTCTGGATGCCCATGGTGATGGTGATGGCCACTTATATCACCTTCCTTTCTTCCAAGGTTTGTTTCTTCTTTTGTTTATATGATTTATTCTACGTTATTTTATAGATTCCTTCAATGATTGCAAAAAATAAGAGCGTTAGAAACGCTTCCACTTCAATTCCGATATGAGTTGCCGCACCGCCTCCGACTCCGACATGTTTTTTGTCTGACAGTATTTCTGGAGAAGTTCGTAAAGCTCGTCGTCCAAGCGCACGGTAATGCGATATGACTTGGACTTTTCTTCTTTTGGGCGTCCACGTTGGAGCTTTTTGCGTTCGACGCGCAGATCGTCATGGACGACAACATCGAGGTATCCGAACCGCTCATAAATGTTTTTATGTTTCTCTACGAATTCTTCCCACATTCGGGGAATTTCTTCAAGAAGCCGGAGGTACTCTTCCTGTAGCCTCTTTGTTTCCTCTGGGGACCGAGGGCGCCGCTTGCCGAATTCCTGAAGGACGAGAACCTGGAAATCGTGCCGCTCATAGCATCTTCCTTCCATCATCGCCATCACCTCTATTTTTTGTCCGACACTATTTGTGTTTATTATACCTCCAGACTTTCACTAATTCAACATTTTTCGTCTGACATAAAATTAAGATACCAGTGCCAATTTTGCCTTTCAAAGCACAAATTAATCGAATCGGCGTTTTTCAGAACAAAAATCGCTGTTTTCGAGCTGAAAGATAATGTTTTGTCATTTTGATTTTTTTGCCAAATAGGGGTATATTGTACTTAAAAATGTGATATTTTCGACAAATTTCACCCCGAGCGTTAAGGGGAAGAGGGGGATGGAAAAAGTTGGACTGGAAAGAGGTAAAGCGGTTCGCCTATGCCGGCCAGGCGTTTATCCCTGTCAACGTGGAAAACAGAGGGGATTCGGTCAAACTTTTTCTCAGGAGCGGGGAAACTAAGCTGCTTGACGTGCAATCGAGTCTGTTTTTGAAGCGGCTTCTGACCTTCTTTGGCACAAGCATTTCGATCAACCGCCATCGGTATGGGGAGTTGGTGGGGAAAAAGCAGCTCGTTCCCATCGTATTGTCGTATGGCTTTACCATCATTCCGTTTAACGTTCGCGAGCCGGTCGGCCGACAAAGCCGTGTAGGGTGGTTTGTGTCAAGAGAGATTGAGCAGTTCCGGCAAAGATCTCCCCAGTGCACCACGATCCATCTTCTTTCCGGACATCAGATTCCTGTGTTTCATTCCCGCAAGTTCTGCATTGACCAACTCAAAAATGCAAAATGGATTGAGATGTGCTACGGGGAGATTCATGAACCGCATCGCAGGCAATGGATAAACGGCAGCGCAGTTTGTGAAACGGTGGTTATGTAGTGAAATGAATGATTTATCGCAATAAACCGGAAGGATCGGCGGCATTGGAGGCCGCTTTTTTCTTTTTTCGCTTTGAAATCGTCTTTGTCTATGGGTGTTCTCGGTTGATATGATGTTGGCAAATCGAAAGGAGGTAGGAAAATGGCCGCTTCAGAAATGGTGTCGGGCCGCACTCTTGTTTTGGACTTCTACGCCGGAAAGGACAGCGACGGAAAGGACATCATCCGCTCGCAAACCTTCAGAGTGAAGAGCGACGCAAGTGTCCAATCGCTTTACGATGCCGCCGCCGCCATCGCCAGCTTGTCGAGCGGCAGCTTGCGGTACGTGCGCACGACGTTGACCAGCCATATTATCAATGCATGATGAGAGGGGGAATGAACAATGAAGACGTTGGAACTGACGTTTAACGCTCAAGCGGGGCCGGCGCGGATTTTGATCCGCTATCCCAAGGAGCCGGTTGATCCGGTGCAAGTGAAAACGGTGATGAACCAGCTCGTAGCGGCAAATGTTTTTATGACCGGCAACGGGGAGCTGGTGAGCCCGAAGAGCGCCCGCATCATTGAACGCGAAACGCAAGACATCCAGCTGCCATAACGCATCTGTCATGAACGGAAGGTTTCTCGCCTTCCGTTTTTGAGCATTGAAAGGGGGAAAAGCAATGGATTTGTTTTCGATGATCAGTGAAGTTTCCTTCCCGATCCTTGTTTCTATCTATCTTCTGTATCGGATGGAGACGAAGCTGGATCAGTTGACCAAATCCATTCAAGATCTAACTATCGCATTGAGCCGAGGTCCGCAGAATTGATGATGGGAGGGAATTCGAAGTGGAATTGGTGGAGCTGCTTTTCCGGGCGGAGAAAAGGCTGTCCGGGCTGCATCCGTTGGTGGCGGATAAAGCTAGAGCGTTGATTCGAAAGGCTTATGAGGAAGGCATTTATATCATCATTACGCAAGGGTTTCGAACCGTCGAGGAGCAGAACCGCCTGTATGCGCTGGGGCGGACAAAACCTGGACGGATTGTTACGAACGCCCGTGGAGGATACAGTTATCATAATTTTGGATTGGCGTTTGACGTTTGTGTCTGCAATGTTTTCAAAGGTACGCTGATCCCCAGCTGGAGCCTCGACCGTCGGTGGTTTCGCGTCGGTCAGATCGGAAAGTCGCTTGGCCTTGAATGGGGCGGGGATTGGAAGAGCTTTAAAGATTATCCCCATTTTCAATATACATTTGGCCTTTCGCTTGCACAGCTGCGGGCGGGAAAAAGGCCGCCGGCCGCTGTCGTGGCTAAAAAATAGACTGTCTCGCCCCTTCCGGAAGTGGAGGGGATTTTTTTAAATCTGACAAAAGCACGTTATGTCAGATTTTTGTCTGACGTTAAATACGTTGAAGGAAGCAACACGAAGCCGCTTTGCCGCTCTCCCACTTTTTGTCCAAAAATCTTACTCATCTCCCTCATGGACAAGGGGGTGTCATATTTTGCATACCGTCCAGCCCATCAAAGATAGGGAAAAAATCGAAGCGATGAAAAAGATTTTGCGTGCTTCGTCGTTGAGAGACGAGCTTCTTTTTACGATCGGGATCAATACGGGGCTGCGGATCAGCGATATTTTGGCTCTGAGAGTTGGGGATGTGAGGAATCAAAAAGGCGTTGTCGAACGCATTGAGATCGTGGAAAAGAAGACAAAAAAGACTCGGGTTGTCGCACTGAACAGAAAAACTCGCCGCCTGATCGAGCTGTATTTAGCGCAGGAGCGGCCGCACGCCCGCGGCGACGAGCCGCTGTTTCGGAGCCAAAAAGGAGGCCGGGCGATCAGCCGTCAGCATGCCCACTACATCCTGAACCGGGCCGCCAAAGCAGTTGGGATTGTGGATCGCATCGGCACCCACTCCCTGCGCAAAACGTTCGGCTATTTCGCATACAAACAAGGAACGGACTTGGCCATGATCCAAAAAATCCTCAATCACTCCAGCCAGGCCGAAACGCTTCGCTACATCGGCATTACGCAGGAGCAAATCGATGAAGTCACTGCAGGGCTTGATCTGTGAACGAAGCCCGCGCCGGTCTTCCCGGCTGGCCGCCTTCTAGCCTGCGGCTATCCGGCTGGAGCCTGGGGAAGCCCGGCGCTCGGCCGCTCGAGAAGCCGCTCGAGATCCAGCTTTTCCCACCACCCGCGGCCGTGCGAAGCAGAACCAAGAGGCTGTTCAAAGCACCGGCGCGGAAAGAAAATCATATATTGCCGTAAAACGTCGTTAAACGGCTTATTTTGGCGTTTTTTTGTTTAGGGGGTATAAAACTATCAACCTAGTATTAAAAGTGTCTCAGACGAGCTGTACAGGGCCTAGAAGACGTTTTTATTTTTATTCTTTAGCAAGATATCAAACCATAGTGTATCGAGTTGCAGCGGCTTCCTTTTGCTGCTTTTATATACTTTTAATTATTTATATCTTTTAACCTTTTATATATTTAGGAGTCGGAAGATCCTTGATTTATCAAGCTTTTTGAGTGCTTCAACCGTACATTTTTGGTGCTTATCTTGTACATTTTTGGTGTCTATCCAGTACATTTTTGGTGTTAGGCGTACACTTTTGGTGTTTATCTCGTACATTTTTGGTTATTTCAGCGTACACTTTTGGTGCTTGAAGTACATTTTTGGTGTCTATTTAGTACACAAAAAAATAAATGTACGCGATGTAAGCTAAAACACCTTTTCATTGTTTTGCGTACATGGATGAAAATATGTACTTTTTAATACGATCGTTTTCTTGTAAAATAGAATTAAGGTGTTATTTTCCTATTTTAGTAGGTGGAGGATGAGATAATGCAAGCTCCGACCATCTCGCAGCGGCAATATAACAACGCCGTCACGAAGTCCAATGCGCTGATTGAGGCGAATTACAAACTTTCGACATTGGAACAGAAGATTATTTTGTATTTGATCAGTCAAATTCATAAAGATGACGATGATTTTAAAATGTACAAGTTGCCGATACAGGAGTTTTCCGAATTGCTAGGATATCGCGGGAGCCCAAAATACACAGAACTGAGGGAGATCACGAAGAACTTAATGAGAAAGGTCCTTGAGATTAGAGAAGGACAGAAACTTAAGCAAATGAGTTGGGTTTCATATGTGGAGTATGATGCACATTCCGGTTATGTCAGTTTGGCTTTTGATCCCCGTTTAAAGCCATACCTTTTGCAACTGAAAAGAGAATTCACGACATATCGGCTTAAGAATGTAATGGAATTAAAAAGCTCCTACTCCATTCGCATGTATGAACTTTTGAAGCGTTGGCAGTATATGGGCGAAGTGGTAATTCAGTTAGATGATTTGCGGATGATGGTCGGAGTGGGGGATAAGTATTCAGAGTACCATAACTTCAAAAAGCGAGTGCTCACTCCAGCCAATAAGGAAATTTCAGAGAAGACAGATATCACGTTTGTGTATAAGGAGATAAGAGAAAAGCGAAAGGTTGTAGCGCTCCGTTTTCAAATCAAGGAGAAGGTCATTGAACCAGTAGCCATTGAAGAGAAAAAAGATGTTGCGGTAGATAATCAGTATTTGCAATTTTTGGCTGTGGTACAGGCATATGATCGGTACATAACGGAGAAGCAGTTCATCAAAATTGCAGTGCTTGCGCAAAAAGCTTTTGGTGATAACTGGATGGGCGAGCTGATTCAAACGACAAGACGCATTATGCAACGGGCGGATATCCGTGAACCAATTGCTTTCCTGACGTATTTTTTGAATGAAAAGGTCGAGCGGGTCCAGGCCGGGATTGACCCAAATGAGGTGACGGTTCATAACGGTACTAAAGTTATCCGCCGAGAGATCGTACCGGACTGGCTTCGAGATTATGAAGAGAAGCTTGCTGCCGAGAGCTCTGGAGGCAAGGAAACGGATGAAGACATCGAACAGATGCGCCGTGAGCTTGAAGAGAGATTGCAGAAGTATAAAAGTCAAGATAGGGATTTACCTTGATTTGAAAAAAGTATGTCCTTTATCATTGTTTGGGGATAAAAGGGGGATGGTGAAATGGGGTTGCGGTTTCGTAAAAGTGTTAAGATTGCACCGGGTGTCAGAATGAATATTGGTAAAAAAGGCGTCAGTATGTCTTTTGGCGGGAAAGGGTTCAGGGTTAATACGAGTTCAAGAGGAGTTTCGGTTAGTAGCAGTATTCCAGGGACCGGGATTTCTTATCAAAAACAAATATATAGCACGAGGAAAAAAAGACCGCAAAGGACAAGGTACGAGCAAATCAAGTATCAACAGCAGAAAGAAAAGGCAATGGAAGAAGCTCGTAATAAGGTGGAACAGTATGAGGCGCACATTGATATGTTGCTTACTGTTCACGAAGAAGCAAACGACAAAGTCTATTGGAAGGAGATTGCAAATTCAGATCCACCGTTTCGTATTGGCGAAGAAGATGGACCAAACGTAAAAGAGTTGAAAAAACAGATTGATGAGTATAAACCGACTTGGCGAGATCGCTTTTTTAACCGGGTTGAAGCAAAAAAACGCCAGATGCTAAGCCGTATGGATCAAGCTATCAAGGAAGATGAGGAGATTTATGAAGAATGGGGGAAAAATAAGGGAATCGCTCAGAGAGTGATTGCCAATGATTTAAAGGCTTGGTGTGAAGTTATTGATACCGCTAAACCATTTGAAGATATTGAAGAAATGGGGAGCAGAGTGCGATACCAATTTGATCAGTCCAGACGTGTTATCGCTCGACTGGACATCAATAATCGAGAAGTCGTTCCCCAAAAGGTGATCACGTTAACAAAAACAGGGAAGGTTTCAGAAAAGAATATGGCAAAGGGGAAGTACTTACAACTTTATCAAGATTACGTCTGCAGTTGTACGCTGAGAATCGCAAGGGAGTTTTTTAATCTCCTCCCTGTTCAAGAAGTTATCGTCAATGTTTACGATGAATCGCCTGCGGAAGAAAAGTATGGATGCATTTTGTCTGTTGTGTTTCTAAAAGAAAAAATGGATGTGATTGATTTTACCCATATCGACTGCTCCGATACGATTGAGCAATTTGAACACAACATGAAGTTTTTGAAAACAAAAGGTTTCAAGCTAGTAGAGGAGATACGATGAAAATGAGAGGCTGCTTAGGAATTATTTTGTTGATTATCTTAATCGCATTATTTGTTAACTACCCACTTTTTCTAATCGGTATGGCTATTGCCATTTGGGGCATTTATGAGTGGACAGTCAATAAAAAATTGGGGGCTAGATCGAAAAAACCAGCTGTCATCTTGAGTATCGGTTTGATCTTGGCGTTAGGTTCTTGCGTTGGAAACGATGATGCTACATCAGAGAAAGAAGTTGCTGTAAAGCAAGAGTCAGTCAAAGTGCGAAGTGATGAATCTGAGAAAGAAAAAGACAAGAAACAAGAAGAGAAAAAGGATGACGATGAGCAGTCAAAAGAAATTGATAATGAGCAGAGCAAGAACAATGAAGAGGCCCAAAAACAAGATCAGTTACAAACCTTGATTAAAAAATTTGGGTTACAGGCGGTTGTTGTTGGCAAAGTAGTTGATGGTGACACCTTTGAGCTGTCAGATGGAAGAAAGGTGCGTTTGATTGGCGTAAATACTCCTGAATCGACAACTAGAACAGAAGAGTATGGAAAAGAAGCAAGCGAATATACAAAATCAAAACTAGAAGGCAAACGAGTTTATTTACAAAAAGACGTTTCAGATACAGACCAATACGGACGGTTGCTTAGAATCGTTTGGTTATCTGTTCCGACTGATGATATGAATGAAAATGAAATACGTTCCAAAATGTTTAATGCCAAGCTAGTAATTGACGGGTATGCTGAGCCATCAACTTATCCGCCTGATGTGAAATACGCCGATTATTTTAGAAAGTTTGCGAGGGAAGCACGCGAGGCGAATCGTGGGCTATGGGCGTATGGTGAATACGGCACAACGAAAGGAGATTTCGACCCAAAAGAAACGGAAAAAAGATCGTCCAATTCGCCAGCAAATCGTTCATCTAGCTCAGGTAACTCATCTAGTTCAGAAAGTAGTTCAACTAAAGCTGGAACTTCCTCGTCATCAGAAAGTGTCGAGTACTTTAAAAACTGTACAGAACTACGGAAAGTGTATCCTAACGGTGTTCCGGCTGATCATCCAGCATATCAGCCAAGAATGGACAGGGACAAAGATAACTATGCATGCGAGAGATAACAGCCCTTTTTAGGGCTGTTTCTTTTTCATATAGGCCCGCGCCGCTCTTCCCGGCTGGCCGCCTCCTGGCCCCTGGCCATCCGGCCGGAGCCTGGGGAAGCCCGGCGCTCGGTTTGCTCGAGAAGCCGCTCGCTGGCTCATCCATCCGCAGCCGTGCGGAGTGTGATCGAAGAAGTCAATGCATCGCACCGTTACTTGAAGCAATAAACCTTTAAGTAAATAAACGATGTTAAAAATGAATGAAAATTTATACAAATAAATAAAACAAGGAATAAACGTTTATTTCATCTTTTCTTTCAATAAACAAAAGTTTTGTGATTCATATAAAGATTCCATCCCCGCGCCGGTCTTCCCGGCTGACCGCCTCCTGGCCCCTGGCCATCCGGCCGGAGCCTAGGGAAGCCCGGCGCTTGGCCGCTCGAGAAGCCGCTCGCGATCCAGACTTTCCCACCGCCCGCGGCCGTGCGAAGCAGGGCCAAGAGGCCGTTCAAAGCACCGGCGCGGCTGATGCTATTTAATTTTTGTCAGACAAAAAATAAATTCGACAGACATCGACAGCAGGCGTAGTCGCACCGGCGCTTCCGTTTCCTTTTGGTCCGGGTCCCCGGGGCGGTGTGATGGTCGGCTGGCAGCCGGAAAGGCTCCCCCACTGCAAGCCCGAGCGCCGAAGCCCTCGCCTTCCGGCTCGGTCCAGCCTATCACACCGCCCTTCCCGGCCCAAAAGACTACGGGTCGCCGGTGACCGGGGAAAGAGCTTTGAAAAAAGTATTTTTGATAGGTATTTTGATGATTTTTGAAAAAATGAAGGATTTTGTAATAAGATGTCGAAACCAAACAATCGCTTGGATCCCTCTTTTTAAGAGACCTCTATTTTCCTTCATATCAGTCTATTTTTCCATTTATGTTTTTGGATGCTGTTTATTTTCAAGGATAAGTCACTGTTGCCTACATAACGATTACACAGTGGCGTTTCCTTATATGGGGGGCTTTTTGTGGAGAATTTTAAATTAGAACATATCGAACTTTCACCATTGGATCGGGCAAAGCGTCATGTGTGGTTTCAGCATCGTGACGCTTCGGGGTGGATTACGCTGGCGAAGAAGGAGCCGGGCGGGAGGTGGAGGCAGTATCACTACCAGCCTAAAGAATTGGCCTTAGAACTGTCTAAATGGCTCGGAGAGGACGTCTATTTCAGTCAGAACACCTTTTATAAGCCTCAACGAAGAATCGAAAATATAAGGCAGCTGAGGGCTCTGTATGTGGATGTGGATTGCCATACGATTGGCTATGAGCCGGAGTGGGTGGTCGGGAAGCTGGACATCGAGGTATTCCATGACAATATCTTGCCTGAACCTAATCTCATCATTTTCTCGGGTCGCGGAATCGTATGCGTTTGGTTGATCGAGCCGGTCCCGTACAAGGCCTTGCCGCTGTGGAAGGCGGTAGAGAACTATTTTTATGAACAGCTTAGCTATGTGGGGGCGGACAAGAAGTCGCTGGATCCGACCAGGGTGTTCCGGATCGACGGGTCGGTCAACTCCAAGAGCAAAAGGGAGGTCGTCGTCGAGTACCGGCACGGCGACAGGTATGTCCTCCGTGACTTGCAATATGAGTACTTGCCGGAATTGACAAGGGCGGAGACAGGGAAGAAAGGAAGAAAAGGGAAACTTGTCCGGCTACATAATATCCAGACGCTGCACTATGCCAGGCTGCTGGATTTGATTCGTCTTGCGGAGCTTAGAAATTATGATCTGAAGGGATACAGGGAGCTGTTTTGTTTTTTATATCGATACTGGAGTTGTTGCCTCACTGATGATCCCGATGAGGCGCTGAAACAGATGATAGAGCTGAACGCTGGATTTAAGGAGCCGCTGTCCGAGAAAGAGGTGATCCGGGCGACAAAAAGTGCCGAGAAAGCGTGGATGGCTAAGAATGATGCGAAGGCGAATGAGGAGGCGAGGAAAAAAGGCTATCCCGGCGCCGGCTATAATCTGAAGAACTCTACGATCATTCGATGGCTGGACATCACGCCGGAGGAACAGCGACACTTGCAGACCATTATTGACGCCAATGAGAAGCGCCGGCGGAAACGGGAACGCGACAGGGCGAGGACAGGGGAGTTGCGCCGGGGACAAGGGGCGAAGACAAGGGAGGAGTACCTCGAGGAACAACGGGAGCGAACGGAGGACAAGGCATGGCAACTGCAGAAGGCAATGGAGCGACACCCTGACGCGACAAATAAGCAGCTGGCCATGATGCTTCAGATATCGGTGCGGCGTGTCCAGCAGCTTAAGAGGTTGGTCAAGAACTGACGTTCCCGTGAAATGGTTCGTCGCCCTTATATTATGGGCGTCAGCCTGCTTGCTCCCCCAACCATAAAGAAAGAATAAACCAAATTGGTTTTGTTCCAATACCTCATTAGATTGGTGGGGGGAGTCCCGAGGGTTTTAAACTTCAGATTTTCACTTCGATGAAGGGTGAAATGTAAGTGGATCGTTGTAAAAAGGGAGGGAGAAAGGGATTTTAGGGCTTGATTTCGGAGGTGTAGCTGCAAGTCGGAAATGGCAGTTAGGAGTTACTACAAAGGGGATAGGTTTATTGGTTAGATTTTGGTTGATGATGATATGATTAGTTAGAACATAATTCCTAATGCAAAATTATCAATAAGATAAAAAATCAGTCTTAGAATCAGAATATCGAATGGAGGTGAGGACACCAGAGTGACGCAGAGGACGCTATGATGAAAAATATTGCAAATAAAAGACGAGGACAAGGGGTGTGTCCCTGTTCCTCGATCAATCAAAAAATCTGTGCATAAGACATACAGCTGCGTCAAGGTGTCGCGACAAGCATTCCATCGAAGGACAGCGACCACTCCCTTTGTTTTCTCACTTGTCCCTGGTGAAAACAAAAGGGGGTAGGGTGAACCATGAACAACAAGGTAACCCGGAGACATAAATTTGTTTTCTGTCTTAAGTCAAGACAGCAATTGTCTGGCAGAGGACAAGATGCGGAATGTGTCGCGACAGATGTCCCAGTGGATTAGCGGTCGCCGGAGACGATGGACAGTGAGTCGCGACAGACCGAAATAATAAACATGTCTCCCGTGGCAATATAGACAGCGGCTGTCCTCGGTCAGGTGATCCTGCGGACACGGGATGTCATCGTGTTTTAGAAAAGCGAAATTAATTTATTTGCTTTTTTGTCTGACACAAAATTAAACTTCTTCATTATCATGATCATCATGTAAAAACGGATACTTCAGCAACATGTGTTGAAATGTTCCTTGGTCTTTGAATGGGAGAAATTTACGGGACAGACCTTGATAGTAGCATCTCTGGTGGATGATTGTATTGATTATATCCAAGAACACTTTGTCGCCAGGGCGGACAATTTTTGAGCATACCGGACATCTTATCCTTCCGATAATATCGAACATTTTTTCCCCTCCAGTTTGTTTTCTATACTCCCTCTCAGCCTAAGTGATGGTATAATCTTCTTGAAAAATAAAAGGGGGAGTTTTCAGTGAGGAAAATCAAGGCGCTGATGGTAGCTGTAATTGCATTTATGGTAGCAATTTTGCCAGGGGTTAGAACAGACGCAGGCCCAAAAAACATGTATGTGCACTTCATCAATGTTGGACAAGGTGACAGTATTTACATTAAAGCGCCAAATGGCGAAGACATCCTCATTGATGGGGGGAATAAGGATGGCAGCGATGTCGTCGCCTACCTTAAAAAACAGAAGGTAAAGGACATTGAAGTTATGATTGCAACTCACCCCGATGCCGATCATATCGGTGGTCTAGATGAGGTTCTCAAAGCTTTCCCAGTGAAAAACGTGTACGCTCCGAAAGTCGGTAATACAACGCAAGCATATAAAGATTTCTTGCTCGCTGTAAAAAACAAAAAACTTACGATCAAAGTTGCTAAAGCAGATGTTGCCTTGCCGATCAAAGGTGTGACTGCAAAGTTTGTTGGTCCCGTTAAATCATACAGCACCAGTGATACTAATGACTGGAGCGCCGTCTTGAAGGTGACTTACGGCAAAAAGTCTTTCCTGTTTACCGGCGATGCTGAGACTAAGGCAGAGACAGATATGGTCAAAGCCAAAAAGGATTTACGTGCTGATGTGTTGAAAGTAGGGCATCATGGCGCGAAAACATCGACCAGCGCGACGCTTTTAAAAGCCGCGAAACCAGCGTATGCCGTAATCTCGGTCGGCAAGAACGCTTATGGTCACCCGACATCGGAGGTTTTGAATCGTTTAAAGTCTTATAAAGTAAAAGTATTCCGTACAGACAAACAGGGAACGATCATTGCGACAACCAATGGAACAACGCTTTCCTTTAACGTAAAACCTATTTATTAAGGAGGAGTTAAATGAAATATATCATTGATCGTTTCGAAGGTAAATGGGCAGTTTGTGAAACTGAGGACGGCAAGATGATCGATATTGAGAAAAGCAAACTGCCCAAAAACGCTCGCGCCGGCGATGTGATCGTGCAAAAGAACGGAAAGTTCCAGGTAGATAAGAAGGAAACTGAGAAGCGGTGGAAAGAAATAGAGAAGTTAATGAGTGAGGTGTTTGAAGATTAAGGAGCCCTTACACAAGAAAGGGCTCCTTCTTTGAAAAGAAAAATCTATAAACTAATTAGTATATAGAATCCATGGTAATATTGGTTTATTATACCTCAATTTCTTCATATAGTTCAGGATCTGCTTCAAGAAGAAATGGTGATGGTTCTCCATAATAAAACATATATAGCATGTGTTTCGCTCTTGTCATAGACACATACAATAGACGCCGCTCGATATCCATATACTCTGTTTCGTCTTCCACTTCATCTTCTTCAAAAGGAAGGGGAACTACATCACTGTTGAGATCAATAACGAAAACAACATCAAACTCCAACCCTTTTGCGGAGTGGAAAGTTGTTAACTTTACCCCTGGTGTTGTTACCTTTCCTTCTTCCCTTTGAATCATTTCAAAACTAATTTTCTCCCTATCCAATGCATATTTTAAACGATATAAAGGACGCCATAGGCGTGCTAAAATTCCAATTATTGAGTCAGGATCCTTTTCTCTCCACTCTCGAATAAAATTAATAACCGTCCTATCATGAGTATATTTATCCTTTGATTTCACTACAATCGGCAACGGTCCCTCATGCTTTGGAATTTCGGGACTAACAAAATCTTCATCCTTCGATTTATAAAGAGAATCTTGTTTTTGCAAGCTATACGCTAAGCTAATAATTTGTTTAGTTGAACGAAAGCTATTTTTTAACTC
>NZ_MQMG01000034.1 GCF_001908025.1 Geobacillus proteiniphilus
AAGTCCGAGGTCAACGCCCATTGCCTTGGTTTCCTTGCGCGGTTCCACTTCAAAGGTGATGGTGATGGCAAAATACCATTTCTTTCTCTTTTTATAGAGTTTGGCTGCCCCTTGTTTGACGGTTCCATCGAGCAGCCGATCCAGCCATGCTGCTTGATAGGTTCGTGTGACAACAGGCACACCGATTCGTTTTTCCAATGTTGGGAATGAAACGGTGTAGAAATCTCCCTTTCGTTCAACTTTCCAATTTTGGTTGTTGAAGCAACACCACTGTTTGCGAAACTGCTTTGTCTTTTGGTGTTTCGTTTGAGATTTTACTTCCCGAATGGTTTGATTGACAATTGCGGAAGGAAACCGTTGCGATGAAAAATCCTGAAAGATTTTGCTGGTGGCTTTGTTCAGATCGGGATGAGTCGCCAGCCAATTCGCAAACGCTGTATTTACTTCTGTCATCTGTTTATACATTTCTTGTTTGGCTTTTATACATTTCTTGTTTGGCTTTCGTTGGCTTGTGAAGCTCCAATTTCAAGGTGATGGTGGGCATGGATTCACCTTCCTCCTTTTATGATACTTCAATGCTCGCTTTCATCCCACCCCTAAAGGAGTGGGCTTTCTCGCTCGCGGGTCTGTAAACGGCGGAATGTAGTCCAACACGTATTTGCTCACCACATACATTCCGCCCCAAATGCCAGCGGCAAGGGATAAATAGAAGGAAGCGAGAACGGTTTGCTTCATGACATCGATCCCCTTTGCTTTTTTCTTTCTGCTGCTGACACCAAAAGCGAAGCCGTTATTTCCAGAGATGGCAGCCAAACAAGGCTGTTCTCCATCAGCTAGACATCGCTTTCTTCCGGAGGAAACACGGGGGCGAGCGAAACCGTCAAATCCGGTTGCCAAAAAGAAACCAGCTCATCGCTTGGCCCGAAAACCGCTCGCTGTTGAAATCGTCCATCTTGCCAGCTGAGCACTTCGATCGTTCGATTGCTGGGGTCTACAATCCAATATTCATGCACACCATATTTTTCGTATAAATAGTATTTCTGGTTTCGATCACGCAGGGCGGTGCTTGGTGACAGCACTTCCACAACGAGATCGGGTGCCCCTTTCATTCGCCGATTCCCGATTTGCTCAACCCGACAAACGACTGATAAATCCGGCTGAACAACCGTTTTCGCCATCCGTTCCGGCTCCTCAGGATCAAGCTGAACGTCAAACGGGGCAAGAATGACATGACAGCCACGCGCCTGAAAATACGAAGCCAATGCAAGGTGCAGTTGTCCGACCACATACTGGTGCTCAAACGACGGAGACGCCAATAAATAGGGAACGCCATCGATCAGTTCCCAATTTCCTTCCCAATGTTCAATGTCGCAATACGTGTAAAACGGCTTCTCCTTCTGCACTGCGCTTCCCCTTTCACTTGCTTTTCTTTCATCTTATCACATCGCTCCGGTTCCGTCCCATATTTTTATTTTCTCGTCATGAAAGAAAAAACAGCGGCCGCCACCGCTGTCGAGTGTGTGTCAAACAAATGTTTTTTCCACGCGTTGCTCTTACTCCCGCTCGATGATCGTGGCCGTCGCCATCCCGTGGCCGATGCAAATCGTCAATAGCCCGTAGCGGCCGCCGCGCCGTTCAAGTTCATGAACAAGCGACGTCATGAGCTTCGCACCGGTCGCGCCGAGCGGATGGCCAAGCGCAATGGCGCCGCCGTTGACATTCACCTTCTCAAGCGAAGCGCCGATTTCTTTTTGCCAGGCGAGCACGACCGGGGCGAACGCTTCGTTGATTTCAATGAGGTCGATGTCATCGATCGAGAGGCCGGCTTTTTTCAGCGCTTGCCTCGTCGCCGGAATGACGCCATCGAGCATATACGTCGGGTCGGAACCGACGACCGTTTGCGCGACAATGCGCGCTTTCGGCTTCAGTCCGAACCGCCTCGCCGCCTCCCGTTCCATCAAAAGCACAGCGGCCGCCCCGTCGCTCATTTGGCTCGCATTGCCAGCGGTGATGAGGCCATCTTCTTGAAACACCGGCTTGAGCGCGGCGAGCGCTTCCGGCGATGTATCGGCCCGCGGCCCTTCGTCATCAACGACGAGGATCTCGCGCCCGTCGCGGTCAAGCCCTTTCACCGGGACGATTTCCGCGCGAAACTTCCCTTCGCGCAAGGCCGCCAAGGCGCGCTGATGGCTTTCGTACGCGTAGGCGTCAAGCTCCTCGCGCGTTAGGCCGTATTTTTTGGCGATCCGCTCAGCCGAGACGCCTTGGTGGATGAACTCATATTTTTCATGAAGCGACGGCGGAATCGTCCGCTCGTTGCCATCGCTTAAAATCGGCACTTTCGTCATGCTTTCGACCCCGGCGGCGATCGTGACATCCATATCGCCGGAGCGGATTTCCTGGGCGGCGAAATGAATCGCCTGCTGCCCTGAGCCGCACATTCGGTTGATTTGCACTGCCGGCACTTCGATTGGGAATCCGGCCTCAAGCGCCGCCAGCCGGCCGATGTTGTACCCTTGTTCGGCGACCGGCGTCACGCAGCCCATGACGATGTCTTCCACCGCCCCTTTGTCCATGCCGGCCCGGCGCACGACTTCATCGAGCACAACAGCAGCCAAATGGACCGGATGAACGTCCCGGAAGACGCCGTTCCGCTTGCCGACCGGCGTCCTGACCGCTTCGACAATGACCGCTTCACGCACCATTTTCTCCCCCTTGTTGTTTTTGTCATCACCATGCCTTGACGGTGCAAACCGCACCTTTTATCCAATGACGCCCGCCGACCGATAAGCCGCGGGCGCTGCCAAATTGGCACTTTCTGCTCTCATTGCTCTTCCTGTGAAGAGGCACTTGTTCATTTTGTATACGTGTAAAACCCTTTCCCCGTCTTCCGCCCTAAATGCCCGGCCTCAACGAGCTTGCGCAAAAGCTGCGGCGCCCGGAACCGGTCGCCGTATGCCTCCGTCATGTTTTCACTCACAAACAGGAGCGTATCAAGCCCGACCATGTCGGCGAGCTCAAAGGATCCCATCGGGTAATTGAGCCCAAGACGCACCGCTTTGTCGATATCCTCAGCGGAAGCAACTCCTTCTTCGTACATGCGGATGCACTCGATCATATGGGCGGCAAGCGCCCTTGTTGTGACAAACCCTTGCCGGTCTTTCACGACGACCGTTTCTTTGCCAAGCTCCACAGACAGGTGGCGAATGGCGTCGACTGTGTCGTCGGAGGTCGCCTCACCTTTCACAATTTCGATCAACTTCATCACTGGCGCCGGATTGAACCAATGCATGCCGATGACGTTCTCCGGCCGGTTGGTCGCGGCGGCAAGCGCCGTGACGCTCAGCTCCGATGTGTTGGTCGCCAAAATGGCGTTCGGCTTCGCCAGTTGATCAAGCCGCTGAAACACGTCTTTTTTCAGCGCCAAGTTTTCCGGCACTGCTTCGATGACGACATCGGCCCCGCGCACCGCTTCGGCCAAATCGGCTGTCGGGCGGATGCGCCCAAGCGCTGCCGCTGCCTCCGGCTCGGACAGCTCGCCGGCTTTGACAAAGCGGCGCAAGCTTTTTTCCGCCGAAGCGAGCCCATTTTGCAAGGCCGCTTCGGACACGTCATATAAATACACCGTTTTTCCCGCCATCGCCGCCGTTTGCGCGATGCCGCTTCCCATCACCCCGGCGCCGATGACCGCCAGCACATCAGCCATAACCCCTTCCCCCTTACTCAGCTGATGCATCGGCATAGCGCGCCGCCATCTCATCGCGCAGTTTCCGCTTCAAAAACTTGCCGACGCTCGTTTTCGGAATTTCATCGAGAAACACAATGTCATCCGGCAGCCACCATTTCGTAAATTGCGGGCGCAAAAAGTCGTACAGTTCTTCTTTTGTCACGTTTTTGCCTTCTTTCAGCACGACGCAGGCAATGGGCCGCTCTTGCCATTTCGGATGCGGCACAGCGACGACCGCCGCTTCGAACACCGCCTCATGGGCCATGAGCGCATTCTCCAAATCAACCGATGAAATCCATTCGCCGCCGCTTTTAATGACATCCTTCGTCCGGTCGACAATTTTCACAAACCCTTCTTCGTCCACGGTGACAACATCGCCGGTATGGAGCCAGCCATCGCGAAATGCTTCGTTCGTTCTCTCATCGTTGTAATACTCAGCGGCAATCCACGGCCCGCGCAAGCAAAGCTCGCCCATTTCCTGCCCGTCCCAACGAACCGGCCCGTTTTGGCCGATCACTTTCATCTCAAGTCCTGGAGCAAGCAGCCCTTGCTTGGCGCGAATGTCCAGTTTCTCCTCGTACGACAGCCCGTCTTGATAGCTTTTCGGGCGCGAGACAAGCACAAGCGGGCTCGTTTCCGTCATGCCGTACGCGTGAATGAACGGAATGCCGTACTTTTCTTCAAACGCGCGGATGATCCCTTTCGGCGCGGCTGAACCGCCGCAAATGACGCGCGTCAGGCTGCTGACGTCATAGTTTCCTTTCTCCAACTCTTGCAAGAGCCCGAGCCAAATCGTCGGCACGCCGGCGGTGATCGTCACCCGTTCGGCGTCAATCAGCTCGGCAAGCACTTTTGGCGTAAACGCCGGGCCCGGCATGACGATCGTCGAACCGAACCAAGTGGCGGCAAACGGCAGCCCCCACGCGTTGACATGGAACATCGGTACGACCGGCATCACGACATCGCGCTCGCACAGCCCTTGCGTATCAGCCAGCCCTAGCGCCATCGCGTGCAGAACCGTGCTCCGGTGCGTGTAGACGACTCCTTTTGGATTGCCCGTTGTCGCCGACGTATAACACATACCAGCCGGTTGGTATTCATCGAGGTCTTTTAAGAACGGAAATGTTGGGTCGCCCTCAGCAAGCAGTTTCTCGTAATGGTACACCGGAGAAAGCGTCGTTTCCGGCAGCTCGTCGGCATCGGTCATGACGATGAAGGCGCGCACGTTCGGGATCTCGTCCTTGACCGATTCAATCACCGGCAGCAAATCATCGTCAATCAACAGCACACGGTCATCGGCATGGTTGATGATGTAAGCGATATGCTGCGGCGAGAGGCGGATGTTGATCGTATGAAGCACCGCCCCGATGCCCGGAATGGCAAAATACGCTTCCAAATGGCGGTGATGGTTCCACGCAAACGTCCCGACGCGGTCGCCGACTTCAACCCCGAGCCGCTTCAACACGCTTGACAGCCTGCGCGTCCGCTCGCCGATCTCCTTGTATGTATGGCGGACGACGCCTCCTTTCATGCGTGAGACAACTTGCTTTTTCGGGAAAAACAACTCCGCCCGCTCCAGCATCATGGAAATGTTTAACGGTGTTTTCATCATCGGTCATTCCTCCCCCTTTACCAAATGCGCATGTTCATTTACTTTAGGCGGCGCCCCGCCGCCCCATTGGCCGTTCGGCCCATGTGCGGCCGTCCATGCCCCGTTGGGCTGCAGCCGAACGAGATGGCGGAGCCGGCTGTCAGCAAACAGCGCCTTCGCCTCACCCGTCTCCAGCACCGGGGCAAGGCAGGCGTCGACCGTCTCGGCAAACGCGCTCCACTCATCCAATGTCTTTTCACGGAACAAGGCGGCGAGCCCGTCATATACGGCTTCCCCTGGCCTAGCCGGCGCCCATTGCGCCCCGATCCATTCCGGATGGCCGACCGCCTCGCAAAATTGACGCCAAAAGTGCGGCTCGAGCGCCGCTAAACTCATATAACGGCCGTCTTTTGTCTCATACAGCTGGTAGCACACCACCTCCCCAGACAACTCGGAAAGACCGGTCTTCGGCCCGCCGCCGTGTTCAATGGCAAAATGGCCCGCCATCATCGCCGCCAAGCCGTCGACAAGCGAAACATCAAGATGGGCGCCTTTGCCGGTTCGCTCGCGGGCAAAGAGGGCAGCCAAAATGCGCTCGGCCGCCGCCATGCCGCCGATAAAATCGGCAAGCGTGATCTTCGGATGAACCGGGCGACCGCTTTCATCGGCCAGCTGCGCAAGCAAGCCGGAAAGCGCCATATAGTTCAAATCGTGGCTGCCAAGCAATGAGCGGCCGCTCTGTTGACCAAAGCCGCTGATCGAGCAATAGATGATTTGTTCGTTCATGCGGCAAATATCGTCATAACCGAGCCCAAGCCGCGCCATCACTCCGGGGCGGAAGCTTTCGATCACCACATCGGCGCGGGCGGCGAGCCGCCGGGCTTGCTCACGCCCCGCCTCTGTCTTTAAATCAAGGGCAACGCTTTTTTTGCCGGCGTTATAGGCGGCAAACAGCCGACCCTCGGCGAACGGGCGCAGCCGGTCGCCGGACGGCGGTTCGATTTTGATGACTTCCGCTCCGAGCTGGGCGAGCCGCCAGCTGGCAAACGGGCCGGGCAAATAATGAGAAAAGTCGAGCACAACAATGCCTTCAAGCAACGCGATTCCCTCTTTTCTACAAGTCTAAATGTCTAGCGATGATCGTTTTCATCATCTCGTTCGTCCCAGCGTAAATGGCGCTTACAGGAATGTCACGATAGCGACGGGCGATCTCGTATTCTTCCATATAGCCGTAGCCGCCGTGCAGCTGCATCGCCTCAGCCGCGACGCGTTTTGCCATCTCGGTAATCCACCATTTCGCCATCGACACTTCGGTGACGATCTGTTTTCCCGCCATATGCTCCTCGATGACGCGGTCGACAAACGTGCGTCCGAGGGCGATCTCCGTCGCCATTTCGGCAAGGCGGAACTGGACGGTTTGAAACTCGCTCACCCGTTTGCCGAACGCCGTGCGCTGTTTGACATATTGCTTCGTCAAGGAAAACATCACTTCCGCCGCCGTTTGTGCGGCAATGGCGACAACGAGCCGCTCCTGCTGGAGTTTTTCCATCAAATAGTAAAAACCTTTCCCTTCCTCGCCGATCAAATTATATGCCGGCACTTTCGCATCTTGGAAAAACAGTTCGGCGGTATCTTGGGCGTGCAGCCCGACTTTCTCAAGCTTCCGCCCGCGCGTAAACCCTGGCGTATCGCGCTCCACGACGAGCAGGCTGATGCCGCGGTGCGGCGGTTTCGCCTGCGGGTCGGTTTTGCAGGCGACGACAATCAAGTCGGCATGAATGCCGTTCGTGATAAACGTTTTTTGCCCGTTGACGATGTAGTAGTCACCGTCTTTTACTGCCGTTGTCGAAATGTTCGCCAAATCCGAACCCGCCCCCGGCTCGGTCATGGCGATCGCCGTAATGAGCTCGCCGGTGACGCATTTCGGGAGCCAGCGCGCTTTTTGCTCTTCCGTGCCGTACGACGCGATATACGGCGTGACGATGTCGTTATGCAAGCCGATGCCGACGAGGCTCGATCCGACTTTTTCCAGTTCTTCATTGATGACGACCGAGTAGGCAAAATCGGCGTTTAGACCCCCATACTTCTCATCGACCCACGGGCAAAGAAAGCCGTTCTCGCCCATCTTCGCCCAAAACGAACGCGGAATGATGCCGCGCTTCTCCCAATCGTTATAATGCGGGTACGCTTCTTTTTCCAAAAACTTGCGAAACGCCGCGCGGAACATATGGTGCTCCTCACGCAAATAGCGAGCCGTCACCCGTTCATCCCTCTCTTCTATTCGGTCACTTTTTCTCTGTTCCGCCCGCCGCCTGTTTTTTCAGCTGTTCGCGCAGCAAAAACTTTTGGATTTTCCCGCTCGCGTTGCGGGGCAGGGCATCGATGAAATAGTAGGCGCGCGGACGTTTGTACGGAGCGAGGCGGTCGCTCGTTTTGCAAAACTGCTCGAGCTCATCGGCGGTCAGGAGGTCATCTTTTTTGACGACGAAGGCGACGACTTTTTCGCCCCACAACTCATCCGGCTCGCCGAGCACAGCGACATCAAGCACTTTCGGATGCTCGTACAACACGTCCTCGACTTCGCGCGGATAGACGTTTTCCCCGCCGCTGATCACCATGTCATCGACCCGGTCGGCGACATACAAGTAGCCGTCTTCATCAAGGTAGCCGAGGTCGCCGGAATGGTACCAACCTTTGTACAACGCTTTTTCCGTCGCTTCCTCGCGCTTGTAGTAGCCAGCCATCATGCACGGCCCGCGCATCACAATTTCACCGACTTCATATGGCGGCAGCACATCGTCTGGGTCGGACGGCCCGTCTTCACGCGCGCGGACGACGCGGATCTCATGATTCAGGCAGGCGCGCCCAGCGGAACCGGCTTTTTTCAGCTGCTCGTCTTCCAACAAAAACGTCACCGCCGGCCCCATTTCCGTCATGCCGTACGCTTGAATCAGCTCGATGCCGAGCTGCTCTTGGCATTGCCTGACAAGCGCTGGAGCCATCGGAGCGGCGCCGTATAGGCCGAGGCGAAGCGAAGATAAATCGTAACCGCTTACATTCTCCTGCAAGATCATGTTCCACATCGTCGGGGCTCCAAACATGATCGTAATCCGCTCCCGTTCGATCGTTTCAAGCACGAGCTTGGCGTCAAAATGGTGCAAAATGACGCTCGCCGCTCCGGCATGCACGCGCGGCAGCAAGCAGCAATGCAGCTCGGCGCAATGGAACAGCGGCGCTGCCGCCAGCCCGCGATCCGTCTCGCGGATGCGCATGACGCCATGGCAAATGACGCTTTGCTCGATCATGTCGCGGTGACGGTGCATCACTCCTTTTGGACGCCCAGTTGTGCCGCTTGTATACATAATGGCGTACAGATCGGTCTCTTCCACATGCACGCGCGGCGCTTCCCCTAGGGCCCGCGCGGCCTGCTCGTGAGCGTTTTTGGCAAACGGCGGCGGATCACGGTCGATCGACCAAAATGACACGTGCGGGAAACGGCTGTGAATCGCGGCAAGTTCCGGTTCCACCGCCCGTTCAAACAGCACGATTTTCGGCTCGGCGTCCGTCAAAATATAGGCGATCTCTTCCGCCTTCAGCCGAAAATTGATCGGATTGAACACCGCGCCGATTTTGGCGCAGGCAAACAAGGCGGTCGCGAGCTCAAGCGTATTGTACAGCACCGTGGAGACGCGGTCTCCTTTGCGGACGCCCGCTTCCAAAAACGCGTTCGCCCACCGGTTCACTTCCCTCTCCCATTCGGCGTACGTATAGCGGCGTCCGGTCGCCGCGTCGACGACCGCCTCCCGGTTTGGAAACTTTCGCACTGTCTGGGAAAACATCTCCCCAATCGTCACATACAAGCGCCTTTCCCCCTTTTCTCCGAATGGACGCAGGGCGTGCAGATCCACTAGACAGATAATTCAGATAAATAGGTGTATGATGCCCCCGCTGTTTATGTATTCGCTCTTTTTGATCGCATTCCTCTTTTTTGCGGCACAAAAAAGAAAGGAAGACCTCTTTCTTTCGACAAGAAAAAGAAAGAGGCGCCTCCTTTGCTTTTTTATCATCTCGCGCCGAGAAGACCCCCACTTCCACGCGTGAGCGTAGGTGGGAGAGCGTTCAAGCATGAATCACTAAATCGCGGTCACGGATCGTCATCAGCTCTTTTTTATCGTAGCGCCCTTCATGAAGAAGGCGGACCGCCTGCTTGCGGATCGCTTTTTCGATTAAGTTGCGCACATAGCGGCCGTTGCTGAACTTGAGGCGGCCGGTCGCTTCCAGCGTCCCTTCGAGATGAATGTACAGTTTCCGCTCCGCTTCCGGCGTCATTTCATACTCGCGCTCGCGCAACATTTGCTTGGCGATTTGCACGAGCTCCTCGACCGTATAATCGGGGAACTCGATCGTGAGAGGAAAGCGCGACGGCAAGCCGGGATTTAACGACAAAAAGTAATCCATTTCTTTCGGATACCCGGCCAAAATAACGACCAAGTCGTCGCAATAGTCTTCCATTCCTTTGACAAGCGTGTCAATCGCCTCTTTGCCGAAATCTTTTTCGCCCCCGCGGGCGAGCGAATACGCTTCATCGATGAACAAAATTCCGCCGCGCGCTTTTTTGATCAAATCGCGCGTTTTGCTCGCCGTATGCCCGATGTACTCTCCGACCAAATCGGCCCGCTCAGCCTCGATGAAATGCCCTTTGGACAACACGTTCATCTCAAAAAACAGCTTGCCGAGCAAGCGCGCCACTGTCGTTTTGCCGGTGCCGGGATTGCCTTTGAAAATCATATGGAGCGCCTGGCGGTTGGCCTTTAAGCCGTTCTCCTTGCGCAGCCGGTTGATGTACAGCCAGGCGTAAATTTCCTTGATGATTTTTTTGACATGATCAAGGCCGATCAGTTGATCGAGTTCTTTTTGAATGTTGCGGAGCGCCTGATGCTCTTCGCCATCGAGCCAGTCGTTTCGCTCTTCTTTCACTAAATGGTTCACCGTTTTGGAGTTCAACACAATGTTGATTTGCCCTTTCGCCTTGTTCATCGTCAATTCTGACAAGGGGCGTCACCTCGCTTCCCGTTTTCTGCCATCCGCACCCGTTCCGACTTGGCTTTTGACGCCTTGCCTTTTCGTTACTAGTATACGTACGCCACCGCCGATCCGTGACAATCGCCCAAACGAACAGCCGGTCGGCTATAGCGGAAAAAAGTTTGTATATGTTTATTCACAAAGGCGGCGGTTTACGCATCTGAATTCACCTCGCCCCTCACTTCCCTTCGGGTGACGCGGGAGCTTGTCGATCAAATAGCGGGCGCGGAAGGAAAACGGGAAATGGCAAAAGGCGCCCTCCGCGAAGGAAGGCGCCTTTTTTCGGCGGCGTATGTACCGTCGGTCTTACTGTTCGGTTTCAAAATGGATGTTCCGCTCCGGCGCAAACGTCGAAATGGCGTGCTTGTAAATGAGCTGTTGTTTTCCTTGCACTTCCAAAAGCACGGTGAAGTTGTCAAATCCTTTAATGTACCCGCGCAGTTGGAAGCCGTTCAATAAGAAGACGGTCACTTGAATGCCCTCTTTGCGCAGCTGGTTTAAAAACTGGTCTTGAATATTGATCGTATTTTTCATCAAACGTCCTCCTCTTTTCTCTCTAAGGATATAATTATATATTCGCTTCAAGTTGAAGCTTTCCTGCTACATAGCGAGAAATTTCCTCCACCTTGGCGGCGAACTGCCCGGCGTCGGTCATGTCAAACCATTTCACCGGCATTTGGTTGCGAAACCAAGTGAGCTGCCGTTTCGCATAGCGGCGCGAATTTTGTTTCAGCTGCTCGATCGCTTCATCAAGGGAAACGCGGCCGTCAAAATAGTCGTACAGCTCCTTGTAGCCGATGGCTTGCACCGCCTGGCAGTCGCGCAGGCCGCGGTCATAAAGCGCCCTCGCCTCTTCGATCAACCCTGCGGCGATCATCTCATCGACCCGCTCGTTGATGCGGCGGTAAAGCGCCTCCCGCTCCGCCGTCAAGCCAACGATGGCCGCCTCATACAAAAGCCGCTTTGACTGCCCTTGCTGCCACTCGCTGAACGGCTTTCCGGTGCAATGATACACTTCTAAGGCGCGGATGACGCGGCGGATGTTGTGCGGATGAATGCGGGCCGCACTTATTGGATCAACCGCCTCAAGCCGCCGGTGAAGCGCTTCGGCTCCTTGCTCGGCCGCCAGCTGTTTGAGCGCCCGGCGGTACGCTTCGTCGGAAGGGGCGGCGGAAAATTGGTAATCGTAAAGGGCTGCCTGAATGTACAGCCCGGTGCCGCCGACGATGATCGGCAGCCGGCCGCGCGCCGAAATCTCGGTGATGAGCGCACGGCAAAGCCGCTGAAATTCGACGACGGAAAACGGTTCGCACGGCTCTTTGATGTCAAGCAAATGATGCGGAATCCCTTCCATCTCATCGGGCTTCACTTTCGCCGTGCCAATGTCCATCCCTTTATAAATTTGCATCGAATCGCCGCTGATGACCTCTCCACCCAGCTTTTTCGCCAACGCGATGCCGAGCTTCGTTTTGCCGACCGCCGTCGGCCCGACGATGACGGCGACTTTTTCAGCCATAGCGCGTCACTGCTTTCTGTTGTTGGACTTGTGTCAACCATCATTATACGTGAACTGCTCCCACTTCGCTTTGCTTGAAGTGGGAGCTTCTCAGTTCCACGACGAAAGCCACCTTTCGTCTCCCTGAGCGTCACTTCGGGTCGTCCCAACCCTAGGCATCCGACGATTCGGAGTTCTTTCGCGCCTTGGATCTTTTACGCATGGAAGGCTTTGCTTGATTTTCTCCATGCAACCCCTATATCCAGTTCACAAAGAACATGATATACCTTGATTTTATCATGTATTTTGGCTGACGCCAACCAATATTCATCTTCCGCTTATCGCTGGGCTGCGCCCTTCACGCGCTTGAAGCGGGAGTCTTTTTTCGGAACTATGATCAAAACGGCAACGCATGAACCCATTTCTTTCATACGTTTTCGCCATCCGCAGACCGTTTTATACATGGCAACGCGAAAAATTGCCTTGTTCCCTTTCCCCATGACCATTGAACGCTCTCCCACCTACGCTCACGCTTCGAGGCGGGAGATGATAAAAGGCGCTCATCATAATGAAAACTTGTTGACAATCGCCTGCAAATCGTCCGCCATCTTCGAGAGCGACGCGGCCGAAGCTGAAATTTCCTCCATCGAGGCCAGCTGTTCCTCGGTCGCCGCCGACACCTCCTGCGCACCGGCCGATGTTGACTCGGCCACGTCGGCGACAAGCCGGACGGAGCGCACAATTTGCTCCGAAGAAGAGGCCATGTCGCTGACCGCGGTGGATACGTCGCGGATTTGCGCCGCGACTTCGTCCACGGCGGCGCGAATGCGGGCGAACATTTCTCCCGAGGCGCGAATGACGTTCGTTCCGGCCGTCACTTCGTTGACGACCGACTCCATCGATTGGACGGCATGGGCCGTTTCTTCTTGAATGGCAGCAATCAATTCCGCGATTTGCTGGGCCGATTGGGCCGATTGCTCGGCGAGCTTCCGCACTTCGTCAGCGACGACGGCAAAGCCGCGCCCGTGCTCGCCGGCGCGCGCCGCCTCAATGGCGGCGTTTAAGGCGAGCAAGTTTGTCTGCGCCGCGATGCTGCGGATCGCTTCGATGATCGAGCCGATTTGCTCGGAACGGTGGCCAAGCCCTTTAATGAGGTCAGCCAGCCGCTCGACCGTATCGTTCACTTTGTTCATTTGCGCGACGCCCGCCTCGATCGTTTGCCCGCCCTCAGCCGCTTGTTTTGACGCATCAGCGGCGATGGAGGACACGCTTTGCGCCCGCCCGGAAATTTGCTCGATTCTCTCGGACATTGAATCGACGGCGGCGGACGTTTCTTCAACGCTTTGCATTTGCTTGTCCATGCCGGAAGCAACGCCTTGGATCGTCATGGCGATTTGCTCGGTCGCCTTGCTCGTCTGTTCGGCGCTCGCCGCCAGCTCCTCCGACGAAGCGGCGACTTGCTCGGCGTTTTGCGCCATTTCCTGGAGCACTTCGCGCAAGTTTTTCGCCATTTGCTCAAACGAAGCGGCGAGCTCGCCAATTTCATCGCGGTTGCGGACGCCGGTTTTTGTTTCTGTCAAATCGCCGGCGGCGATCCGCTTCGCTGCTTCCGACAGCGCAAGCAACGGGCGAGAAAGCGAACGGCTGATGTAATAGCTGACGGCCGCTCCAGCCGCCGCCGTCAACAAGCCGACGATGATGAGCAACCGCTGGACCGCGGCCGCCGATGCGCTCGCATCATCATTTGCCTCCCTCATTTCCCTCTGCTGGAGAGCGACCAATTGATGCACTTTTTCATCAAATTGGGTCGTTACGTCGCGCCCAGTCGTGGTCACAAGGGCGATATACTGCTCCGGTTTGTTTTGCGATTTTAAGTCGAACGTTTTTTGTCCAAGTTCGTAAAACTGCTGTTCAAGCAAATCGAGCTCGGCAAGCAGCTGTTTCGTTTCTTCCCGCGCCAGCTCCGCCGCAAGCTTTTCGCTCATTTGCTTGTACTCCTCATGCGCTTTTTCAAAGTTTTCTCTTGACGTCTCATCGCCGGTCAACAAATAGCCGCGCATACTGCCGACTTCGCGGCGGATCAATACTTCAAGCTCTTTGGCATTGACAAGTTTCGTCACCCGTTTGTCGATCACACCGGTGTATGTACGGTCAAGGGTCGAAATCTCGTAATAAGAAAACCCGACTAGCAATGCGATCAACACGTAGACGAGGCCGAAGCCAGCCAGCAGTTTTTTGCGCACGGTCATTTTCATGTTCATTGGCAAGTCCCCCGTTTGTGAATCAATAATGTTGTCCCATCTATAATATCGGACGATAGCAGCCAATGTTTAGCATTTTTTGAGGCAGACAGTCCGCACCGATGCCGCTTCCCCGCCTTACGCCGTTCCTTCCGGCTGCCACGTGTTTCGGCCGGCTTCGGCTTCATCCTGAATGAAAAGCGAAGTGACAAGCGCCACAATGCTGCCAATGAGGCCGAATAAAAACAAATGATGGATGCCGGCCATAAACGTCGGCGCCTTCGTCAAAAACGCTCCCATGACTGTCACGCCGATCGCCGTGCCGATATTGCGGCAAAACATAAAAAAGGACGTCGCAATTCCTTTTTCATGAGCGTCGGCAAGCTGCTGCGAGCCAATGACCCCAACGGTCGACGTCAACCCGAACGACAGTCCTTGGACAAACATAACGAAGAAAACGTACCAAAATCCGTGGCTTTCGTTGAGCAGCGCAAGAAGCAAGCCGGACGCAACCAACAGCACATTGCCGATGATGAGAAGCGGCCGATATCCATAGCGCAAAATCCATTTCCCGGCCGGCACGGCGGCGATCATCCAGCCAACGGACGAGCCAAGCAAGGCGACGCCGCTTATAAATACGGACAAATGGGCGACGTTTTGCAAAAAGAGCGGGATGTAGCTTGACGTCCCAAACAGCGCAACGCAGCTGACAAAGCCGTTAATGTTCATCCATTTGAGCGTCCGGTGGTGGACAAGCGACAGCGGCACGAGCGGAGACGGCTGCCGTTTTTCGAAAAAGTAAAACGCAACAAACAAGAGCGCGCCGGCCGCCCCGTACCACCATTGCCCCCGCGCAACGACGGTGACGAGCAAAAGCAAACTGACCGCCGCCGCAAACAACGCAGCCCCCATGTAATCGACCGCCGCCCGCTTCGGTTCATATACTTCTTTATATGGAAGCAACGTCACAAGCGAGAGCAGGCAAATGGGAATGTTGACATAAAAAATCCAGCGCCATGTCGCGTATTCGACAAACAGCGAGCCTAAAAGCGGCGCCAAGACGGCGGAAATGCCCCACATGGCGGTAAAAAACGCCTGGATCTTTCCGCGCTTTTCCACCGGAAACAAATCGCCGGCAATAATGGCCGGAAACGGCATCATAAACCCGGCACCGACCCCTTGTACGGCGCGGAACACAACGAGTTGCACCATGTTTTGCGACAAGCCGCAAAGAAGCGAGCCGATCAAAAATAAAATGATGCCAAAGCTGAATACGTTTTTGCGGCCAAACAGATCGGACAGACGGCCGGCAATCGGCGACAGGACGGTTGTCGTAATCATATACGACGCAAATGTCCACGCATAAAGAGAAAAGTCCCCGAGCTCTTTGGCGATAATCGGCATCGTCGTGTTCATGATCGTCGTATCCATCGAGGCGACAAGCATGGCCAAGACAATGCTCACCATCACGGACAGACGGCTGTTCATACCAATGCCCTCCTTTTTGATCACCTATGAATATCTTATTTTACATGATGAATCACCATGGCACCAAATGATACGCGCCCGAAAGCCGGACTATTTGTACTTGTTGCTGTTTTTTGTCGCCTTAAAAGCAGAAAGCCTCAAAACCGCTAACACGTTTTCCGCGGCATCATCCTGCATCTTTTTTGGATTCGGCTTTCACTCTCACGAACAACAAAAAAGCTGTTCACCGAAGCGCCTAAGGCTTCGCGAACAGCTGTGTTGATCGTCTTTCATTTAGTTGATGACCCGAACCGCTTTCACATACCGCGTTTTCCAATACGATGAAGTGAGCGACGAATACGCAACGCCCAACGAAACGGTCGCGTTGATCATTTGCCCGTTGCCAGCGTAAATGCCGACATGGTTGATCGTCCCGTTTGAATCGGTGTCAAAAAAGACGAGATCGCCTTTTTGCAACTGGCCAAACGACACCGTTCTTCCCACTTGCGCCTGAGCGGTGGATGTGCGCGGCAACGAAATGCCGGCTTCGCTGAAGACGCGCATCGTAAACGATGAGCAGTCAAACACATCGGTGCGCGACGGGCTTGCTCCGTACAAATAACGCGCCCCTAAATATTTTTCCGCAATATCGATGATTCGGTCGGCAAGCGATGCGGACGTTTCGGCGACGGCCGAGTTGACGGCCGAGACTTGTTGATCGGCCTTTTGGATGCCAACCGCTCCACCCGCCACTTTAATGGCTTGACCGACGCGAATCATGTTCGGGTTTGTAATTTGCGGATTCAGCACCAATAGACGGTCGACCGTCGTCTGAAACTTGTTCGCAATTCCCAAAAGCGTATCCCCCGCCTGCACGATGTACCGGCCGCTTGTCAGCACGGCTGTCGGCTGCACATTGTATGTATTGGAACGTTCCTGTCCCCCTGCTACTTGCAACTTCTGCCCCGCGCGAATGAAGTCTAGGTTCGTAATGCTTGGATTGAGCTTGAGCAGCGCATCCACAGTCGTGCCAAACTTGCGGGCGATTCCGCTTAACGTATCACCAGGCTCGACCGTATATGTATTCGAAGAAGTTTCGTTCGATTCATTTGGCTCATTGACGCGCAATACTTGTCCGGGAAAAATCAAATCCGAAGACAAATCGTTTTCTTGCTTTAACGCTGCGACCGTCATGCCGGATTGCCGAGCAATCTTCCAAAGCGTATCGCCTTTTTGCACCGTATAGCTCGCCGCCGATGCCGCGTGGCCGGCCAACAAGGAACCGATCAACGTGCTTGTCAATACCACTGTTTTTTTCATGCTGCATCCCCCTATGACGTCGATGTATCCATCTTTATGTATCCATGTTTATACAAAATTCGCTATCACTCTACAAAATTCACCATGTATGCCTGCACATGAGCCATTATAGTAAAATCAAAACAATCCGTCTGTAACAGAAAGAATAAAAGTCGATTACAAAATGATTACAAAACCCCCTTTGTCACACAAAGGGGGCGCAGGCTACATCACCCGTTTAAATAGTTTTTCAATTTCATATGTCGAAAAATGAACGATGATCGGCCGGCCGTGCGGACAAGTAAATGGGTCCGTCGTCTGCCGCAGCGCCTCAAGCAAAGCGAACAGTTCATCCTGGCGCAAATGTTGGTTTGCTTTAATGGCGCGCTTGCAACTCATTAAGATAGCCGCTTGTTCGCGCAATTGCTTGATGTCGACCGTTTTCGCCGCCAGCACTTGTTCGATCATTTCCTCGATGATTTCCTTTTCTCTCCCTTTCGGAAACCACGTCGGATGGGAGCGAACGAGAAACGCCCGCGGCCCAAACGGTTCAAGAAACACGCCGCAGCGCGCCAGCTCATCACGGCAAGCGGCGATCCGCTCGTACTCGTCGGCTGGATATTCAAACATCAACGGAACGAGCAGCTCCTGCACTTCCTTCGTGACTTCGCCGAGTTTTTCCCGGAAATATTCATAGTTGATCCGCTCTTGAGCCGCATGCTGATCGATCATATACAGCCCATGTTCGTTCTCCGCCAAAATGTACGTCCCATGCAATTGTCCGATCGGATAAAGCGGCGGCAGGCGATCGGCCGCCGGTTTATCCGCCGCTTGCCCATCTATCGGCAAGCGGAGGGCACGCCGTTCTTCTCCCACCTCTTCCTCCTGCTTTCGCTCGGAAGCGGACCCATGTTCGTCCGGTATTCCACATTCATCCGTTTGCACAGCCGCGGATGGCCGCTCAGCCGGTGCGTCACCGGTTAGCGGCGCAAGAGGGGCGGTCGCATCTTCCCCGCCGCCGATGCCGCTGAATAAGACAGACGGCTCTCGGACGCGATGAGTGAACGTCCAAGCCGCCTGCTCCGCCTTTGGTCTTGCCATCTTGCTGTCGGCAGATACGGACGGAATAATCGTCCGCTCGCGAAACGCCCGGCGGATCGCGTCCGTCACGAGCTCATTCAGCTCAACTTCTTTGCTGAAGCGGACTTCGAGCTTCGCCGGATGGACGTTGACATCGACAAGCACCGGATCCATTTCAATGGATAAAAACACAATCGGATAGCGGCCGATCGGCAAGAGCGTATGGTAGCCGGCTTCAATCGCTTTCATGAGCGGCACGCTGCGCACATAGCGGCCGTTGACAACAAGCGAGATGTAGTTGCGCGAGGCGCGCGTCACGTCCGGCGGCGAAATGTAGCCGCGAACGGTAAAATCGAGCGATTCCGCTTCGATGGGGATCATTTGTCTCGCCGTCTCGGCGCCGTAAATAGCGGCGAGCACGTGCCGGACATCGCCGCTGCCATTGGTGGCAAGCAATGTTTTGCCCTGGTGGCGAAGGCGAAACGATACGTCCGGATGGGCGAGCGCAAGCCGGTTGACGACGTCGGCCGCATGGCCGAGCTCGGTGTGAATCGTTTTCATATATTTCAAGCGCGCTGGGGTGTTGAAAAACAAGTTCGATACGGTAATATCCGTCCCTTTGCGCCCCGCCGCCCGCTCTCGGGAGATGAGTGCGCCGCCTCGAAGCACAAGCTTCGTTCCCGGTCCGCTGCCCGTGCCGGTGACCAGCTCCACTTCGGATACGGAAGCGATGCTCGGCAGCGCCTCACCGCGAAACCCGAGCGTGCGGATGTGGAACAAATCGTGCTCGTCATGAATTTTGCTTGTCGCATGGCGTTCAAAAGCGAGCAAGCAGTCGTCTTCCTCCATGCCATCGCCGTTGTCGATGACGCGGATTTTCGCCATTCCCGCCTCTTCAAGCTCGATGTTGATGACCGTACTATGGGCATCAATGGCGTTTTCCACCAACTCCTTGACGACCGAAGCCGGCCGCTCAACGACCTCGCCGGCGGCGATTTTGTTTGCCAGCAGGTCATCGAGCTTGCGGATGCGTCCCATCGGGCCTCCCTCCTTTACTTGAGGAGCTTTTGCAGTTCATACAGTTTGTTGAGCGCCTCAAGCGGCGTCATCTCGAGCAAATTGACCTCTTTCAGCGCCGCGAGCGCCTTTTTCTCTTTGCTTGAAAGAGGCGGCTCCACAGGCGCTGGGGCAAGGTCAGGAAACATGCTCAGCTGCTCAAACGCCGCTTCCGCCAAAACGCCCTCCCGCGCCGCGCCGGCTGACGGACGGGAGGCCTTCTCGCGCTCAACCGCGCGGCCAACGTCTAACGCTTCGTTCCCCTGAAAAGCCAAAACCGCTTCCGACAAAGCGCCATCGCCCATCCTGCCTGCGGCGGCTTCCTGTTTTCCCGCCGCTTTCTCCAGTTCCGCTAAAATGGCCCGCGCACGTTCAATGAGCGAAGCCGGCAGCCCGGCCAGCTCGGCGACGTGAATGCCGTAGCTACGGTCAGCCGGCCCGTCGGCGATTTGATGCAAAAAGACGACTTTGCCGTTTTCCTCGATGGCGCGGGCATGGACGTTCGAAAGCCGAGGAAGTGAACGCTCCAAGGCGGTGAGTTCATGATAGTGGGTGCTAAACAGCGTTTTCGCGCCGATATGATCGTGAATGTACTCAATGATCGCCTGGGCAAGCGCCATACCGTCATACGTCGATGTGCCGCGCCCGATTTCATCAAACAAAATGAGGCTGTTTTGCGTCGCATGGGCGATGGCGTGGCGCGCCTCCAACATTTCGACCATAAACGTGCTTTGCCCTGCCGACAGGTCGTCAGCAGCGCCGATGCGGGTGAACACTTGGTCAAAAATGGGCAGCACCGCCCGCTCGGCGGGAACGAAACAGCCGATTTGCGCCATGACGGCGGTGAGCGCCACTTGCCGCATGTACGTGCTTTTTCCAGCCATGTTCGGTCCAGTGATGAGCAGCATTTCCCGCTCACGGTTCATGTAGCAGTCATTCGGCACGTACATTTGCGCGCCGAGCACTTTTTCGACAACCGGGTGGCGGCCGCCTTGAATCACCAAGACGCGCTCCGTGGAAAACTGCGGACGCACGTAGCGATGCTCGTCGCTGATCGTTGCGAATGATTGAAGCACGTCAAGCTCGGCAATGGCTTTCGCCAACGTCTGCAGGCGCGGGATGTATTGCTTCACCTGCTCGCGAATGGCGACAAACAGTTCATATTCGAGTTCGATGCTTTTTTCTTCCGCCTCCAAAATGAGCGCCTCTTTTTCCTTCAACTCCGGGGTGATAAAGCGCTCGGCGTTGGCGAGCGTCTGCTTCCGCTCGTAACGTCCTTCCGGAACAAGGGGGAGATTGGGCTTTGTCACTTCAATATAGTAGCCAAACACTCGGTTGTAGCCGACTTTGAGCGATTTGATGCCGGTCGCTTCCCGCTCCTTCGCCTCAAGTTCAGCGATCCACGCTTTGCCGTTGCGGCTCGCGTCGCGGTAGCGGTCGAGCTGCTTGTCATACCCGTCTTTGATGAGGTTCCCTTCTTTGACGGAAAGCGGCGGCTGTTCTTGAATCGAGCGCTCGAGCAAATCGACGAGCTCTTCGCACGGGTCAAGGCGCTCGCACAGCTTGTCCGCTTCAGCGAGCGGCAGCGCGCCGACCGTCTGGCGGAGCGCCGGCACTTGAAGAAGCGACTTTTTCAGCTGCACGAGATCGCGGGCGTTGGCGTTGCCGTAGGAGACACGGCCGACAAGGCGCTCAATGTCGTAAACGCCGCGCAGCCTGTCGCGCAGCTCCTGCCGTTCAAAATAGCTCGTTTTCAACGTTTCCACAAAATCGAGGCGCCGTTCGATTTCGCGCCGGTCAATGAGCGGCCGGTCCAGCCATTGTTTTAAGAGCCGCCCACCCATCGCTGTCACCGTTTCATCCAAAAGCCATAACAGCGAGCCTTTCCTTCCTTTTGACCGCACCGTTTCGACCAATTCCAAATGCAGCTTGGAATGTCGGTCCATTTTCATATAGTGGTCAACTTGATACAACTCAGCCGGCTGCAAATGATCGAGCCGCCGCTTTTGCGTGCGGACGAGGTAATGAAGCAAGCGGGCGACGGCCGTCCGCAGCTTTTCTTGCGCCACATGGCCGATGACGCCGTTCCATTCGTCGCATAGCGATATGTCGTCCTCATAAGAGACTGCCGCCCCGTACCGCTCTTTCAGCTCGCGCACCCACTCTTCGGCGCTGTCTGTGGCAACGATGATCTCCCGCGCTCCAACGGCGTGCAGCTCGTTCGCCGCTTCCTCCCACGAAGAAAGAAGCGTCAACCGGACCTCGCCGGTCGACAAATCGGCGTAAGCCAATCCGTATGTACCATCAGCAAACGGCGTGAGCGCCGCCAAGTAGTGGTTTTCCTTCTCGGTGAGCCCTTTGCCTTCCATGAGCGTCCCTGGGGTGATGAGTTGCACAACTTCGCGGCGAACGACGCCTTTGGCCGTTTTCGGATCTTCGACTTGTTCGCAGATGGCGACTTTATATCCCTTTTCGATTAACTGTTCAATATATCCTTGCGCCGAATGGTACGGCACCCCGCACATCGGCACCCGTTCATCGCCGCCGCCATCGCGGCTTGTCAGCGTAATTTCCAGCTCTTGCGCCGCCTTGATGGCGTCGTCAAAAAACAGTTCGTAAAAATCGCCAAGCCGGAAAAATAAAAACGCGTCCGGATATTGCGCTTTAATGTGCAAATATTGCTGGATCATCGGTGTGTACGATGGCATCGCTTCTCCCCAACCTTTTCGGCCCGAAGGCTCGTTGATTGCGCTACTATTATAACAAGCGGCAAAAGAAAAAACTAGGAAAGAAATTTCCTAGTTTTATTCTTCTTCGCCAAGCAGCAAATCTGGGCTTAAATCTTCTAATTCTTCATCAAGGTCATCCTCGTCGCAAAAATCGTCGTCCTTGCCGCAGCCTTCCGGATTGATGGCAACGCACACCTTCGTTTCGCCGATCACTTCGGCGACAAACTCCCGCTCAACATCGACAACGATTTTATTGCCGTTTGGCGAAATCGTGCACTCGAGGCAGTTCGGCTGCTGGATGACGCGGACGATGACATCGGTGTCATCGCTGATTAAATGATCTTTGTCGCGATATTTTAATTTGACGACGTCCGTATACGACACCGTTTCGGTGACGACTTCGGTTTTTGTATTGTGGTTGTACGAATACCAGACGTTGATGTCATAATGGCCGTGAATTTCGACCGTTTTATCGCATTTTTTCGCTTCATAGCGGTGGTTGATGATCCAGCAGCCGAGAATGCTTGACGGGCGGTTCGGCGCCGTCACCGTATGGGTCGATTGTGTAAACTTGCGGCCTTTGCCGACAACGGCTTTCGTAATAATTTCTCTGTATTCAGACATCGAACGAAACCCTCCTCAAATGAATCTTCATTTCATCCTATGCGCCATCTCCGCTAATGTGCACAGCAAATGAATCATTATTCCGTATAGTTCATTGTATGCACGCGTTCCGTTCAATGTGCCTGCTTTTTCAACGCCGTCCGTTCCCGAGGCCGCCCCGTTAAACGCTAGATGACGCTTGCCCGAAAACGCAAGCGAATGATCGGCGCTCATTGTCTTTTCGTTGCCGCCGCAAAGCCGCGCATTTTTTGAAGGCTGGTGATTTTATAGAGAATGCGGCTTCACAAAGAAAATTGCCGATCGAAACGGCAAAAACCGTTGTTCTCTATAGGCGGGAATGGCCGTTTTCGAGAGAAACCCGCCGTTGTCCGCCATTCTTCATAAAAAAAGCGCCCGTGAAGGACGCTTTCTCGTTCGTTCATCGCATGCCGTCAATGGCAGCCGCCGTGTTTGTTGTAGCGAAGCGCGGCGCCGGTTTCGCCGCGCAGCACGTCGCCGCCCGTCGAAGCGAGAATTTCATCGGTCACCGTATTCGAAATGGTCGAGGCGACGAGCTGAAGCAGGTCGTTCACATCAGCTTGGGACTGCTGGAATTCGCTGACGATCGGGATTTGCGACAACTCTTCGTAAATGGCGTCAATTTTGGCCTCAACCCGTTTCAGCGCTTCATGTTTTCCGTAATGCTGGAGGTTGACCGCTTGCTTTTGCAGCGATTTCAGCTCGTTGATCAACGTGCGCACTTTTTCGTTTTGGTGGATTTTTTCTTCCGCTCGTTTGAAAAAGTCGACTTCTTCCGTTTCGGCGATCATTTTCGCCAGCTGCTTCGCCTGGGCCAAGATATCATCCCGCGTATATTTTGCCATGTTCGTTCACCTCGATCGCTTCATTGACTAGCTCGCCCGTCAGCGTCCACGTTTTCGCCTGCGTAATGCGCACGTTGACCAATTGGCCAATGAGCGATTTTGGGCCGACAAAGTGGACGAGCTTGTTTTTGCGCGTATAGCCCGCCAATACATCCGGATTGGTCTTGCTTTCGCCTTCCACGAGCACTTCGACGACTTGCCCTTCGTATTGCTTCATTTTCTTGGCCGCGATTTCTTGAACAAGGTCGTTGAGCCGCTTGAGCCGCTCTTTTTTCACTTCCATCGGCACGTTGTCATTCATTTTCGCCGCCGGCGTGCCTTCGCGCGGCGAGTAAATGAACGTGTACGCCGAATCGAATTCGACTTCGCGGTAGAGCGACAGCGTTTCTTCAAACTGCTCATCCGTTTCGTTCGGGAACCCGACGATGATGTCGGTCGTCAAGGCCACGTCCGGGATGGCCGCTTTGATTTTGCGGACGAGCTCTAAATATTCCTCACGCGTATATTTGCGGCCCATCATTTTCAAAATTTCCGTGCTGCCTGATTGCACCGGCAAATGGATATGCTCAACCAAGTTGCCGCGTTTGGCGAGCACTTCGATAAGCCGGTCGTCAAAGTCGCGCGGATGGCTCGTTGTGAAGCGGATGCGCGCAATGTCAATTTTGCGCAGCTCATCCATTAAATCGCCAAGGCCGTACTGGATGTCGGTGAAATCTTTTCCGTAAGCGTTGACGTTTTGCCCAAGGAGCGTAATTTCTTTATAGCCTTGGGCGGCGAGCTGGCGCACTTCTTGGATGATGTCTTCCGGACGGCGGCTTCGCTCCTTGCCGCGCGTGTACGGAACGATGCAGTACGTGCAAAACTTGTCGCAGCCGTACATGATGTTGACCCATGCTTTAATCTTCCCTTTGCGCACTTTCGGCAAGTTTTCAACAACGTCGCCCTCTTTCGACCATACTTCGACGACCATTTCTTTCGACATGTACGCCTCATGCAAAATGTACGGCAGGCGATGGATGTTGTGCGTGCCGAAAATGAGGTCGACGTATTGGTATTGTTTTAAAATTTTATTGACAACCGATTCTTCTTGCGACATACAGCCGCACACGCCGAGCAATAAGTCCGGGTTCGTCGTTTTGAGCGGCTTTAAGTAGCCGAGCTCGCCAAACACTTTGTTTTCCGCGTTTTCACGGATCGCACACGTGTTGAGCAAAATGACGTTTGCATCCTCAGGGCGGTCGGTCGGCTCATAGCCGAGCGCCATGAAAATGCCGGCCATCACTTCCGTATCGTGCTCGTTCATTTGACAGCCATACGTGCGGATGTAAAACTTCCGTCCGCGCCCCATGCCGCGAAACTCTTCAGGAATCGCAAAGTCTTTGACGTACTTGACTTCCTCTTTGCCGCGTTTCTTCGCCTCTTTTAAGTTCGGCGGGAGAAACACGCTCGTGAAATATTTCTCATAGTCTTTCGTCGTTTTTTCTTTCAGCCGGTCCAAGGCGGATTTTCTGTCCGCTGGATGGCTTTCGGTTTTGATTTGTCCCGTTTGCTCCAAACGTTGTTTTTCGTTCATAGCAATCTCCTTTCTTCACAAAATCATTCGATCATCCGGGACGAGCGGCCGCCGTTTCCTGTGCAGCCGGCCTCGCCTCGGCAAATTTCTTCCAACCACACACTACCATAGTATATCGCGAGCGGCAAGGAAACACAATGGGGTTTGTTCCGGAGGGCCGGAACATATCATGATAACAAAAAACACCCAATGAAGCAAGCCTCCATCGGGTGCAAGTTGTTTCCACTTTTACATAAACTCTGCTACGAGTTCGGCGAACTTTTCTTTGCTCATTTTCAGCTCCGCCTCGGCAAGCGGCGCCTCGCTGTAGCCCGGCACAAGCTCTTGGTACGACTTTTGTTCTTTGTTTTGATAAATGATCCCGGTGACGAGCCCATCGTATTTCATGACCGTCTGCATCGCCATCTCCCGGTCGGACGGGTCGTATCCTTCGATGTCGCTCACCTTGATGAGCCGCTCTTTGAACCACTCGTACGTATTCACTTTGTTGTACGTCACGCACGGGCTGAAGACGTTGATGAGCGCAAAGCCTTTATGCTTGACGCCTTCTTCAATCAAGCTCGTCAATTCTTTTAAATCGCTTGAGAAGCCTTGCGCGACAAACGTCGCTCCGGCGCTTAACGCGATCTCGAGCGGCGACAAAGCCGGCTCGATCGACCCGTGCGGCGTGCTTTTCGTTTGGAAGCCGGCAGCGCTGCGCGGCGATGTTTGTCCTTTCGTCAGCCCGTAAATTTGGTTGTCCATGACGATGTATGTGATGTCGATGTTGCGGCGAATGGCATGAACCGTGTGCCCCATGCCGATCGCGAATCCGTCGCCATCCCCGCCGGCGGCGATGACCGTCAAATCGCGGTTCGCCATTTTCACTCCTTGCGCCAGCGGCAAAACGCGGCCGTGCGTGCCGTGAAAGCCGTAAGAGTGAATGTAGCCGGAAATGCGGCCCGAGCAGCCGATCCCGGAAATGACCGCGAGCTCGTGCGGCTCCAACCCGAGATTGGCGGCCGCGCGCTGAATGGCGGCCTGCACGGAAAAGTCGCCGCACCCCGGACACCAGTTCGGTTTCACATCATTGCGGAAATCTTTAAAGGTGGCCATTGCGCTAACAACTCCTTGCATTTAGTATAGACGTCGCCCGGCAAAAACGGATTGCCGTCGAATTTCAAGACGCTGGCGATTTTGTCGGCGTGCCCGACGTTCATTTTCAACAAGTTCGCCAGTTGCCCGGTAGCGTTTTGTTCGACGACGACGACTCGTTTCGCTTTTTCGACAAGCGGCCGCACGTCGTCAACCGGGAACGGATGAAGCAGACGGATGTGCGCATGGTTGACTTTGACGCCATCTTGCTCGAGCCGCTCCATCGCTTCTTCAATGGCTCCGCGCGTCGATAAAAAGCCAACAAGGAGCAAATCCGGTTCTTCGTGGCGGAGTTGTTTGTGCACCGGCGTCGGGAAGTGGATGTGCTCGAGTTTGCGCATCCGCTTTTCCATTTGCGCCCGGCGGTTTGCCGCCGTCTCTGACGGGCGGCCTGTTTCGGCATGCTCGACCCCAGTGACATGGTGAATGCCGTATTTTGTTCCCGGCAGCACCCGCGGCGAAACGCCGTCCGGCGTGACTTCATACCGTTTGAAGTTGTCTTTGTCCGGAAGCGGCGGCAACTCACCATTCATCAGCTTGCCGCGGCGGATCTCGATCCGATCGTAATCAAGCGGCTCAACCGTCTGCTTGCCGAGCGACAGCTGCAAATCCGACAAGAAAATGACCGGGCATTGGTATTCCTCGGCTAAGTTGAACGCTTCCGCCATATCGTAAAACGCTTCTTCCACCGTGCTTGGCGCCATGACGATTTTCGGAATCTCCCCGTGCGTGCCGTAGATCATGGCCAGCAAGTCCGACTGTTCTTGCTTCGTCGGCAAGCCAGTGCTTGGGCCACCCCGTTGCGTATCGACGACAACAAGCGGCGTTTCCGTCATCCCGGCCAGTCCAATCGCTTCGGCCATAAGCGACAGCCCCGGTCCGGCGGAAGCGGTGAACGCCCGCACGCCCGCATAGTTGGCGCCGATCGCCATCGTACAAGCCGCAATTTCGTCTTCCGTTTGGATGACCGCGCCCCCAAAATCCGGCAGCTTTTTAATCAAATACTCCATAATCTCCGAAGCTGGGGTGATCGGATAGGCGGCCATAAAGCGCGCCCCGCCGGCAATGGCGCCCAAAGCGATGGCATCGTTGCCAATCATGAACATCCGCCGTTTGCCGTCGGCTTTGGCTAGTTTCATCGTTTTCGTCGAACCATCGAGCTGCTCTTTCATATATTGCGCTCCAGCGCGAATCGCTTCCATGTTTTTCTCAACGACTTGAGCCCCTTTGCGCCCAAATGTATCAACGACAACACTTTCGAACACGGCGGCGTCCAAATCCAGCACCGCACTTGTCGCGCCGATGGCAACCATGTTTTTCATCAGCGGATTGCCAAGCTGTGTGGCGATATCGGTGAACGGAACGGCGTAAAGCGCCACTCCTTTTCCTTCCGGAATCACCGGATTGAATTTGGCGTCCGCAATGACGATGCCGCCGTCACGCAGCTCGTGGAAGTTGAAGTCGATCGTCTCTTGGTCGAACGCCACCAAGATGTCCAAATCATCAGCGACCGCCCGCACCGGTTTCGTGCTGACGCGAATTTTGTTGTTCGTATGACCCCCTTTGATGCGTGAAGAAAAATGGCGGTATCCATATAAGTAATATCCGAGGCGGTTCAGCGCTGTGGAGAAAATTTCCCCTGTACTTTCAATTCCTTCCCCTTGCTGGCCGCCTACCTTCCATGACAGCTGTTCGATCATGCATTACACCCCTTTATATTCACTCCAGCCTTTCGCTACTATTGTACCACTTTTCTGACAAGGAAACTACCATTTTGGACGCCTTTTTCGGGCGGCACCGCCGATGCCCTGTCTTCTATTCTAGGATACGCAGAGCCGATACTCAGTGATATTCGTCACTCCGGCAAATGGGCGTAGAAGTTGCCGAATAAAAAGCGGGATACTTGCTCGGCGGAGTAATGCTTGTACAACTCGTTGACAAGCCGTGCATATTCCCTTACCGTTCCAAGGCCCGCGACCGTCTCCGTTATGCCATCGAAGTCGGAGCCGAACCCGACGTTGTTTTCCCCTCCGAGCGCGCATATATGGTCGAGATGGCGAAGCACATCGGCGATCACCGCCTCGTTTTTTTTCGCCGTCAAAAAATACGGAACGAAATTAATGCCAATTATGCCGTCTTTTTCGATCAATGCTTTAATTTGCTCGTCGGTTAAGTTGCGTGGATGTGGGCATAGACGATGCACGTTGGAATGGGAAGCGATAGGGAACCGAGCCATCTCGATGACATCCCAGAACGCTTTCTCCGATAAGTGGGACACATCGACCCATCGTTTTGCTTCATTAAGAAGCTCAACGACTCGCCGGCCAAACGCCGTCAGTCCGGCGCCGCGCTTCTCCCACGCCCCGTCGGCGACAGCGTTCGGGAAGTTCCATGTCAACCCTACGGAAGCGACGCCGAGGCGGAGGAGCGTCTTTAGCTTGACAAGGTTGGCGCCGATGGCGTCGCACCCTTCCAGCGTCAACATGGCGCCGACTTCCTCTTCTTGAAGGGCGGCGATATCCCGTCTCGTCCGCACGAACTTCACAGACGGAAACGCATCGACAATGCGGGCAAAGAAGATGTCCGCCATCTCCAGCGCAACAGTGAACCGAGCTTCCTCCGGCACCGTTTCCGGTATGTAGATGGCAAAGCATTGCACTTTTACCCCTGCTTTCGCCATTCCCGAAAGGGTGACGTGAAGCGAAGCTCCGTCGTAAAACGACAGAGACCGATCTTGCCATAACTTCATCAACACATCGCAATGTGCATCGAAAATCATTCCGTTTCCCCCTTTGAAAAAGCAAAAATAACCTGCCTGCCTTCGCAGCCGAAGGCGCCAACAGGTTATAGTCACCATTGTCTGATCATCCAGTTAACGAGGTTCGACAATCAATTTGATCGCTGTCCGCTCTTCCCCGTCGATGATAATATCCGTAAACGCCGGAATGCAAATCAAGTCCATGCCGCTCGGTGCCACAAACCCTCGTGCGATCGCTACTGCTTTAACGGCTTGGTTCAATGCACCTGCGCCGATCGCTTGAATTTCCGCTGCGCCGCGCTCGCGCAGCACCCCGGCAAGTGCACCAGCTACAGAGTTCGGATTCGATTTTGCTGAAACTTTTAATATTTCCATTCCTAGCTCCTCCCTCGTTTCCTCGGAAAATGATTTCGGTAAAAGGTCTTCATTAGTAACTATATTCACTATTTCGACAACTATTCCTGCATGGGAGGATCACATTTTAAAAAATTTTTAAAAGATGGACTATTCAAAATAAGGGTGGTCGTCGTTAATCATCAACCGTTCAATGCGGAACGCCCGTCCGCTTTTTTCGTCTACATCAACAAAGACGGCGTTCAATTGGCTTCTTCCTTCCTTGACGCCGAAACGAACCGGCAGCCCGGTTAGAAATTTGCGCAGCACCGCCTCTCGATCGACGCCTAAAATGCCGTCGTATGGACCGGTCATGCCAACGTCGGTAATGTACGCCGTCCCTCTTGGCAAAATGCGGTTATCAGCCGTCTGAACGTGTGTATGCGTGCCGATGACCGCGGATACGCGGCCATCTAAGTACCAGCCCATCGCCTGTTTTTCGCTCGTCGCCTCGGCATGGAAATCGACGATGATGACCGGCGTGCGCGCGGAGGCGGCGGCGATCAATTCGTCTGCTGTTTGAAATGGGCAGTCAATCGCCGGCAAAAACGCCCGCCCTTGCAAATTGATGACCGCCGCTTCGCCATGCTCGGTCGGCACAAAGACGATGCCTTTTCCCGGCGTGCCGGGCGGATAGTTGGCCGGGCGGATCAGCGCCTTCGCTTGGTCGATAAACTCAAAAATATCGCGTTTGTCCCATGCGTGGTTGCCCAACGTGATCACATGAGCCCCCAAAGCGAGAAGCGCCCGGTAAATCGGTTCGGTGATTCCTTTCCCGCCGGCGGCGTTTTCGCCGTTGATCACAACGACGTCCGGCCGATGTTTTTCCTTCAACTTTGGCAAATAGTGCTCCACCATTTTTTGCCCCGGCGAACCGACGACGTCGCCGATAAATAAAATTCTCATCCTTGATCCCTTTCTAAACGAAAAATATCGCCTTGCGCCCATCTCCGCATCGTTATACCCTCCTATTTTACGCACAAAAAAAGAAAGTGGCAATAGCCACTTTATTTCGCGTATTCGACCGCCCGCGTTTCGCGGATGACCGTCACTTTAATATGGCCCGGGTAATCGAGCTCTTCTTCGATCCGTTTGCGGATGTCACGCGCCAGCCGGTGCGCTTCCAAATCGTCGATCATATCTGGTTTGACCATAATGCGCACTTCACGCCCGGCTTGAATGGCGTACGATTTTTCGACGCCTTCGTACGATTCGGCGATTTCTTCAAGCTTCTCTAGACGACGGATATAGTTTTCCAGCGTTTCGCTGCGCGCTCCCGGCCGCGCCGCCGACAGCGCATCGGCTGCCGCGACGAGCACAGCGATGACCGACGTCGGTTCCGTATCGCCATGGTGGGAAGTGATGCTGTTGATGACGACCGGATGTTCTTTATACTTCGTCGCCAGCTCAACGCCGATTTCCACATGGCTTCCTTCCACTTCGTGGTCGATCGCTTTGCCAATGTCATGAAGCAAGCCGGCCCGGCGCGCCAGCATTTCGTCCTCCCCAAGCTCGGCCGCCATCAGTCCGGCTAAAAACGCCACTTCCACCGAGTGTTTTAAGACGTTTTGTCCGTAGCTCGTTCGGAACTTGAGCCGCCCTAAAATTTTGATCAAATCCGGATGCAAGCCATGAACACCGACTTCAAACGTCGTCTGTTCGCCGACTTCGCGGATATGCTCATCCACTTCGCGACGCGCCTTTTCGACCATTTCCTCAATGCGCGCTGGATGGATGCGGCCATCTTGCACAAGCTTATCGAGCGCGATGCGCGCCGTCTCGCGGCGAATCGGGTCAAATCCGGACAAAATGACCGCTTCCGGCGTATCGTCGATGATCAAATCGATGCCGGTCAACGTCTCGAGCGTGCGGATGTTCCGCCCTTCGCGCCCGATGATCCGCCCTTTCATTTCGTCGTTTGGCAAATTGACGACGGAAACAGTCGTTTCGGCGACATGGTCGGCGGCGCAACGTTGGATGGCAAGCGACAAAATCGCCTTTGCCCGTTTGTCTGCCTCCTCTTTCGCCCGCGTTTCCGCCTCTTTGATCATCATCGCAATCTCATGCGACAGCTCTTTCTCAACGCGCTCTAAAATGAGCTGGCGGGCATCGTCGCGCGTCAGGCCGGAAATGCGTTCAAGTTCGGCTTGTTGTTGTTTGACGAGCGCTTCCACTTTGCTTTCCATTTGTTCAATATGCTGTTGTCTTTCGTTCAACGCTTCTTCCTTTGCCTCAAGCAACGCCTCACGTTTGTTGAGCGCTTCATCTTTGCGGTCGAGATTTTCCTCCTTTTGCATCAGGCGGTTTTCTTGTTTTTGGAGCTCGCTTCTCCGGTCGCGGATATCACGCTCCGCCTCCGTACGCAGTTTATGAATCTCGTCTTTCGCTTCGAGAAGCGCCTCTTTTTTCAAGGCGTCCGCCTCGCGTTTCGCCTCCTCAATCAGCTGTTCGGCAGCGGCTTTCGCCCCGCCGATTTTCGCTTCGGCAATCGATTTGCGAACAAAAAAGCCAACAACGGCACCAATGACTAAGGCAAGCAAAGCGGAGATGATGATCGAACCCATCGTTTCACCTCCTCTTGCTGTTCGGTTTCCTTTCGCTCTCTCTTCTCACCGCCATGACCGGCGCAGATGGACATTCCCGTTTTCAATCCATTAGCTCAGTCGCTTGGCATAGCAATCGCCCGCGCAGCCTTCCGCACGAAGGCGGTCCGCCGCAACGGGCGGGCATATGGCCCTGCCGCGCGTATGGACAAATATACATGTCCATTGTAAAGGTGGCAATAGGAATTGTCAAGATATTACACCGACGCGCCTAGAGGATGACAACGGAACAAGACCGTTCCGCACGCCGTCCTTTTTAGGCTTACCGCTCTCCTTGGCAGGCCGAACGGATGGAAAAAGGCGCCCCGGCAGCTTGCCAGGACGCCTTGTGCTGTTATTCTTCAAGCAATCCGAACCCGTCTTGCTGCGGTTCGCTCGTTCCCTCTTCGACATCGATGCCGTAATGCTGGCGGATGGCGCGGGCGATTTCATCGGCGATGTGCGGGTTTTCCTTCAAAAATTGCTTTGCGTTTTCCCGCCCTTGGCCAAGCCGCTCGTCTTTATACGAATACCACGAACCGCTTTTTTGCACGATGTCAAGTTCGGACGCCATGTCGATAATTTCCCCTTCGCGGGAAATGCCTTCACCGTACATAATGTCGACGTCAGCCGTTTTAAATGGCGGCGCAACTTTGTTTTTGACGACTTTAATTTTCGTCTTGTTGCCGACCATATCATTGCCTTGCTTGATTTGCTCGGCGCGGCGCACCTCTAAGCGGACGGAAGCGTAAAACTTGAGCGCCCGCCCGCCCGGCGTCGTTTCCGGATTGCCAAACATGACGCCGACTTTTTCGCGAATTTGGTTGATGAAGATGGCGATCGTTTTCGATTTGTTAATGGCGCCAGACAGCTTGCGAAGCGCCTGCGACATAAGCCGCGCTTGCAAGCCGACATGGGCGTCGCCCATCTCCCCTTCAATTTCCGCCTTCGGCACAAGCGCCGCCACCGAGTCGATGACGATAATATCGACCGCGCCGCTTCGCACGAGCGCTTCAGCGATTTCGAGCGATAGTGATAGGTAAGCCTTTGATGCAATCTCTGGCTTTTCCCCCACCCCACACCGTGCATGCGAGTTTCCCCGCACACGGCGTTCCACCGGGACAGCTTCGATAGCCCCCTTTGGGCTATCTCTCCACCATATCACCTCGCGATGACACGGCAGTAGTACCTACAATTCTTCCAGCGAACAGAACTTTTATATTTTCAGCTTGTTTCTATATTCGGTTAGTTTGTTGATCATTTTTCGTTCTGTAAACGGCGGTTCTTGGTTGCTATGGACAAGCTTATGGCATTGGTTGCATAAGCTAATTAGATTAACGGTCTTATTGATTTCGTTTAAAGGTTTACTCGGGTCAATATGATGGCAGTGGAAGTTACCGGGATTTAAGTATATGGCACATATTTTGCATTTTCCTTTATCCCTATGAAATACATTCACCCTATTTAAGAAATATTCAAGGTTATATTTCCCATTATTATGCTCGGATAAAATGTAGATGAATATCGAATCGTGATCGAACAGACTCATTTTTTATTGCTTTTAATATTGCGAATAGCTTCTAAAATGACAACATCATTTTGAAGCAACTCAAGCATCCCGTAAAAATGTTTTCCCTTTTTAGCTTCTTGATAAAGAAGATCCAAGCAGTTTCTCAAGTCCTGTTCGCTTTTTACGACAAGTTTATTTACCTTCATGCTCCTTTCTCCCTTTTTATAATACTGGGTGGAAGTACCATGAATTAGCCTGCTTGCCGTAACATGTAGATACTTTGCCGCCCCGGCTGGTTCCCTTCACTCCAGAGCGTTTTTTCCTCCCCCATCGTTGCCTTTGGGGTTCAAACGGCGCTCCTTCATCATTACTATGGAACCGCTGACTCCCCCTAAGATATCATCGACCAGCCCTGTCTCCTCCTTAGGGGGCCTCTCACGTTCCCTACAGCCTATCCCTTCTTTTGAACGCCCTTAGGTGCCTACTCTACTCGGCAGGACCTCTGATTGGAACGTCCGCTACCCATCAGAGCAGTAACCGAACTAAGCCAGCCGGTTAAAGGAAACACCGCAAACAAGACACGGTGGTTCGTCCTGTATGGTCCCTTTTCAGGGAGCACCGGTAACCGAGCTTCACGCATAGGTTCCTTTCGTCACCATAGGCGTCTTTTAAGGAGCCCCGCACCACTTTCGCCATAGCCACATTTTGCGGCCTTAGGCTACTTGGGTTACGACTTCACCTGGCTTCATACATCCCGGTGAGGGTGCACCGGAATGCATGCAGGAGTCTCAGGCTCGTGGATATAGGACTATCACCACGGGAAGGAATTTCACCTTCCAACTCGGCTGTAGAGTTGTCCCGATGTTCCCATCGGACTCCGCTTTCGTGCCTACGCACTTATACGGAAACGTGACGCACCTTGCTCACCCGTGTCAGGCTGGGAAAGCAGCAATTCATCGATATTGACCCCTAATTTTTGTGCGTAAATCGGATCGAGCGCATGCTCTGCGTCGATGAAAGCTGCTTGCCCGCCCCGCTTTTGCACTTCAGCGATCGCGTGAAGGGCAACGGTCGTTTTCCCGGACGATTCCGGGCCGTAAATTTCCACAATCCGCCCGCGCGGATAGCCGCCGACGCCTAACGCGATGTCGAGCGCCAGCGAACCGCTCGGCACGACCGACACTTTGCGGTCGACTTGCTCGCCGAGCTTCATGATGGCCCCCTTGCCAAACTGTCGTTCAATTTGTTTTAATGCCTGCTCCAATGCAGCTTGACGATCTTGGTTCACTAACCTACTCCTCCTTATTCTAGGACTACTTATACTATACCGCGTTTTGCGGCCATTGCCAAGCAAAAAACGAACGTCCATTCGTTTTTTCAGTGGAGAAACTAGCAACAATCGCCATACTCATGCGGTGGAAAAAAACGATGTGCGGTGGAGAATGTTCAAGGAAGGGGGCGGCCGATCAGCAGTCGGCCGCGAGCATCTCAAGCAGAAAAAAGCAGCCGTATTTGGCGGTGCGGATGCGAATGGCATCACGCGTGCCGGACAACGTCAGACGGTGGACGGTCGCATTGCGCCCGCGGACGGCGATGCCGATATACACGGTGCCGGGGGGGTGGCCCTCAAGCGGATCGGGGCCGGCGACGCCGGTGAAGCTGATGCCGATATCCGCATCGCACATCGCGCGGACGTTTTCAGCAAGCAGGCGAGCGCACGGCTCGCTCACCGCCCCTTCCGCCTCAAGCAGTGGGCGCGGTACGCCAAGCACTTGTTCTTTCACGCCGTTTGTGTAGCAGACGACACCGCCCTGTACGACTTGCGATGCGCCGGGGACGGCGGTGAGCTGTTCGAGGAAAAGGCCGCCGGTCAAGCTTTCGGCCGACGCGATCGTCCATCCTTTTTCTTTTAACCGCTCGAGCGTCTTCATAAACAACGTTTCGTCGTTATATCCGTAGCAGTAGCGGCCGACGCGCGCCAAAATGGCCGCTTCCACTTCGTCAAGAAGCCGCTTCGCCTCCGCTTCATCCTGGTGCTTCGCCGTCAGACGGAGCGTCACTTCACCGTCGCCGGCCAGCGGCGCGATCGTCGGGTTCGACTGGGCGTCGATCAAATCAGCAATCGCCGTCTCGAGCGCTGATTCGCCGATGCCGAAAAAGCGGAGCACGCGCGACTCGATGCGCTCGGAAAGCGAAAACGTGCGGCGCAAAAAGACGCTTCCGTATTTTGTGAACATCGGCCGCATTTCTTTCGGCGGCCCGGGCAGCAGCATGTACGTAATGCCTTCTGCCACAAGCGCCATCCCTGGCGCCATGCCGTGCTCGTTTTTCAGCACCGTCGATCCTTCCAAGACAAGCGCCTGCTTTTTATTGTTTTCCGTCATCGGCCGGTTTGTGCGGGCAAAATACGCCTCAATCGCTCGGAGCGCTTCCTCGTCGATCATGAGCCGGCGGTCAAGCAAACGGGCGATCGTCTCCTTCGTTAAATCGTCTTTCGTCGGGCCGAGGCCGCCGGTGAAAATGATGAGGTTCGCTCTCGTTTGCGCCGTTTTCACCGCCTGCTCGAGGCGGCCGGCGTTGTCGCCGACGACGGTATGGAAATAGACGTTAATGCCAAGCATCGCCAGCTGTTGCGACAAAAACTGGGCGTTCGTATTGGCGATTTGCCCGAGCAACAGCTCGGAGCCAACGGCAATGATCTCCGCGTTCAACGAACCTTCTCCCCCTTTCCGGCCGGCTATTTCGAATGGGAAAACGCATGTCTGTTTTTCGCAAAATAATCCCAGCCGGACCAAATCGTGAAAATGACCGCCACCCACAGCGCCAATTCAGCGAACGGAAACGAAATGAGCGAGAATGGGAAGTTATGTAACAATAAAGCGGAAATGGCGACAATTTGCGTCCATGTCTTGATTTTGCCAAGCATGTTGGCAGCGACGACTTCCCCCTCGCCGGCAAGCACCAACCGCAGACCGGTGACGGCAAACTCGCGGCTGATGATGACAATCACCATCCACGCCGGAACGGCCCCGAGCTCGACAAGCACGATAAGCGCCGCCGACACAAGCAATTTATCGGCAAGCGGATCTAAAAATTTCCCTAAATTCGTCACCAACCCGTATTTGCGGGCATAGTAGCCATCGATCCAGTCGGTCGCTGAGGCGATGATGAAAATGAGCGCGCCGGCAAGATGGGCAACCGGAAGCTCTGTCCCGTCGATTTGGATGCTTCCCCACCCGAACGGAACGAGCATCACGATCAAGAAAAACGGGATGAGCATAATGCGCGCTACCGTAATTTTATTCGGCAAGTTCACCACAAATACCTCCGCTCATTCAACATAGTTCAGTCCGTGCGAAAAGCAGGCGCCTTCCTGGCGGAAAAGCGCCCTGTTCCATCATTTCTTCAAAATGAAATGCAGCTTTTGGTATACTTCCTCTTTCGGTGCGAACGGATAGGCAAACGGCTGGCCGTTCACTTTCATCTCGACATCGAGCGTGCGCCCGATTTTCACCCATACTTCGCTTTCGGCCGACAGATCGAACATTTTCGTCTGCCCGTTTGTCAAGTTGCCGCGGTAAAACGTATGGCCTTTCGTATTGTATACTTCGACCCATGACGTTCCTTTGGATGAAAGCTCGATGGAAAACATGCCGGGGGTGACGACTTCAATCGTCGCCGTGTTGCCGCTTTTTTCCGTTACATTCAACGCCGCAGCTGGTGCGGCCGGTTTTTCTTCTTCAGCGGCCGGAGCCGGTTGCTCAGCTTCTGGTCCTTTCTTTTCTTCCGCTTTCTTCGCTTCCTCTTTTTCTTTCGCCTGCTCAAGCGGCGAATGTTTCGGCTTTTCGACCTCCGCTGTTTTTGGGCTTGTCTTTGTCGGCGGCTCATTTGCGGTGCCGCGCTGGAGCAGCACCCAAACGAGGACAGCCACCCCGATGACGACCACCGCGACAATCACTTTCGGCAGCCAATCGAGCCATTTCGCCCCCTCGGCAGACAGTTGCTGGCGCGTCTTCACGCGCGACAGCGTCTGCGGAATGTCATCTTGATAAGACTGGGGAATGTCCTGTTTATACTGTTCAAACAGCTCATCCGGATCAAGTCCGACCGCTTCGGCATATTGCCGGATGAAGGCACGCACATAAAAATTTCCAGGCATGATGGCATAGTTGCCTTCTTCGATGCCGATCAAATACCGCTTTTGAATTTTCGTCATCTCCTGCAGCTCGTCCAAACTCATATTTTTTTCTTCCCGTGCTTCCCGCAAACGTTTTCCTAGTTCCGTCAACGGCCAACACCTTCCACTTTTTTTAAATTAAAACCCAAATTCGGAAAACCCATCATCGCCCAACAATGACGGGCGGTCAATCGCTTCGTAGGAAATATCTTCGTCCGGTTCATGGCGCAGCTCAATAATATAATCAAAATCATCGAGCGTGTATTCCGTATGGCGAACAAACATGTCCGGATGCTCGACGACTTTCGTCGCCTCAAGGCGCATGAGCTCACGGATGAGCTGCCAGTGCTGCTCATTCCCGCGGCGCGTTGAGACGATGCCGTCGACAATGAAAATGTTGTCCTCGCTATACTCATCTTCCATCAACTGCGTGCGAACCGTCTGTTTAATCAGCGTCGATGAAACAAACAGCCATCGTTTGTTGGCGCACACGCTGGCGGCGACGATCGACTCTGTCTTGCCAACGCGCGGCATCCCGCGGATGCCGATTAGCTTATGCCCTTTTTCTTTAAAAAGTTCCGCCATAAAATCGACAAGCAGTCCAAGTTCATCCCGGACGAAGCGGAACGTTTTTTTGTCATCGGCATCGCGCTGGATGTAGCGGCCGTGGCGGACGGCGAGGCGGTCGAGCAGCTTCGGTTGGCGCAGCTTCGTCACCGTAATGTTGTCCATCGTCCGCAAGATTGTCGCCAGCCGTTCAATTTGCTCATTATTGTCGCACAAAAGCAACATGCCGCGACGCGAATCCCGGACACCGTTGATCGTCACGATGTTAATGGACAACATGCCGAGCAGCGAAGCAACGTCGCCGAGCAACCCCGGGCGGTTGACATGAATTTCATATTCCAAATACCATTCCTGCTTGCCCATCCCGTCTCCTCCCTTGCCGGTGTCCGCACAAGCGCCTTATGCTAAATTCATACTACTATAATTGTAAATGGAAAAGCAACCGAAAAGGAGGAAGAAAAAAGAGAGGGAGCCCCCTCTCTTTTTCCGGGTGATTATTGTTGTTGGACCAGTTTGACCATCATGTTGGCAAGGGCGTGCTGCTCTTTTTCATCCGCAACACTCCAAAGGTCAGCGAGCACCCGTTCTTCCGGGTTTTTCGGATCGACGTGTTTCGCCAAATAGTCTCCGATTTGATAGGCGACGTCTGTGATCACTTGCTGGGTTAGTCCTTGTTGCTGCGCTTGCTGCAAACGTTCCGCCAAAAAGTCTTTCCATTGTTCAAAGTTATCCAATACCGACATGTCAATCCCTCCTTGTTGAATGTTTCAAGGATAGTTTGCCTGCCGAACCGGAAAATATACGTTCAACAATACCAGCCGCCGTTGACGGAAATGACTTGGCCGGTGATATACGAAGCGGCATCAGACAGCAAAAACGCCACCGTTTCCGCCACCTCATCCGGGGTGCCGAGCCGGCCGGCTGGAATTTCGTCAGTGAGCGCTTCTAGCTCCTCGGGACGAAACACCCGCAGCATATCGGTATCAATCGCCCCCGGTGCAACAGCGTTGACGCGAATGCCGCTTGGGGCAAGCTCCTTGGCGAGCGCCTTGGCAAACGCGTTCTGCCCTCCCTTTGTCATCGAATACACCGCCTCGCACGAAGCGCCGCACAATCCCCAAATCGAGGAAATGAACACAATATGACCGCGCTTTCTCGCCACCATTGATGGGATCAGCCGTTTGATGAGCAGCGCCGGGCTTGTCATGTGAAGCCGCACCATCCGCTCGATTAATTCATCGTTCATGTCGGTCAACAACCCATAATAGCTCGCTCCGCTGTTATAAATGATGACGTCCACCGGACGGTTGATTTGCGCAAGCAGCCGATCGACCCCATCCGGCGCCGACAAATCGGCCTCAATCGGCACAATATGCACATCGTTAAGCTCTTCTTTCAGCGCTTCAACAGGCGCCCGTCGCCGATAGTAATGAAGAAAAAGTCCGTATCCCTCCCGAGCGAGCACACGGGCGATGCTTTGTCCGATGCCTCCAGAGGCTCCAGTGATCAAGGCGTAGCGCATGAAACCATCCTCTCTTTTTTGCCTTGACACTCCACACGCCTAAAGGCGTGGGATTCTTGGGTCGTTTGCGCCCTCATCCATTTCTGGTTCGGACAACGCCCAAGTTCAGGGGTGTGTCATCACCCCGTCCCATCGGGTTAAGATGTACCCCGATGGGCGGCGCACCTGTGACCAGTGCGCTAGGTTAGGCGGCGAAGCCTGAAATCGCTTTGGCGATGTTGATCGCGCCATTCAAGTCAGCGTGGAGAGTGTATCCGCACTTTTGGCATCGGAAGCGGATGCCGTTTCGGTTCGCTTTCTCTCGATGCCCGCATCGGCATGTTTGGCTTGTATAGGTCGGCTTCACCCACTCCACCCGAATGCCCGCCATTTCCGCTTTATAGGCAATCATCGTTTGCAATTGATGAAACGACCAGGAATGAAGGCTTCGTCCTGCTTCTTTGGCCGATGTTGCCCGTTTTCGAATCCCCGTCAACTCTTCCATCCGAATCACGCCAACACCGTTGGCAAGGGCAAAACGGACGATTTGACGGCTGATTTTATGGTTTATATCCTTCATCCAGCGGGACTCTTTACGGCCGATTTTGCGAATCATATGGAGCTTCTTGGCTTTGCCCAACGTTCGCCGCAAAGCCGCATATCGTCGGCGAATGAAGGCGCATCGGTTCCCTTTGAAAAA
>NZ_MQMG01000035.1 GCF_001908025.1 Geobacillus proteiniphilus
TAAAAAAGTAGGGGGGGAGGAGAAGGAGTTTGGCCGCGGAGAGCGAATATCATACGATGAATTCGATGCCGCAAGGAGGGGAAACGTGGCTAAACCGCGAATCGATCACGACCGGTTGTTCAAAGAGCTGCTGTCGACGTTTTTCGAAGAGTTTTTGCTTCTTTTCTTTCCCAACGTGTACGAGCACATCGACGTTCACCACCTTTCTTTCCTCTCAGAAGAACTGTTTACCGACGTGACGGCCGGAGAGAAGCACCGCGTCGATTTGTTGGTGGAAACGAAGATGAAAGGGGAAGACGGGCTCGTCATCGTTCACGTCGAACACCAAAGCTACGCACAGCGGACCTTCCCCGAGCGAATGTTCCTCTACTTCAGCCGCTTGTTTCAAAAATACCGCCGCCGCATTCTTCCGATCGCCATCTTCAGCTATGATGAACACCACGATGAACCTTCCTCATTGGTCGTCCAGTTTCCGTTTTTGACCGTTCTCGACTTCCGCTTTCTGACGGTGGAGCTGCGCAAACTGCCGTGGCGCGCGTACATCCGCCATGACAATCCCGTCGCCGCTGCCTTGTTAAGCAAAATGGGGTATAATGAAGAAGAAAAGGTCGAAGTGAAAAAAGAATTTTTGCGCATGCTCGTCCGCCTTGAGCTCGATGAGGCGAAACAGCGGCTGTTGTTCGGTTTTTTTGAAACGTATTTGCGGTTGTCCGAAGAGGAGGAAGCCAAACTGCGAAACGAGGTGAGCCAAATGGAAACGAAGGAAGCGAAGCAAGTGATGGAGCTCATCGTCTCGTACGAACAGCGGGGAATGGAAAAGGGAATTCAACAAGGAGTCAAACAAGGGATGAAGCAAGGGCGCCAAAAAGGGATTGAGGAAGGGAAGCTCGACGTGGTGAAGAGAATGCTGGCGAAAGGGTACGATGTCGACACGATCCACGAACTGACCGGGCTGCCGGTTGAGAAGATCGAACGGGTGAAGGGGTAAGCAGAGCAGACTCTTCGCCGTCGAGCCTCACATTGTCGTCGACCCCCAATCGTGCAAAAACCCCGGGGGATCGACGACAATGGTTTTTGGCGCCCTAAACCTACAGCCATCGAGGCTGAAAGCCATTGACAGAATTTTTGAAACGTGATATTCTGAAAACAGCGCTAGATCGAAATGCTTGATACAACAAGCATTTTTTGGGTTTTTATCGTACCTATGAGGGATTGAAACGCTTTTTCCAATTCATCTGCAAGCTGGTTGTATTCTGCGTTTTTATCGTACCTATGAGGGATTGAAACACGTCCCGGATCTGCGTTTTCCATACATACTCGATCACGTTTTTATCGTACCTATGAGGGATTGAAACAAGAGATATTTTCGAAGCGTTTCCTTTGTGGTTGGCGTTTTTATCGTACCTATGAGGGATTGAAACCAATGCGGGAATTGTGGTGGACATAAAATGCAGGGGTCGTTTTTATCGTACCTATGAGGGATTGAAACACCTCTTTCGCAACGATGTTGTTCACATCATCTTGCGTGTTTTTATCGTACCTATGAGGGATTGAAACATCCACTTTTCCGCGTCTACACGGCACAAGAGGCAGGTTTTTATCGTACCTATGAGGGATTGAAACACTCGAATGCGTTCCGTATCAGTTCCGTAAGCCTCGTTTTTATCGTACCTATGAGGGATTGAAACAAAAAGCACAGAAGGAAAAAGAAAAAAGAGGAGTGGATGTTTTTATCGTACCTATGAGGGATTGAAACTTGAAGAATTGTACTAACTCACAGGTTAGCGACTTTGTGTTTTTATCGTACCTATGAGGGATTGAAACTACATAAAGATGTTGTCATTGGTGAGAATGCCCGTAGTTTTTATCGTACCTATGAGGGATTGAAACGCTGGAACGTCGATGACAAGTGGAAACGTGTGGCTCGTTTTTATCGTACCTATGAGGGATTGAAACTGTCCCATTCGAGTCCAACGGGCGTATTCATTTACCAACGTTTTTATCGTACCTATGAGGGATTGAAACCAAGAACGCCTTGCCATTTTGATGCAGACCGTGGACGTTTTTATCGTACCTATGAGGGATTGAAACGACGAACTGATCGATGCAGTTGAGGGCGAACCCGACGTTTTTATCGTACCTATGAGGGATTGAAACACCAATGCCACTTCGTTAAAGGAAAGCCAGCTGATGTTTTTATCGTACCTATGAGGGATTGAAACCCATCCGCTCGGCTTCCTGATGCAGCGCAAAAATATAGGTTTTTATCGTACCTATGAGGGATTGAAACCATTGATGAAATCCGCTTCCCTCTCACCCTGCTGGTTCGTTTTTATCGTACCTATGAGGGATTGAAACTTCTGTGGTCATTTCACTCGGATTGATTTAGCGATGTTTTTATCGTACCTATGAGGGATTGAAACTTCAATCAGACGGTGCAACAAATGAATGCCGACCCGAGTTTTTATCGTACCTATGAGGGATTGAAACTTGAGAAGCCATTCAATGAAATACCGTTCCTTCACGTTTTTATCGTACCTATGAGGGATTGAAACAGCTTGGTTCAGCTTGTCCAACTCGGCCGTAATGCGTGTTTTTATAAAATCGCGAGCGAGAAAACCCACTTCTTCAGATGTGGGATGAAAGAAGGAGGGAGGTGAAAAGATGCCCACGATCACCTTAAAATTGGAGCTTTACAAACCAACGAAAGCCAAGCAAGAGATGTATGAGAAGATGTCCGACATCAACACCCAATTTGCCAATTGGCTGTTGAATCATCCCGAGCTGAATCAAGCGACGAGCAAACTATTTAAAGCGTTTTCGTCGCAACGGTTTCCTTCTGCCATCGCTTGCCAGACCATTCGAGATGTAAAGTTTCAAAGGATGGCCGAAATTCAGACGCCATTTCCGATTCCTTCAAAAAATGACATGAAGCTAATCGATTTAGCGTGCACATTTCTCCAAGTGTATTCCCATCCTAGACTGATCGAAAGGAGAAAGTTCTTTAGGCCTTTGCCTTGAGCCGTCTTCTTCTTTGTATGTTCTTGTATATGCAACAGAAACATGAGAATGCTTGAGACGACATAGAAAAATAAGGTGATATTGATTAAAAGGAACGGCGACCCTACACTGACAATCAAACTCCCGATCGGCCATGCGCTAAGTTTGATGAATTGGTCTAACGTGTTTAAAAAACTGTTGGCTTTCAAGATTCCCTCCTTACAGAATGCGTTTGATCGAGTCCGATTGTTTTTGAGGTCGTCTGAGGCGAATGAAACGGACCGACGTACAGAAATGTCTAACGATTCAGTGTCGGAGACTAAAGCAGAGGAAAGAACAGAAAACCCGGCCGGACAGGAGCTGTTCCCTGTCCGGCCGGGTTCTTGTTAAACGAGCGGTCCGCCGAGTTTTTCAATGGACGGATCGATGTGGGCGAATTTTTGGAAGTTGGCGCGGAACTTTTGCGCCAGCTCTTTTGCTTTTTGTTCGTATGCTTGTTTGTCGGCCCATGTGTTTTGCGGCTGCAGGACGTCATCCGGCACGCCCGGGACGCGGGTTGGGATGGCGAGGCCGAAAATCGGGTCTTGCACCGTTTCGACGTTGTCCAGCTCCCCTTCGACGGCGGCTTGCACCATCGCCCGGGTGTAGGCGAGCTTCATGCGGCTGCCGACGCCGTACGGTCCCCCTGTCCAGCCGGTGTTGACCAAAAAGACGCGGACGTTGTGTTCGGCGATTTTTTGCCCGAGCATTTCCGCGTATTCGACGGCCGGGCGCGGCAAAAACGGTGCGCCAAAGCATGTCGAGAACGTCGCTTCCGGTTCGGTGACGCCGCGTTCGGTGCCGGCGAGTTTGCTTGTGTAGCCGCTTAAGAAATGGTACATCGCTTGTTCGCGCGTCAGCTTGCTGATCGGCGGCAGGACGCCGAACGCATCAGCCGTCAAAAACACGATCGTGGACGGGTGGCCGGCGACGCTCGGGTCGATGATGTTTTGGATCGCTTGAAGCGGGTAGGCGGCGCGCGTGTTTTCCGTCAGCGTGCCGTCGTCGTAATTGGGCACCCGCGTCGCGTCATCGAGAACGACGTTTTCGAGCACCGCGCCGAAACCGATGGCGTCAAAAATTTGCGGCTCTTTCTCGCGCGACAAGTTGATGCATTTCGCATAGCAGCCGCCTTCGATGTTGAAAATGCCGCGGCTTGACCAGCCGTGTTCATCATCGCCGATCAAGCGGCGGTTCGGGTCGGTCGAGAGCGTCGTTTTTCCCGTTCCCGACAAGCCGAAAAAGAGGGCGACGTCGCCTTCCTGGCCGACGTTGGCCGAGCAGTGCATCGGCAGGATGCCTTGTTCCGGCAGCAAATAGTTCATCACCGAGAAAATCGATTTTTTCATTTCGCCGGCATACTCGGTGCCGCCGATCAACACGGTGCGCCGTTCAAACGAGATGATGATGAACGCTTCCGAGCGCGTGCCGTCGACTTTCGGGTCGGCTTTAAAGTTCGGCGCGCAAATCACCGTAAATTGCGGCTCATGCGCGGCGAGCTCCTCGGCGCTCGGCCGGATGAACAGCTGATGGACGAACAAGTTGTGCCAGGCGAATTCGTTGACGACTTGAATCGGCAACCGGTATTTCGGATCGGCGCCGGCAAAGCCTTTAAACACGAACAGTTCATCTTTATTCATTAAATAGTCGAGCACTTTGTCGTACAGTTTATCAAACGTCTCCGGAGACATCGGCTGGTTGACCGCTCCCCAGTCGATCGTTTGCTTCGTTGACGGTTCTTCGACGATGTATTTGTCTTTCGGCGACCGCCCCGTGTACTTGCCGGTTGTCACCGCGACGGCCCCGGTGTGCGTCAGCCGGCCTTCATTCCGCTGCAGCACTTTCTCGACGAGCTCGGCAACGGACAGTTGATGATGCACGTACGGTTTTTGTAGCAATAAATCAAGCTTATTTGTCATGTTTGCGATCCCCATATCCAAAACCTGCCTTCTTTTTGTAATCACTCTTGAAAATAGTATAACACATTTTTATTAATAGTCCATACTAATTGTGTGGGTTTTTCAAACTTTATTTTTCCCATTGTGTTGATTGCCTTGAGGAAAGAATTTTCGCGGCTGGAAATGATAAAAAATGAATTTCTATAGTTGACTTTGCCGATTCCGTTGCGATATGATAAGTCATTGAACGGATACTCTTATCCCGAGCCGGTGGAGGGACAGGCCCGATGAAGCCCAGCAACCGTCACAACTGTACATGTGTGAAATGGTGCTAACCTGTGGCAAGGCGCAGTCCTTGAACGATAAGAGTGAAAGGAAGCAATACGATTGCCCTGACCTTTCCTCAGCCGTTACAGGAAAGGTTTTTTATATTGCGAAGGGAAAAAGGGAAATGAGTTCCGTGTCGCCACATTATGCCAAGAGGAGGAAACAAACCGAATGTCAGCCAAACGCCGCTTGTTTACTTCAGAGTCTGTGACGGAAGGACATCCGGATAAAATTTGCGACCAAATTTCCGACGCCATTTTGGATGCCATTTTGGAAAAAGACCCGAACGCCCGCGTCGCCTGCGAAACGAGCGTCACGACCGGGCTGGTGCTCGTGAGCGGGGAAATCACGACATCAACATACGTGGACATTCCGCGCATCGTCCGCGATACGGTTCGCGAAATCGGCTACACGCGCGCCAAATACGGATTTGACGCCGATACGTGCGCGGTGCTGACGTCGATTGACGAACAATCGCCGGACATTGCGATGGGGGTTGACCGGGCGCTCGAGGCGCGCGAAGGTCAGATGACTGACGAGGAAATTGAAGCGATCGGCGCCGGCGACCAAGGGTTGATGTTTGGGTTCGCTTGCAATGAGACGGAAGAATTGATGCCGCTGCCGATTTCGCTTGCGCACCGCTTGGCGCGCCGATTGGCGGAAGTGCGCAAAACGGACGTCTTGCCGTACTTGCGGCCGGACGGGAAAACGCAAGTGACGATCGAATACGATGAAAACGGCAAACCGGTGCGCGTCGATACGATCGTCGTTTCCGCGCAGCATCATCCGGAAATTACGCAGGACCAAATCCAACGCGACATTAAAGAACAGGTCATCAAGCCGGTCGTGCCCGCGGAGCTGCTTGATGAGGACACGAAATATTTCATCAACCCGACAGGACGGTTTGTCATCGGCGGTCCGCAAGGGGATGCTGGGTTGACGGGGCGGAAAATCATCGTCGATACGTACGGCGGCTACGCTCGCCACGGCGGTGGCGCGTTCTCGGGCAAAGATCCGACGAAAGTCGACCGCTCGGCGGCGTATGCGGCCCGCTATGTCGCGAAAAACATCGTCGCGGCAGGACTGGCCGACAAATGCGAAGTGCAGCTTGCCTACGCGATCGGCGTCGCCCGCCCAGTTTCGATTTCGATCGATACGTTCGGCACCGGCAAAGTGTCGGAAGACATTTTGATTGAGGTCGTGCGCAACAACTTCGATCTCCGCCCGGCGGGCATCATCAAAATGCTCGACCTTCGCCGCCCGATTTACAAACAGACGGCTGCTTACGGCCATTTTGGGCGTACGGACATCGACCTGCCGTGGGAGCGCACCGACAAAGCCGCCTTGTTGAAAGAACAAGCGCTGGCGTTGGCGGACAAGTGATGAAAGAAAAAGAGCTGCCTGATCACGGCAGCTCTTTTTTGTTGGCGCACGATGTCCGCTGTTGCTGCAGCGCTTTGTAATACTGCCCTTTCTCAACATATTCGCGGCGGATGCGCTCCATTTCGCGGATGTCGTCTTCGGTCAGCTCGCGGACGACTTTCGCCGGCCGGCCGAGGGCGAGTGTGTTCGGCGGAATTTTTTTGCCCGGCGGCACTAAACTGCCGGCGCCGATAAACGCGCCTTCCCCGATTTCCGCGCGGTCCAAAATGATCGAGCCCATGCCGATGAGCGCGTTTTTGCGAACGATGGCGCTGTGCAAAATGACTTGGTGGCCGACTGTTACATCGTCTTCAATGATAAGCGGATTGTTTGGACTTTGATGCAAAATTGAGTTATCTTGAATATTGACGCGGTTGCCGATCATCGTTGGCGCCACATCGCCGCGAATGACGGTATTGAACCAAATGCTCGTCTCTTCGCCGATCACGACATCGCCGGTGATCGTCACATAGTCGGCGATAAAGGCGGAGGCGGCAATTTGCGGCGTTTTGCCTTTGTATGGGTAAATCATCGCTTTCGTTCCTTTCTTAATGTAAAATAGTCCGCTCACTTTTATTTTACAAAGTAAGGATCGTAAATGAAAGAGAACAGCAGCTGGATTCGTTTGCCCTGGTGATGGGGATGGCAATACTAGGAGACAAGAGCATCGTTTTTGCCCCGAGGTGAGCTGATTGAAAATTCCGACGCATCCAATCGCATTGATGAAAATGGTGTATCGTGACGTGCTTCCGCTTGTCCATCGCGAGCTTGCCTATTGGCGGCAGCGGGCGGAGCGCATCCCTGACCCCGAGCTGCGGCGCCAAGCGCTCGCGAGCATCGCTTCGAAAACGTTCCATTGCGAAGGCGGCTCCATTTTGGCGCTCTTGGCCGGAGAAAACATGGAGGCCTGCATCCGCTTTATCGTTGCTTACCAGACGATCAGCGATTATTTGGATAATTTGTGCGACCGCAGCACCTCGCTCGATCCGCTCGACTTTCGCGCCTTGCACGATTCGATGCCGGACGCCTTGACGATCGGCGCGGAGCCGTCGAACTATTACCGCCATCGCCGTGAACAGGAAGACGGCGGCTATTTGCCGGCGCTCGTCCGCACGTGCCAAGAGGTGCTCGAGACGGCGCGCCATTATGAGACGATCGCCCCGTTTTTGCATGAATTGGCCGGCTATTATTGCGACTTGCAAGTGCATAAACACGTCGATGTCAACGAGCGGGTGCCGCGGCTTGAGAAATGGTTCGCGCAATACAAAGACGCCTTGCCGCCGATGGAATGGTATGAGTTTTCCGCCTGCTCCGGTTCGACGCTCGGCATTTTCTGCCTCGTCGCCTATGCGTTTGGCGAATCGCTGCCGCCGGAGATGGCGAGACAAGTGCGCGACGGCTATTTTCCATACATTCAAGGGCTGCACATTTTGCTCGACTATTTGATCGACCAGGAGGAAGACCGGGAAGGCGGCGATTTAAACTTTTGCTTTTACTATCCGAATGAAACGGTGATGCTTGAGCGGCTTTGCCATTTCATCGAAGAGGCCGACCGCCATGTTGGCGCGCTTCCGCACGGCGAGTTTCACCGCCTCATTCACCGAGGGCTTCTTGGGTTGTATTTGTCGGATGCCAAGGTGAAAAAGCAGCGCGGGCTGCGCCGGCTGGCGCGCCGGCTCGTCCGCGCCGGCGGGGCGGCGTCGCAGTTTTTCTATTGGAACGGAAAAGCATACCGCTTTTGGCAGGAGCGGCAAAAACGGCTGTCCTTTTCATAAGGGCGGTCGTTTGCTTGTATTGGCAAGGGCAGCGGTTCGTCAGCGGACCGGACGGACTCAGGCGCCCCCATCCGCCCGATTCTCGAGCGCGATCAAAAACGGCGGGTCGTTTTGCCGATTGATGAATTCGTATTTCAAGGCATGGACGCGCCGTTGATCAAGAGAGCGGACGTAATCAAGGAGCGCGTCGCGTTCGCGCTTTCCTTCCGGATGGCCGTGGTACACGACAAGAACGATGACGCCGCCCGGCTTCATGACGGAAAGCAGCTGGCGGACCGCTTCGATCGTCGATTCCGGCTCGGTGACGATTTGCTTATTGCCGCCCGGCAAATAGCCGAGGTTGAACACCGCGCCGGCGATGCGCCCGTGTACATCGGCGGGAAGCGCCTCAAGCATTTCGCTATGGCTTCGTTGAAACAACGTCGCCCGCCCGCATAGCCCATGTTCCGCGAGGCGGGCGGAAGCGGCGGTGATGGCCTCAGGCTGAATGTCAAAGCCGAACACATGGCCGAAATCCCCGACGCGTTGAGCCAAATACACGGTGTCGTGCCCGTTGCCGACGGTCGCGTCGACGGCGATGTCGCCTTCGTTGACCGCTTGATCAAGCAAAAAGCGGGCAAACGGCAAAATGTTCATCAAAGCCATCGGTTGGGCCCTCCTTGCGATCGTTTCATCGTTTACGTTGGCGGGTATGGCGCTGCGGCCAAAGATGTCGGGCGCCATCGCTTTCTCCCTCTAGCCGCCCCATCCTCTACGCCAGCATGGCGGAAACCCTTGAGCTGACCGACATCGGCCTGATCGAGCTGAACGAAGATCCTCACGTCGGCATTGTAACAAAAACTTCATGGAAAATCGACCGCTGCCAATCATTGGCGTGATACGGCCAGCCTATGCGGCGCATAGTAAACATGAGGGAACATCACGAAACGAGGTGAGCAGATGGCAACAAGACAATCTGTTGAGGAATTTTTGCAGCGGTGTGAAGATGTGATCCGCTACGCGAAAGAGCAATATACGGAAGCGCAAAAGCAGGAGCATTACAACATCACCGAATACACAAACGCCCAGCAGATGCTCGAGCAGACGGTCATCGATTTGGCGCACTTGGCGCGAAGCTGCAACGCCCAGCAGCGCGAGCAGCTGCATCGGATGCGGCTCCAACTGGAGCAATTGCAAAACGACATGATTTTGCTTGACCGCTGAAACGGGAAGCGAACGCATGGCGATCATGTTGCCAAACGGCATCTGTTTGCTTGACCGCTGAAACGAGGAGGAACACGACATGAAGCGACGCCTGAAACAAACGAATCCGGAACAAAAAACACGCAACGGCCAAAACAATAACGATTTGGAGCTTGGTTAAGACTTTGACCCGGTGAAGCTGGCGAAAAAGCAATACGAGGAAACGGGCGGCCAACCGATCCGCTCCAAGCAGCGGAACGGGTGACGACAAGCCAAAGGGGCGGATGCCGCTCCTTATTTTTTATTGATTTTTTTCGCGTTTCCCCCTACAATTATTTCGGAACTCAAAATAAAAGCCAGAAAAGGATGATGGCCGATGCCCCGCGCTCTTTGGTGGCTGCTTGTCGGCATGGCGCTCAATGTGACAGGGGCGTCGTTTCTATGGCCGCTAAACACGATCTATTTGCACGAACAGCTCGGCCAGCCGCTCGCTGTCGCTGGTGTCGTGCTCATGCTCAACTCTGGGGGAAGTGTCATCGGCAGCTTGGCTGGCGGCTTTTTATTTGACCGGATCGGCGGGTTTCGCGTTTTGTTGGCCGGGGCGGTGTTGACGATGGCCGCGCTTGCGGGGTTGAACGTTTGGCACGGTTGGCCGCATTATGCGGTGTTTTTGGCGCTTGTCGGCATTGGCAGCGGCGTCGTCTTTCCGGCGGCGTCGGCGTACGCCGGGGCGATTTGGCCGGACGGGGGGCGGCGGGCGTTCAACGCCTTGTATGTCGCGCAAAACATCGGCGTCGCCGTCGGTTCGGCGCTTGGCGGGCTTGTCGCTTCATATTCGTTCTCGCTCGTTTTTTTCGCCAATCTTTTGTTGTATGCCGCGTTTTTGTTTACGGTTGTAGCCGGGTTGCGCCGCGTTCCGATTTTGCCGCCGCTGAGAAAGAAACGATCCGGAGAAGCGGAAAGAGCGCCATCCCGCGCCGTGGGCTGGGCGCTCGCCCTCCTTTGCGCCGGCTATGGACTGTGCTGGTTGAGCTATGTCCAATGGTCGACGACGATCGCCGCCTATACGCGCGAGCTCGGGATACCGGTCGGGCAGTACAGCTTGCTTTGGACGATCAACGGCGCATTGATCGTTTTCGGCCAGCCGGCGCTGGCGCGGGTGATCCGCCGCTTCATGCCGACGTTGAAGCGGCAAATCGTGATCGGTTTTCTTATTTTCGCCGTTTCGTTTGCCATGCTGTTGGGGGCGCATTCGTTTGCTGAGTTTGCCGCGTCCATGATTGTGCTCACGATCGCCGAGATGATCGTCTGGCCGGCGATTCCGGCCGCGGTGAACGAATGGGCGCCGCCGGGGAAAGCCGGGTTTTACCAAGGAATCGTCAACGGAACGGCCACGGCCGGACGGATGATCGGACCGGTCATCGGCGGCTCGGTCGCGGATCTGTTTGGAATGAAGCTACTCATCATGATGTTAGCATTGTTTGCCTTATTGGCGGTGCTGGCCGCGCTTTTGCATGATCGTCGGCTCCCGAAGCGGACGGAGAACGCGGATGAAAAAACCGCGGCTTCCGTATAGGTTTCGGCTTGCAATTGATCGACAAATTTTTTAAAATAATAATAAATTTGTCATTCTGTCCACTCATCGGTCGATTCATGCGCGAATAAGGCGAATAACGGTGAAGAGGAGCAGTAGCGGGCCCGACGGACGGCAGAGAGTTGACGGATGGTGCGAGTCAACCGAAGTCGGCCCGTGAACTCGCCTCGGAGTTGCCGGCGCGAACGATCCCCGACAGCGCCGGCCGTCCATCCGCGTTAAGGAAGAAAGCGGGTGCGCCGTTTGGCGCGCCAAAAAGGGTGGTACCGCGGGAAGCGCGCCTCTCGTCCCTTTGCGTGGGGATGGGGGGTTTTTTTGTACATATTTTCGTCAATGATGCAAGTAGAACTTGATAGGAGGAGTGCTGCGATGAGCTTCAACCACCGCGAAATCGAAAAAAAATGGCAGGACTATTGGGAGAAAAACAAAACGTTCCGCACGCCCGATGATGACGACAAGCCGAAGTTTTACGTTCTCGACATGTTCCCGTATCCGTCCGGCGCCGGCTTGCACGTCGGCCATCCGGAAGGGTATACGGCGACCGACATTTTGGCGCGCATGAAACGGATGCAAGGGTACAATGTCCTTCACCCGATGGGCTGGGACGCGTTCGGGCTGCCGGCCGAGCAATATGCGCTCGATACCGGCAACGACCCGGCGGAGTTTACGCAAAAAAACATCGACAACTTCCGCCGGCAAATCAAGTCGCTCGGCTTTTCGTATGACTGGGATCGGGAGATCAACACGACCGACCCGAACTATTACAAATGGACGCAATGGATTTTCTTGAAGCTGTATGAAAAAGGGCTCGCCTACATGGATGAAGTGCCGGTCAACTGGTGTCCGGCGCTTGGCACGGTGCTGGCGAACGAAGAGGTGATCAACGGCCGGAGCGAGCGCGGCGGGCATCCGGTCATCCGCAAGCCGATGCGGCAATGGATGCTGAGAATCACCGCCTATGCCGACCGCTTGCTTGAAGACTTGGAGGAGCTCGACTGGCCAGAAAGCATTAAGGAGATGCAGCGCAACTGGATCGGTCGTTCGGAAGGAGCGGAAATCGAGTTTGCCGTCGACGGCCATGACGAAACGTTCACCGTGTTCACGACGCGTCCCGATACGCTCTTTGGCGCGACATACACCGTCTTGGCGCCGGAGCATCCGCTTGTTGAGAAAATCACGACGCCGGAGCAAAAACCGGCCGTTGACGCCTATTTAAAAGAAATCCAAAGCAAAAGCGATCTCGAGCGCACCGATTTGGCGAAAGAAAAAACGGGCGTGTTCACCGGCGCGTACGCCATTCACCCGGTCACCGGCGATCGGCTTCCGATTTGGATCGCCGACTACGTCTTGATGAGCTACGGCACCGGAGCGATCATGGCCGTGCCGGCGCACGATGAGCGCGACTACGAGTTTGCGAAAAAATTCCACTTGCCGATGAAAGAAGTCGTCGCCGGTGGGAATATCGAAAAGGAAGCGTACACCGGAGACGGCGAGCATATCAACTCCGAGTTTTTGAACGGCTTGAACAAGCAGGAAGCGATCGAAAAAATGATCGCATGGCTTGAGGAGCACGGCAAAGGGCGGAAAAAAGTGTCGTACCGGCTGCGCGACTGGCTGTTCAGCCGCCAGCGCTACTGGGGCGAGCCGATTCCGATCATCCATTGGGAAGACGGCACGATGACGCCGGTGCCGGAAGAGGAATTGCCGCTTGTGTTGCCGAAAACGGATGAAATTCGTCCGTCGGGAACGGGCGAGTCGCCGCTGGCCAACATCGAAGAATGGGTCAATGTTGTCGACCCGAAAACCGGGAAAAAAGGGCGGCGCGAAACGAACACGATGCCGCAATGGGCTGGAAGCTGCTGGTATTATTTGCGCTACATCGACCCGCACAACGACAAGCAGCTCGCCGATCCGGAAAAGCTGAAAAAGTGGCTGCCGGTCGATGTCTACATCGGCGGGGCGGAGCACGCGGTCTTGCATTTGCTTTATGCCCGCTTCTGGCATAAGTTTCTTTATGACCTTGGCATCGTGCCGACGAAAGAACCGTTCCAAAAGCTGTTCAACCAAGGGATGATTTTAGGCGAAAACAACGAAAAAATGAGCAAATCAAAAGGCAACGTCGTCAACCCGGACGACATCATCGAAAGCCATGGGGCCGACACCTTGCGGCTGTATGAAATGTTCATGGGGCCGCTTGAGGCGTCGATCGCTTGGTCGACGAAAGGGCTTGACGGGGCGCGGCGCTTCCTCGACCGCGTCTGGAGACTCTTTGTCACCGAGAATGGCGAACTGAACCCGAACATTGTCGACGAACCGGCGAACGACACGCTCGAGCGCGTCTATCACCAAACGGTGAAAAAAGTGACGGAAGACTATGAAGCGCTCCGCTTTAACACCGCCATTTCGCAGCTTATGGTGTTCATCAACGAAGCGTACAAAGCGGAGCAAATGAAAAAAGAATACATGGAAGGCTTCGTCAAGCTCTTGTCGCCGGTCTGCCCGCACATCGGCGAGGAGCTGTGGCAAAAGCTTGGCCACACGGACACGATCGCCTATGAACCGTGGCCGACGTATGATGAAACGAAGCTTGTGGAAGACGTCGTGGAAATCGTCGTGCAAATCAACGGCAAAGTGCGGTCGCGTTTGCACGTGCCAGTTGATTTACCAAAAGAAGCGCTCGAGGAGCGGGCGCTCGCCGATGAAAAAATTAAAGAGCAGCTTGAGGGCAAAACTGTGCGCAAAGTGATCGCCGTCCCCGGCAAGCTCGTCAACATCGTCGCCAACTGACGGAAAAGCGGCCGCCCGACTTGAGACGGCGCACGCGGCGTCAAGGAACGATCATCTTGAACCAGTTTCCGCGCAGCCAGCGCAAGCGGGGAGGAATCGGCTTCGTACTTCCCCGCTGCCTTCTGCCGAAACGAAGCATTGAACGCGAGAGAAAGGGGTCGATCTGCCATGGAAGAGATCAAAGAAATCACGCCGGCTGAAGTGAAAGAAAAACTCGAACGCGGCGAAAAGCTGAACATTGTCGATGTGCGCGAAGACGAGGAAGTCGCCCTCGGCATGATCCCCGGCGCCAAACATATTAAAATGGGCGACATCCCCGATCGGCTTGCCGAATTCGACCGCAACGAAGAATATATTTTCGTCTGCCGCTCCGGACGGCGGAGCGAAAACGTCTGCCGCTACTTGCAAGAGCTCGGCTATCGCGTCCGCAACATGACGGGCGGCATGCTCGAGTGGGAAGGCGAAACGGTGCCGAAGCGATAAACGCCTCCGGTTTAGGAATGTCTTGGCAAACGGGCGGCTTGCTTTTCCTTAACAAATTTCCGCTTGCGGTTTGGGCAAGAAAAAGGTGTCCCGGCTTTTTGGGGCGCCTTTTTCGTTTTGTTTTAGTGCTAAAGTGTGATGCAACAGGAGGATAGAAAAGGATATAATTTTCAGTAAAATCAGATTGAAGGGGTCGATTCCGGTTGAAACTAGGCGACCGCTTGAAATTCGCCCGCTTGATGAAAGGCCTGACCCAAGAAGAAACGGCTGAAGGCATTATTTCCGTTTCGTATTTATCGAAAATTGAGAACAACCAAGTCATCCCGAGCCAAGAGGTGCTCGAATGGCTGTTTCGGCGGTTGGACATCCGGCCGGGTGGAAACGAAACAATGCCTTCATGGTTCGAATGGGTGATGTCGTGGTATAAGGCGATGACGAACCGTGATGTGCCTGCCGCGCGGGAACTGTATGAAACGGTCAAAGAACGATGCGAGCAGTCTGGGGATGCCGAAGCCATGATTTATTTTCAGCTGATGCGAATCCGATATTGGCTGCTTCTTGGCGACAAAAAGGGGGCGGAAACAGCGGCGCAAAGCGTGCGGGACTGGTATGGGGCGTTCAGTGATGACATGCGCTATTATTATTGGAAATTTTTTGGCCTTTTGTATTATTGCCAAGAAAAGTACGATGACGCCTTGCATTGTTATCAAAAGGCAGAACAGTTGTTGAAGGGAGAATGGAAAACGAGCGGGGAGGAAGCTGATTTGGCTTACTTGTCGGCGCTTGCTTTCAGCCGTCTGTGGAAATGGTTTCAATGCCTTCAATACGCCGAGCGCGCTGACGCTCAGCCAGGCGGAATACGACTTGCGGCGGAGCGCCGAATGCCATGTGTTGTTGGCGATTTGCTACCGGCGTTGCGGGGAGATCGATAAAGCGGTCGACCATTGTCTGCTGGCCCAAAAGGCGGCGAGGATGTTGGATGATCGACGGCTTCTTGGGATTGTGGAACACAATCTCGGCCACTTGAAAGGAATGAAACGTCAATACCGCGAGGCGGTGCAACATTACGAGAACAGTTTGATCTATAAAGAGGACGCCCCGCTGGATGCCCGGCTCATCACGCTTTTGTCGCTCGTTCGCGTGCATTGCGATGCCAAGCATTATCGCAAAGCGTCGATGGCTGTCGAGGAAGGGTGGAAACAGCTCGAACAAGCCCCTAACGGCGCGTCCGAGCATTATGAGTATTATTTGCATTTTTCCATTTACCGGCTGCTTTTGAGCGGAGAAGACGAACTGTTAGAGCGGTTGCTCAAACAGGAGGCGATTCCATACTTTCAAAAAAAGAAGGAGTATGATGACGCTTCTTTGTATGCCGAATATTTGGCGGATTGTTATATGCGGAGGCGCCAATACAAGCAGGCGGCCCAATATTATCAGCTAAGCTGCACCCTCTTGCGGACGCAAACCGGCGTTTGAAAGGAGGTGAAGCTCGTGAAAAAGCGGGTCATCGTGATCGTCGCTCTCGCCGTCCTTGGCCTCGCTTCGGCCTTTGGCCAAGGCATCGGGGTGAATGAAGCGGCAAAAGATGAGCATCCACCGCCGACAGTGATCGCCCGATAAAAGAAGCGGCCGGATTGGCGCTCTGCTTGTCTGCGCCGCATGAGGCAGCCTTAGGGCCCTTTTTCTCTTCTTTGAACCGATCCGTCCCCTGCTTTCGTTACGATAGGCGAAAGTGGGGGATGAGTCGGTTTTTTTGTTTCGTCCGTTGAAGCACGTTCTGTGGAAATCCGTCGGCTCAAGCGAAAAAGATCAATCGTTTTTTCCGCTTGGCAGCCTCGCTGCCGGTCGTGTTTCACTTTGGCCGTTTTGTCGCAGGTGGAAAGCCGCAAAGAGGGAAAAACGGAAAATAGGCTGCTGGATCAGGCCGCATGTCGCCCGATCATTTTCCCAATACCCAATCAAAATATATTGTAATAAAATTTTTATTAGAATAAATAATTTGAAAATATAAGAAAGGGGTAAAGGGAATGAACAAAAGGGCGATGCTTGGTGCGATTGGGTTGGCGTTTGGATTGATGGCTTGGCCGCTCGGTGCTTCAGCGAAGGAAAGATCAATGGTGTGGAACGAACAGTGGAAGACGCCATCGTTCGTTTCTGGTTCGCTGTTAAAAGGCGAGGATGCTCCGGAAGAATTGGTTTACCGTTATCTTGATCAAGAGAAGAATACGTTCCGACTTGATGGACAAGCCCGCGAACGGCTGGGCTTGATTGGCAAACAAACGGATGAACTCGGCCATACGGTTATGCGTTTTGAACAGCGCTATCACGGCATCCCGGTGTATGGCGCCGTGTTGGTTGCCCATGTCAACGATGGCGAATTGTCCTCTTTGTCGGGCGCGCTTATTCCGGATTTGGACAAACAAACGTTGAAAACAAAAGCCGCTATTTCCGTTCAACAAGCGGAAATGATCGCGGAACAAGATGTGGCTGATGCGGTGACGAAAGAACGGCCGGCGAGCGAAGAGGGAAAACGAACGCGGCTTGTCATCTATCCGGATGGGGAGACCCCGCGCCTCGCCTATGAGGTCAATGTCCGCTTTTTAACCCCTGTCCCAGGCAACTGGATATACATGATCGATGCGGTAGACGGAAAAGTGTTGAACAAATGGAACCAAATGGACGAGGCGAAGCCGGGCGGCGGGCAGCCGGTCGCCGGTACATCGACGGTCGGCGTGGGCCGCGGTGTGTTGGGGGATCAGAAATATATCAATACGACGTATTCCTCGTCTTATGGCTACTACTATTTGCAAGACAATACGCGCGGCAGCGGCATTTTTACGTATGACGGACGAAACCGCACCGTTTTGCCCGGCAGCTTATGGGCCGATGTCGACAACCAATTTTTCGCCAGCTATGACGCGGCGGCCGTGGACGCCCATTATTACGCCGGCATCACGTATGACTATTACAAAAACGTTCATAACCGACTGAGCTATGACGGCGCCGATGCACCGATTCGCTCGACCGTCCATTACGGCCGCGGTTACAACAACGCGTTTTGGAATGGTTCACAAATGGTGTACGGCGATGGAGACGGACAGACTTTTTTGCCGTTTTCTGGAGGAATTGACGTCGTTGGGCATGAGTTGACCCATGCGGTGACCGATTACACGGCCGGCTTGGTGTATCAAAACGAATCCGGCGCCATCAATGAAGCGATGTCCGACATTTTCGGCACACTCATCGAATTTTACGCCAACCGCAACCCGGATTGGGAGATCGGCGAAGACATTTACACGCCGGGAATTGCCGGCGACGCGCTTCGCTCCATGTCGGATCCGGCGAAATACGGCGATCCGGATCATTACTCGAAACGCTACACAGGCACACAAGACAATGGAGGAGTCCATACAAACAGCGGCATCATCAATAAAGCCGCCTACCTGCTCAGCCAAGGCGGCACGCACTACGGAGTGAGCGTCACCGGCATCGGCCGCGACAAAATGGGAAAAGTTTTTTACCGCGCTCTCGTCTATTATTTGACGCCGACGTCGAACTTCAGCCAGCTGCGCGCCGCCTGCGTCCAAGCGGCCGCCGATTTGTACGGGGCGGCGAGCCAGGAAGTTAATTCGGTAAAACAAGCGTTCAACGCCGTTGGGGTATATTAAGGCAGCCGCGCTGCATGGCTTCGCTTTGCCCGCAACCACGTTCAACGCTGTTGGAGGATATGTAAGGAAGTGTACAGATTCACCTGCATCCGTGACAGTGGTTCATGAAAAATACCGAACCCCCTGTTATATCAAGGCTTTAACCAAGTGTCGGACATTCGCTTATTGAGTAAAAAACAAAACATGTGATATTTGTGGATTTGTCAAGCGTTCTCGGCGATTTCACGTCAGTTTCATCACAGGTTTAGAGATTCAGCTAATTTTCACCGCTTGACTAGTCGAGCGCCGCGGAAGCATATGAAAAGGCGGTCTTGAAATGGGACGCGTCCCCTGTTGTGGGGCGCGTTTTTGTTCTACTTGAGGAGGACTTTCCCCCAACGTGTGGAAAAGAATAAGAAAATGGGGGAATGGCGATGTACAAAGTGAAAGTGTTCGATAAAGAACATGAAAAAGATTTGGAGGCAGCGGTCAATGACTTTTTAGCCCGCTTGAAAGACGGACAGTTGATCGATGTCAAGTACAGCGTGGCGGCGATGGAATCGGAAGGCGAGCAAATTTACTGCTTTTCCGCCATGATCATTTACCGAACCTGAATCTCCCAACGGCTGAAGTTGTGGGATTCTTACGTACTAAAGGGTTTCTCGTACACCTGCGTGCAGAACTCACCCTTGTTCCGCAAGACTTTCATGGGCAAACACCGCTGTGGTGCTTAACGCCCTGTGCGCCCGATTCAAGACGCTTGGTTTACAGTTATTATACCACTTTTGGCTACCGCCAAAGCAATCGGTTCATCCCATGTCTAAAGACGGGCTACGCCCTGCATGGGCTTTCTCCGATTGCAGCTTTGCAACCGGCAGCCCGCCTTGAAGACGGGCGTTGCCGGAATGTCCATGGATGGCCCGGAGCGCTCCAGAATGCCATGGGGACTGCTGTCAATCCGTCGTTGCCTGCGCCTTAGGGCCGCCTGTTTTGCTTTTTTCTTCCAGCGCATAACGGGCGGCGTTGACGCCGGCGAGCCGCCCGGTGACAAGGGCGGCGGTGATGTTGTAGCCGCCCGTGTAGCCGTGAATGTCCAAAATTTCGCCGCAAAAGTAAAGGCCGGCCATGCATTTGGAGGCCATCGTTTTCGGTTCGATCTCTTTGACCGACACGCCGCCGCCAGTGACGAACGCTTTCTCAAGCGGCAGCGTGCCGTGGACGTGAAACGTAAACTGTTTGCATTGCTGGACAAACGCCCGCAGCGCCTCGTGGCTTACCGTGCCGGCGGAGGCGTGCGGGTCGATGCCGGCCCGCTCGAGCAAAAAGACAGCGTACCGCTCGGGCAGCCCCGTTTTGGCGATCGTTTTCATCGCCTTTTTCGGCTCCTCTTTGCACAGCTTGGCGAAATGTTGAAACAGCTCTTCCTGCGTCACGTCTGGAAGCGCGTCGATGCTCATGGCGACCGCGCTGTCCGCCGCTTTTTTCAACGCCTTGACGACAAACTGGCTGCAGCGGAGGGCGGCCGGGCCGGAAATGCCGAAATGGGTGAACAGCATATCCATCCGGTGGGTGATGATCGGCTTGCCGTTCGGCTTTAAGACGCTTAACGCGACGTCGCGTAGCGACAAGCCTTGCAGCGTCCGCTCTTTGATGAACGGCTCATGCGAGACGATCGGCACTTCGGTCGGAAACAACTCGGTCACCGTGTGACCCGCTTTTTCCGCCCACGGATAGCCGTCGCCGGTCGAGCCGGTTTGCGGTACTGATTTGCCGCCGACGGCGACGACAACCGCACGGGCGGCGATCGCTTCCCCGCTTTTCAGCGTGACACCGACTGTTTTTCCTTGTTCATACAACACGTCCGCCACTGGCGATGCAAGCCGAACATCGACGCCGAGGCGGCCGAGTTCGCGAACAAGCGCCTGAACGACCGACTGGGCGCTGTCGCTTTTCGGAAACATGCGGCCGTGGTCTTCCTCCTTGAGCGGCACGCCGAGCCGCTCAAAAAAGCGGATGATGTCTTCGTTGTTAAACACGGAAAAGGCGCTGTATAAAAAGCGGCCGTTGCCGGGAATATGGCGGACGATTTCATCCACCGGCAGCCGATTCGTCACGTTGCAGCGCCCGCCGCCGGAGATGGCGAGCTTGCGCCCGAGTTTCGACCCTTTTTCCAACAGCAGCACCTTCGCCCTTTGCTCGCCGGCGCCGATCGCCGCCATGAGCCCGGACGGACCGCCGCCGATGACGATGACGTCGTATCCCATGTTCATTCCACCCTTTCTTTTCGTGCGCGGACGATATTTTTCGTTCCATTGACAACTATGTTAAAATAGATATGTTGTCATTTTCAACGTCCATGGCTAGGGAAGGGGTCATATGTCAACGTCTAAACTGCTGCGCGGCACGTTTATTTTGACTGCTGGCGTGATGATTTCTCGCCTTCTTGGTTTGTTTTACGTCATCCCGTTTTACCATCTTGTCGGCGAGCGCGGCGGAGCGCTGTATGGATACGGCTATGTGCCATACCAAATTTTTTTGAGCTTGGCGACCGGGGGGTTGCCGGTGGCGGTGTCAAAGTTTGTATCGAAATACAACGCGCTTGAGGAGTACCGCGTCGGTTATCGGCTCTTTCGCTCCGGCCTTGTCTTGATGATGGCAAGCGGCATCGCCTCATGGCTCATTTTGTACGCCCTGGCGCCCATCTTGGCGCCGCATGTCATCGATGCGAAAACGAACGTCAATTCGGTCGACGACGTCGTCACTGTCATTCGAGCGGTCAGCTTTGCGCTCATCATCGTGCCGGTGATGAGCTTGATCCGCGGGTTTTTTCAAGGACATGAATCGATGGGGCCGACGGCGTTGTCGCAAGTCGTCGAGCAAATCGTTCGCATCGCCTTTTTGCTTGGCGCCTGCTACGTCATTTTGCGCCTCATGAACGGTTCCGTTGTCACCGCCGTGAGCGCGGCGACGTTTGCCGCGTTTGTCGGCGCGGCGGCGGGGCTTTTGGTGTTGCTTGTCTATTGGTGGAAGCGGCGTCCGTATTTGCAGTCGCTGCTTGCGCGCGACCGCGGCGAAGCGGACGTGTCGCTTTTGGCGATGTATAAAGAGCTGCTTCTTTCTTCGATTCCGTTTGTTTTTGTCGGCTTGTCGATGTCGCTGTACCAGCTGGTCGATCAGTTTACGTTCAATCACGCGATGGCGGCGGCGGGCCGCGGGCACATCTCAGAGCATGCGTATTCCGTGTTCAACATGTGGGCGCAAAAGCTCGTCATCATTCCAGTGACGCTCGCGACCTCGTTCAGTTTGGCGCTCATTCCAACGATTACGAAAGCGTATGTCGCGCAAGACCGGAAAGCGCTGCGGCAATATTTGAACCAGACGTTTCAAGTGCTCATGTTTTTAACGCTTCCGGCGGTGATTGGCATGGCGGTGCTTGCAGGGCCGGTGTACAGCTCGTTTTACAGCTATGATCCGCTTGGTGAACAAGTGTTGCGCTGGTATGCGCCGGCGGCGATTTTGTACGCTTTGTTTTCTGTGACGGCGGCGATCATGCAAGGCATCAACGAGCAGCGGTTTACGGTCGTCAGTTTGACAGCCGGCTTGCTTGTGAAGCTTTTGCTCAACACGCCGCTCATTATGGAATGGTCGGCCGTCGGGGCCATTGTTGCCACGATGGCGGGCTATTTCGTCTCTGTGGCGTTCAACTTATGGGTCATTCAGCGCCGCACGCGCTACCGCTATCGGTTTGTCGCCCGACGGACGGCGTTTATGGCCATCTTGACGGCGGTGATGTCAGCGGGGATCATGGTTGTCGAGGCACTGACGGCCCGATGGATTGATTACCGCGCCGGCACAGCCGAATCCGTATGCATCGCCGCCATCGGCGCGGCGGTCGGGGCAGCCGTCTACTTGTTTCTCAGCATCCGCTCCGGGTTGTTTTCCGTGCTGTTTGGCGAACGGTTTGCGTTTTGGCGCCGGAAAGAGAAAAAGGCTGTGTCCTGAACGCCATTCCGGCCGATCGGCGTCCAGTTGAGCGGAAGCCCCGCCCTTTAGGCGGGGCCATCCCTTGCGGTTCGGCCGTTATCGACTTGTTGCCAAAAGAAAAGAAGGCGGTCTTTCCACCGCCTTCTTTCTCCATTCTGTTTACGAGAGGCCGAGCCGGCGTTCGATGCGATCGAGGCGGCTGTCCACCCGGTCGAGCCGGCGGTCGAGCCGTTCGACAGCCCGCTCAAGCCGTTCGATGCGCCGCGCCCAGTTGGTGAATGGCCCGCCTGGGTATCCGGGCCAAAACTGGCCGGCTGGCGGCTGTTGACGGTAATCATCCAACGTTGGAACATAATAGTAATATTCATTCATCGACAAATCCCCCTTCTTGATGTTTCCTTCACAGTGTATGGGGGGAAGGCGGAAGCGGACTAGATGAACGCCCAATGGAAGGCAATATTTTTAGGAGGGAGTTTGGTGGAACTGCGCATTGACAAGCTGCTCGCCCATATGGGATATGGGACGAGGAAGGAAGTGAAAAAGCTGCTCAAGTCCGGGGCGGTGAAAGTGGACGGCGCGCCGGTCCGTGATGCGAAAACGAAAGTGCGGCCGGATGAGCAAATCGTGACCGTGTGGGGAGAAACGGTCGAGTACAAGCCATTCATTTACTTGATGATGAATAAGCCTTCGGGTGTGGTTTCGGCGACGGAAGATGCGGTGGAAGAGACGGTCGTTGACCTGCTTGAGGAGGAAGACCGAGCGTTCGCTCCTTTTCCGGTCGGACGGCTGGACAAAGATACGGAAGGGCTGCTGCTCTTGACGAATGATGGGCAGCTCGCCCACCAGCTGTTGTCGCCGAAAAAACATGTGCCGAAAACGTACTTTGCCGTCATTGACGGGGAAGTGACCGATGTGGATGTCGCGGCGTTTCAGCGCGGCGTCGTCCTTGATGACGGCTATGAAACAAAGCCGGCCAAGCTCGTTGTGTTGAAATCCGGCCTTCGTTCCGATGTCGAGGTGACGATTACCGAAGGGAAGTTCCATCAAGTGAAACGGATGTTTCAAGCGGTCGGCAAGCGGGTCGTCTATTTAAAACGAATTCAAATGGGACCGTTGCCGCTTGACCCGGATTTGGCCGTCGGCGAGTATCGGGAATTGACGGACGAAGAGGTGGACATGTTAAAACAATACCGGCCGGAGATGGACGAAAAAAAAGGAACCTGACGCGGTTCCTTTTTTATGGAAAAATAGTGGATATTCATCTGTGGGAAAATGGTTTGCGTTCATCTCTCATCTTGCCTACCCTATTGGCACCGGGTTTACGAAGAGATGCGCACTTTTTTGTTTGTGGTCGTCCATTTGCCCTTGCTCGGGCTGCGAACGAGATCGTTGTACATAAGCACGTTTAAGTCGCGCTGGATCGTTCGTGGGGTGGTGCCGAACTCATCAACCAATTCTTGGGTCGTAACCGTTCCTTTTTCGCTAATGTACATATACACGGATTTGATGCGGGTAAGCATCCGATGTGTTGAAGGTTTCAAAAGACCACTCCCTATCTTAGCATCATTCGCATGGCACAACCGACCGCTAGCAGATGAGAGATGTCTTTGTCTGTTTACTACCATTGTACACGAAATGAGAGGGAAAATGCTACCCGGTTGCCTCTATTCACGAAAAATTTCAACATTTTGTCATGAAACGGAAATCGATTTGCAACGAATGAAACATTTTGACTTCCTGTTTTTGATATGATACGTTGGCAACAAAGAGTGTTGAATAAGGAAAGGAAGAATGGCGTTGAACATCGACTGGATGAAAGAAGCAAAGAAGCGGAAAGACGATTTGATCCGCGATGTACAAGCGCTTGTCCGCATTCCGAGCGTCCGCGATGATGAACAGGCGCGGGCGGGGGCGCCGTTTGGGCCAAAGGTGGCGGAAGCGCTTGAGTATATGCTTCACCGCGGCCGGGAGGAAGGATTTCGCGTCAAAAATGTGGACGGTTTTGCCGGGCATGTCGAAATGGGGCAAGGGGAAAAACTTGTCGGCGTGCTCGGCCATATCGACGTCGTGCCGCCCGGGGACGGCTGGACGATGGATCCGTTTGCCGCTGATGTGCTTAGCGGCCGCATTTATGGGCGCGGCGCGATCGATGACAAAGGGCCGACGATGGCCGCGTTTTACGCGATGAAAATCATCCGTGAACTCGGGCTGCCCCTTGGCAAGCGGGTGCGGCTCATCATCGGGGGCGATGAGGAAAGCGACTGGCGGTGTGTGGAGCACTATTTTTGCCATGAAGAAATGCCGGATGTCGGATTTGCGCCGGATGCTGATTTCCCGATCATTCATGCTGAAAAAGGGATCATTGACGCCGATTTGTCGTACCGCCCGCCTGAATCGGAGGAGGCGGAAGGGCTCGTGCTTGCCTCATTCCAAGCCGGGCGCCGCTACAATATGGTGCCCGATGCGGCCGAAGCGGTGGTGGAAGGAGCGGGACGGACGGAGGAGCTGCTTGGCCTCTATGAACAGTTTTGCCGGGAGCGCGGCGTAAAGGGGAGCATCAGGCAAAGCGAAGGGGCCGTCGCCTTTCAATTGGAAGGGGTGTCCGCTCATGGCGCTGAGCCGGAGCGCGGCAAAAACGCCGGCGTCTATTTGGCGCAGTTTTTGGCGTCGCTTCCGCTCGATGGTCGAAGCCGGCCGTTCATTCAGTTTATTGCCTCCGTCTTTTTCGGCGATGCTCGCGGCCAGCGGCTTGGCCTTGCGTATCGCGACGAACAAAGCGGCGAACTGACCGTCAACGTTGGAGTGTTGTCGTATGACCGGCGGCATGGCGGAACGATTGGGCTGAACATCCGCTATCCGGTGACCGCCGACGGTGAGGTGATCCGCCAAACGTTAAGCAATGCCGCTGCCGAACGCGGCTTGACGCTCAGCCGTTTCAGCGATACGAAGCCTCATTATATCGACCCCAACCACGAGCTTGTCCGCACGCTTCAGCGCGTCTACGAAGAGCAGACAGGCGAGCCGGCCCGGCTTTTGGCCATCGGCGGCGGCACATATGCCCGCGCCTTGACCGCCGGGGTGGCGTTTGGCGCGTTGTTTCCGGGCCGTCCGGATGTCGCCCATCAAAAAGATGAGTATATCGAGATCGACGATTTGGTGAAAGCGACGGCCATTTACGCGCAGGCGATTTACGAGCTGGCGAAATAGGCTGCTCGCCGCCCAAAGGAAAAAGGAGAGGCGAAAGAAAGAGAAAGGCGCCGAGCGGCGGGCGCGCTTTGGGAACGAAAGGGGAAGACGGGATGGAAGCGGCTTTACAACGGGAGACACCGGTGCGAAAAACGGTGTTTCCGCTCTTTTATTTTTTGATCTTTTTCGCGTTTGGCGCCTTGTTTCCACTCTTATCCGTCTATTTGCAAGAAGAGGCGCATTTGCCGGGAGCGGCGATCGGCTGGATCATGTCGCTCACTCCGATTGTGACGATGGCTGCTCAGCCGCTTTGGGGCACGGCGGCCGATTATGCGCGCAAACCGGTCGAACTGTTGACGCTGGCGCTCGTGTTGACAGCGCTGTTTGGGCTTCTTTATTCGCTGGCCGGAAGCTACCGGGTGTTCGTCGCCCTGACCGTGTTGCTTTCGGCGGTGCAAAGCGCCATCGTTCCGCTCTCCGACAGCATCGCCCTTCATCATGTGCGCGGTCATGGCGGAAACTACGGGGCGATTCGGCTTTGGGGATCGATCGGGTTTGCCGCCGCGGTGTTTGTGGTCGGCTGGCTGTCTGAGCATCTGGCCTTTGCGGTCATTTTTTACGTGTTTTCGTTCATGTTGCTTTCGGCCGCGGCATTGGCCGTCCGCCTGCCGCGCTATCAGGCGGCGGCGCCGGGGCGGTTGACATGGCTTGACGTTCGCGGGCTTCTTTCCGTTCGCCCGTTTTGCCTGCTGCTTGTGGCGTCCTTTTTGCTGTTTGGTCCGATTTATGCCAACAATTCCTATTTCGGGCTGTTGATCCACGAGCTTGGCGGCACGCTGACCGGCATCGGTTTCGCCTTTTTGCTGGCTGCCGGAAGCGAAGCGCCGTTTATGAAAGCGGCGGACCGGCTTATCCGCCGCTTTGGCATGGCGCCCCTCCTTTTCTTTGCGGCGCTCGTGTCGGCCGCCCGCTGGTGGTCGTATGTCGCCGATCCGCCGCTTTGGTTTGTCTATATCACAGCGATCTTTCAAGGATGTTCGGTCGGGCTGGCGATTCCAACCGCCCTGCAGTATGTGCGCCGCTTGGCGCCCGAGCGGGTGCAGGCGACGGCCGTCGCTCTTTACTCGGCGACGAGCAGCGGACTTGGCGCGTGGTTTTGCACGTTGGCGGGCGGATATTTGCTTGAGCGTTGGCAGATCGGCGCCGTCTACGTGTTTTTTGGCGCTTGCACCATCGTTGGCGTGTTCGTGCTCATTTGGTTAGGTAAATTGGAAAAAACGACCAAATCGGCAGGTGAGAAAGGATGAAACGGAATCATTATTTCATCGCCGTTCCGCTGACAGCCGAAGCGAAACAAGCCATCGCCCGTTTTTCGAGCGATGCGGCGCGGTCGCTGCCGTTTCGCACATGGGTGCATGAACAGGACTATCATATCACCCTGGCGTTTTTAGGCGATGTGCCGCCGAAAAAAATGGCGCCGCTATGTGAAGCGATGGCCGCCACCGCCGCCCGCTGCGCCCCGTTTTCCCTCGTGCTTGCCGGGCTTGGGACGTTCGGGGAGCAAACTTCACCGCGCATTTTTTGGCAAGGAGTCGAAACGGAAGAAACGTTGAATGGATTGCGGCACGACGTGTATGAAGCGTGTACAAAGCTCGGGTTTTCCTTGGACCGGCGGCCGTTTGCCCCGCATATTACGATCGCTCGCAAATGGCAGGGGGCCGAACCGTTTCGTCCGGACATGCTTCGTTCGTTTTCGGCTGCTAGTGCGGTGTTTTCGGTGCCTGAGATCGTGCTGTATCGGACGAATATGGAACGGACGCCGAAGTACGAAGCGATCGCCGTGTTCCCATTGCTTGGCGCGCCGATGAATGACAATAGCAGGTGAAAAAATGGGTCAGCTCGTTAAACTCATGGATTGCATTTCCCGCTACGAAACCGATGTGTACTATTATGTGCCGGAATTCATCCGGCTGAAGCAGCGGCAATGGGAGCAGGCAAAAGCGCGGTGGCAAGCGGAACGGACGGCTGAGGCCAGCGGATGGCTTGAAACGGGCGAGACGTGGGATGTTTTGCTTGACAAACCGTCATGGTGGGAGCGGCTGACGAAACGATGGCGCCGCCGTGTCGTGCTTACGGAAGAGGAGACGTTTTCTCTTGCGCCGATGGCCCGTCCCGCGGCTACTCTGGAGGAATTGAAACAGCAGTTTCTTGATGAGTTGTTCGAGTTGCAGCTGAAATGGGCGAGTTCAACGATGATGTACGTTTCCTCCCTCGATGAGGCCGTGTATGGCGATGAGACGTTGAAGTATTTTTTGCAGCGATTTCCGGATACGCATTTATGCTTTTACCGGCCGGTGGCGATGGTCGGCAAGGCACCGGTGGAGCTCGAGACGATGATGTTGACGCCATCCGCGCTCTGGTGCATTGCCTTTGTCGAAGGAAGGCCGGACAACATCGTCATGGCGTCAACCGGCCGGTTTTGGGTGGAACAGGCCGGAACGAACGAAACGAGGCTGGTCAACCCGGTCGTGTCGCTGCGGCGGACGGAGCAGATCGTTTCGGAGATTTTTCGCAAACATGGGGTCGATTGGCCGATCCATCTCGTGCTGTTAAACCGCTACGGCTACATTGACAGCGGCGGCCTTTTTCCGTTTATCCGCTATATCGATAAGCGAAATTATGACGAGTGGTTTTCCCGCCTGCGCCGCTCAGCTCTCCCGCTTCGGCACGGGCAGCTGAAAGCGGCTGAGGCGCTGCTCCGCCATTGCGCCAGCTTTTACGACCGCCGCAATGACGGGAATATGAGCGGCGAGGAAGGGCAACAATAGAAACATCTGTGCATCGATAGGGCGGCCGGAGTGGGAGCCGCGGGGCGCTTCCGCTTTGGCAGTTTTAAGAAAGGCGTTTGCCGAGAAAAATGTTTGCATGCCGGGGCGGTATTTCAGTATAATACAAGTAAAACGGACGGAGGAAGGACGCGGCCTGGCCGTCCTTTTTATTTGGGCGCGAGAAGCAAACGGAGACGTTTCTATTTTTAAGTCGCAGGTGAACACGCTTTGGAACAGTTACTAGGTAAGGAGTGGGAGATCACTCCCGCTGGCGGCGCTACAGGGGATGCGTATTTTGCGGAATATGAAGGGAAGAAATTGTTTTTAAAGCGGAATTCTTCTCCGTTTCTTGCTGTATTGTCGGCCGAGGGCATCGTCCCGAAGCTTGTATGGACGAAGCGGCTCGAAAACGGCGATGTATTTACGGCCCAGCAATGGCTGAACGGCCGGGAGCTGAAGCCGTGGGAGATGGGAAGCGAGCAAGTGGCGGCGCTTTTGCGGAAAATCCATCGCTCCAAGGAGCTTGTGACGATGCTGAAGCGGCTTGGCAAATCTCCGCTGCGCGCGAAGAAAATGCTCGCTCTTCTTGCCGAGCAGCAGCGGCGCCATCCGGCCGGCGGTTCTGTCGTCTGTCAGGCGCTTGACTGGCTTGAACAGCATGTTTCGTCATTGCCGGATGACGAGCACGTTGTCTGCCACTGTGACATCAATCATAACAATTGGCTGCTTGCCGACGATGGCACGTTGTACTTGATCGATTGGGACGGGGCGGTGATCGCCGATCCGGCGATCGATATCGGCATGCTTCTTCATCTGTACATTCCGCGCGCCGAATGGAAGGCGTGGCTCGACCAGTACGGATGGCCATGGAGCGAAGAGCTTGGCCTCCGCCTAAAGTGGTATACGATCGCTCATACGTTGCACTCGCTGTTTTGGCCGAAAGGGAAGGACGGCCAAAAAGAAAAGGAGCAGTCGCTTCGGTTATTGGAACGGGTCATCACCGAGCACTGACAACGGCCTGCCCCGCTTCTGTCGAAAGGGGCGAAACGCCGGCGGTGCTCAACCGGCGGCCGCCGTTGTCCCGATCATCGTCTTTGGCCGGGAAGACGTGGTGGCAGCGTGAAAGCGGGGAAAGGTCAAGACAGCTCGTTCACCCAATCGGCGAGCTGGCTTTGGTGAGCGGAAATATGAGCGTTTAAGTCAGCGCTGTATTTCCCGCCTTGGCCGTAGGCGTAAATGTTTGGAAGGATTTGTTTGACATGGCCGTCTACCTCATCGTTGGCGAGCAGCGACTTGACAAGCCGTTCAATTTGTTCGCATTCGGACACCGTCCCGCAGCAATCGAGCTGATGTTCGGATAAAATGTCGCGGAGCACGGTCAATTGATGGTTATAGTCGAGCGGCATGCTGGTCACCATCCTTTCGCAAAGCTGTACGGTTTTATGATGCCCGGGCCCAGCAGCGTTTATGCCCGGGCGTTTTTCCGCTTTTGGCGGCGTTTGTTTCTTAGTCGCAAGTATGGTATCGTCAAACCAACAAACGGAAACGAGGCAGAGGTGTCGATATGCGTTTGCGCAACAAACCGTGGGCGAAAGACAAAATCGCCGCTTATCCGCAATATGTCATCCCCGATCCAGAAACAAAGCGCGGGCGATGGCGCGAGCTGTTCGGCAACGACCGACCGATCCATGTCGAGATCGGGACGGGGAAAGGGAAATTTATCACCGAAATGGGGCGTCTCCATCCGGATGTTAATTTTATCGGCATCGAGCTGTACCCAAGTGTGCTGGTGTCCGCGCTTGACAAACTGATCGAAAGCGAGCTCTCGAACGTCAAGCTGTTGAACGCCAACGCGAAAGATCTCACCGCGTTTTTTGCCGACGGAGAAGTGTCGCGCATTTATTTGAACTTTTCCGACCCATGGCCGAAAAAGCGGCACGAAAAGCGGCGGCTGACGTATCGGGACTTTTTGGCGCTCTATGATCGCATTTTGGCTGAAGACGGAGACATCCATTTGAAAACGGACAATCAATCGTTTTTTGAATACTCGCTTGTCAGCTTGTCGCAGTATGGGTTTGTGCTCTCATCGGTCCAGCTCGACTTGCATCAAAGCGGCATCACGGACAATGTCATGACGGAGTACGAAGAAAAATTTTCTGCCAAAGGAAACCGCATTTACCGCTGCGAGGCGGCGCGTCCGCCGCGGCGGTCGTCATAGGCCCGAACCGATTGGTCGGGTCTTTTTTTATTTCCGGTTGATGGAGAAAATGGTACACTAGTGGAGGGGGGAGATGGAAATGGAACAGTTGCGAATTGGACAAGTTACATTGACATGGCTTCGGGGCGGAGTCACCCATCTTGACGGCGGGGCGATGTTTGGCGTCGTGCCGAAACCGCTTTGGTCGAAAAAATATCCGCCGAACGACCAAAATCAAATCGAGCTGCGCACCGATCCGATTTTGGTCGAGACAGGCGGCACAAGGTTGCTCATTGAATCCGGCATCGGCAACGGCAAGCTGACCGACAAGCAAAAGCGCAACTTCGGCGTCACGGAAGAATCGGCGCTCGATGAATCGCTCGCCAAGCTCGGGCTTGCGCGGCGCGACATCGACATCGTCATCATGACTCATTTGCATTTTGACCATGCGTGCGGATTGACCGTTTGGGAAGACGGACGGCTCGTGCCGGCGTTTCCGCGCGCGGCGATCATCACCTCGGATATCGAGTGGGAGGAAATGCGCAACCCGAACATCCGATCGCGCAATACGTATTGGAAAGAAAATTGGGAGCCGATCGCGGATCAAGTCGTTCCGTTTACGAAAGAAACCGAAGTCGTTCCTGGCATCCGCCTCATCCATACCGGCGGGCATAGCGCCGGGCATGCGATCGTGCTCATCGAATCAGAGGGGGAGATGGCCATTCATCTTGGCGATTTGCTTGGCACGCACGCCCATCAAAACGTCCTCTGGGTGATGGCGTACGACGATTACCCGATGGATTCGATTTTTGCCAAACAGCGATGGCTCCCGTACGGCGTAAAGAAAAATGCGTGGTTTACCTTCTACCATGATGCTTACTATCGGGCTGTGAAATGGCAGGAAGACGGGACGATGGCCGCCGCCGTGAAGCGGGAGCGGCCTGCGCTATAACGGTTTGATCTCGATGATGGCGCCGGTGCAGGCGTTCACAAAAAACTCGTCATCTCCATCGTCGCAGCAGACGCCGCCGCGGTACACCGTGTACGTCAATCCGTCCTTCTCATACCGCTCCGGGGCGGACTGAATCCAGGAACCGCGGATGGCGCGCGCACCGCCAAGCGCGGCTTTCGCCAGCGCCAGCGCTTGTTCCGGGGCAAGGAGCGCCGGTTTGGAAGCGGAGCGGATGGCATAGACGACGGCCGCACCGACGGCGGCGCCGACGAGCCACTGTTTCCAAGCCATGTTTCTTTCCTCCTTCTCGCTTTGATACGGTTTAGTATAGCCGATTTTGGCGGAACATGTAAGAAGGACGGAAAGAAACGGAACGGTGAAATCGAACATAGAAAGGGAGACTCGTGATGAATAAGGACACGCTGCAATTATTCCAAACGTTGACCGAGCTTCCAGGCGCACCGGGTTATGAACATCCGGTGCGGCAGTTTATGCGCAAAGAGCTCGCGAAATACGCCGATGACATTGTGCAAGACCGCCTCGGGAGCATTTTCGGCGTCAAACGCGGTGATGAGGCGGGCCCGACGGTGATGGTCGCCGGCCATATGGATGAAGTCGGATTTATGGTGACAGCGATCACTGATCACGGCATGATTCGTTTCCAGCCGCTAGGAGGCTGGTGGGATCAAGTGCTGCTCGCCCAGCGCGTGCAAATCATCACGGACGGCGGGCCGGTCACCGGCGTGATCGGGTCGATTCCGCCGCACTTGCTCGATGAGGAGCAGCGCAAGAAACCGATGGAGATCAAAAACATGTTGATTGACATCGGAGCGGAAAGCCGTGAAGATGCCGAACGAGTCGGCATTCGCCCGGGCCAGCCGATCGTGCCGGTCAGCCCGTTTACTTTGCTTGCCAACGGAAAAACCGTGATGGCAAAAGCGTGGGACAATCGGTTTGGCTGCGGGTTGGCGATCGAGCTGTTAAAAGAGCTGAACGGCGAAACGGTGCCGAACGTCTTGTACGCTGGAGCGACCGTGCAGGAAGAGGTCGGGCTGCGCGGGGCCCAGACGGCGGCTTCGATGATCAACCCGGACATCTTTTTTGCCCTGGAAGCAAGCCCGGCCAACGACATGTCCGGCGACAAACAGGCGTTCGGTCATATCGGCAAAGGGGCGCTCATCCGTTTGTACGACCGGACGATGATTACGCACCGCGGCATGCGCGAATTTGTGCTTGATACGGCGGAGACGATTGGCGTGCCGTACCAGTTTTTCATTTCCCCAGGCGGAGGGACGGACGCTGGAAGGGTCCATATCGCCAACCGCGGCGTGCCGTCGGCGGTGATCGGCATTTGCGCCCGCTACATTCATACGCATGCTTCGATCATTCATGTCGACGATTACGCGGCGGCCAAACAGCTCATCGTTGAGCTCGTCAAACGGTGCGACCGGACGACGGTCGAGACGATTCGCCAAAACAGCTGAGGAGAAGCGAGCGCTTCTCCTTTTCCATGACAAGGAGGGCACTGGATGAAAACCATTGCGGTCGGAACGAACAACGAAGCAAAAGTCGCCGCTGTTCGGGCGGTGTTGGGGGGAAGGGAATACCGCATTGTATCGCTTGAGGTGCCATCAGGCGTTTCCGCGCAGCCGCTGTCCGATGAGGAGACGCGGCTTGGCGCCATCGGGCGCGCCAAACGGGCGCTCGAAGCGGCGGAGGCGGACATCGGCATCGGGTTGGAAGGCGGCGTGATGAAGATCGATGGGCAATGGTGGCTGTGCAACTGGGGAGCGCTCGTTGACCGAGACGGAGTGGTGGTGGCCGCCGCCGGCGCGCGCCTCGCTTTGCCGCCTGATATCGGCGCCGGCATTGAGGCGGGGCGCGAGCTCGGCGACGTGATGGAAGCGTACACCGGGCGGCGGAACATCCGCAGGAAAGAAGGCGCGGTCGGCGTGTTGACGAACGGGCGCGTTGGCCGATCGGCGATGTTTTCCCACATCGTCGAGCTTTTAGCCGGCCAATATGAATTTTTTTGTCAAAACAAGCCGTTCACGGTATGATAAATGGGGGAACGGCTGGCGAAAGCAAGGAGGAGAAGGATGAACAGCCGGCAAATGTATGAGAAGATTAAAGAGCGTCTCGTCGCCCACCGGCACTGGACGTTTCGCTTTGACGCCAAGCAAGACGCGATGCGCGTCGAAGACCGCCGCACGAAAAAAGGCGTCACGATCTCGCTTCCCGGCGTGATTGCCAAATGGCACGAACAAAAAGACGAGGCGGTGCGCGAAGTCGTTTATTATGTAGAGGAAACGTTGAAAACGATGGAAGAAGACGCCACACTGTCCGGCAACGAGCGAAACATTTATCCTGTCATTCGCTCGGCGTCGTTTCCGACGGAGACGAAAGAAGGCATTCCGTTGCTGTTTGATGATCATACAGCCGAAACGCGCATTTACTATGCGCTCGACCTAGGCAAAACGTATCGCTTGATTGATGAGCACATGGTTGAGAAAGACAAATGGAGCCGCGAGCGGGTGAAGGAAATCGCCCGTTTCAACGTCAGGTCGCTGCCGACGCCGGTGAAAGAGGACCGGGTGGCGGACAACGTGTTTTATTTTTTGAACACAAATGACGGCTATGATGCGAGCCGCATTTTAAACGAATCGTTTTTGGCCGACATGCGGGCGCGCGTGGAAGGAACGATGGCCGTCGCTGTTCCGCATCAAGATGTGCTCATCATCGCTGATGTGCGCAACGACATCGGTTATGACGTGCTCGCGCAAATGACGATGAGCTTTTTTGCCGGCGGCCGCGTGCCGATCACGGCGCTGTCGTTTTTATACGAAAATGGGAAACTTGAACCGATTTTCATTTTAGGAAAAAAACGGAGAACGTAGCGGCAAGGAGGAATGAAGCGATGAACGTGTTTTACAACCGAGAAGGGGTCGGCGACGTGCTGCTTGTGTCGCTGAAACCGGCGGCGGATGAGGAACGGACGTTTGTCAGACAACGCGATGTCGTCCGCATCATTTCCGAACGGACGGGCGAGACGGTCGGCTATAACATTTTTTCCGCGTCTTCGTACTATCCGTTTTCCGGCAACGGTCCGCTGGAAGTGAATGAGGAGCTCGTCGGCGTCATCAACGACATCTTGGCGAAAAACGGTTTTGACGAACCGATCGAAGCTGACTTGTCGCCGAAGTTTGTCGTCGGATATGTGAAAGAGAAAACGAAGCATCCGAACGCCGATAAATTGAGCGTCTGCCAAGTCGATGTCGGCGGTGAGGTGCTGCAAATCGTCTGCGGAGCGCCGAACGTCGCCGAAGGGCAAAAAGTCGTCGTCGCCAAAACCGGCGCGGTCATGCCCAACGGCCTCGTCATTCAAGAAAGCGAGCTGCGCGGCGTCCGGTCATCCGGCATGATTTGTTCGGCCCGCGAGCTTGGGCTGCCAAACGCCCCGCAGGAGAAAGGCATTTTGGTGCTGTCCGATGAGTATGAGGTCGGCCAGCCGTTCGTTTTTTGACGTTCCGACGGGCGGTGCAGACGGATTCCGCCTGTTTTTTCGTCACTGGAACGACGCCAGTGGCGTTTTTTTCCGACAACGAAGGCAAAGAAAGAAGTGAAGTGATGGATGAAATTTTGGAAACGATGGCTTCGTTTTCTCACGAGCGACGAGGAAGAGGAAGGGAACGAGCAGCGAGCGAATTCCCCTCTGTCGGCCGACATGCCCGAACGCGGCGCGGTGAATGTCATTTACCAATATCCGCAAGGCCGCTTCCGCTTTCCGTTGATTCCGGATGACCAGCCGGGTGAAAATCGGGAAAGGCCGAGGCGGACGAAAAGCGAGGAATCCGGGCCGCTGCCGAGTCGGCGCCCGTCGGCTGGCGTTTCAAGGGAAATAGCGGAAAAACGACCGTTCCGCCCGTCCGATGTTCCATCCCCAATTTTTGGATATGATCGGAATCGGGGGAAACAGCGGCAACGAGCGGATGAACCCGAGCTGACCGCGGGGGGCATGGAGAATCGGAGCGATGAGGCGGTTCGGGAAGAGGCCCTCCGCGGCGAAGCGACACGGCGAGACGCGCGAGAGGGCACGGAAAGCCGGGCGGCTGCACGGCCAAAAGAAGAGGCGTCTTTGGCCAAGCGGGCAGAGGAATGGAACGAAGACGCGAGCGGAGCGATGCCCGCGGCTGTTATGGAAACGGAAGGAAAAAATGAGCTGGCGCCGGCGGCAGGGCAGGAAGAACGTGATGCCGAGGCGGATGAAAAGAAAGGGCAGGAGCTGGACGAACGAGGCAACGAACGCGCGCCGCACGTAACAGACGGCGGCTTGGAGAGCGAAGGACGAGGGGTGCCGTCACAGATGAGGAATGGAGACGGAGGGAGCGCTTCTTCGACAGAACAGCGGGAGACGACCCCAGATCGCGAAATCCGTCACTCGGCGGCGCCCGCGGGCCGGGAGGAGGCTTCCCGCCCCGAACGAACGCGCATCCCGTATAATGTGATCATGTTAAAGCAAGATTGGCGCAAGCTGGAAGAAAAGGCGGCAAATCGATCGAACGGCTGCGTACTGCCGCCATTGGCGCTTCTTGAACCGCCCGAGAAAGCGGCCGAACGCGACGAGCAGTGGCTTCGCGACCAATGCCAGCGTTTGGACCGGACGTTTGCGAGCTTCCATATCGGCGCCAAAGTCGTCGGGGCGACGCAAGGACCGACGGTGACGCGGTTTGAAGTGCAGCCGGATTTAGGAGTGAAAGTGAGCAAGATTACGAGTTTAATCGATGATATCAAACTCAGTCTGGCGGCGAAAGATATTCGCATCGAAGCGCCGATCCCGGGAAAACGGACGATTGGCATTGAAGTGCCGAACCGAACGAGCCGTCCGGTGCGCCTGCGTGAAATTTTAGAAAGCGAAGCGTTCCGTAAAAGCCCATCGCCGCTTACAGTGGCGCTTGGGCTTGACATTAGCGGTGCGCCGGTCGTGACCGACATCCGAAAAATGCCGCATGGGCTGATCGCCGGGGCGACCGGGTCGGGAAAAAGCGTATGCATGAACGCGATGCTCATCAGCATGTTGTATAAAGCAGCGCCGCACGAAGTGAAATGGCTGCTCATTGATCCAAAAATGGTCGAACTGGCGCCGTACAACGGGCTGCCGCATTTGCTCAGCCCGGTGATCACCGAGGCGAAGGCGGCGGCGGGGGCGCTCAAGTGGGCGGTCGGCGAAATGGAACGGCGGTATGAACAGTTTGTCCACGCCGGCGTGCGCGATATTGAAAAGTATAACGCCCATCTTCGCGAACGCGGAAGCAGCGAGCCGCCGCTGCCGTACATCGTCATCGTCATTGATGAGCTCGCCGACCTGATGATGGCCGCCCCAGCCGATGTCGAAGAATCGATTTGCCGGCTGGCGCAAAAGGCGCGGGCGTGCGGCATCCATTTGTTGATCGCGACGCAGCGGCCGTCGGTCGATGTTCTAACCGGGTTGATCAAGGCGAACATTCCGACGCGCATCGCGTTTTCCGTCTCCTCCCAAGTCGATTCGCGCACCATTTTAGATGTGAATGGGGCTGAGCGGCTGCTTGGGCGCGGCGATATGCTGTTTTTGGAAAATGGTTCGGCCAAGCCGGTGCGGCTGCAAGGCTGCTTTATTTCCGATGAAGAAATCGAGCGGGTGGCAGCGCACGTGAAAGCAGAGCAAGGCCCATCCTATCTGTTTGATCCGGAGGATTTTCGGCAAACGGCGTCGATGGGCGGCGAGGATGACGAACTGTTCGAGGAGGCGTGCCGGTTTGTCATCGCCCAAGGAGGAGCGTCGACATCGAGCCTGCAGCGTCATTTCCGCATCGGCTACAACCGCGCTGCCCGGTTGATCGAGATGATGGAGGAACGAGGGTTGATTTCGGAGGCGCGCGGCAGCAAACCGCGCGATGTGTTGATGAGCGAGGACGAGTGGGAGCGCTGGCGCGAGCAGAACAGCTGAGGGCGTGCGGCCTCCTTTGGGCGGGCGGTAGTGTTTTGCCTCCTCACGTGCTATAATGAGGAAATGAAATGGATGGTGCACCGCAATGAGAGAAATGGCAAAACGAGATGGATATCATATACTGTCTTACAGAGAGACGATGGTTGGAGGGCTTAACGATGACAGCTTACCATTTTGTAGGCATTAAAGGCACGGGGATGAGCGCGCTCGCGCAAGTGCTTCATGACCTTGGCTATACGGTGCAAGGGTCGGATGTAGAGAAATGGTTTTTCACGCAAAAGGCGCTTGAAGAGCGGGGAATCCCGGTGCTGCCTTTTTCGAAAGACAATATTCGCCCAGGTTATACGGTCATTGCCGGCAACGCATTTCCGGATACGCATGAGGAAATCGAGGCAGCCCGTCAGCTTGGTGTGCCTGTCATTCGTTACCATCGCTTTTTAGGCCAGCTGGCAGGCAAGTTTACGAGCATCGCGGTGACCGGTTCGCATGGAAAGACGACGACGACGGGGTTGCTTGCCCATGTGATGCAAGGAGCCCATCCAACGTCCTATTTGATCGGAGACGGCACGGGAAAAGGAGAGCCAGGGAGCAAATACTTTGTGTTTGAAGCGTGCGAATACCGCCGGCACTTCCTTTCCTACTTTCCAGATTATGCGATCATGACAAATATTGACTTTGATCACCCGGATTATTTTGCCAATGTCGACGATGTGTTTTCCGCTTTCCAGCAAATGGCGAATCAAGTGAAAAAAGCGATCGTCGCCTGCGGGGATGATCCGTATTTGCCGAACATTCAGGCGAAAGTGCCGATTTTGTTTTATGGATTCGGCGAAGAAAACGATTTTCAGGCGCGTAATATCGTCAAGACGACGGAAGGGATGGCGTTTGATGTGTTCGTGCGCAACACATTTTTCGCTTCGTTTGCCATTCCGCGCTTCGGCACTCATAACGTATTGAATGCTCTCGCCGTGATCGCCCTCTGCCACTACGAAGGGGTGGATGCGGGCACGATCGCCAAGCGGCTGCAAACGTTCCAAGGCGTGAAGCGCCGCTTCAGTGAAAAAACGGTCGGGCGCCAAGTGCTGATCGATGATTACGCGCATCATCCACGCGAAATTACGGCGACATTGGAGGCGGCAAGGCAAAAATATCCGGGGCGCGAAGTGGTTGCTATTTTTCAGCCGCATACGTATACACGGACGCAGACGTTTTTGCGCGAGTTTGCCGAAAGTTTGCTGCAAGCGGACCACGTGTATTTGTGCGACATTTTCGGCTCGGCGCGCGAACATGAGGGCAAGCTGACGATCCGTGATTTGCAGGCGCAAATTCCGCGTTCCCAGCTGCTTGAGGAACAAAACGTAGCCGTGTTGAAGCAGCATCAAGACGCGGTGTTGGTGTTCATGGGTGCCGGCGACATTCAAAAGTTTCAACAAGCGTACGAACGGGCCGTTCTTTCCGCCTGACGGCCGACAGGGAACGGGCTGTGATGAAGATGGCCCGTTTTTTCCTGTTTCAAAAAGGAAGCCGTCTTTTCTATGTCGAAGTTTGAAAGCGGGAAAAGATGGGTACAAAGGGAATGAAACGTTCGAATGGGCAAGGAGGGAATCGGGTGGAATGGCTTTTGTATGGAAGCGTGGCGCTCATCGCGCTTGCTTTTTTGCTGCTTGTCGTTTACATAGCCAGGACGCTCATCGTTTTGCAGGAAACGCTGCGCCGGCTGACGGCGGCGATCGATCATGCCGATGAGCAAGTGCAAACGGTGGCGAAAGAAGTTCGTGAACTTCTCCATACGGCCAACGGCATCGCCAGCGATGTGCAAAAAAAAGCAGAAACGCTAAATGGCGCAATCGAAGCGGTCGGAGAGATCGGCGGCACGATCCGTTCGCTCAACCGCGCGCTTCGGCAGGCGGCTGCCGGTTTGTCGGCGCGGGCGGGCCTGGGGCAAGGAAAATGGGTGAAGGCGTTGCGCTGGACAAATGTTTTGCTCGATTTACGGGAAAAATGGAGAAAAAAACAATCGTTAAAGGAGGGTGTATCGAATGGCGAAAAATAACGGTGGATTTTTGCTTGGAGCGCTGGTCGGCGGCATCGCCGGCGCGGCTGCTGCGTTGTTTTTGACGAGCGAAAAAGGGCGGAAATGGCTGGCCGAGTGGAGCAACGATGAAACGTGGGAGCCGGTGAAAACAACGGCTGTCGAATGGTTGGAAACGGCGAAAGAGAAAACGAAGGAAATCGCCAGCTTCATTCCGTTGAAATCCACGACGGCGCCATCCGGCGGGGAAAACGC